>JBFHFE010000011.1:0-133323 GCA_041583785.1 Draconibacterium sp. | reverse complement strand
AGTACTTTGGCTTCTGCCAGTAATTTCAATGTGGCGTTTGAGCTTTGAATAAAGTTCGTTAAATTCAGGCAATGAAAAACAGGCCCGCTCAATTACTGTGGTGCTTTTTTTTCATAATAATTTATTTTAATGAAACCATCCCTAAAGGTAGTGAGAGTTTTAGGCTTTAGCTACCTTTAGGTTTCGTTCAATAATTAGTGTTTTATATGGTCGGCATGTTGCAGCATTGAGTCCCGTTTAAACGAAAGCCGTCTTGCTGTTGCTTACTACGGGGATTAGGATTAGCATTTTCAATTTCTTCTTTGATTATAGAAGTAGTCCCTCACTGCAATTCTGTTATTCAGAGGCTATATTTAAATATCGACCTGTTCTTTTCCTATCCAAAATACAGAACTAACTGCGCCAAGCTTTAACTTACACTTTGTAAAATCCTGATTCCCGTTTGTTGTGGAGTTTGTAATTAGCTGAACTATTTCTCCGTTATGCGGATTCCATTTTTCCACTTTCATTTTTCCTCGCAGCAATACCTCTGTTTCTATTTCTTCGTCGCTCGAATTGGTAAAAAAGTAAATGTGTTGTTCTTCTTTTACTTTGTGAACATAATTGAACTTCCCAAAATCGGTTTTTAGAACCGGGTTGGGAAAAAAGCTTACATCGGCAATATTGGAAACATCTATTACTTCGTGAATATTATCTTTATCAGGTTTTGGTATAAACATCGCGATACCAGCATTTTCACTGGTATGCATTTGTATCCTTGTTGTATCAAGTTTTAATGGATTCAGTCCAAAAATATCCTTAACCAAATCAATTACACGTTGATCCTCTCCCATTTCCGACGATTTGAATGGAAGCTGCGTGGTTGAAACAATGGTTCCCCCACTTTTATAAAACGATTTAAGTTTTTCTAATGTTTTATACGAAATGGTTTTACACCCCGTTAAAAACATCACGTTATATTGTTGATAATTTTCGGCATTGTTCAAAATTAACTTTCCATTTTCAATCCGATATTTTTCGTCTAATAGAAATTCGGGATGAACAAAGGTAAAATCACGTCTAATGTCGTTTGAAAGAATTCCACTGATATCCTGATAGTCAGTCTCGGGCGACACATAAAACCCTTGGCGAGTTCCATAGGTGTTATCAAAAACAAAATGCCCTGCCAACTCTTCAAACGGATACATCACACCTATTTCAGAAACTCTTCGACCACCTTGCAACAGCATACACGCACGAGCAACAAATTTAGAATAAGACGGCAGTGCTGATTTTAACTCTTCGTTATATGGCGAAACTAAAGGCGGAATATATACATTTTCGGGATTATACCACATTCCGTGCGGAACCACAAAGTTTACTCCTCTGGTAAACATTTCGAACATCGGGCGGTACAACATCAGCGAATCGAACTTGTAATCGCGGTCGTTAAAAGCGCCATAAATCTCAGTTGAAACAACAGGTCGGTCGTAATAATCGGCTGCAGAACTAATGAGTTTATGCCCGTTTTGCCCAAATTGATATCGAATGATACAATCGGTTAGCGGAATTTGCGTGTAACGGTAAAACTTAAAAATATCGGCATTCATATCAATGGGCGTTGGGTCGTAATTGCCCGGAGGATGCCCTGTACTTTTAAGCCCGTGTTTTTCGTTCCATTTGGCTGCCAACTTCGGAAATCCTTCGGCTAACAATTCGGCTCGGGTATGGTAAAAGGCATTACGTACAGCTTCGCTTTCGGGGCCAATATTATGCCACAAAGCCGGGTAATAAGCTTTGGGATCGTACCCATGTAATTGCTCGAATTTCTCGTTGAATTTGGCTGTCCACATTCGCGGATGGCGCCAAAAACCAACATCATCGAAAAAGGTAATTTTTATGGTATTGCCAAAATAAGAACTGTACTTTTCAGCATATTTATCGTAAGTCAGCTTAATGAATTCACGTACTGCTGTAGTATCCAGATAATCGACAACCGGATACGCTTTGTGCCAACTGTCTTTCACCATTGGGAAGAGCATAATTTTCCAGTTTCCTTCGGGAACATTCCACCTTAGAATTCCATTTTCTACGAAATCACTTATTTCAATACGCTCCAACGAGGCAACATTCATTGCCACAGCCGACATTAATTTTACCGCCTTTATTGTATCAGTAAAAACGGCAGGGCCAGTTATTTCGGTTTCAACAATATCCAGCCTTTTCATGGTATGCTGCGGAAAAAGTTCGCCCAGTTTTCCTCCTGCCATTCCTGTAGGGAAATCATTGTCGTCGTATAAAATAACTTTCATATCCAACTCTTCTACAGCATCCAACATATCCTGAAAACGGTTGAAGTATTTATCGGATAAAAACTTTGGTGTAGTACCGGGTTTGCTCGGACTTTTTTCGGCCAAAGGCAATAGGGTAATACCGGTAAAACCAGCATCTTTTGCATCTTTTATTTGCTTACGAATACCCTCGGTAGTTAGCTCGCCGTTAATGTGCCAAAAGGGCATGGGACCAAATTCAGGCGGTAGATTTTGAAAATCCTTCTCAAGCGTTGAAATACAACTTGTAACCAATGCTACAACAACACAAATTGGTAAAAGAAATTTCAGTTTCATAGGTAATTATTTATTTTCAAAGACTTCGCTATCATCCAACTTTACTTCAATATCCTTATCACCGAATGTTTTGACTGCTTCTTTCGCCATTTTTACGAACTTGGCTTTTGAGGCATCCAGCATGGTAATTTGTTGATATTCCCATTTCTTTTGATTTAAAGCATAAGGAATTAAATATTCATAGGCTTTTCGAATGCTTCGTCCATCGGTAGTTTCAAAATTCCATAAATCAACATCTACTTTCTGTCCAAATTTTGCAAGCGCGGTAAAGGCTGAAAGATTCATGGTGGAATACGAAAAAGATTTTGTCCGGGCCAGTTCATGCGGTTGGCTGCCATCGGACTCAATCTGACTGGCAATACGTTCTTTCGCCTTTTCAAGAACAGTTTTGATTTGTTCCTCTTCGCCCAGGTAAAATAAAATGTTACACAATTGCACATCGTACCAGGTTCCGTGGTTATTTGAACGTGTTCCCTCCATTTTTCCCAGCTCACTATTCTGTAACCAATACGAATAATCCCTCAACCACTTGTTCATTCCTGATTGAATCGCTTCATTCAGCTGATTTCCGTTTTCCAAAATTTCAAGACAAATAATAATGTCACGGATTCCGTTCATTTCAATGATACCAAAAGGCCGGCCATCGCTGCTTCCGGGCACTGCCTGACCATAATTGAGATTGGGATTCATTCGGGTTTCGGCATCCAAATACCAGGCTTCCAATATGGCCACAACTTTTTCAGCATATTCCTCTTTCTCCGAAAAATAGAAGGCCTTTCCCAGAGCATCCACTGCTTTAAAGAAGTTAGCCATTTCCACACAATCCGATAGATTGGTCCGGGTTTCCGGATTTATTTCGCCATCTTTTCTAATGTAAGGCAAACCATTTTCTGTATCAGGATTTGGCCACCAATACGGGCCAATGCTCATGTAATCGTGTTTGTTGCCACTGGGAGGTATGGAGCTTTTATTAATCACCGTAAACGGCTTGCTTTTTAGCGCCTCATTGGCTTTTTCCATTAAATCGGAGTAAAAAGCAAGAGCCTCCTTCTCCTTTTTTTCTATGTTGTCTTTTTTACTTTGCAATTCTGAAAAATCGGTAACAGTATAATCTAATTTTTCGGGGTAAGACGATTGACAACTCACACCAAAAAAGCTAATTACCACAAGAAATAAATTTATTCTTACTCCCATTTTATCAAAAAGCATACATTCCTTTTTCATCCTAATAAATTTGTTTGTTTTCTATGGTACAAGACGAAACTTGCATGATTTTAACAAACCGTCTATGTGTGAACATTTCTCATGCTCGTTTCATTTCTTTATTCCGTTTATCGGTTAAACTAGCTCTTCCTATAATTCTATATAGGCTGCAGTCTTCTGATTTAATGGTTTTAAAATTTTATTTCCAAACCGAAGTTCAGTTCCTTGGCCGATGTACATATTCTGAAGTTCATTCTCTGCATTTAAAGTAATAATTGCAAATGTTCCTTTAAATTCAATACCCAATTCTTTATCGGAATAATCCTGATTTTTTGATTGGGTAATTATGTACTGAATCAGGGTTTGTGTATCCGTTTTACTTACCACTTTCAAGCCTTTATAGAAGCCATCCTGCATTAGCTCTTCTACTGATTGTATCGAGTTATTTTTCACATTCTCATCAAAAGGTTCATACACCAGAGCAAATGGACTCTCCCACGCTTCGCCAGTTTTTCGAATAACCAAAGTTGGTGTAGGAAGTTTGTCATATGGCGCAGGTGCTTCAAAAGTATGGGGTGCCATAACTTTAGAATATTCCCTTTTTTCATTTCCAGGAATAAAAACGTTCATATAAATCGGTTTTCCTTCCAGTTTTTCAGTAGAAAACAGAAGACGTACATCTTTATCGTATTCTTCCGATGTTTGCACCTCTTCGAAAAAATGCCAACCCGGATACCGATAAGTATTGTTTTGTTTCCAGGGTAAATTTGCATTCGCCTGATACCTTTTGGGAGTTGGAGATAATTTTAAATCGGAATTTAAAAACTCCAGCTTATCGCCAATATTATGGTAAACATAATCGTGATATTCGTTGGGTAGATTTGATTTCGAACGAAATACATCCACATAAAAACCAGTAGTTTCAGAGGTACGAATAAGTGCCAGTGTACGTTCCTGAACGGCTTCTGCTTTGTCGCCTTTATCATCGACAAAACTGGTTTGTGAAAAAGAATAATTTGGCGAAATAGCTTCCTTTTTGGGCATTGGTTCCATCGAAATTAGTTGTACCGTATTAATTCCCTGGTTTACCCAACCCGAATCGCCTCGCGAACTTCCGTTTACAATAACCGTATTGTGCGCAGCAAAAATGCGCGAATAATTTTCATGAACATCTTGCTGATACCTTCCTCTACCATTATCAACGCCCAGAACCTGTCCTTTACCGTAGAGTTCAATATTCATTCCTTCGGCATGTCCGTGTACCATGTGTGCTCCTCCCACAAAACACATCAAACCGTTTTCTACATTATTTGACTCAGTAAAATTTCGTTGCAAAAAAATACCGGCATGTGGCACATTATCTGTACGAGGTAACTCCACGTTTAAGGTTTTGCGCTCCATGTTTTCATCGTACCAAAGCAAAGCAATCAAGCCTTCGCGCTGGTAATCTCCTTTTTCGATAGCATTGTTAATAAGAGGGCCAAATGTTGTAGTGAGTTTTGTAATGCCACCAATTTTTCCCAATAAATAGGCCTCGTCGTAACTATAGTACAAGGGTAAGCCATCCCGATGTCCATCGCCCCAGCGAATAATTTCGCCATTCGGGTAAACCAAATAATCGAGAATCGATAATGCCAATGGTATATTTACATATTTTTTTCCGAGCTGAAGCGAAGAATCGTATTTATCAAGCACCAGCATTAAACGGGTAGTGAGGCTCGCAACGTGATTCAAATATTGCGAAGTCTCAGGCCAAACCGCCCCTTCCTTTTTATAATCTCTTGCAACCTTATTTAGTGCGTCCTGATTTTCGGTACTTTCAGTAAGGTAATATTTCAAAAATTTCTCTCGTTCATTTATATCTTCCACCCCCAAGGCTGAATACACCAAACACGAAGCCTCCAATACCGGATGATTGGAATTAATCATTCCATGGTTGACCACAATATCGGCGTAAGTGCGAAACACTTCTTGTGTTTGTTCATGAGGAAAATCTATTTTTGATTTTTTACCGATATCGTACGGTTTACCACCACTTTTCAAGAAAGGAGAAATAAAGTCGTAAATAATGGGTAAATGCTGCCCAATATTACGCGATTCGGCCAAAATATCATCCGGAAAAATCCACCCTCCGCGTGGCGCCCAATCGGAAGGTTCCAACTGAATAATTCCTTTAATTGCCGCATTTAAAATATCGGTAGCACATTGTGCATATTTTTTGTCTTCGCTTAAATAATAAGCCACGCCGCATTTCATTGCAGTTTCAAGATAAGCCATGTATTTTTTCCCGTTAGCATACTCTTCTTCTGTAGCATTGTCCAGATTCCGGCGCTCGCCATTTAAAGTATGTATGGTATAAAAAAACGGAGGTGTTTCTCCCGGCTTTGCCTTTTCCCAATCGAAAGGAATTTCACTCAAATATTTATCAGGATTCTGCTGATGTGCGTTCACTTCGTTTTCAAGTTCAGCAATGATTTTGTTGTAGGCTGATTTTGCCCAGGACGCATTTTCAATTTTATCAAGAATTTGTTGGCGGTCGGCTTTAGTTACCCAGATGAAAGGACGTTCCTGCGCTTTTAATTCGCCTGAAAACAAAAGTAATAGTACAATAAATAAGCTGGTCAGTTTCATTCGAATAAATTTTAATTTTACTTTAATTTGAAGATTCAAATTTGACGGTTCTAACCGCTCATTTGATCCCAATTGTACTCGGGCGCCAACGAAAGGCTGTCCCAAACATGATCAATGGTTGTCCAGTTTACCATGTCTTTCGATTCGAGAATCACCATTCCTGGCGACATGTGCTGTTTCGACGAAATCATATAATAGGTATCGCCCACTTGCTCCACATCCGAATCGGGATAATCGGCATTCAGAATCGGGTTTTTAGAAGTTCCATCGCCCAGGTCACCCCAACTCCCGGTATGTAGTTCAGTTTCTTGTGCTGTTGTTTTGCAGGAAAAAAAAGCAATTGTAAAAAAAAGTAGATAAGCTCCTGTTTTTATTATTTTCATTGACAAAATGGTAATTTCAGTTATTGTATTTTAAACAATGGTGGGTATTGTAGTCTATCCATGTAGCTTAAGTTCTGATAGACCTGTGCTTCTTTATCAATTAATTTCTCGCCAAAAATTGTACTACCGATGCTAAAGAGAGGTTTCATTTCTTCTTCAATAGCTTTTTCTACACCACCATCTGTAATTTGTTTATAAGTCCATTTTGCTTTCCCTTCGGCAAATGGTCTCAAAAATGCATATGCTTTTCTTATACTTCTTCCATCGGCAGAAGAATAATTCCATAAATCTACGCCAAGCGGCATTCCTAATTCGGCAACTGAAGTCATTACCCGCAGATTCATTGTGCTATAATGAATGGATTTGGTTCGTCCAATTTCGCGAGGCTGTCGGCCATCGGGTTCAATTTGTGTGGCAATTCGTTTAATTTTTGCAGCTTCTAATCTACTTTTTGCTTCGTCGTTTAAACCCAAATAACGGGCAAGTCCCACCATTTGAAAATCGTAACAGGTTGAATGATTTTGTAAACCATTGTCATTCTCAATACCCATTGGATTGGTTTTTATCCAATTGTAGTATTCGGCAATCCAAACATTCAGAATTTGCATTTCATCAGCCGAAAAAAAATTGTTCGCAGACAAAATTTGTATTGCATTAATTACGTTAGAGATACTTTTCCATTCAATAAATCCGGCACGTCTTCCATCCACTTCCCCCGGTATTCCCTGTCCGTATTTTATATTTGGATTAACCCTGGTGGAATCGTAGATAAACCAGATTTGTAAAATTGATTTGGCTTTGTCGGCATATTTATTTTCGCCCGAAAAATAGTAGGCCATCGACAACTTATTTAATGCCCCAAACATAGCCTTTAATCGCACCGGATCGGAATCAGCTCTCCTTGTCATTGGATTTATCTCACCGTCTTTAACAATCCATGGAAAACCATCTTCCGTATCCGGATTGGGCCATCGGTAAATTGCCAGACTCATATAATCGTGTTTATCGCCACTGGGCGGAAATTGGGGTTTGTCAACAACCGAACTTATTTTTTTATCCAGTTCTTCGTCGGCATCGGCAATAAGTTGGTCGTAAGCTTCAGTAAAATACGGGTCCTTCTTTTCAATTAAATCTTTTACCTTTTCCAAACGCTCCTGGTTCAGATAAATGAAATTGCTTTTTGTTTTGGGGTTACCTGAAATACATGCCGAAAAATGTATTAAAAAAGCGAAGCAGATAACAACAGGAACAAAAAAACGAGGAATTTTAAAGTATTTCATGTGTTTATTTTTCTTTGATTTCTAAATTTTAAATCCCGATTTTCCGGGAAATAACATTCGGCAAATCACATAAATATTCATTTTTTCACCTGTACTATTTGTATAATTTAAAGAAGCAGATGACACTTCCTTTCCAATCCGTTTCTTCTAATCGTGAAAATGGAAGGCGTTTAGCTCACATAAATCCGCTCCTTTCCCTTTAAATACGATACAGAGATTTTCTACATCATTTACTGTCGACAAAGGAGATTCGATAACTATTCCCTCTTCTTTAATTGTATCGATTTTCACTTCCGAAATAAGTTTTCCATCCGGATTATCTAAGCGTAATTCAATTGTACATTTTTTAGCCATACAAATATCCAGCTTCATGGCATTTTTATTTCCCAACCCTTTCACATTATTAAAAATCATGTAATCTCCATCACGAATTGCAGAAACACAAAATCCGCCCTCCCCGTTTTGTTTCTTTTCAATTCCCGAGGCTTTAAAATAATCTTCTGCCTGAATGACCTGATTAGAATCGTACTCTCCGACGCCAATTCCATCCACCCGAATCAATGCCATTTCGCCATTGAGTTTGTAGTGTACGTAACTAATAAAAGTATCGCGGAAATAGCGGTTGCCGGTTTGGCTAATGTCGCAGTAGGCGAAATACGTTTGATTGTGCCATTCAAAAAAAGAACCGTGCCGCCCTTGTTTAAAACCAGTTGGCCAGGTTGGCGCATCGTAACCCGGGGCAAAACTCTCTTGCTCGATTATTGAGCCTTTATAATCGTAGGGACCATAAACATTATCGGCCATGGCATAAAAACAGCCCCACGACAAATAAAAACTACCATTGTAAAAATGAATAAACGGCTTATCATCAGTAGGGTTATCGTTGTTTTTCCCATCAAGGTTATAAGGACCACGCGGATTTACAATTTCAATCTTCCGAGGTTTTTCAGCCAGCGAAATCATGTCTTCGTTTAGTTTGGCGATGTAATAATCCCAAACGCCAAAAACAATGTAATATTCACCTTGCTCGTCTTGAACAATCCCCATATCGTACTCGTCAGTAGGAGTTAATTCCGAACACAATAAAGGTTTGCCAAGCGGGTCTTTCCAGGGGCCGGATGGAGAATCGCCAACCATTACGCCCGACTGCTGGTTACCTTCGGAGAAATACCAATAAAATTTCCCATTTCGTTTTACGATATCAGTTGCCCAGCATTGGTCAAACGATTTGCCAATGTATGTTTCTTCTGGTTTTAGCGTATATTCCTGTTCCCAGTTTACCAGATCATCCGACGACCACAGCCACCAATCTTCCATGGTAAAACCTTCACTCCCGGAAGCCTTATCGTGTGAAGCCGACAAATAGGCTTTGCCGTCGATTATTCGAATGTGTGGGTCGTTAGCACCTTTGTTTGGAATGATTGGATTGGTTGCAAAAACCAAACTTTGTACTGCTAAAAAAATAAGAAGAATAGATAGTTTGTTCATCGGTTTAGAATTGTTGGTTTAGAAAAAAAATGAGCCCTAAACATCAGGACTCATTTCTCAGTATCTTATTATTCATCCTGCAGCATAAGCATTTCGCTGCCGGCCAGCAAAAAGGCTCCTGTTCCATAGTTCTGCCAACTATCAGCATCCGCAGGTTTTGGCGAGTCGCCAATGTTTTGCACCCAGCCAACCATGCCCTCATCATTCTGGCAAGTGCGCAAGGCTTTCCATGCTTTTATAACTACAGGTTCGTATTCGGCTTTATCGAGCAAGCCATTGTTTATTCCCCAGGCAATGGCAAAGGTGTATAAACCGCTACCACTAACTTCGCCATGGTTATACGATTCGGGCGACAATAAACTGGTGCGCCACAAACCATCTTCGTGCTGAATTTCTTTTAAGCGGGCAGCCATAGTTTTTAGCAAATCTTCGTAAAAAGTGCGGTGTTCATAATTCTCAGGCAGATGTTCAAGCATTAAAGCCAAACCACCAATTACCCAACCGTTTCCTCTCGACCAAAACACTTTCTTGCCATTGGCTTCTTTTATGTCTTTAGCATTGCCTTTCCAGACGTACCTTAAATCGCGTGCAAACAACTTTTCATCCTGGTCGAACAAAAGGTCGTAGGTTTCTTTGTAGTATTTATGCATTGCCTCCAGGTATTCGGTTTCGCCGGTAAGCTTGGCGTAATAAACAATTACCGGAGGAGCCATAAACAAGGCATCGCACCACCACCACAAAGTTGGCTTTTTACTTTCTCCGCTTATTCCATTCCATTCATTAGCCTGAAGTAAATGTTTATCTAACCAGTTTTTGGTCGGTTTAAGGTCAACCAGGTTACTACGGGTGGTACTTACATATAAATACGAATAAGAAATAGAAATATCATCGGCATGATGTGTCCGGTGCAAAGGTTTCCATTGGTTTTCGTAGCCCATTGTTTTTAGAGCTGCCAGGTAGCGTTGGTCTTTGGTAGCCTGATAAGCCTGACTCACTCCTTTATAGTAAACACCATTTGTCCAATCGGTTGGAGCCAGTGCAAAAATCGGATGCTGCTCTTGCCACTCCATGGCTTTTACCATCGCCTGTTTATCATTCCAGTCCTTACTTTTAGGGTTTGCCTGGCACGCGCCAAAAAATACACTAACGACTAACAAACAGAGGTTTATCTTAACTAATAACTTCATTCGTCTTAATTGTTTATTTTAATTGTGACTCATGTAACTCGCACAATGTTCATCCTCCTGTTTGAAAATGAGATTTACATGCTCGTTTCATCTTATAATTCTTAATACAGTTGTTTTAAAATGTATTCACTTGAATAGTAATATTGTTTATTCCGGGACTTAAGCGAATAGAACCGAACACTGAACTTACGGTTTCACCATTGAGTGTAACGACATCTTCGGATGATAGCTTCACACTAAACTCGCCAACCATATTTGCAGGCAATTCAATGGAATACCGGCTCATTCGGGCATTTGCTTTTTTGAATTCAGCCTTAATTTGTCCTTTTATAGTGGGCACGGTTATGGAGCAGTTTTTCAAGCTGCCCATTTGTGGTTTAATCTCCACCACATCAAAACCAGGTTTAAGAGGTTGAATTCCCCACATGCCGCGAGGAATAATATTTGCAGGAGCAGCGCCCCAGGCATGATTCCAATCGGCATTCGATTTGTATTTCATATCCCAGGCTTCGAGCGTAATGCTTGCTCCAATTTTTATCATATTATACCAGCTGCGGTCGTGTGTGGCTGTCATTAAATCAAGAGCATAATCGGCTTCTCCGGCTTTGTACAGTGCTTCCATTAAATATTGGGCACCGTAAACGCTGCATGCCATTCCTCTCGATTTCACGAAGTTAACCACAGTCTGCTTGCGCGATTCGGGCACTACATCAAAAGCGAGTAATATCATATTCGCATGTAAGGAGGCATGGTCAGTGCCCACTCCATCAGTATAATAACCTTTTTCCTCGTCGAACAATTGCTCGTTAATCGACTTTTTAACACGTGCAGCTTTGAATTCAAAATCGAGTGCTTCGCTGGGTTTATTTACAATATTGGCAAACTCGGCCATAATTTTCATGTTGTGGTAGTAAAATCCATTTACCACAGTATTTATACGTTTAAACACATAACCATCGCGCTCGCCGGGAATAGGACCTTTCCCTCCAAAGTCTTTTGCTTTTGGCGGCCAGTCAACAATATCTTTCAAACGACGGGTTGTGTCTCTAAAACCAAGTTTTTTAATCAAGTCCACATTATGTTTTGGCGACTCTGTACTGATAAAGCCATTTTCAACTTCCAAATCCATAAGCGTTTTTATTTTCAAACGCTCATAATACTTTTCTATTAACTCAGTATTTCCGGTGTACAAGTAATCCTGGTACATCATCATAGCCACATGAAGCTGCCACTCGGTAGGCCAGGTAGGTTTACTTTCAAAAAAGAATTCGATGGTTTTTCGTCCAATAGCATATTCACTATCAACACCATAATGACTTAACTGATTTAAATAGGCATCTGCTTCGTAAGGAATCCGTTCGCGGTCGCCATCCACATAATACCCCGCAAAAGAAGTTGCTTTTACCGAGTACTTACACATGTCCCACACCTGGTTTAAAATGGTATCGGAACTATTAAATGCACTTGTGTTATAATCGAAATAATTAAAATAAGCCAGCTGAGTAGCCATATTGGCTTCGAAATTCTCACCTGCTCCATCTATTTCGGCATAACGGAACGGTAAAATTACAGGGAACGAAGAGGGCATTGTTACGGCCAGTTCGTTGGTGTTGCGTTTGTCGGGCACCAACTCAACCAGGTAAGCACTTTTTTCTGGTGTTACCTGCAATTGCACTTCCTGGTATCGAATAGTCCCGCCAGGATTTCGGTCAATTTTTCCGTCTAACAATTTTTCACCCAAACGGATAATTAGAGTTTCTGTTTTTTGGGGTTTATAATTTAATTCTACGGTTCCAAAAGCATGCTTTCCAAAGTCAATAAAATAGCTTCCGTCGGCTAACTTTTTCGAATCAACAGGTTTTATCTTTTCAATTTGAAAGATATTTGAAGAGGTCCCGTTTCCACTGAATTCTCCTGTTGTAAATTGCTGCGGTTCGGAATATTCAGAAATGCGATTGTCTTTATCAAAAATGCGAACTTTCCAGAAATAGGTAGTATTCGCGTTTAAAGGTTCGCCTTGTATTTCTACATTAACCGACTGGTTGCTACGTACATTTCCACTATCCCAAACATCGCCAATATTGTTATTAATGTTTGCCAGCGAAGAAGCCAGCAAAACCTGATAACCTTTTTGTAATTCGGCAACTGAGGGTACAATCCAGCTAAATTCAGGTTTATTATCCATTATTTTGGCGTTAGCCGGTTTACGAATGTGTTCCACTGTTAATCCCGAAGGAATCCCGGAATATGGGTCGGCGTATCGTTTGCCAAGCTCATTGTTTTTTCTTCGAAGCTCAAGCAACACATCTTTGTATTTTGGATTACCGGCCAGGTTGTTCGTTTCTTTTGGGTCATCTTTCAGGTTATACAATTCCTCCAAAGACTTATCGTTTACATAACGCAGGTATTTCCATTCATTGGTTCTTACTCCCTCGCTTGGTGGTATATCTTCAAATTCCCAAAGGTGTTCAATTAAAACAGTATCTCTTCCAATCGACTTTGTTTTTCCGCTAACAATAGGCACTAAACTTTTACCCTGATAAGTATCAGGAACTTTAACTCCTGCAAAATCTAAAATTGTTGCCGGTACGTCAATATTCAGCGCCATATCCTCAATATCCATGTGATTGTTTACACGTGGGTCGAAAATAATAAGTGGAGTACGAATAGAGTTGTCGTACATCAGCCATTTTCCTGAAATCTGGCGTTCGCCCAGGAAAAAACCATTGTCTCCCAGCAAAATTATAATAGTATTATCGGCAATGCCTTTCTCTTCAAGCTTTTCCCTAATTTTTTTAATCTCCAGGTCAACACCATAAATCATACGATAGTATCCTTTTGTGCTGTGCTGGTATTTTTCCGGGGTATCATTCCTCCATGCCCAGCGCAAACGGTTAAACCCATCGCGAACAATTTGAGGTAAGGCATAAAAATATTTATCATCAGCTAATTCGGGCTCGGGCATATTCATATTTTGGTAAAGTTTACCGGGCTCGTCTTGCCAAAAATATTGCAAAGGTGCTCCATCGTGCGCATGTGGTGCACTAAAACACAAGGATAATGAGAATGGCTTGTCCGACGGGGCATTGTCTAAAAAGTCTAAAGCTTGTTGCCCGGTGTACCGAGTTAGGTGAACCGTGTCTTTCCCCAATGTTTTGTAATAATACCCCCTGTAATCGTTATAGCGACTATTACGGTCGTAATCCTCAAACACATCAAAATGTTTCTCTTTCCCCGGATATTTTACACCATACTTTCCAAAAAATCCGGTATAATAACCTGCATCTTTTAAAAGTTTAGGATACGCTACTTCCATAAATTCGCTACGTATGTCGCCGGTTTGAAATGTGTATTTATGCGTACGTTCGTGCAATCCGGTAAAAATACTGGAACGACTAGCCGAACAAATGGGCGTTGTTACAACCGAATTTTTAAAATATACGCCGCTCTCTGCCAACTTATCCATTTCAGGTGTTGTGGCCAATTTATTTCCGGCATATCCCAGGGCATTATAACGCTGGTCGTCGGTAAGAATAAAAATAATGTTTGGTTTTTTCGTGTTTGTTGTTTTCTCTTTGGCATATAATACCGCCCCGCCGAAGAACGGAGCTTTTAGGAGCAAAACAAAAAGTAAAATTGTAATTTTCATTGATACTTTTTTCATAGCATATTGGTTCATTATAAATTTATTCGCTATTCTGGTACGTAAAAAGAGGCTTAAACAGGTTAAAGCCTGTTTTAAGCAGGATGTAAATTGAGTAAGCTACTTCCGGCTTCAAATCTAGGTATTGGGAACAGCTTTTTTTTTCATTATTGTGCAATTATTAGAAATATTGTTTCAATTCTTTTCGTCTTTATTCCATTTCTTATTGCAATTGTTTCGGAGTTCAAAAATGGCTTATGGTTGTTCATTATCAGAAGAACTATGAGGTGCAAAAACCAAACCCCATAAAATCAAAACTAATCGAACTAACCAATCTATACTATAACTTATATCAAGTTTTGTTTTTGCAATTCGTATTCAAACAAATAGTAAAATAATCTAAATGAGTAATTCATATCTATACTATTAAAATTCGTTTTTTCTTTAGCTTTCAATTCTAATTCACGAAGTGTTTTCAAGTATATTTCTGATGAAATATCTTCGAATGATTTCTCCGTATATACTGATAAATTAAACAAGCCCAGACAAACCATACTTCGTGAGAGTAAATCAATCTTTTCTTCAACCTTCTGTTTTGTTTCCTGGTTTAAACTATAATTTTCCGAATCAAAAATCTTTTCAAAAAGAAATGCTATTTTTTTGCTGAATTCCAGGTATTCAATCATCCCGGTTTCTTCGTACATCGAAACAAAACCATACATACCAACGGCCAATATGTAAAAATCCTCATTAGTTAAGCTCTCAAAATGTTCATCCAAGAAATCATTTTTTAAAACAGAAAGCATCCTGAGGTCGTTCCGAAAATAAGTCTTGTACAAATAAGACGAGTTCTCGAGAGCAAAATTTCTGAACCCCGGATCTCCGGTTTGTTTTGTGGCAAAAAACAGCACCTTATTTTCTAAAAGTAAATCGATATTCACATTAGAAACTTTCCCTCTATTCAACGCTAAGCTATGTTCACACTTCGATATGTACCTCGAAAGCATCTTAACAATAGGTTCCAGAAATTCTTTATTCTTATTTAATTTATATGGTGTTAGAAATACACCATGAATAACTTCTCCATTTAACAAACAAGTCTCTGAATCAGCAGATTGTATTCCTTCTGTAAAATTTATAGCGTATTGCTGAAAATCCTTGGTTGCATCAAATTCAGACATCTGCCATAACGTTGCAGGATAAAAGAGCAAATCTGGTTTCGATTCAATAATTCGGGCAAAATCTACAACCGAATTTGATTTCGTTGTTAATTGAAATACATCTTGTAGAGACTCAAGGGTGCTTACCTTTTCAACATACTTTAAATAAGAATCAACAAGTCGGTTCTCTGTCGACGTTAAGGACACAGGCAATATTGACAAATTACGTTTTCCTTGCCTGCCACATCCCAAAAGCAACAGCATGGTTAAAGAAAATATGAATCCGATATAATTTAGTTGAGATTTCAAACTGTATGGCTTGTTTAATTTACCCAAACAAACTTAATTGGCTTTAATGTGAAAAAATTTAAATCAATAGGCTTTAAAATGAACATTTAGGTCAAAAGTGAACTCATGTTTCAGCTTGAATGATTTGTTCAATTATAAAATCGAAAATTCTTAAATTGAACAATCAATAATTAGTAATTTTATCAAAAAATTATAAATGTGAGAATCATTATTCTATTTGTATTACTTGTAACCTTTCAAAACCATTTATTTGGCAATGAAAGGGATTATATTTTCGAGCAAATTTCGCCTGATGCTGGTTTTGCTTTCGACCAGGTTAGTAGTATTGTTGAAGATGAAAATGGATTTATATGGTTTGGCTGTAATAACGGACTATATTATTACAACAGCTTGGATATCGTTAAATATAATTATGATCCAACAAAAGACGACTCTCCTCCATCGAATACTATTACCAGCCTCTACAAGGATTGGAACAATACCGTTTGGGTTTGCACCGATAATGGAATTTGCTATTTTAACGCAGCAGAAAATTCGTTTATTCGATTAGATTTGAAACAAATTGATTTGATGCGTTCAAAACACATTGTATCACAAATCTTACAGTTCTCTGACAACGAATATCTTGTAATAATCAATAATAAACTTTATCGTTTTAACAGGAATGAAGATATTCTTCATCATATTGAATTAAATACAAGAAATTCAGGCACCACCGTTTATTGTCTCGTAAAAGATGATTCCGATAATATTTTAGTGGGAGCTTCCCGCGGTAAATTATTTATTAGTGATAATAAGCTAAGTGAGTTTAACTTGTTGTATTCAACAGAGCTTGATACTGATGCTTCATTTTCAAAAGATATTGTAACTATTTGCCCTAAAAAATCGGAATACTGGCTTGGTTTTCGCAATGCCGGAATAGAAGTTATTGACCAATATGCAGACCTGAAAAAGAAATATAATAAAAAGCTTACAGGAGAATTTGCCCTCCCCAATAATCGTATACGCAAAATTATTGAACAACCAAACGGCGACATGTGGATTGCCACTTTCGATGGAATTCAGGTAATAAGTAAAAAAGGAAACCAGACCATACGCCCTACCCCGCACAACAAACTTCCACTCAACATTATCTTTGATTTTTGTGTTGATAAAAATGGAGGAACCTGGGTAGGAACCTGGACCGGCGGACTGGCCTATTACAATGCTTACAACTACCGGTTTGAGCATATTAAAAGACTGAACGAAGGAGCTCCTACCCCAAGAAATGTTATCTCGTCGTTTGCAGAAAATACAAATGGAAATATTTTAATTGGAAGTGAAAACCTTGGCTTATTTGAATACGATTTAGAAAAAGGCTTGTTTGTTGAAAATGATTTTGCCTCCGAATCAATACCGTTTAAACGCATTGAATCATTGGCATACGACAAAAACAATATCCTATGGATCGGCACTTTTAACGAAGGATTATGGAAGTATTCCAACAAACGGCTTTCCAAAATAGAAAGTAATGTAAGCCTGAATTTAATCAATACATCGATAACAACCACCGACAATGGTTTATGGCTTGGTGGTACAGGAAATGGCTTATTGTTTTACGATACTAAATCGAATATTACAAGCACTTTTAAGGAAAACGATTCAACAATAGGCTCAATTAGCTCAAACAGGGTACGAAAAACGTTTTTAGATTCGAACGAAAATTTATGGATTTGTACAAACTACGGGCTCTCTTTAAAACGAAAAGGCGAAGAAAACTTTGAACGTTTTTTTTACACCGAAAATAAGAGCAGTATTAGCCGAAATATGATTTATACCGTTGCTGAAGACAACGCAGGTAATATATGGATTGGAACAAGTGGCGGAGGAATAGATATTTATGTTCCCCAGAAAAACTCATTCCACAAACTCGACAAGAAAATTGAAACAGCTGATATTTATAGCATAATAAAAGACTTAAATGGCGATATGTGGATATCGTCGGATAAAGGAATTTTTAAATACGACACAAAGCTAAATCAACTTAAAAGTTATTCGGTACAAGATGGTATAATTGGAAATCAATACACTCCAAACTCGGGATTTATTAACGCTACGGGTAAAATATTTTTTGGTGGAGCAAACGGCTTTAATATAATCGATCCCGAAATTGTAAAAGTAAATCCGGTTGTGCCCGAAATATTTTTGTCGAAATTACTAATTAACTACCATCCAATAACCAATGAAAACACCAAGACTGTAAATTCAAAACATATTGCAGACATAAACAAGCTGGAACTAAAACACAATCAGAACACGCTGGTTTTTGGTTTTGTGGCAAACAATTTTATTAAATCATCAAAAAATCAGTTTAAATACAGAATTAAAAATTACCTTGACGACTGGATTGAAATCAATCAGGGCAACGATGTTTCGTTGGCAAAAATACCTCCGGGCAAATATACACTCGAAATACTTGGCTCGAATAACGACGGTGTATGGAGCCAAAATCCAAAGCAAATTGAAATAATTATTCATCCTCCATTCTGGCTGTCGTGGTATGCCTACATTTTTTATCTGTTACTTATTGGCTTTATTGCCTTTGCTGTTATTCGAGAAATTGCCTATCGCGAAAAAATAAGAAAAGAAATGCTGGCTGAACGTTTCAAACATGAGGCCGATGAGAATTTATTCTCGGAAAAGACAAAATTTTTCACCAATATTTCGCATGAATTTAGAACACCATTAACTTTAATTATTTCGCCCCTTAATAGTTTAATTAGTCGATTTGAGAACGAAAAAGGGGTTCAGGAGCATTTAAAAATAATGAAAAGAAATGCCGACCGACTCCTACGTTTAACCAATCAGATACTCGACTTCAGGTTAATTGAACTAGGAAAAGTTAAAGTAAATATTGAAGAAGAAGATGTTGTTAGCCTCTGCCAGAACATTGCACAGCATTTCGATTTTCAAATTAACGAGAAAGAAATGAATTACATTTTCAATTCAACCTTTAAGTCATTTAGGCTTCCTGTTGATTCGGAAAAAATAGAAAAGGTAGTTTATAATTTAATATCGAATGCCGTTAAATATTCTCCGGGGAAAGGACAAATTATACTTTCGGTAGAACAAAAAGTATTAAACGAAAATCATTACAGTAACACACATTTTACCGGGAACAAGTTTTTTGGAAAGTCGCTTGAAATTAAGGTTAAAGACAATGGAAAAGGAATTAGCCAGGCTAATCTTCCAATAATTTTCGATCGCTTTTTTGTTGATAAAGAAAGTGACGAAACCGGCACCGGCATTGGTCTGCATATTTGTCAGGAATACATCAGGTTACACAATGGGAATATTATGGTAGCATCTGCTCCTGGAAACGGAACAACGTTTACGATAAACTTACCCGTAAACGAGAATCCAATATTCGAGAAAGAAAATATTATTGTTCAATCTCATTTAAGCAAAACCGATAATGCGGTTGAAGAAGCATCAACACCTGACACATCGGTAACAAAACGAATTGTACTGTTTGCTGAGGATAACGATGAATTACGCATTTATTTGAAAAATGCACTAACCAAAAGCTACAAAGTACTTACAGCCAAAAACGGTCAGCAGGCTCTGGAAATTGCTACCGAGGTTTTTCCTGATATTATTGTGTCGGATATTATGATGCCCGGAATTGACGGACTTGAGCTTACCGACAAGATTAAGAGTAACCCTAAGACTAACCACATACCAATTATTCTGTTAACGGCTCTTACCGACAATAAGTATCAAATTGACAGTATGCACAAAGGTGCTGATGCTTTCCTTACAAAACCGGTTGATGAAAAACTACTTTTTGCGCGTATCGAAAATATTTTAAGTACCCGCGAAACATTAAAGAAAAAATTCGACGACCTGGGGCAAAAGTCTTCCACTGCCAATGAAACTTTCGAACAAAAGGCTGAGCGGATAGTAGAGAAGAACCTGCAAAATCCTTTGTTTGATATCGAAAACCTTTCGGCAGAATTGGGCATAAGCCGAAGCTCGCTTCATCGAAAAATAAAGGCCGGCACAAACTTAAGTCCATCGGAGTTTATTCGCGATGTGCGTTTAAATAATGCTGTTAAATTAATGAAAAACGGAAAATACAACATCGATGAGATTGGAACCTATGTGGGCTTTAACTCAACCTCGTATTTTATCCGTTCGTTTAAAAAGAAATTTGGTCAAACTCCTAAAGAATATTATTCGAAATTAGATAAATAACCAGCTCTTCCTGAAATAAAATAAAAATGAGCCTTATTAAATTTAAGGCTCATTTTCAAATCTCTTATCTGATTGAATAAAGTGTTTATTCAATTATTTTCAGAATCGTTCTTCCTTTTAATTTTCCTTCGAGCATTAAATTTATCCTTTCCTGTACATCGTCCAGTTTTATTTCTACACATGCATCATTTAGTTGTTTGGGTTTATAGTAATCCGACAGCATTTCCCACACTTTAATTCTAAATTCCATTGGATAATTTTGCGAATCGATTCCGCATAATGTAATTCCCCTCAAGATAAACGGAAATACGGTTAGCTCAAGTTTTGGAGAGGCCACATTACCACAACAAGTTATGGCTCCCATTGAATTAGTTGCCTTGATAATGTTTTCCAAAATAACGCCACCTACAGTATCAATTGCTCCGGCAAATAAAGGTTTTAACAATGGCTTTTGGTCAAAATTTTCAACTTCACTACGTAATAATATTTCTTGAGCTCCAAGCTTAATTAAGTAATCGCGTTGCGATTCCTTACCGGTTATAGCAACTACAGAATAACCTAGTTTGCTTAAAATAGCAACACTTAAAGCTCCCACTCCACCCGTTGCTCCAGAAACAACAATCTTTCCATCCCCGGGTTTTACCAGTTCTGTTAAACGCATAACTGACATACCTGCTGTTAAACCAGCTGTGCCGTAAATCATCGATTCTTTCATGGTCATATTCTCGGGCAATTTAACGGCCCAGGCAGCAGGAACTTTGATATACTCGGCAAAACCTCCATCAGTATTCATCCCTAAATCATAACTGGTAACAATCACCTCGTCTCCCATTTTCAAGGCATCGTTTCCCGACTCTACCACAACTCCAACTGCATCAATACCTGGAGTATGAGGATAGCTTCGCGTAACTCCTTTATTACCTGAAGCAGACAAAGCATCCTTGTAATTCAGCGAACTATAATGTACCTTAACGCGTATTTCATCTTTCTCTAACGACGTAAACGCCATGTTTTTAACTGTTCCTTTGTAAGTTCCGTTTTCTTCTTCTATTCGAAAAGCTTTGAATGTTGAATTATTTTGTACCATTTTAGTGCTTATATTTTACCTATTTTTGAACAAATATCAATAGAAATAAGTTACCTAACAATACCTTACAAAAGGTAGGCTTACGAACATTTATTTCTAAATTAAGTGTTTACAACACATTTGGGAGCTATAAAAATGAAAAAAAGTTATTGTCCGATTGATACATTTATAAATACAATTAAAGGCAAGCGAAAAGGAACCATCATTCTATATCTTTATCAGGGAAACAAGAGATACGGCGAGCTGGTTAAACTTCTAACCGACATTAGCGAACGTATGCTTACAAAACAGCTAAAAGAATTAGAAACAGATGGTTTAATTCACCGAACAGTATTTCCCGAAGTTCCTCCAAGAGTAGAATATAGTTTAACAACATTGGGAAAAGAAATTCACCCTGTTTTAAAAGCAATGTATAAGGGAGGAATGCTATTTGAAGCAACGTACAATGATTCTAATTTGTAATTAAATCAAGTTGTGTTCAGTTCTTTACCTTCAAGGTTATCTTATTCATAAGGATAATCATTTCAAATTATTTATTCTACTTCAACATCAAGGCGTTTAGCTTTTACAGTTGGTCGGTTCCAATTAATGTACATCGAAAGCGAACCTGCGATTTGTCCATCAATTTGAGAGGCTTGCGCATCGGGACCAAACTCGGTGGCTGCTTTCCATTTTGAGCCTACCGCCGATATGTAATCAAAAAAGTAAAACCCTTCTTGTTTTGGATAGCTCCAGTTGGCAAATTTGTGGTTAAAACCGTTTACAGGATTTAGTACCCCCAATGTTACAGCCGTATTGTTTTCGAAACCAACATTCAGATTATTATTGAGATAGAAAACTGCCCAGTTCCATGGAGCAAAACAGCCTTCAAATTCGGGTGGATTATAAACCAAACCCGGAATATTTACCTGCTTATCAACGGCATATACATCCAAGGTTCCCCCTTCGGTTCGGTTCTTCCAAATACGGGCTGGCCCTTCGCCCAACCAGCGTTTGCGAAGAACATCTTTTGCTGCTACTTCCATTCCAATTCCGGCGTAGTTATATTTACCTGGCTTCAAAGTATAGGCGTAATCCAAAACAATTTCGCCGCCGGGTTTAAGTATCCATTTCAGGTAATCAAAACCCTTTGTGTTTTTGGCTTCAATAATCCATTGCTTTTCCTCTTTTGAAATTGTTGCATCAGTTGCTTCCGATAAAACATTTATTAAAGCGGTATCAGCTGCTTCAAATGTGAGAAAAGGAAAATTCTGCAAACTTGTCTTTTTGCCATTATCTGAGACAGCTAATAAAATGCCGCTGTTTGGGTCGAACTGAAGTGTTGTTGTTCCTCGTTTAAACGTAAACGCATCGTTCTTATCCTGTACGAAATCTCTTCCCACAGAAGCTCGAAATGTGGGACGTTTTGATGTGGAAACAGGAATTCGTTTTTCGTACACCAGCAAACCTTTAGTATCGTACACCTCAACGGCAAGTGCATCGTTATTTATATAGGAAGATGGCAATGAAAGTTGCAGCGTTCCTTTTTCTCCTGCCGGCACATTTGCTTTAACATTGCCCGAAATAACAGTTCTGTGTCCGTTTGGAGTACCATCGGGGTTTGCAAAGTTAAGTAGCTTCCATTTTATCTCGCATTTACTTAGATTTGTAAAAGTGAATTTGTTATGCACATTTAAATTACCTATAAAATCAGCATTTATGCTATCATTTTCAATTACAACCGGCGACCAGATTTCGCGAATGGCATAGTAGCTACCTTCCTTTTCGCCATGCGGTCCTAAAATTCCATCGGCTGCTTTGTTGTGTTGATTATCGGCAAGGTATCCCATGTCGGTTCGCATTAAACCTTCGTCGTACAATGCCCACAGCATAATTCCACCTCCTACTTTCGATTTTTCGAATAAATCCCAGTAGGTTTTAAGGTTTGCACCTCCACCACCATCGTACAAAGCATGCAATGTTTCGTTGGGCATATAAATATGATTCTGCTCAAATAGATTTTTCTGAATCGTTGCGTAGTTGGGGTAATAGGTAGTATTTACAATGTCCCAATTGGGATTATAATTGGCAAAAATATCGTTGCTTTTCGCTTCATTTTTTAGCGGGCGCCTATGTTGAATGTCCCATTCATGAAACACCTTGTCAAGTTCGGGATTGTGTGCCATGTGATTTCCGTTGCTCCAAAGAATAACCGAAGGATGATTTACATCGCGTACCACCATTTCTTTCACCAATTGCGTTCCAATTTTCGTATCAAGCGGACGATACCAACCGGTGGTTTCAACCATGGCTAAAATCCCCAAAGAATCGCATAAATCAAGAAAATAAGCATCAGCAGGATAATGAGAGGCACGAACACAGTTAAAGTTCAAATCAAGCATTAAATGCACATTCTCTTTCATGTGTTTTTTGGGAAGTGTACGACCGGTTTCGGGAGTAAAACAGTGCATGCTGGCACCTTTTAATAGAATTCGTTTCCCGTTGAGGTAAAAGCCATCGTGGTCGCGTACTTCGAAAGTTCTGAAACCAAATTTTTGTTTGTACGAGTGTAGAACCTCATTTCCCATTTTTAGCTCTATTTCAACAGAATAAAGGTTTGGAAACTCGTGCGACCACAATTTAACATCCTTAAAATGCGCTTTAAGTTGAGTGATATTGTTTGTGATATTTTCTTCGAATACTTCCCCAACTTTCTTTCCATTCGAACTGTACACCTGAGCCAAAATTGATTTTGCATTTTTAACTCCATTAGTGTACACATTCATGGTAAAATCGCCGGTCATTCGGGCATCAATAGCAACATGTTCAATAAATTCGTTTGAAACTTCCTCGATAAATACCGGACGGAAAATACCGCTAAACATCCAATAGTCGGCAAAACGTTCAGCTGCCACAATCGATTCATTTGTTGATGAGCTGTTTACTTCCACCTCCAGCACATTTTCTCCGGCTTTTAAATAGTCGCTTATTTCAAATTTAAATTCAGTAAAACCTCCCTGATGCAAACCTACTTCATTGTTATTCAAGGTAACTTTAGTGTCAGTCATCGAGCCCTGAAAAACAATAAAATAGCGTTTATTTACTATTGGTTTATAATCAAAGGTATGTCGGTAATTTCCTATGGGAAGCGTTCTCTGCTCCATTTTATCCATTCCATATAGGTAATAGCCAAAGCCCTCAGTTTCCCAGTTCGATGGAACCGGAATGGTGGTCCAAAAACCACTGTTGCGACCATCAGAAACTTTGAATTCCCAATCTACCGCAGTGCTTGCATCTTCGCCCGACAAAAAATACTTTTGTTGAGCATTAATACTAAACGAGAGTATTAAGAGCAGTAAAACCACCAACAAATTAAATTGTATTCGTATTCTCATTTTACTAATTTCTTATGCAATAATCAATTATCTACACGTTCTTGAAACCATTCCGTTTCATAAACTTTGCGCAATTTGTCAAGCTGTGTTTTATATTTTAAATCATTGGTAAAATGAGTCATTTCCAGGGGGTCTTCTTTCAGGTTTAATAACTGTTCTTCAAAACCAGCAGCATCGTAACGTATGTATTTTAGTCCACTTTTATCTACCACCATTCTTCCTATTTCGCTTTCCACACCAAGTGTTTCGCGCCAGCTTACCTTCTTGCCTTCAAAAAGTGGGCGCAAACTTTTACCCCGCGAATCAGCCATACCATTAATTCCGGCGTAATCGCAAACTGTTGGAAGAAGGTCTAATCCGTTGGAAACTAAGTTTTCTTCATCGACTTTACCGGCAGGAATATGCCCTTCCCACATCGCCATAAACGGTATGTTTGCCGCTTCTTCGTAAAGTGTAGATTTGTGTTCCATACGGTGACTGGCACTCATATCTCCATGGTCGCTTGAAAAAATAATTAGTGTATTTCGTTGCTCTCCACTTTCTTTAACTGCATCCAGAATAGTTTGAACCTTATCATCCACAAATTCAGTTAAACGATGGTAGGCATAACGATGGTGTTGCCATTGCTCGTTAGTAAAATTCTCGCGGGCATTTTTTCGAAATGGTCTAAGATTAATGAGTTTTTTTATCGCCTCAGGTTCATCCAACTGTGGTTCGTAATTTGCAGGAACCGGAGGGCAATACGATTTGTAAAATTCTTCAGAACTTACCCCATCTGGTATTTTCATTGCACTATCGAGCATGGTTAATTCCACAGTAGCACGTTTAAGAACTTTAGCATCATTTTCACTTGTTGCCATTTCGCGAAGCGCCATATAACAAATATCGTGTGGGTTAATAAGCGAAACCACCATAAAATAGGGTTTGTCGTGATTAGCTTTAATAACATTTGCAGCTGCAGTCACCAGTTCTTCACGTTCATCATCACAAAAATCGGTAAAACCTAAAGCAGTTGGAGTTAATGATTTTGGAAGATGCTCTTTACCCCCATAAAACAATTCGTAATCTGCCTTTTTAAGATAGGATGCCAGCGTTGTATTTATGACCGTTTCGGATACCTGGGGTATTTGTAAGGAACCTTTGTTCTCGCGCGCCTGATTCCCACTTGCATCGTTAAAATACCCGGGGAAGCGTCCAGTCATTAAGCTAACCCTTGCAGGTGAGCACACCGGATTAGTAGTATATGCACGGGTAAATCGTATTCCGTTCTCGGCAATGTAATCCATGGCAGGCGTTTTTAACCATTTATTGCCTGCGCAACTCATCATGTTTGCACTTTGCTGATCGGTAAAAATGTATATCATATTTGGTCTCGCGCTTTCGTTCATCTGCTCGTTTGAACAGCCAAAAAGAATGAGAATACATACTAAATAAGAAACTGATTTTAAATTCATATCACTAAAATTTACAATTCCTGTTTTTTATCAATTACTGAAAAATAAGCTTATTGTAATAGGTCTTCCGATTTTCATCCACTACCCTTATCAAATACATTCCCGGTTTATATTCATTTCCCCGATAAATTTGAATTTCATTGTCACATGCTTGCCTTTGAAACATTGCTTGCCCATTTATATTGTAAATGGTGACATCGGCCTTGTAAAAACCGTTCAGTGCAATAATTACCTTATCCGTTGCCGGGTTGGGGAAAACCTGAACCCTTGATTGCTCAATTTCAATCTCGTTATTACCTACCGGTTGTGTTAGTTTGAGCTCAAAATAGTCCATATCGTAGCCATAACTTAACTTATAAAACCGCATAACATGCACACCCTTTTCGAAAAAAAAATTGCCCACATTTTCGCTGATGTATTCGCCAGTTCCGGTATACGTAATTGCCACATCACTTAATAAAGTTTTACCTTCATCAGGTAGAGAAACTGTAAAAGCCACAACCTCGGGCGAACGGCGTGTGGAGTGGCGGATAAACAAATCGTAGTAGCCTTCTGAGGCAACATCTACGGTATATTCCAACCATTCTTGTCCTTGATTATAAACCACAATGTTTTGCGAGCTGTTTAAATCTACATTTTCATCTTCCCAATACGTATATTTACTTACATCTGGAGCCGACCTATCGTAGTATGCCACATCGGCACCTCCATAGTCGTAATTTTCAAACTGGATGGTTCCGGGAACAGGATGCGGCTGAAAATCAGTTGTGCGTGCCCACTGCCCGGGTGTTAAGATGGAAATTGAACTTTCTACAATCTCATTATTTGCATCTTTGGCTACCAATTTTAAGATGTACGTCGATTCGCTCATGTTGGTTAACAGCTCGTGCGATTCCCACAAGTACGGTGCCTCAGTTAATGTTCCCACATTTACATCGTTCACCCATAGTGTAACCTCTGTAAAATCGCTACCAACCACTGCTTCAACCGAAAGATTACTTCCTTTTTCGATAACGGTATTGTTGGCAAGGTTTTTAAACCCCAACACTCTACTTAAATCTGCTTCTCCTTCAACTACAAGTGTACCTTTTTTATCCGCATCGGCTTCCAAAACATGCTTGCCAAATGTCAGGTTACTCCCCTCACCTATGTACAAAGTTATCTGTGCTTTTTCCAAACTTTGTTCAGTTCGCACTACTGCAAATCGTCCTTTAAAAGTTAATCCCATTTCGGGCAGACTAAAAGTTTTTGTATCGTCATCCTGGCAAATCACATAATCAATTACCGATTTATTATCTATTTGACTTGTTACTTTTGCTCCTACAATTACATCTCCACGATACAAATGTTCAACCGTTTTTACACTTGTATTGGTCGTCTTCGATGGTTCGAAAATATGCACATAAGGTTTGTTCCAGGCTTCACCTTGTTGTCGAACAGCTATAATTTGAGTCTTTTTGTCCTCGTAGCCACCTTTTGCTTCGCGAGTTCCCGGCCCCAGAGCCTTTGTATATTCACGCGCTACTCCTGCCGGAATAAACATGCTCATGTAGGTATTGGTTTCGTTTAAATCGAAACGTACTTTGGTAGCCGTTTCAATCGATGCTGTAACATTTGTTTCTTCAAAAAAGCGCCAACCCGGAGATTTGTGCGTATCACCAATATCGCTTTGGTATCTTGTGGTTGGCGACACGCTTAACTCATCGCCATTACTATTAAAAATGTGTGTGTTGTCGCCAATATTATGGTAAATGTAATCGTGAAAATTATTGTTTACAGTGGATTTTGAGCGGAACATATCGAAATAATAGCCGCTGGTTTCGCTGGTTCGAATGGTGCTTAATGTGCGTTGCTGCTCGCAATTATTTACTTCATCGTTTAAAATTTGTGTGGCAAAACTGAAATTAGGGTTAATCGGGTCTTCCAAATGTTTCGGTTCGGCAGCCTCATTAACCGTGGTATTCATCCATAAATCTGAATTTGAATTCCAGGCACCGTTTTGAATACCATGCGAAGTACCATTTACAATTACGGTGTTATTACCAGCATGACGCCAAAAGTAACCGGTATGTATTTCCTCTTTTCTTTCTGCTAAAGTCTCGGGTAAACCTCCGTTAGCTGCCATAACATAATCGGCGCCATAAAGCTCCATAGTAATGCCCGTACAGTGCGAGTGTACATAATGCGCCCCTCCTATTATTCCGCACAGGCCATAATCAATGTTGTTATCTTCAACATAGTTACGCTGAAGTGCCACTCCGGCATGTTCAATTACTACTGTTGGTTTCTGAAAATCGATTTCACCTTCAATTGTTTCCGGAATATCAATCCCCCAAAACAATTGTTCAAAGGCTTTCAAATTGTCAAATGTAGTAAGCGGAACAGCAGGGTCATAACCACCTTCTGCATCGTAAGCCTGGCGCAAAGCAACTCTTGCTTTTTGTTCATACGCCGAAAATCCTCTCCGTGCGGCCAGGTTTAAGGTATAGCGGTAAAGTGCTCCTGTTCCGTCGTTATCTCTGTGCGAATCGCCATAACGCACAAAACGCCTGTTGGGATACCTTAAATTATCGAAAAGAAAATTCCCATCTAGAATATGCATATAGTCAGCCATCACATTCATTTCAGGTTTAAGGCGGTCGACCACATTAAGTACTAAAGTAATATTGGGCATAAAACTATAGCTAAGCGCTTCGGGCCAAATGCCTTGTTCGCCAAACATGGGCAAAATAGTTTTTGTGAACGAATTTTGCTGTGCTGTTCCTGTGTTCCAGAATACGCTGAACATTCTTTCCCTTTCGGTATCATCTTCCACACAAAGGATACTAAATATAACGCCGGGAGCTCTTAATATGGGATGATTACTTATCATACTTCCATATTTGGTATCGGCACCACCATGCTCATTTAAAGCATTCATTGCGATGTTATAAACTGCTTTTTGAGCCTTTACATTATCAAAAGCCACCTTAATGCCTGTTGTTTTTTGATAAACTTTAGTGCCCGATTGTTTTAGAAAGCTTACCATAAAATCGTAGGCAATGGCAAACTGCGCATAACCTGCTCTTGGGTCGTAAAAGTGACTTCCGCTCATAGCGGTGCTTTCGGGAGTTCTTGGTGCCAGTTCCTCTATATAAGTCCATAGAATATCAGCTGCAAACTGAGCATATTTTTCTTCGCCAGTTACATAGTAAATCATACCTGCATACGATGCATAGTTAAGCACTTTTGCATGCTTGGCATTGTTCGAACTAGCTTCGGCTTCCGACAAATTATCATTTGTTGCAAACTCAGGTATCGTATTAAGAATTGAAGAAGGATTGGTCAAATGCGTATTTACAACATCATCTACTGCAGCTTTTGCCTTTGTTACAATACTTGCAGCCCAATTATAATTTTCAATTTTAGCTAAAACGTCGTTTTTATCGGCTGGCGTAGTCCAAATTATTGGATGCTGCAACGATTGTGCGTAAGCCGAGCCAATCAGCATTACAATAAAAACGAAAAGTATTTTTGCCTTTAAAACAATAGTATTCATGTTATCTTTTTTTCTAATTAACAATTACTTTTTGTAAATACATTTTTTGATTTTCGTCGAAAACTTTAACCAGATAAATTCCGTTTGAGAATAATTCTTCCTTTTTTAATCGAACTAGTTTCGACTGTGGTTGACCACTAAATATTAATTGTCCGTTTAAATTATAAATTGAAACATTCTTTATAAATGCTCCTTGAAGCGAAATGGTGAATTGGTTTACAACAGGATTAGGGTACACTTTTAAAGCTTGTTCTGCTGAGTTAACTGGAGATATTATACTTGTTTTAATATCCGAATCATTTAGCAAAATTGTATTGATTGAAAATTTGGGCAAAATTATATCCCCACTCCCTTCTTTAATTACTTCCAAAGGCTCATCATCAAAGGGTAAAACTTTTTCCTCGGCCATTCCCGAAAACAAAATAGCCTCGTGTTTAAAAGTTCCCAAATATTCAGAATTGTTTACATTTAAACCAAATGGGACTTCACTATTCGTAAGATTTACCGCAAACACCACAAGCTTTCCGTTTTTAGCAAGGGCTCTTGCATTTATCGCATTCACTCCGCTAATCAGTTCAGGACAGGTAACGGCACTTTCTATAAGCAAGCTATTTTCGAATGTTTCTCGCAAAACTTCGTAGGTAATGCCAAAGCTTGTTTTCTCTAATGGTTCTTTAATCCTTGGTCGCAATGTTCCGTTAATATCTACCTCATGCCACACCAAAAATGAATTTAATTGACCATTTACACTATACCAGTTGGCACGTTCAAACACCTCCTGGTTTTCGCTCATATAAATGTAGCAATCTGCCATTCCCAATGCGGATACCGCATTTGCGCCACCCGATTTCACGCCCCATTCGCTTAACCAAATGGGTTTTGAGGGAGCAACTTTTTGCGCATAATCAGTAATTGAATTGGCGAGCCATTTCCTGGCTGTCAATGCTGTTGCATAGGCTTCATCACCATTCTCAGGCTCATCAGGGTCGGCACCAACATAGGTATGTATAGTAACCGCATCAAAATAGCTTGTGTCTTGTGTTAAATCGCTGTTCCATGTGGGATTTGCCCAACTATCCTTTCGTAATAAGGGAATTGAGACTTTAATTGTCGGGTCTTCTGTTTTTAAAGCTGCCGACATTGATTTGGCTCTTTTTATGTATTCTTCGGCATTCGGAATTATGGAACTACGCTGCCCCGGATAAAAACACTCATTCCCCAGTTCAATCGCTTTAACTTCCAATCCTCTTGCAATTAAATCTTTATATCGGGCAATGGTTTCCGGGCTTTCATTTTCAAAATCAGGTCCATCGGCACTCATGTTAAATGTCCAGAGTATGTCGTAACTTTTTCCCCCGTTTTCTCTTTTTTCAGCATTTAAATCTGTTAACCCATCAATACCAATCTTTTGGTGTATTCTTTCAAATGTCCGAATAGAGGACAACAAGTCAACTTCTTTTGTTTTTATGTTTCCATTTGTTCCTTGGAAATATTCAAACGATTCTTCACCAAACAACCTGGTTTCATCAATCCTCCAGTCGTACCAATTCGACCATAATCCGTGTGGAAAACGAATAGTAATCGGGTCTTCATGTTTTATAAACTCCTGCTCTTCCGACGATGAAAACCCCTGAATATTTGTTCCCAGAAGTAAGTTATTAAATTGTTCCTGAGAAGATGTATTTATATTGATAGTTGCTGAAATATTGGCCGGTAAATCAAAAGGATATTCCTGTGCTTTTAAAGTAAAAGCGGCAAACAAAATCAAAACAAAGTTTATCGATATTTTATGAATCATTCTTTAATCTCGTTTGAATGCTTAATCGAAATAGAATGACTGGCGCTCTGGCGAAAAGTTTTCGTCCAACAGCTTTTTCATTTTAGCCTGAATGTCTTTATATTTTTCAGCTCCCGCCAAATTTTCGCCAACTTTATTAAAATTTGTTTTGCACGGATACAGCTCAACAGAATGCATTTTGTGCTCTTCCATGTTTCGCCATTCGGTATAGCGCCACTCTCCATCGGTTGTGGTGCATCCCATGTATTTTTCGCCGCGTGGATAAAGGCTGTAAGCAGCTTTGTCCCAAATCAGCTTTGGATTATCAACCAATTGCAGAATGCTCTTTCCGTCAATAGGAGGCACTTCCAAACCACAAGCTTCTGCAATGGTTGGAAAGATATCTACGTTTTCAACAAGTGCACTGCTTTTAACATTAGCCACCCGCCCTTTATGCGATGTTTCGCGGCTAATAATCATCGGCACATTTACGTCCAATTCAAAATTAGTATGCTTACACCAGGCACCGTATTCACCCAGTTTCCAGCCGTGGTCGCTCATTAAAACTACCATGGTGTTTTCGCGTAAATCGAGCTCTTCCAAGGTTTGCATTACTTTGCCCATTTGCGCATCGATGTAACTTACGCAAGCGTAGTAACCGTGCATTAATTTTAGGCTTAACTCATCATCCAATAATCCTTCTTTCGGAATACCATGGTATCCACGCAACTCTCCCCATTTGGTTAAAGCCAATGAACTCATCCCCTCGGGTGCTTCTTTTTCTGGAATTGTAAAATCGTCTTCGTTGTAGATGTCCCAATATCTTTTTGGCGCATTAAAGGGCAAATGGGGTTTGCTTAAACCAACAAACATTACAAACTTTTCATCTTTTATTTTATGTAGTGTTTCGATGGCATAATTTGCTGCTCGTCCGTCCTTATAAGCTTCATCGGTAACATCGGCACATTCGTAAGCAGGCCCTTTGCCATCGTTTTGTAAAGCTATATTTTGCGGCAATACGTAGGCATTGGGTTCTTTCGGAATATGAATACTCCAACTTTCCTTATCGTCAAAAGTGTGATGATAAACCTTTCCGATACTTACCGTTGTGTAGCCATTTTCTTTAAAAAACTGAGGCATAGTAAGCATGTCTTTATGTTTTTTCCGAAGTGGCGTAAAAATGGAGTAGATGCCAATATTCTCGGGGCGCAAACCGGTTAATATACTCATTCTTGATGGTGCGCAAATGGCTTCCTGGCTATACGCTTTATTAAATAAAACACCGTCGGTTGCCAGGGCATCGATGTTGGGACTTTTTACATGTTGGCTGCCGTAGCAACCGAGTTCAGTTCTCAAATCATCTACTATAAATACGATAACATTGGGACGTTTTTTTGCAAATACGAAAAAAGGAAAGGACAAAATTGCAAGTAAAGCTATAAGTTTTAGGTTCATTCTTAAGTTTTTTGTTTCAATCAAACGTACAAGATTTAAACGTGTATCAATTGAAACCCAATGTCAATTTTCTGAACTTTTTGGTCAAGGTTGAACAGATGTTGCAAAGTGAATTGTTTATTCAATAAGTTGCGAAAGATAAATTACGAATTACTGATATTTCTTTGCCAATTCCTTCTTCTCAGCAAGAAATCCTTTCATCAGAACAAGTGTGCTGGCATGGATAGGGTCTGCAACAACATTTATATTTTCTTCAGCATCTATTTTTCGATTGTATAGCATCTCTTCACCATTTTCAAAAAATGAATAGGTAAAATCTTTTGTTACAATAGCATCCGCAACTTTAAAGCGAGCATAAACAGCTTCTTTGAAATCCGTATCCGGATTTTCAAGAACAGACTTAAAACTTTTTCCCATAACCGACTCTGGAATTTTTACACCCGCTAAATCACACAATGTTGGATAAATATCAACGCTTTCAACCAGGGCTTGTGTTTGTTTTCCTGATGTTTCCATGGGCACCTTGATGATTAAGGGTATTTGAAGTGCGTTGTGCAATGTATTGTGCTTTCCCCAAAATTCGTGTTCACCCAAATGCCAGCCATGGTCGCCCCAAATTACCACTACTGTATTTTCTGCGAGGCCAAGCTTTTCCAATTCATTTAACACATCTCCGGCCAGTTTGTCGGCATAACTAACACAGGCAAAATAGCCGTGTCGCATCATTTTGTGCCATTCATCGGTTTTGGGTTTGTAAGCACCAAAATTATAGGTTGTAAATTCGCCACTTCCTTTTAAGGCTGAAGGTGCATTTTTAGGTCGATAACGGTTTGGAGCAATTTTAATTGAATCGCGATTATACATATCCCAATATTTTTTTGGGGCATAAAAAGGCATGTGAGGACGAAAAAAGCCACAGGCTAAAAAAAATGGTTCACCTGTATCTTTAAAATGCTGCAAGTCTTTAATGGTTTTTTGTGCTGTCTTAAAATCAGGATAAACACTGTCGGGCACCTCGGGAGCTTCGTATATTCTACCATTTCCAAATTTAGTGCTTACCTTTTGGGTGGCAGGGTCTAAACTTTCGGAATGAGAAACTTTAGGCATCCAGGGAGCTTTACTCCAGCTCTGCCCTTTGGCATCTTTGCTATTATGAAAAATCTTCCCGTTTGAGATGCACGTATATCCGGCTTCCTTAAATGCCTGCGGTAATGTAGTTGCATTGGGGACATCAACATCGGCCCGCGAAAGGTAATCAACAAAGCGTGTTTTTGTAGGTAAAATCCCGGTTAACAAACTGGCTCGCGACGCACCACACACGGGAATATTGCAATAAGCCCGGTTAAACAAAACTCCCTCAGCTGCCAGTTTATCAATATTTGGCGACAGAACCTGTGCCGAGCCATAACACCCGAGCTCAGGGCGCAAATCATCAATGGCTATAAATAGTATGTTTGTTTTGCTTTGTTGTGCACTTGCATTAAAATGGTAAGTACAAACAATTATTGTTGAAATTAATGCGACAAATAAATGTTTTGCTTTCATGTGAATATAACTTGGTTTAACAATTAATGCTCAATCATATATACCTCTTCCTCTCTACTAAAGAGAGGGACAATACGACAGGTGACTAATATATCTGACTGCTGTACTATCAGGGTGAGTTATCATATTCTGGTGTTACTTTTGTTCTCATTCTTTTGAGTTTGCCCCTTTACCCCCCACCTCAAATATCTGGTGTTCATAAAATTACATTGCTTTACTGTTGATAATCCAGTATTAGGTAATCATCATCTTTCAATGTATTCACTAAAGAATCGGGTATATTTTTGTATTGATTTTTTTCATCGAGCCTAAAACGGTTGCCAGGCTTAATAAGCGGCATATTGCCGGGTGTATCATCTAAAATATCGCCCTGCTCATTCATCCATTTAAACATATCCTTTGCCAGTTTTTCTTTTAACTCCTGAAACTCCGGATTTTTGGCCAGGTTATTTTGTTCAAAAGGATCGGCGACCATATCGTATAACTCTTCAAAGGGCAAGTTTTTGTGTTTTAGTGCCCCCAATTTTATAAACTCATTAACATGCTTTTTTTCTCCAAAATTCTGTTCCATTACCTCAATCGAGTTGTAATTGCGGATGTATTTATATTTTTGATTACGAATCATTCTTGATGGAGAAACCGATGCGGCCAGTACGTTTTGGCTTGTTCGCACTCCATAAACGTACTCATGAATTTCTTCGTTACTTCCTTTTAAATTATTTAAAAAGCTATGTCCATCTATATCTTTGGGAGCCATGCCACCAGCAATTTCAATAAAGGTTGGTAAAACATCGGTATAATGAATTAAGGCATCGCATGTTGAGCCGGCTTTAATTACCTTAGGCCAACGAGCAACAAAGGGAACATTCAAGCCTCGGTCGTAAACCGAAAATTTACCGTTCACACCATGGTCGGCGCTGTAAATAAAAAGCGTGTTGTCATCTAAATATTCATCAACCATTTTCAGCACCTCGTTTAACTGAATGTCGTCTTCCTTAATACTGCGGTAGTATCCTGTAATTCTCTTCAAGTAATCCGGATCGCTCTTTTCTTGTTCGTCGTAAGGAAAAAACTCGAAATTATCTTCCGATTGAGCCGGCAGGTCAAAATAAGGAGCATGTGGGTATTTTGAGGCAATAAACATGCAGAATGGTTTGTCGGCATTCTTAAAATAGTTTTCAATGCTGTCAAGAGGAATATATTCGCGTGGCTTTTCTTTAGCCTCTGCTGGCCCCCACTCTTTTGTCCAGTTATAAACACTGGCAGGTTTAACGTGGCTTTTTCCGGCAAGTATTACGTCGTACCCCAATTCGCTTAAGTGTGTTGTAACACTTTTCATATCAGGTTTTGTGCTCCAGTGGTTCATAAAGCATCCATTTTTTAGTGGATAATTACCTGTAAAAAGTTGCGATCTACTTGGGGCGCAAATGGCTTGTGCCGTAAAAGCCTTGTTGAACAACATGCCTTCTCTGGCCAACCTGTCAACCGCCGGAGTATGTACTTTATCGTTGCCATAGCAACCATAATCCTGAATATTCTGGTCATCGGCAAGGTAGAAGATTAAGTTCGGAGCTTGTGTTTCTTCACTTGAAATTTTGGTTTTACATGCTGTTGTAAAAATCATATTTGATAGTGCAAAAACACCAAGCACAACTATTGACTTTATATGTTTCATCTGAATGATATTTAATTATAAACGATTTCGCTGGTCTTTATTTTTTCTATTTACACCTCTCACTCTATCGAGAGCTCACCTTTATTCCTTTGCTATACACCCACTTGCCTTACCCAGGCATGTCCCCTGGCTTAGGGGATAAAATGTGGACTTTTCATAAAGGGTGCGCGCTACCAGGCAGCAATTTGCGTTGCATCAGAACCTGTTCCCTTTCGTCCGACTTTTCCCCTAGTCAAGAAAACACCAACATGTAAATACTTTATAAATCAATCTTTTAACTTTATTATTCCATTGCAATTATGCGACTTGCTTTAAAACCGATCCGATGCGCTTTAACCAAAAGTTTCGCATTATCCGATATTGCAAACGGTTCTTGATAAACCGACCATGATTTTGGTTCCACACCATCGTTACCAATAATTTTATAGCCTATTGAAGCACCTTCTGTCGGGCAAATAATCCGAACTTTTCCGTTGGTTAATGCAATTACAGGTTCGACAGTTTGGGGTTGTGTTTCAGCACCACTCCAAAGTTGTTCTATAAGTTCAGCTTCGGGTAAATTGGGTTGATCTCCAATTTCTTTTATCCAGCGATCCATCTCTGCACTTAATTCGTCTAATTTCTCTTTGTATGCAGGATCCCCGGCCAGGTTATTTAACTCATGCGGGTCAGCTTTGCAATCAAACAATTCTTCGGCTGCTTTACTTTGTCGAAACCATTGAGCCTGCGTTTCATTTAATTTTCCGGCATCGCGCAGGCTTAATAATTCCTGCATCGAAGGAATCTTTTCCCGGTAGCCCAGTGGAAGATAGTAGCCTTGTTCGGGTCTGTAGTTTCTGATGTATTTAAACTGCTTATCGCGAACCGCCCTAATTGCATCGGTTACCTCGTCAAAACGATCGGCTGCTGCATGTATATATTTACGTTTTTCTGCGGCCGGGTATTTTCCTATAAAAGCCTGACCTTGCATATAATTCGGGGCTTCAATCCCTACCAGCGAAAGTAAGGTTGGGGCAAAATCGACAAAACTAATTAATTGCTCATCCTTTTTCCCAGCTTGTTGTTTGTTTGGAAAACGAATAACCATTGGTGTATTTAACCCTGAATCGTAGATCAAACGTTTTTGTCGGGGATACGGGCCACCATGGTCGCCATAAAAGAAGATAATGGTATTTTCCAATAAACCGTCCTCTTCCAATTGCTTTAATACTGCCCCAACTTGCTGATCCATTTCGGCAATGTTATTATACTCTTTCCACATATCTCTGCGAACCACCGGCGTATTTGGCAAATAGGGAGGAATATCAAATTTAGTATCTTTTGATAAATGGATTGGCGTTTCAGCCTCTGTCATTCTACCATCTTTCCAGGTATAACTTGTATCTCCTTCGTAATAATGCCGGGTTTCGATGTGTCGGAATCCATAAGGGTCAAACAATCCTGATTCGTGCGTTTCTGTAAAATTAAAAACAGCATAAAATGGTTGGTCTTTAGCTCTGTTCCGCCAGTGTGCATACGCACTACTTTCGTCCCATGCAGTAAGGGGTGCTTTAAACTGATAATCTTCTTTATAATTATTAGAGCAGTAATACCCCTGTTTCCGAAGCAATTCACTAATCATTTTCACATTTGCCGGAGGAATTGCTTCATAAGCCCTTAATCCGGTTTGTTTCGTGTTAGATCCTGTGCGCATATTATTGGCTCCAATAGCGGATGGATACATTCCGGTTGCAATTGCTGACCGGCTTGGTGCACAAACTCCTGATACAGAATACAGGTTTGGATAAATAATTCCTTCAGCTGCCAATCGGCTTAAGTTAGGAGTTTTAACTGTAGAATCGCCAAATGCAGGGATGTATGGCCCCATATCCTCGGTTACCAACCAAAGTATGTTGGGCTGTGCAGGTAACTTTATTTCAGAATAATCAGGTGAATTCGTTTCTGATGGAGTTGCAGTTTTTTCAGTTTGGCAAGCTGAAAACAGGTTACAAATTACTCCTACAATAACAACTGTAGAAATAAGGTGAAGAATACGTTTCATTTTGAAGATCATTTAAATTATTTTTTCGGGGATTATTTTTGCTTCATCTGTTCGTAATGATATGATTTCCAGCTCATTTTATTTCGGGTTACTTTCAATAAAGTCTAACAGTAGTCCTTTAACATCATAAACGGCACTTTGAGGTTCGCCATTATTTACGTTTGCACCGGTAATCCAATACAGAATCATTCCTGCATCAGAACAATCCCACTTTCCTTTTTGAAATTTCACTACATCGTCAATTTCAGCCATTTTCCCCATCAACCAAATCCATTGAATACGGTCATCGGGGTGATCCTTTGCCCAATCCCATCTATCTTCATCTACTTTCAACAAAATATTTTGGTCGGGTATGCGAACTTCTTCCACATTAAATTCCAAAATTTCTTCCCACTTGTAAAACTCACCGGTTTGGTCATTTGCCGGGTGATGGGTAATCACTTTCACGAATTTGTGTTTCTCTCGTAAAGACATATCCAGAGCAAAACCTATTAAGTCGGGCTCTCCAGCTTCCACAATCCATAATGGGTTTTCTGCCGTTGATGCATTAATCGCCTTTGCCAAATCTTCGATAGCTTGGTCCAAATTCCACTTTACATCGATAAAAGAGAGATGCTCGAAACCACCCCATCGTCGGGCAGTTCCATCGCAGGTCAACTGCATCATTTCATGGCGCTCTTTTTCGGCAGCTTTCGAAATCCGGTTTGACCGTCCAATATCGCAACTGTGTGAATAATGCACCAAACGATCCGCAAGTCCGGCTGCACGCAATAATGCCAGCGAAACAGCTGTTCCTCCAAGGTCATCGGGGTCGGGAGAGTTACCATCGGCAACAATGGCTATTCGTCCTGCTGGCGGATTAATTTTTACTTGAGAAATTGCTGTTGAAGCAATGCAAATGCTGATTAGTAATAAAACTATTTTTAGCATGATTCTTTTATTTTGAGATTAGTTTGGTGAAAAAGTTGATGGAGAATCCTGAATCTTTTTTCCCTTGCCAACAGGGGCAAAAACAATACCTGCCCAACGGGCACGACAGAATTCTTCCCCATTGGTTCCAATTTTTGCATTAACGGTTATTTTATCACCTTTTTTTAATTCAACACCTTCCCAAAGGGCATTAAACTCCTTACCCTCCACAAACATTTTATCGGTTTCTTTAGGTTGGTAAGTACCAATTTCTTTCCCATTCACTAAAAACCGGAAAGTAGAACGACCATCGTTTTCTCCAACTCCGACAAATACAATGTCGTAAGTCCCGCTTTCGAAATTAAAAGCAGTACTTGTTGTTGCCTCTTTATGTGTTTCAGGATTGATGGCCATCCAGTTCTTTCCATGTGTATAAAAATCAGTTCTCATTGATGGAAACTGCTGTGCTGCAATCCATTTGTTTTCAGGTAATGAAGTGGCAATATTTTCGAAGTAATTTTTCTTTATTACCGGTGCCTGAACAGTTGGGTATGGTTCAGGCAATTCGCCATTTGCAATAACTTTCGGACCTTTACCTTCGGGAACGTAAAACTTTTCTTTGGTTAACACGAATTTATCGAACTCAAACCCATCTTCGCGCATACTAAACTGAATGTCGTAAACTTCTGCTTTCTCAATATCCAGGTAAATTTCATGCGGAATTCCACAATGTACCTCTTTGGTGCGTTGCTTGCTGGCCCAAGTCCAACGGTTTTTTCCTTCGCACCATTGTATGCGCTGACCATGCTCTGGCCATTCATCATTCAGGCCAAGATGAATTCCATTGTCTTCTCCACCTGTACTCATTGCACGTGCCCAAACGTAATAACGACCAGTGTTGTTAAATTTAATTTTGTAGTGTACCGTTGCCATTATTCCCGGAATATCGCTGAAGTTTTCACCACTAATCAACTCGTCGTCATGTGTTACTCTGGTATCCGGTAAAATTTCGAGATAGGCATTGTTACTTGCCCCATAAACGTGTAAAGTATCATCATCGCGCCCCACCTGGGCCTCTTCAAACTTCGAGGAGCGGAACCATTGCCGTTTATCTGTTTTTGTTTGTTTATAAAAAAATTCAGCTTCCACCGCAACTAATCCGTCTTGTTCTTCAAAAACAATTTCTTCTCCTACAATTGGAGCTGCTAATTTTGTTGATTGTGCCTTTGTTATTATTCCTGTACTTAGCAAAAAGACAACCGTTATTAGAAACAATTTTGTTTTCATAGTATTCTATTTCAATTCAGACTTTGCTCAGTCTGACAGTCACATTGAGCGAAGTCGAACTGTACATTAATATTCAAAAACATAATTTCCCGAACCTAAGCTGATAATCAGATTATCGCCTGACCCACTTGTTTCAAGATTCATGGATTCCGAATTCAACATAACACTTTTTCCTTTGGCTTTTGGAAGCGTAACTGTACCTGTAGAATTTGCAGGAATCGTCACTTCATAAATAAACTTATCATCTTTAATCTCCCATGCTGATTTTACCGAACCATACATCGATTCAAAATCAACCTTGGCATTTGTTAAACCTCCTCCCGGATGTGGGTAAAACAGAATATGCTTGTAACCCGGATTTTCAACATCGATATTTAAACCTGCTACATGGGTATACAACCACTCGCCAATGGCTCCATACGAATAGTGGTTAAAACTGTTCATGCCCTCTATTATTGTTCCATCGGGTTTCTGTGTATCCCAGCGCTCCCATATGGTTGTTGCCCCCATCGTTACCGGATACAACCAACCTGGGAATTCTTTGCGGTTCAATAGCATAAATGCCAAATCGTCGCGCTCGATTGCAGAAAGAGTAGTACACAAAAGTGGCGTTCCTAAAAAGCCAGTGGTTAAATGACCATGCTTTTTAATTTGTCCTGCAAAATGCCGGGCAGCGCTTTCACGCAGATCTTTAGGCATTAAATCGAATGAAAGTGCCATGGCATAGGCAGTTTGGGTATGCGAAACCAAACGACCTGTAGATGTTACAAACTCTTTTTGAAAAGCTTCTTTTACCTTATTCACTAAGGCATCAAACTGTTTTGCATCTTCAGTTTTACCCAAAATACCGGCAATTTTTACCATTAAAGATGTTGAATAGCAAAAGTAAGCTGTTGCAACTAAATCGGTTTCGGTGTAGGCTCCGGGATAGGCCGGACTATCCGATTTAAAAGAAAGCCAATCGCCCCACTGGTGACGACGTTCATTCCACACATAATCGTCACCAGCATGTTCTTTCATGTAGTTAATCCACTTTTTCATACTGGTGTATTGCTGCTCCAAAATACGTGTATCTCCGTAAGCACGATAAACGGTCCAGGGAACAATTATAGCTGCATCGGCCCAACCAGCACATCCTCCAAATTTGTTGTTCCACATATCGGGAATTATGTTTGGCACTTCGCCATCGGGAAGTTGGTCGAGCGCCAAATCTTCGAGCCATTTTTTATAGAATGAAGCCACACCAAAATTAAAGGCAGCTGTCATACTAAAAACCTGTGTGTCGCCGGTCCAGCCCACACGTTCGTCGCGCTGCGGACAATCGGTAGGAATATCTAAAAAGTTATCGCGTTGCCCCCACTGAATATTACTCTGTAACTGGTTGATTAAAGAGTCGGAACAGCTAAAATTTCCTGTGGGTTTCATATCCGAATGAATAACAACTCCGGTAATTTTATCCTTGGTTAGTTCGCCGGGGTAGCCCTCGAGTTTTACAAAACGAAAGCCGTGAAATGTAAAATAAGGTTCGTAAATTTCTTCGCCACCTCCTTTTAAAGTATAAATATTGGTAGCCTCGGCAGCACGTAAGTTTGTGGTATAAAAGTTTCCGTCCTTATCCAGTACTTCAGCAAATTGAAGTTTTACTTCATCGCCTTTTTTGCCTTCAACTTTCATGCGCACATAGCCCACCATATTCTGACCTAAATCCAACACCAATTCACCTTTCGGAGTGGTTAGAATTTCGATGGGTGTTATTTCTTCAATGGCACGTACAGGTAAACCATTTGATGCCACTAAAATATCTTTTGTGTGGTTCAAAATATTAACCTGTTCCCAAGAGCCTTCATCGAAACCGGCTCTTGCCCAACCTGTCATTTCTTTGCGGGCATCGTATTTTTCGCCATTGTAAATGTCCGATTTCAGAATTGCACCGTACGATACTTTCCAATTTTTATCGGTAAGAATAGTCTCACTTGTTCCGTCGGTGTAGTTTATTTGCAGCTGGGCCAACAAAGCTAATTGGTCGCCATAATAGGCTTTGCCACCATCCCAACCCAAATAACCACGATACCAGCCATCGCCAACCATTGCACCAATGGCATTTTCTTTTTGAAGCATTGCTGTTACATCGTAAGTTTGATACTGAATACGTTTTTTATACGAAGTAAAGCCCGGAGTAAAAAGCTGGTCGCCCACCTTTTTACCATTTAAAAACAACTGGTAAATACCAAGTGAGGTTACATAAACTCTTGCCGATTCCACCTTTTTTGAACACGAAAACTCATTTCGGTAATATTGACTGGGTAAGGATTCTTTCGAGACGGCTTCGTCCATGGTAATCCATGAAGCTTTCCATTCGCTGTTATCTAAAATTCCGGTTTCCCAGAATGCTGGTTCGCTCCAGTCAGTAACTTTTCCATTATTATCCCAAATGCGTACTTCCCAATAAGCACGTTGCATCGATTTCAAAGCCACCCCAGTGTATTCAATATTCACCGATTGGTCGCTTTCTACTTTACCTGTCGACCACAGCAAGCTGCCTTTTTTACTCAGTTCTTTTGGAGTGTTCGCTACCCTTATTTCGTAGGCTGTTTGTTGTACATTCACTTCATCCGACAGAATTTGCCAGCTAAAGCGAGGTTTTTCCACATCGATACCAATTGGATTTTCGTGGTATTCCGTCACTAATTTTACCACTTTATTTTTTGCCTTTCCAGAAATAGCAACAGCACAAAATAAAAGGATTAGCGGAATAAGTTTTAGGTTTTTCATTATAAGTTTATTTACATTTCTATCAGCACAAAAAATAGTCCATTCTAAACCCAATATTCTTTGAGATTATCCCATAAAAATATTGGGTTTGTTTCATATTACTCTACACTGAAAATTTTTTCAAGACGAATATCATCAGAAGCGCTACCTACCATCAAATTGAATTCTCCAGGTTCAACTATCTTTTTTAAATCGACTCCGGTAAACGATAAATCAATTTCAGGATTTAACGAAAATGTAAGTGTCTTTTCCTCGCCGGCTTTTAGCCAAACTTTTTCAAAGCGCACCAACAATTTTGCCGGACGGGTAACCGAAGCCACCTTATCTCTGAAATAAATTTGAACAACTTCAGCTCCGTCAACATCACCGGTATTTTTCACTTTAACAGAGAACTTAACTTCTTCATTTACACCGAAGGTCTCTTTTTCTATATTCAAATCAGCATACTCAAATGTTGTGTACGATAATCCATAACCGAATGCGAAAACCGGTGTTGGCGGAGTTTCCCAATATCCTTTGTAGAAAGAGTTTGCTTTCATTGAATAATAATACGGAATCTGACCAGAAGAATGAAGGAAGCTAATGGTTAATTTACCTGACGGATTAACATCGCCAAAAATTACTTTTGCCAAAGCATCGCCATTGGTTTGTCCGAGATAAAAGGTATTAACGATAGCATTTGCTTTTTCTGCAATTTCGGGTATTGCATAAGGTCGGCCTCCCATTAAAACAACAATTACAGGTTTTCCCGTTTTTATGGCATCCATAACCAGTTTTTTCTGGTTGCTCAACAAATCTATTGTCGACCTGTCGCCTGCAACTCCCTGGCGGTAAAAAGCTTCCCTGCTGGTTTTTAAATTTCCACCTACACAAACAATTGCAACATCCGATTTTTTAACTGCATCAATTGCTTTTTTAATCGATTGCCTTTCTTCTGCTTCGGCAAACTCAATGATGGCATCTTGTCCATTAATATTTTCAAAGTCGGCAATTTTACATCCTTCAGCATAGTTAATTTTAACCGATGTCCCAACGTACTTTTCTATTCCTTTCAGGATATTTACAACATTATCATTTTCAATGGTATAAGTTCCCATTTCGTCCGATTTTGCATTTGGACCAATAACAGCAATGCTTTTTAACGTATTTACATTTAAAGGAAGTAGCTTGTCTGCGTTTTTCAATAAAACAATTGATTCAGTTGCCATTTTTTCGGCAAGTGCAACATGTTTTTCATTTCCAATAAAAGCTTTAACACCTTCCGTTTCGGTATATGGATTCTCGAATAAGCCAAGCATAAACTTCAAGCGTAGTATCCTTTTTACACTTGCATCCAATTGCTTTTCCAGTTCAGGATAAGCTTCAACCACACCTTTTAAGTATTGAAAAGCAGATGAAGTCGGGAGGTCGATATCCATCCCGGCCATTAATCCGAGCTTTGCTGCTTCTTGCGGAGTTGCCGCCATGTGGTGGAATTCCTCCAAACGTTTTATGTCATTATAGTCAGAAACAACAACACCCTTAAAGCCCCAGGTATCTCTTAATAAATCGGTTAGCAACCATTTATTACCATGAGCAGCCACGCCGCCCACTTCGCAATGCGACACCATCATTCCCAAAGCATTGGTTTGTTCAACAACAGCTTTAAATGGAGGCAATATTTCATCGTGTAAAACTTTGGTATCAATAGGTGTTGCTGCAAAATTTCTGCCGCCCTCAACCTGTCCGTATCCGGCAAAATGTTTTGGCGATGAAATAATGTGGGTCACCCCCGGATCACCAGTGCTACCTCCTTGTAAACCTGAAATAATTGCCATTGCCATTTGCGTAGTAAGATAAGTATCTTCACCATAGGATTCTTCAATTCGTCCCCAACGAGGGTCTCTGCCAATGTCGAGTACCGGAGTATGCGCTTCGTGGCCTCCCCTAGCTCTTGCTTCGCGACCTATTACATCGAATACCTCATTCAAAAGTTTAGGATTCCAGCTCGATGCCATGGCCAGCGGCGTTGGGAAAACAGTAGAATTACGCCCTGCATGACCATGTAAACATTCGGTGCCAATAATTGCAGGTATGCCAAGGCGCGTATTTTCTTTTAAATATTTCTGAAGGCTGTTAACCATCGCAACACTTTGTTCGGGCTTACGTTGATCAAAAGTGTTCTCAATAAAACCAATTCCATTTTTTATTTGTTCTTCAATCGATTTTTCAATGGGTTCTACCCCCTCCTCAACGGCAGCCGATTTTCGGATAGATGCCGCATTCAATTGCATGGCTTTTTCTTCCAATGTCATTTTCGACAACAGGTCATCAATTCTGTCATCAATGCTTGCATCAGGATTAAGGTAGGTTTCCTGCCCATTCTTTGATGCGTTATCACCCGAGCTATTATTTCCACAACTAAATAATAGCGCACTACAAAAAGATAGCAATAGCAGGAAATACGAATACTTGTTATTCATGTTTAATGATTTTATTGGATTATTTATTTTTTGTTTCATACTCTATTTGGTAGTTACCTGAACCCAAAACCACCATTGTGTTATTTCTAATCTTTATTTTGTTTTTTGCCTGAAATTCACTCCAATTCAGTCCATTAATTTTTAATGAAAGCCTTTCTTTTTCGCTTATCGCAACTTTAGCTTTTGTATTAAATGGTACTTTCAAATGCATTGAGATACTGGAGTCGTTTCGCTTCCAGCTATTGTGAATATTGCCATAAGGCGTTGGAATATTAACAGTCGTATTTGTAATCCTTTTGGGAGAAATTGGATTCACCGAAAATTCTTTGTACCCCGGTTTATCGTACGACGATTTAATCCCGCCAAGAGACTCATAAAAATACGCGGCAAATCCGCTGTGCATGGGATGGTTCAACGAATTTGTTAATCCTTCCATTTCATCCCAGTAAAACTGACGCTCGGGCCAGGTGGTAAATCCGTAGTTCATTACGTAAGTCTGGCCTGGGAATGTTGGCGTTGTTAATATCTGATGTGCCAAATCAGCACTCTTGTATTTGTTTAAAACCGTGTAAATGTATCGGTTACCATGAATCCCTGTGGAGTGATGTCCTCCTTTTACGGCTTCTATATTATATTTTAAGCCTGAGACTACTGAGGCTATTTTTTCTTTGGGAACCATACCAAATTGCAAAGCCATTACGGTAGCGGTCTGGCTGCCATACCAATCCAGATTAACCAAAGGAATTGTTTCCAGGTACACCGCATTAAATGCATCACATAATTCCTGTATTTCGTTTTTCATTTTTGCCTGAAACTCAGCATCACCATTCATTTCAGCAAAATATCCCATGATGCCCAAAATATCGTAGAAATAGGCATTGGCAGAAACTACAGGATGGCATTCCATGGCATCTGGGTTTTGTCTGCGGTCCCAGCGTGGCGGACACCAGTCCCCCATTCCATTCTGAATAATACCTGTTGAATCTTTAAAAGTCAGGTAATAATTGGTCAACTCTTTCATTTCGGGGTAATACTCCATCACTATGGAAGAGTCGCCATAGTAAACGTAATTGTACCAGGGCAAATACATGGTTGCCACGCCCCAGTCGAGTTTGGCGATTGAAGAAGTTCGTTTGCCCGGGGCAATCATGGTAGGCACATTAAACTTCTGTTCCGAATTGTGTCCGTTTACAGGGCGCAATTGTGTGCGAATGTCCTCCATGTATTTTTTATAAAAGTTGGCTAAATCGTAATTGTACAAGGCATATTCGGCAAAGGCATGTGCATCTCCCAGCCAGCCACATTTTTCGCGGTGCGGGCAATCCTCGGGAATACCGTGCAGGTTATCCACAATGGTCCAGCGGCTAATAGTGTCCATTTTATTCAGCAAAGGGTCGGAGCAAACAAAGTTTCCTTTTTGCTCCACATCGGTGGCTACCAAAACCGCCTTAATCATACGGGCATCGGGTTTACCTGTAACACCTGTAATTTGGGCATAGCGAAAACCATGATATGAAAACTTTGGTTCCCAGGTTTCTGAACCATTGCCTTTGCAGATATATTGTAGGAGTTGTGGCATTCCATTGGCTCCTCCACCCGTTGAACCGGGGTAAATATTGTCGCCACTTTGCGTTAAGGCTTCGGTTGGAATAATTTCAATGACCTGTCCTTCTTTTTCATTAACGGTAATATTTACCCAACCGGCAATGTTTTGACCAAAATCAACAATCCAGTTACCAGTAACAGGCGATTTAAACACACGTTGCGGTGCAAGCTCTTTTAGCCTTCTGATTGGCGGCATTTCCTGAACGCTTATTTTATCCAGTTTCGGAGAAATGGTTTTTACTTTCGACCAGGCTGAATCGTCGTAGCCAGAAGTATTCCAGCCGTCAATTTCAAAACGGGCATCGTAAGTATCGCCACCATAAACATTATCGAAAACAATGGGACCGGTTGAGTTCTTCCAGTTCTCATCGGTATAAAATTCCGCATCAGAACCATCGGTGTATATCAGTTTCACCAATAAGCGTGCTGCAGGCATTCCAAATGCCATATCGCGCTCCGATTCGGGGTCGTTTTTCCACGAAATGCTTTGCCCATAAAAACCATTACCCACAATAAGCCCCAAAGTATTTTTACCCGATTTTAACTGCGATGTAACATCGTAAGCCACATAATATGCTTGTTTGTCGTAGTTCGATGGTGCAGGATCCAAAACATGGTCGCCTGTTTTTTCGCCATTAATGTATAGCTCGTAATACCCCAAACCACAAATATAGGCACGGGCGTTTTCTATTTCTTTTTCAGCAAATATCTCATCCCTAAAATATCCCACAGGATTACTGGTAACCATTACAGGCTCACTCATTCTTTCGGTTTTGTATTCCCTAAAGCGGTATTCTGAAGTGCGTGCATCTTCCGATAAACAAATCCATTTGGCCCTGCCCCAGCTGGTTTCATTCATTAAAGCAGTTTCGAAAGTATTTACCGGCGACCAGGATGAAACTTCACCGTTTTCGTCCCATATTTTTACTTTCCACCAATACTTCTTTGTCGGAAATAGCTTTTCTCCCTTGTATTTTACATGAGCCGATTGGGAGCTTAAAACTTTCCCTGAATTCCAGAAATCAGCCTCTTTTTCGTTTAACAAATGCGGTTGCGATGCTACCAAAACCTGATAAGCCGTTTGTTCGCGGTTAAAACCACCGGCATTTACAATCCACGATAATAATGGTTGGTTCGAATCAATTGCAATTGGATTAGTTTGGTAATTGCAGGTAAGAGCCTGGAATTGCACGTTTTTCGCAGAAAGCACATTACCAATGAATAGAAATACAATTGTTATGTATAATTGCTTCTTCATAAGCTAATTATTTATCCCCGGGATAATTCGCACATGCAAATCGGTTTTGTCCTCTGGCCATTTTTGAATATGTAATTGTTGTTTTGTTTCGTCCCAAATAAAATCGGTAGGATTACTTGTTTCGCTTAATTTAAAGACTTCCAAACCAACAGTTTTTAAAGGATTGTGGCACAACACAAACTCATCGTTTATTACCACCGAAAAACCATCGGGATAATGGCGGTTGGCGCCAATAAAAATTCGGGAAGCACCTTTGCGGTTATCTGATTTTAGATATACGTCGAGACTGCGTGTTGCAAAATCATATTTAAACTTTTTAATATCGCCGGCAATGCACTGTGGATAGGGGCGGGCAATAATATCGGTAATGTATTTTCGTTCAACGGTTCCAACGGCATGTTTATCCTCAAAAATAGCCCAGGTTGACGGACCTCCACCCAAAAAATGTTGTTTATGCGGATTTCCCGAAAACCATGCCTTTATGGTGTTCATTCCAAGGCTGTCGAACAATTCGGCTGTGCGGATGTAAAAGTCCATGTAATTCAGCTGTCCCAATCTTCCGGTCATGGTAGAGTCGGTTTGGTCGAAGGTTGGAAAGCCCCATTCGCCAATAAATACAGGGGCATCAAGCATTTCCGATTCTTTTTCGAAACGAAGCAAAGTTGGTTTAACCAGCTCTTTATTTTCCTGATAAATGTGCGGGGCAAACAAAATATTTTTACGGTTTATAGGTTTCTTGAATTCGGCATACTGGTTTCCATTTACTTTTTCGCCTTTATTCATAAAAATGGATTGTACCAAACAGTGTTTGTTGGCGTTGATTTTATGCGATTCATCGATTAGGCGCTGGTATAAGGGAATTAGGTATTTGTTGGTAAGTTCGTCGTAGGAAATATCCATTGTAAGTTTTCGGGGTTCGTTTACAATATCGTAACCGCTGACCGAATTTTCATCCTTGTAACGGTTCCAAACCACTTTCCAGGCATCAATGTATTTTTCATGCAGCCTATTTTCGTTGGCCCAAAAGCTTTCCCACGAAAAATCGCGGATGCCATAAAGTGTCATTTTGAACACGGTTTTTATACCGGCGTGTTTTCCAAGCTGAACAAGTGTGTCGAGTTTTAAAAGGTAATTGGGGTCGACACTGGCACCGGGAAATGTGCTTAGTTTTCCTAATTCAAGACGAACGACCTGATAATTTGCCCCCATGCGCACCATTCGCGTATAATCGTCGCTGTTGAAGTAACTATTATTGGTTACTACTACAAAACCACGGCCGATAATATGGCGACCACTTTCATCGCGAAGTGCATGTTTTAGCTGTGCTGATGAATTTAAGGTGGAGAGAAAAAATACGATTAGGAATATTAGGTTCTTCATTTTTAGTTGGATTAAGTAACAATTGAAACAATACAGGCAAGGAATAAACCCTCCTCACAATTATAGGAGGGTTCCATTCCTGCCTTTTAACTTAACAACTTAACTATCTAGTTGAAATAACTTAAATAGTCTCTTGTTTCATTTATACCATCTCTAACTCTATTTCTAAAAATTAATTCGTTAGAAACATGGTATATTGTATCGTTACCAGCTTGCTGGTATGTATAGTTCAAATTAAAATCGCGGGTATCCGGGTTATAAGTATTTTCACCCGAAGCTTCAACCACAGGCTGCCCGTCAATCGATTCAAGAGAAACGCTACCATTTTCAACCGTGATGTTAAACTTAAGCCCCGCAGTAAAAGCCTTGGTTGCCGATGCTGCTTCCACGGTAAAAGGGGCAATAGTGCTCAGTCTCCAGGCATTATCATCGGCCTCGCTTTGGTATTCCTCGGTGGTTGTTTTTTCATCTAAAATACTTCCGTTAATTTCGCGCTTAATAGTCGACTTAAATAAATAGTATCCATCAACACCACACATGTATGTTACCGAAACATTAACAGAATCGGCAGCAATAGAATCGAGCGAAGTTCCAACCAACTTAACCGGAAGCGTATAATTTCCAGTTAGAGCTAATGAGTCGCTCAGGAATTTCGTAGAATCCAAAACAACAGTGAAGTAGCCTAAAATTTCGCCAGCGGGAATGGTTGCCTGAATAACCCCACTTAAATCGGTAGCGTTGTAAAGACTTGTTGGCATAATAAGACGTCCATCGTCGAAAGGTGTTTCAGTTGATTGATTAATTCTAAACTCCAGCGTTCTGTTTTCTGTATTTTCCAAAACCCCTGCCATGGCAGCACCAATTTTAAATTGTAAGCCTTCGCCTACTACAACAGTTCGGGTGTAATCCTCGAACGAAGCAAAAAAAGCAATGGTTTCATCTAATTCGGGATTAAGGTAATCGTCATTGTAGCATCCTGTAAATGCTATCGCGATTAGTAATGCGAATAATATTTTTTTCATTTTATTAAAATTATTTGTTTCCTAAGGAATAAAATGGAACTCGCATGATTTTAATAAATCACTTAAGTGTGAAGAATTTCTCATGCTCGTTTCATTTTATTCATTCTTAATGGTTAGCAATTACCAACCCTTATTATTGACAAGGTTATTTGTTTTAATCATCTCAGCATAAGGAAGTGGCATATAAGGCGAAGCAAATTGTCTTGCTTCTACAGGGCTTTCAGAATAAATTCCGTAAGCCGGAGTGTTGATTAAGGATTTATCATCGGCACTGGTACTCCATCGTCTTACATCCCAAAACCTGAAATCTTCGAAACACAATTCAATACGTCTTTCATTTCTAACCACATCAACAAAATCGTCTTTTGAGGTAATGGTTGAAAGGTAGGTATCGTTTCCGGCTCCTAAGGCCCGGTCTCTAACTTTTGCCAATATTTCTCTTGCCGAATAACCAAACTGTGTATCGTCAGGATTCCCGGTTGCCTCTACGGCAGCTTCGGCAAATGTTAAGTACAATTCAGGTCTGCCAAGAAGATAAACTGCGCGATTGGTTTTCACCAATTTTCCGGGTTCAAGACTTACACTCGGATCCAACAATTTTTGAAGATAATAGCCCGAACGAGTAGCATTTTGGTCTGAACCATAAGCATCGGCACCTCCTGCTTCTGTTTCAATAGTTAAATTGGCGAATGATTCGCCATTACGCACAATAAACATATCTAAGCGAGGGTCACGGTTCTCAAATTCCATGCTCTCATCATAGCTAACATCAGGAGACATGCCAACTGGATAGCCATCGCTCATAGGGAAAGCATCTACCAGGTTTTGTGAGGGATTAAATTTCCCCTTACCACCGTATGCTCTTGGTGGAAAATTCTCTTTCTCAAGCGTTTGATCCTCAGTCACAATTGGTCCTCTAAAAAACAAATCGGGGTTGGTATAATTCGCATCATTCAAGTTATTCTTATTGAAATAGGCTGAAAATGCCATTAAATCGTCGGCTCCAATGGTCTGAATTGCTTCGGCAGCAGCAGTTGCTGCTTCATTCCAATAGCTTGTATTATTTGACACATTAAACGCCGGGCTTGCTTTAAAAAGCAAAGCTCTTGCTTTTAAAGCCAATGCTGATATTCCTGATGGTCTTCCTGCATCGGTTACCAGGCCGTCACCAATGCTACCTGACGATTCGGAATATTTCAATGGAAGAAGCGAATAGGCTTCATCGCAATCCGATACAATTTGCGCCACACAGTCTTCGTAGCTACTACGAGGTAAATCAAGTTCATCAGTAAACTCCAGATATTGAGTTGTAACAGGAAAACCGTAAGCTTTGCCATCGTCGGCAACTCCACCATACTTTTTTAACAACTCCATTTGATACCAGGCCCTAAGAAAATAAGCTTCACCTTTACTTAGGTTGAAAATTTCCATGTTTATTTCTGAATTAAGGTCGAAACGAACAGGAGTAGGTACTGGTTGCGATGGGTCTAAAACCATGTGCTCGATAAACCAGTTGACCGTATTTATATAAAAATAATCATCTTCCCACGAGTCGCCTAAAGGATTAGAGGTTGCCGAAACCCCACCTTTGGCAGCTTTCGATGAACTAAAAGTTTCGCGGTTAACAATTGCGTTATCTGTTGCTGCTTCATAATCCAGTTCAACGCGCTCGGGCAAGCCCGTGTATGCTTTGTACATAAAACCCAAAAAATATTCGGGCGACTGCAGAGCCGTTTCCGATGGAACATTTGAATCGGGCAAAGTGTCCAAAAAATCATCGCACGAAACAAATGTTACGATGGTTAAGACAGTTAATAATGCGTATTTATATAGTTTCATAATATTCAATTTTTATGGTTTTATTGCTTTAAAATGAAATTGATAATCCCATGGCATAAGTGCTAAATAATGGATAATCGGTAAGTCCTGCATTTAACGACTCAGGGTCAAGCTCTTTAATTTTTGATACGGTAAACAGGTTACTTCCGTATACATATAATTTCACTTCACCCAATCGAATGGCATCTGAAACACTTTGTGGTAAAGTGTAGGATAAGGACACATTCTTAAGCTTCAGGAATGAACCATTGGCAATCCAATACGAGGATGTTTGTGTATCGTTTGTAGGGGTTCCTGTGGTAAGAAGAGGATGAGCGTTTCCGTTTGGCAAACCATCAACCACCGCATTTGAATATTTGCGATCTTGATAAGCATGGAAGTAGCTGTTGTCTTCGGTAATTAAGCGCTGGTATTTTCCATAGCCAAGAAACGAAGCATACAAATCGAAACCTTTGTATCCCACTTTAAAATTAGCACCGTACATTAAGCGAGGCGACGAATTACCAATAACCACTTTGTCGTACTTGTCAATTACTTTATCGCTGTTAATGTCCTCGTATTTAATGTTACCTACTCTTAAGTCGGCGGGGTCCATGTACGATGGTGCTGCGCCTGCTCCCGAAATAGCATCATCAATATCTTGTTGGGTATAAAAACCAACGGCATTGTATCCGCGAATATCATCAACAGCATCGCCAACTGTGCTGTAATTAGGGTCGGCCAGTTCGTTAATTTTAATTTTTTCACTTTTCGAAAGGGTCATGTGCGTAAGTACTTCAAAAGTCCAATCGCCTTTTTGTACGGCATAGCTCAACTCGGCCTCTGTACCTTTTAAACTATTTTCACCAAAATTTTGCTGAGGTAAGTAATTAGTACCACCCAATATTCCGGGTATAAGGTTATTACCTTTACTAAGCGTTTGTTTCGTTAAATAATCGAAGTAGGTAACTTTTACCCCCAGCTTTTTCCATAAACGAGCCTCAAGGTTTACATCAATTTCACGTAAAGTTGGCCAATCAATATCAGCATTTGCAATACGGGTAAAATGTGCAGTTGTAGCTAGGTTCGACGAATTTATCCGGTAATTATCAACGTTTTGTCCCCAGCTTTCAATCCATAAACGATTTGGTATATTTCCATCGCCCATAATTCCCCATGCTGCATTCACACGAAGAAAATCAATAGCGGAGTTATCAATTAAAAAGTCTTCCTTAGAGATTAGCCAACCAGCTCCTAATGCAGGAAATAGTTTGAATCGGTTGTCTTTGGCATAACTCATAGAGCCCGAATAATTTAAAGAGCCCTCCACATTGTATTTTCCTTTGTACGCGTAATTTGAACGTACCGTGATATTTTCTCGTTTGTAATCGTCTAATCTTCTGGCTTCTTTAGCCTGTGACATATTAAATAACAAATCAGCATCAACAGCATGTTCTCCAAACACACGGTTCCACGATGTTAGCACATTTAAGCCCCAACGTCGAACATACTCATCATCTCCGAGAGTTTGCGAGGTAGCCAGCTTTTCTTTCTGGCGTTCAACTATAGTTAAAGGATTTCCGTTTTCATCAAACTCTGTTATTTCGTATATGCCAACTGTATTTCCTTTATTTAGGTTTTGCTGATGATAGATATCGAAAGAAAACGAGGGTTTTACTTGTAGACCTTTTACAGCATTATCGAGGTTAAACACAAATCCCAGATTCGTTTGCATTTGCACATAAGTTTCTTCAATAAACCCACTTTGAGCCTGTGCCCCATAAGGGTTATCTTTGTATGTAGAAGTACCACCTACACTATCGGGAGCTACAAAAATTGGATAAGCATTTGGATAGCGCGAAGAGAGCGTTGACATATTAAAACTTTTGGGACGTCTTTTCTCTCCAAGGTATCCACTAAAGTCGGCAATTACTTTAATGTCCTCATTAAAATTTGCATCAAGATTTCCCCTTAAGTGGTACATATTCAAATTTGTTGCATTATCCCCGTACTTCTCAAAACCTCCCTCATTCTGGATACCTGTATGAAAGTAGTATCTGGTTTTTTCGGTACCACCGGTATATTCAGCACTAAAACGCGTAACATCCATCGAGTTATTTAAAAACTCGTCGTAGAAATCCACATCAGGATATTGTAATGGTTTCGATTGGTCGGCATAAGCTGCAATAGCTTCTTCACTATACCCCAGTCCATCGGGAATAGCACCACCATTATCGTTAGCCAATGCCTGGTTGTAATAGCGGGCAAAATCGGGAGCATTTAAATATTCGGGCAGCTGCGTAGGCATTTTCATACCACGTTGTATTTTAGCACGAAATTCGTTTTTAGCTACTTTCCCTCGCTTGGTAGTAATCATTATAATACCATTCGACATTCTTCCACCAAACATTGACTTTGAAACGGGGTCTTTTAGCACTTTAATTTCTGCAATCTGATCAAGATTCAGATTTGCAAAAGGTCTTTCAAAACCATCAATCATAACAATGTAGTCGCCAACATTACCACGAACGAACATATTAAAGTTATCCTCTTCATCGTCATCATCGCCATCAAATACAGTAACATCAACGCCAATATTTCCATTGTTTTGAAGAATAAATAAACCCGGTAATTTACCTGCAAGGGCTTCGCGCACATCAAGTGCCGGATAATTTTCAAGTTCTTCACCTGTTACGCTGTTTACATTACCTACAAATCTTTCGTAGCTTCTTTCTCCATGTAGAATGCTAATCGTTTTTGAGTCTCCAACACTCAAAGTATCAACTTTTTCAGCAAGTTGTTGTCCTACTGACTGGAGAAAAGCCACCATACACAAGGCAACAACAAGCACTGTTTTTATTTTATATTTATGAAATATCATATTTGTTTCTTTTTGAATTTTACAAACAATGCATACCTATTACCATCCCGGATTTTGGACAAAATTTGGTCCGAGGAAAATATTTGAATTCTCTACCGGGAATAAATAATGTTTATCCTGCCATAAAATCTGGTGCGTTTCATCAACACGAACAACAGAATATTCAAACTCATCGGCTCCTACTTTTTTTATGTATAAGCCTTTTTGCTCCATTACATCCGGGTCGGTCATTAACCTCCATCTTCGTATATGATAAAAACGTTTGCCCTCAAAAGCCGTCTCAACACGCACTTCGTTTCTTATTTTTTGTTCAAAATTTTCCATGCTTCCAATAGTAAGAGCAGGTGTAGAATTGTCGAAGGCCGGCATGTTAGCACGTGCCCTTAACTCATTTAATACTTCAACCGATGATTTTGTGAATCCGGGAACATTTTTCGCCGCAGCGGTTGGGCCCCAGGCACGGTTTGCAGCTTCGGCATAAAACAAATACAAATCGGCTAAACGAATGAAGTTAAACAAGTGCGAAGTTCTGGCATTGTTTTTATAATTCGCATCAGCTTTCAGCTTCCAATTGTAATATCCGGTTATTGTGTACCCTGCATTAGGAACCCCCTGACTATTAACGGTTAACTCCTGCCCCATCTTTCCATCATACGATTCATTCCATATTTGCACTACCCGGTTTTCGCGGGCTGTCATTGGGTTATTTTGCCCGTTATAAACCAACGATAAATCAAAACGAGGGTCGCGACCTGTATGGTTCACGCCATCGCCTGTAAAAGGAGTCTTTTTAAATTCTTCGGTAGTATGGTCAATTGGGTCGCCATTGCTCCAGGTAAAACACTGTGCAAGGTTTTCCATTACCGATTCGGCTCCGGCACCTGAACCAAAAGCTTTTGATTTGATACCACTGTACCACCAATCTGGCTGTCCTTTTTTCCACTGCTTGTTTTTATGCAGAATACCAAAAAGAATTTCGTGGAAAGTCTCTTCACCTACGCCGTGAAAGAGGTTACGCCATTTCTCAAGTGGAACAAGGTAGTAATATCCAGATTGCTCGACAGCAGCAAGTGCCTCTCCGGCCGCCACAGCAGCGTCTTCCCAAAGTTCCTGGTTGTTTTGAGGATTGGCAAAGGGACTTGCAGCAAACAATAAGGCTTTAGCTTTGTAAGTTAATGCCGCAATTTTTGATGGACGTCCCCATTCTGCTGACGACACAACTTCGGGTAAATATTTTGCAGCCATATCAAACGATTCAGCAATATTCTGCATCGATGTTGCATAATCATCGCGTGGCAAGTCCATATCAAGAGCTGGGTCAAGTGGTTCATCAATCCATGGCATACCGCCCCAGTTTTGAACAATTTGGAAATAGAAATGTCCGCGCATAAAATAAGCCAATCCTAGAATACGTGCTTTTTCTTCTTCTGTAGCATTTGTAATATTGTCGATATTTGCAATGGAAATATTTGCAATTCGAATGGCCTTCCATTTTACTATGAACCGAAGTTTTTGATTGGGTTGCCAACGAATATTCTGGTCATTCTGTGCGGTTAAGAAATTTCCTTTTCGCATTTTCCACATATTCTCAAATACCTTTGCTGTATTTACAGTACAGTCATCGGTAATACGGTCACGCGAACCATTCATTTGTAAGGGTAAGCCCGTAACCGCTTCTCTTTCACTTCCCCATGCTCTGTCGTCCCAGGGGTCGACATCCCAGTAGCTCGGAATTAGCAATTGGTCAACAAACTGCTGACTCATTTCATAGTCGTTAAATATCTCTTCTTCGGTAAAGGCAGTTGCGTCTGGCGATTTATCCAGATAATCTTCGCAAGCAGTATTACCCAAGAATAGTAGTAATATGGAAATATATAATATTCTTTTTTTCATGATTTTCATTTTATTTGGTTAGAAACTCACTTTTACACCCAGATTAATCCGTTTTGGTAGTGGGTAATTGTTATTATCCGCAGACGTAGAAGGTTCTGCCTCTGGGTCACCAACTGTAACATTTGGGGCGTAGGTAACCAGGTTTATTCCTTGCAGGTATAAACGCGCAGATGATAATCCGATACGACTAACAAAACTCCCTTTGAAATTATAGCCTACTTCAACCGATTTTAATCGTGCGTAGGAAGCATTGATGCGGTTTTTTTGTTGGGCATTCCAGCCTCCCCAGGCAGCATATTCTGCATCACGATTATCGGGTGTCCAGGTATCATCAGATCGCCCCGAGTATAGGATTGCATGTTTGTCAACATCACTCATTGGGTCGTTACGACTACCAAAGTTTCGGGTAACAGCAGTAGCTCCCTGCACCAGAAAACTACAGTCGAAATTACTCACCGACATTCCTGCCGATAAACCATACGTATACAAAGGACGGGTTGGATATCCCATTGAAACATTATCATTGGAGTTAACCACTCCATCGCCGTTAAAATCAAGAACCTTATCGGTACCAGGAATCTGAAGGTTGGTATTTCCAACCGAATAGTTAATCATCTCATCAGCATCCTGGTAATACCCAAAATTATACCTGCTAGTAGGCTGATCAATTGGTTTACCTTCCAGTTTTTGGTAATCCGGGGTCAACTTCGGATCGTCGCGGGCAACAATTCGGTTTTCGTTGAAGTTAAAGTTTCCTTTTACCCAGTAATTAATATTGTTTACAGTTTTATTAAACGATGCTTCAATTTCGTAACCATGCGCCTTGGTAGCACCAATATTTTGCGGTTGCATGGATTGTCCAAACCAATCGGCAATTGCTCTTCGCGACATTAATATACCATCTCTTTTTTCGTTAAATAAATCAACAGAAAGGGTATAAGTGCTATTCAAGAATCCAAATTCGAAACCCAGGTTGTTTTTTATAGAACGTTCCCACTGTGCAACCATGTTGGGCACTTCTCCTTCTTTTACAGTTGTTACAGCACCACTACTTGTAATATCACCGGTTTCATATCCTTTTGAATTGGTATATTCTGAAATGTACAACCAGTTTGAGCCCGTATTATCGTTACCGCTTTCGCCATAAGAATACCGAACTTTGAAGTTATTCATGTAAGGAACTTTCTCTTGAAAGAATTTTTCCTGAGCCACATTCCAACCAAGTGCAAATGCAGGGAAAAAACCAAAACGATTTTCAGGAGCAAATTGCTCCGAGCCTGTATAACCTGCATTAAACTCAAGCATGTATTTGCTCATATAATCATATGTTACACGACCAACCCAATCTTCTTCGTAATGCGGGAAAGATGCTCCTCCCTGGCTCTCCCTCCTTTTAAAGAGAGCCAAAGCACTTACATTGTGCTTATCGGCAAAAGTGTTTCTATAGTCCAGTCGTGCGCTATAAACAAGGTTTTTTTGCGGATTACCATTCCTTTTGGATGCACTATAAGAAGCCGGTTGAACAATGGTTTCATAATCTTCGGTCTTTGCAATGTATCGTGTCCATTCGTAATCATTTTCACCAACTAAATTAAACAGGAAATAATCGGCATTATAATCAACTTTACCAGCATTGTAATAGGCCTGGTTGTTATATGAAATCAATGCTTCAGCAGAAAGCCCTTTTGTAATAAAACTTAAATCTTGTTTTAAAGAAAAGTCGGCTCCAATCCTGTGTTCAGAATTTCGAATTGAACCAGACTGGTTATAAAAAAGGTAAGATGTCTTTTCTCCGGGAACAACCAGACTTCCCGCCATTCGTTCTCCTTCATAGGGCCATTTCTCATCCGGATATTGCTCTACAAACTCCGCTGGATAGAAAAATGGAGAATCATAAGGAGCATCGTAAAGAATGTAATTAACAATGTAAGAGTAAGTATCTCCGGGCACATCGGTTTGTTTTAAATAACCACCCGATGAAATTTTTACATTAGTTGTTTTAGTCAGGTCAAAATCAAAGTTCATCCTGAAGTTGTAGCGGTCACTCTGATAACCGGCATCATATTCTGTTTGGTCATCTTTAAACATTCCCCCTTCGTGCAATGCTCCTAATGAAACAAAATACTTAACCGATTCAGTACCTCCACGTGCAGAAACAGAAAATTTGTAATCGATACCAAAATCTTTTAGCATCACATCAGCAGGGTCGGTATCGGGATAAATGTAAGGCATATCCTGAAGTCGGTAGTGTTCTAAAATTTCATCGCTAACTACCCTATCCCATTGCTGTTTGTTTCTGAAAACCTGGTTACGTGCATATAATGTACTATACGAATCCTCGAGGTTACGTTCAATAGACGGTTTTGATAGTGAAATTTCGGCAGAACCGGAAATTTCCATACGCCCTAACTGACCACGTTTTGTGGTAACCAAGATTACCCCATTTGCCCCTTTTACACCATAAACAGCTGTGGCCGAAGCATCTTTCAACACTGAAATGTTCTGAACTTCGGATGGGTCGATGTTATTCAGACTTCGTTCAATTCCATCAACCAAAACAAGAGGTTGATTGTCGCCACTAAAGCTCGAAAGACCACGAACATAAATTTTAGCATCGGTTGAACCAGGCATACCCGATTGTTGAACGGTTACAACACCAGGAATTTGCCCTGTTAAGGCATTTGAAATTGTTGATTGCCCGGTTCTTGACAAAGCTTCGCCTTTTACTTGCGAAATAGCCCCAACAACACTTTCTTTCTTTTGCGACCCATAAGCCACAATTACCACTTCTTCTACACCAACTGTAGCTTCTGCAAGGGTAATATTAAAAATTGTTTGTTCTTTAATTGATAACTCTTGTGTAGTATACCCAATAAAAGAAAAAGCCAAGGTTTCAGCATTAGCTGGCACATTTAATGAAAATGCACCGTCGAAGTTAGTAATTGTTCCGATTGTAGTACCTTTTACAATTACCGTTACTCCGGGAATTGGTTCTCCATTTGAATCGGTTACTACTCCCGTCAATGATTTCTGATCTTGCTCAGCAACGACAGATTCCATTTTATTCTGAAATTCATTGTCACCTTTCAAATCATTATCCGCGGCCATTGTAGGTGCGGTTGAGATAAATAATAATAGCAGACAAAATTGTATTGCCAGCTTTAATTTTTTAAAGCTCCCTGAAAGGGAAACCCAAAACATAATTTTTTTCATAAATTTGTGTGGTTTTGATTTGCACTTAAACATTTTTTAAAGCTTGCGATTGAAACTTTGGACAGGCATATCGCACATATCCTGTCCTATTTTTATCGCCTTCACATTCCTTTCCATTCTTCCATAAGCACTTTTATTGATTTTTTTAGCATCTGAATTATATCGTTGTTACAACAGTTCTAAGTTCAACATCAAAATTATCTGAACTCTACACAATAGAATTTCAATAATGCTTCGATTAATTGAAGTATTACACCAAACATGAACTGGTGTTGCAGAGTGAACTATGTGTTCAATTTTAAAGCTTTGTTTTGGGCAAGACAGGATACGGAGAAAGCAGAATAGCAGGCAACAACAAATACTTGCAACGACTTAAATATGAACCTTGTTTATGCGTATTTGCAAAGGTTACCATTTGAGCAATACTTCCTATACACGAGTTTCAGACATATATTCCCCAAAAACAGGAAAGCTAAAAATATTGAGTTAGAGATTCCTAAAAAATGAGCTATTTATAGAACTATAAAAACAAAATGAATACCTTTTAATTTTATTTAGTCCGGACACAAGGCCTTAACAACTACCTTTCTTTATTAAAGATAAGAATGAACTCTGACTATATATTTGCCACACGTTTTAATTGTTTTGTATTTAAGAAAATGATTTTCCTTCTTTGGCATGCCAGTAATCCTTCATTCCTAAATTCGGATATAATACGGATAAGCGATTCGGTTGCAGTTCCAACCATATTTGCAAGGTCTTCTCTTCTAATTGTAATTTGAAGAGCATTGCAAGCATCCACCCCAAATTCATCTTTTAAAAACAGCAACATTTCAGCAGTGCGCTCACGAACCGATTTTTGTGCGATATTGGTTATAAAAGTGTTTGATGTGCCCAATTCGTTACATATCATTTTCATTATTTCATGTGTAAATTTCCAGTTCTGCTTTAGCAAATCCAATAAAATAGTATAAGGAATATGGGAAACAACTACTTCGCTGTATGCCCTTGCTGAGGAACATGCCACTTCGTTGCTAATTATCGAACGATAGGCAATAATATCCTCTATTTGTGCAAAGCGAAGCACCTGTAGTTTACCATTAACTCCTCTCTTAGAAATTTTCACAATACCCTGTTGGATGATATAAATACCTGAATGTCTGCAGCCTTCACGATATAGAATTTCGTTTTTCTTGTACAATTTTTGCACGACAAGGCGTTCCAACAAGGTTAATTCGCTCTCCGTAAGTTGTTTAAATAAATTATGATTTCGCAGTCTAAATTCAGCACCAATCGTAGTTCTGAACTTACTTCTTCTATCAAAAGTTTCAACAGGCATAATTCTGAATATTTATCATTTATATATATCAACCACAGCATGGCACGATGGGCTTCCATCAAATTAAGGAAAATACCGACTAAGGATTTCGTATAAATGCGTGTCATATTTTTTTCATCTTATTAAAATTGATTGTTTTCTATGGAATAAGATGGAACTCGTATGACTTTTATATATCGCCTATGTGTGAATATTTCTTATGCTCGTTTCATAAAAACAAATATCCTTAATATCTGCAATTATAACCCTTGACACAGAAAGAGACTTGAAGCATTTTTACTCTTTCTATTGTCTTTCCTCTTTCAATATATTTTTATCAATAGTTACATTTTTACTATTGCATATAATTGGCATATATGTAGGAAATACCAATAATTCTATCAAATTAGCGTTATCACGCCTATTTCGGTTTGATTGTTGTATTTTCTTCATTCCAAACAGGCGTATCCTCTCCTTTTAGGTGTTTTACAAAAAAATCGCGACGTTTCCGTTCACCGTAATTTCCTCCTAAGGTGTGGTTTACTCCCGGTAAAACAACTAGCTCAAAATCCTTGTTTGCTTTAATTAATGCATCGGCTACCTGCATGGTTGATGCCGGGTCAACATTATCGTCCACCTCGCCAAGTATCAGCATCAAATTTCCTTGTAATTTGTGTGCGTTAACCACGTTTGAACATTCTTCGTACTGAATTCCAATAGGGTAGCCCATCCATTGTTCGTTCCACCAAATTTTATCCATTCGGTTATCGTGGCAACCACAAGACGAAACGGCAACATCGTAAAACTCCGGGTAAAATAAAACGGCACCGGTAGAACTTTGCCCACCTGCCGAGCCTCCAAAAATTCCCACGTGCTCAATATCCATATACGAATATTTTTTAGCTGCTGACTGCATCCATTTTATCCGGTCAGGCAAACCGGCATCTTTTAGGTTTTTCCAACATACATCGTGAAAAGCTTTTGAACGGTTTGATGTGCCCATTCCATCAATTTGAACCAGAATAAAACCAAGTTCAGCTAAGCCTGCAAAACGGCGGTTAATTCCTAAAAAAGATTTTGGAACAAAGGAATCATGAGGCCCTGCATAAATGTATTCTATAACCGGATATTTTTTAGCGGGGTCGAAATTCGAGGGGCGGTAAATAAGCCCCCAGATATCGGTTTCTCCATCTCTTCCTTTGGCAGAAAAAACTTCGGGCATATTCCAATCGCTTTCTTTTAATGAAGCAATATCCGTTTCTTCCAAAGTACTTATCACTTTTTCATTTTGAACCTTGCGCAATACAGTTCTTCCGGGCAAATCGGCTCTGGAATAATAATCAACACAGTATTTAAAATCATCGGAGAAAGTAAGTTCATGATTGGCATTTTCGGTGGTCAAAGCTTTTAAGTCTTTGCCATCAAATCCAATTTTATAATAATGTAAATGATAGGGGTCTTCATTTTTATTTTTCCCGCTGCCACAAAAAATAATTTGTCGGTTTTCTTCATCAATATGAACAACATTGCGTACTACCCAATTGCCTTTTGTAATCTGATTTTTAACCTTGCCGGCATTATCATACAAATATAAATGGTTCCAACCATCGCGTTCCGACATCCAAATCATCTCTGCCCCATCGTTTACATCATAGCGGTATCTTTTTCCTGAATAAAAGAAAAATGTTTCAGGGTTTTCTTCGGCAAGAAACTTTAAATTTCCTGTATTTGCATTCACTTCAAAAACGGTATATTTTTGATGCCCTCGTTGGTTGTATTCAAACGTAAACGCCCTGCTGTCTTTTCGCCATTCCGGGTCTGATAAGCTATACTGATTCAGATAAGAGCTAATGTCAACAGGAACCTGGGCCATCGCCTCAAGGCTAAATAAACAAGGTTGCTTAATGGGCAAAGCATCGCCGGGTTTTAAATACTCAACCTGCTTTAATTTGGGTTGCAACTGTTCTTTGGGAGATGACTCCATAAACTTAATGAATCGTTTTTCCGATGGTCGGAATTTATTAACAGCGATGTATTTTGAGTTGGGCGACCACTTAATATATGAGCTGTAATACTCACCTGGCGAACCATCAAAAGTTAACTGCGTTGTTTTCCCAGTGCTATCTTCTACAAACAAGTTATACTCACGAATGTAAGCTGTAAATAGTTTATCAGGCGAAACAACAGGTTCCAGTACCAGTTCATCTCTGGCAATTGCCCAATGCTTTCCGGGCGCTGGTGTTTTAATTTTATCTTTCCGAATTAATTTATTTTCTTTTGTAAGATAAAGCCAGTTATAACCCTTGCTAGTAAACTGAAAAGTATCAGCACTTGCTGTAACCTTCTCCTCACTTAAAGTTAGTTTCTTCCAGTTTAGCTCTTTTCCCAGAATTTCCGATAATTGTTTACGTAATTCATTCTGGTCGAACACCTCTATCTTTTGCACACTTTCAGCATCCACAAACCAATATTTATTCCCCTCTGGAGTGTACGTTTTGTACCACATGTTCGAAGAATTTTTAATCGAATGCACACTATTCACCTGATTGTAAATCAGTTTCGACATGTAATTAACCAGTGAATCGGCATCGGCATATGTTTTACCCGAAAACTGTGCCGATGAACAAATAGAAGCGCCTAATAGGAACGATATTAAAAATAATCTGTATTGCATAACAACTATAATTTATCAGAAATTGAGGTGAAGCTTTCCAATCCCATTTACATTAAAGTGAAATCAAACTAATAATTTCATCTTTCTGAACCTCCGTCTTTGGCTCAAACTTATCGCCGCTCATATAATTTTTTAAGCTGTACAATAATTGACGAGCTTCAGGGCGGTTTTCTATATCCGATTGCAAATCAACACCTGCCATAACAAGTTTTCCTTCTCCCACTTTTGCTTCGAAAATTAAAGCGAGGTTTCGGTTGCTTACCCAGTCGTCGATAATGCGAACAATCGGTTCTGGTTTGTTGGTAAAATCTTCCAACGAAATGGCATTTGAATGGCTCATGGCATCCCTCCACTGCCAGTTACTGTGGTATTCGCTTGGGAAATCTTCGAGTGCCGGATGTACTGGGTCGCATAAAATTCCCAGAGTATGTGGTTTTTGTCCATTTGTCCAGGCTGTATTCCAAAACATACTTGAGAAACCAACAGCAACTTCACCTCCTTTGCCTTCTTTTATGCTTCCTTTTTTTGCGGTCAATAAAACTTTCCCTCCATTTTTCAAGGTTGATAGTGCAGCTTTATTCAATGTTGAAACCACTAGAATATCATCATCAACATTGGGTAATTTTGCTGGATACACCCAAAAATCCCAAGTATTTACAAAACCTGCAACATCAACTTGCAATTGAAATTTTGCAGCTTTTTCTACCTCAAAAGTTTCGCTTAAGGCGCCCAATTTTTGATTGTGTCCCCAATGCAAATACAATTCGCTAAACGCTCCCTTGCGAACAAGCTGCCCCTTTTCATCCACCACTTTCCAGGTAGGTATTACCGAAGCGATTTCTTTTTCACCATAATGTGCAACTTCTATATCTGCTTCTATTTTTTCTCCGCTGGTAAAAATCATTTTTTTTAACCGTGCAAGTGGCACTGTTTCGTTGCTAAACTGACGAAATTCTTTAGGCGAAATATATCCTTTTTCATCCCAAAACGGGTCGAGCACACCCACCAAAGCGGTTCCCTGTCCCGGGAAGTCGTGTAAGTCTAACAACTGAAAACCACCAAAACCTTTGGTGCGTAGAGCAGCTTCAATATCGGCTTTGTAACACAAGGCTTGCAATTTGCCCGATGCTTTTACAAAATCGTCGGCAAGGTGCAACATTCCATGTGCCTCTAGGCTTCTTTTGAAAATCTCGAAGTTGGTTGCTTTTAATACGCCATCGTATTTTGGCATTTCCATAAAGTTCGGATAAACACACCACTGCCCAATTTCGTGGCTTATCATTGGTGCAGTTAATTTAGCTACCGTTTTCTCCCAATCATAATCGCTGCGGGGAGGCTCCCTGTTAATTATACTGTTCAGATTTTGGTTCCACCCTTGAATTCGGGTACCACGATGTACATTGTGATAATCATTTTCGGGGATAATGGGCCAGCCAGCACCAGTGGTATAAACCCGGCGCGCATCTTTGGCTTTCCAATACTTTACAAATTCGGTTAAATAGGCTTTGTGGTTTTCGCCATGCGGTTCGTTTCCGTAGGGCATTAAACAAAACGACGGATGATTCCCGTACTCGGCTACCATTCGCTCACTTTCATCATAAATCCACTGGTCAACCGGTTCGCCAGCACCAAGGTTTGTTGCCCACGACGAAGCTTCCACCTGGTAGTAAAAACCCAATTTATCGGCAGCCTCGAAAGCTGCCTTGGGTGGACACCACGAATGAAAACGAATGTGGTTTAATCCGTGAGTCTTGCAAATTTTTATTATGCGTTCCCAAGGTTCAACAGTGGTTGGTGGATATCCTGTTTTTGGAAAGATTGCACATTCCAGCGTTCCGCGCAGAAATACGGGGCGACCATTAATTTCAAAGCCTTTCCTAAGGGCTCGAAAATCGCGCATACCAAAGGTTTCAGAATATGTATCGTTAGCAAATTCAGAAATAAGCTCAATATTTAATTCGTACAGGTTCGGATTAAATTCGTCCCACAGCTCTACATCTTCTCCCATGGGGTAATTTACAACAATAACGTTTGTGTTGCTATTACACTCAAAGTCAACAAGCTGTTTTTCAATCCTGTGACCTTGTTCCTTATTCAGGTTTTTTGCCGATATTTTCAACTTACCAGTCTGTAGGCTGGCGGTAATGTTTTTAAGTTCTACTTCCAGCTTTACCATTTTTGTCTCTACATCAGGAAAAATATTTACGGCTGCTATGTAAAGAGCATCTTTCTGAATTAATTTAATTTCGCCAACAATACCATTCCAATTGCTTTGTGTATTGTCGCTTACACTATGTGCATCAATCCCCACGTTAATATCTTTAACCCGGTTATCAACACAAATGGTAATTCTGTTTTTACCTGTTTGTAAGAATTTATTGAGCTGATAACGATGCGGAACCCCCAAAGCATTTTGCAAACCAAGGTAGTTGTCATTCACCCAAACACGTGTTTCCCAGTGCGGACGTTCCAATAACAGCTCAATACTTTTACCGTCCCAATCTTCAGGAATAGTTACTTCTTTTTGATACCATGCAGCACCTGCATAGTAAAAGTCGGAAATCAACCAGAACGGATATAAAAACTTATCGTCGCTTAAGTAAGGTTTATAATTTTCATCGTCAACCCACGATTTTCCGGCTGGATATTCTTTCCAGGTATTACCCGTAAACCTGGTATCGTAACCAACGGGATCGCCTTTCAGTTGCTCGGGCATCGAGCCCGGAAGCTGAATGGTATCCGATAAATTACTTGAAAACCAAAGCTCGTTTATACCGACATCATTTTTATCTATTTGAAATGCCCATTGTCCGGACAAGTCGATTTCGTTCATTTCTTTTTGGGTACAGGCATTTAATACTACAACCAAAATTAAGAAGCAAAGAAATGCTTTTGAAAAATTTGTAAGCTTAGAAGTGTTCATGATATAATTCTTTTCAATATTGTTTTGTTACTGGCTATTATTCATTTGTTCATCAGCAAAGAGTCAATTATCATTTCAAAGTGTTTCGTCTCCTTGGCTTTATCTTCATTTTTTGGAATCATTCCTTCAATAAACCGAATTGAACCATTCCTATCGATGAAAATGTTTTCGGGGAATGGGTAACTCCCAATTTCTTCAAAATAAGGTCTTAAACTTGTTTCATCTCTTTTCCAGTTTTCGCTTGTAATTTGCGTAAACTTGAATGGTGTTTTCTTTAGGAATTTTCTTACATCTTTTGCATTGTCATCTGAAAGTGCTATAAAATTAACACTGCCGGAGTATTTGTCATAAATCCGGTTTAGGGCAGGAATTTCTGCAACACATCCACCACAACGATAAAACCAAAGGTTAATTACTGTTGGCTTATCCAATTTACCTCCAATTGTTATACTATCGCCATTGATGGTTTGAAACTTTTTGGGCGAGATATACATTCCAATTTTATCGTATTTTTTTGCTCTGATTTTATAATCAATGCCCACCCGAAAGTCATATTTAAAAGATTGAATAACAGAGTCGTTGGTTTCGATTATTTCATAATTCCAGAAATGAATATGCGATGGGGCAGCACTTGTATCGTTAAAATTTACAAATAACGAATCCACAAATTCTTTCATCTGTTGAGGTGTATATACTTCTTGGGTGTATAGGTTTTTATAATAGTTCGGCTCCAACTTTTGCTGTTCCTGAGGTTTATTTTTGCACCCAAACAATATGCTTAACAATATCAATAAAAAAGGAGGACTTAATTTCAAAGTTATATTGTTCATTTTTTCAAGTTTCATCATGCTCTTTTATGATGGGATTTTTATCGTATTATTTTTTCACAATTAACTTTGTTTCGGGCTTCTTGCCATTTATTAGCGTAAACACATAAATCCCAGGCTTTATATCGTTGGAATTTATTTTCAAAACATCCTGTTGAAGATCAAACCGCCCTTGTTTTAACACTTTTCCATCGAGGGAAAATATTCGCCAGGAAGTAAAGTCATTCCCCGCATTAGTTCTCACATTAATTTCTTCGGAAAAGGGATTTGGAAATATTTTTGTTGATGATTCCTGTATTTCACTGGAAAAGCCAAGAGGAATATCTACTTTGTAATAGCCCATCAGGTTTAACTCTGCCACGTTGGTTATCACTTTATCATTTATTTCGGAAAGTGCTACCAAACGAATGTACTTGCAAGTTAGGGTGTCGTCAAATTCAACGGTTTGTGCTGAGCTTCCTGCCGCAAATGTTCCACTTTTTACAGCTTCACCCCAATTTAACGAATCGTTGGAGGCATAAAACTGGTATTCGGCAATATTTCCATTTGTATTACCATCTTGCCGGGGCAAATACCGAAACCCATAAATATGTACCGTATCGCCCAAATCAATTTGAATCTCGTGTGGGTGTGTTGGCTGGTTTTCTTTCCATTCGGTGTGCCAAAAGGTATATGGCTTATTGTCAAAAGCATTGGTTGCCAAATTTCCTCCGTAAATATCTTCACTGTTTGCCTTAATCAAACTCCAGTTGCTTTGGTTCAACAATGAATCGTTTTCAGCGGTGCTTTCATCTTTCCACACCCGAATATAATCCACCTCGGTTTGGGTAAGAAAACCAATGGGCTGGTCGATAAAATACTGGTCGCCGTTTAAGCCAAAACTGGCGCCATTCGACAACCACAAATACTCGGGACTATGAACCAGCCATTCTTGATTTGAATAGCGAACTTTAAAAATACCATCGTAATAAATGTCCATAAAATTTTCGGTCCAATGAAATCCCCAGGTATGAAAACCGGAGTGGATGCCCGGTGTGTCATACTTTTTTGTGTTTGCCTGGTGGTTGTCGCCATATCCATCAATATGCACCACCGATTTGGTATAATCGTCTGTCCAGGCTGTTTCAAAAATATCGATTTCGGCTCCATCGTTTGCTGTTCCGTCCACATTGCCCATGTTGGGCCCTTGCAGCCAGAAAGCCGTGTGTGTTCCTTTGGCAGCATCTCCAACTTTTATTCTTGCTTCGAAATAACCGTATTGAGTGTGGTATTTGTTGTAGCTGTAAACCGAGCCATTTGTCATGGAATTGCTTCCGGTTTTCTGAACTTTCAAAATCAGGTTACCATCTTCAAGCGAAACATTTTCCGGTTTCCACCGCCAATCGGATATACCTATGCTTGGGCGCGCTGCACGCGATATAGTACTGTTGTTAATTCCCCATCTATCGCTATTTACTTCTGTACCATTAAATTCGTCGCTAAAATCGAGTTTCCATTCGCCGGTAATGTTCTCATTCGCCGGCAAGGAATTAACAGGCGTCGTTTCATCAACAAACTGCGAAAATGCATTGTTAGCGAAAAGAATAACTAATATGATTATTAGTCTTAACTTCATTTTACTTTTTAATAATTGCTTTTGAAGATGAGCCACTTTCGCCATCTATTTTTAGAATGTAAGAGCCAGACTTTAAGTCACGAAGATTAATGTTTTCTACCTGACCATATTCTGAAAAAGTTCCACTCTTCAAGTTCTTTCCTGTTAAATCAAAAATATGCCAGTTGTAATATTTTTTATTGGCACCAACAACGATGTTGAATTCTTCAGTAAAAGGATTTGGATAAACAGAAAGCGCTGTTTCTGGCAGCAATTCTTTTTCAATTCCCACAGGAGTTCCCAGGTTTCTCAGGGTTAAAGTATCGGAATACTCAGAGTACCCGACATTGTTAAATGCCGCAACTCTAAAAGAATATGAAGCGTTTTTATTTGTATTTTGAAGATAAAAAGTAGTTTCTCCCTCATTACTGGAATAAACAGGAGTAAAACTGCCGTCAATTAATTGCTCTACCACAAATCCATCTTCATCGTCCGACAAATCGAGCCAAATAAGTTCTATTTCAGTTTCGCTTAAACGCCCGCCCTGCACAAATTGCGGCGTTTGGGGCACAGTAGAAACCGGCACTTTTGTTAGTACTGAAAGCTCGGCACAGGAAGCAAAAACAGAACCATTTACTTCTGATAAAGCTACCAGTTTTAGGTATCTGGCTTGCACTGTTGTTGCAAAGAATTCTTCTTTTAAATCAAATGTTTTTTCCCAGCTTCCAGAGGCTACTTTTGTCCAGGTTACCTTGTCCTCAGAAACATAAAATTCATACTCTTTTATTGTTCCATTCCAGGTATTGTCCTGACGTGGTAAATAGCTGAATCCTAGTATCCCAATTGTTTGATTCATATCAATAATAAGCGTGTGAGGATGACTGGGTTTGGGTGTAATATTCCATTGCGTATGCCACATGGTACTGGTATTATCGTCGAAAGCTAAGGCGGCGCCATATCCGTTGGTTTCTTCACTATCAACACTCACCAGTTTCCAGTCTTCTTTCGAAACTTCACCTTCGGGCTTCATTGTAACCACAACGTAATTTGAATAATAGGATTCATCGGAAGCATTAAAAGCTTTTATACGATAGTAATAAACGCCCGGGCTTTGTATGCTTTCGTCGGTGTACACATTTTGATTGGAAGCAACATTGGCTAAGGAGGAAAAAACCCCGTTTGTCGAACGTTCTATGATAAATCCGTCTTCATTATTCGAGTTATCGGTCCATTGTAATTTTACGCTGCCTGTATTAGTAATTTCGGCAGCCAAATTATTCGGATACATTATTTGCTGCGAGTAGCCATCTAATTTCAACCTGAGTACCCCATTCCCGTATGTAGCAAAGTTTACCGTGTTTTCCTTTTTAATATATTCAACATCGGTAAAATTTACATAAGGAACCGCTTCGTCGTTCATCTCGTACCACTGGTCGCCATCAACAGAATAAACCCAGATTCCGCCATAAGCACAGGCTGCAAAAATAAACTTCTCGTCAGGTGTAAAATCAAAATCCCTGATTCGGTAAATATCCAAGCCAGTGTTATGGTTGGTAAATGTTTTTCCACCGTCGTCACTTATCATAAATAAGTTTCCAACACCCGCGTAGTACACTCTTTCTTCCGAGATATTTGATGCTTTTATTACATGTTGATTTTTGGAGTAATTGTAATATTGGTCGTTGGCTCCTGGGAAAATACCGGCATACGCACTCTTTTCAAAAGATTGTCCACCATCAAGCGAATACAAAAAATCGCCGTTTTTTACCGAAGCATACCACCTTTGCGGATTTAACGGCGAATATCCAAAGCCTGTTAGCATATTTCCGGTTTCTTTATAAAAATCGAAATAATGTTCGGTTTGAACTATCTGGTTACTCGTGGGATTAAAAGTAAACTTTGTTAAACGCTTATCAGCCGCTACATAAACTGCATCTTCCTTTTTATTGGGAGAAACTACCATGGGAGCTGCCCACCAATTGCTGGTATAATCAACTTTTGCCAAAGCTGATGTGCGTGCAGCAAAATTAGATTGATGAAAAATAGTACCATAATACATCCAGGTCCACACCGACTCGTCGTTGTTTGCCAAGGTTACGCGTAACCCATCGGTAGTTTTCACATCGGTAGTATACGACGTATTGGATGAACTCACATACCCCATCGTTCCCCTGTCCTGAGTTGCTGTAAACGAGCTGTTGTAGTTTTGCCCATGGTCGGCATCGTAACACATTTGCGTTGGTGCAGTATTGTTAAGCTGCACATAAGTACTTGCAATTTCCGGGGTTTCGGAAATGTAACAACCAAAATCCATTCCAACAAAATGAAAATAACTCCCATCCGTTTTCTGATACATTTTCATATGATGTACATCCCAACCCAACACGTGCGAAAAATTTGAGAATGTTGCCCCATAATTTGTCGAATAGTTCACATCTAAATAGCCCCTGAAAATAATGTTCGGTTTTGTTGGATGAACTGTTCTTGGGAAAATATCGCCATCGCCACTATTATTGTTGCTTTTTGTTTGCCAGGTAGCTCCCTTGTCTTCGGAATAATAAATGTGCGTTTCTGCCCCCGCAATGTACAAGTAAAATTTCTCATTGTGGTAGGTTCCAAGAACCCGGCTAAGCCCAGTAAATGTGTTGTCTGGCGAATTAATCAATGTAAAATCGGTAGCATTGGCAGCACATTCGTAAATACTAATTTTTGAAGTTGATTTATTAAAAGCGACCAAAAAAACCGACCCGGAATTACAAGGTTTAAAAACTTTAATGGTATAGGTACTTGCCTGAAATGCTGGAGATAAAACAGTATAGCTCTCACCATTATTGGAAGAAATAAACGTTTTTATGGTAGTTGAATTCGTTTTGCCAGCCACAAAAATCCGGGATCCTCCATTAGTCTTGCTTACTGCACCTTCATAACTTTTTTCCACATACTGAATTCCGCTGGCTGCTGTCCAATTCCTTCCTTCATCATCGCTGTACTGCATTCCGGTATCCGACGAACGAACCATTCGGAACGAACCATCGGCTTTGTTTAAACCTTCGATGTACGATGTTTTAAAGTTGTATTTATGGTTCATCAGTTCCCATTGTGTTTTCCGGAAATCAGATTCCTTGCGGTTGATTTTCCAAATATGTCCGGCATAGGATATGGCATAAATCACATCGTTGTGCGGGTCGTAAACCGAACCATCAACCCGAAAACCATAACTGTGCTGATTGCTTGCCAGAAACTGAACCTGGTCCCAGCTACCTTGCTCTTTTCCATTGGCATAAGATGAATTTGTTGTGGCAGTTTTCAAAGACGATTTAACAGGCGCAAACCTTGCCAGATGCCTTTGATTAACACGCATCTCTTTATCCGAAATCTTCTCTTTGGGACGTTCTTCTGCGCGATAAACCACATCAGTTACCTCTTCATTTCGAAGCGCTTTTGAAATAAACAAGTGGTATAGCGCAACAAAAGACACCATCCCTAAAAATATCATCAAAACTGTTAAAGTCTTCTTCATCTTCTATTTTTTTAATCGACAGTTACTTTGCTGCCCCACCAATTATTTTTTGGGTTGTAGTTTTTTGAAAGATAATCCATACGTTGTTTTTCCAATTGTTGCATGAATTCATTTTCGCGATAATGTCTTCGTTCTCTGGACTTTTCTTCATCGTATTCGTCATTTATTACCGGATATTTGGCATTTACAGAATTCAGGTAATCAAAAAGTTGCTCATGCAATTGGGTAACCAATTCCGTTTTTTCAGAAGAAAGGTCATTTTGTTCCCCCATATCTGTCATCAAATTGTAAAGTTCCTCATTTCCGCTTTCGTAATAATGAATTAATTTCCAATCGCCCAAACGGATTATCGATACCGGAACACCTCCCTGATTTCCATAATGCGGATAATGCCAAACAAGCGGTCTTTCGGGCAAGGAACTACCTTTTAAAAGTGGCAAAAGACTTATTCCGTCGGAATGTTCTTTGGGGCGCAACGGAATATTTGCCAAATCGAGAATAGTAGGATAAAGGTCGACTGCAGAAACGGGAACATTACAGGTTAAGCCCCCATCAGTGAGTCCGGGCACTTTAATAAAATAAGGTTCGCGTATTCCGCCCTCGTATTGGTATCCTTTACCGCCCCGTAAAGGAAAGTTAGATGTTGAGTAGTTATCTCCTGATGCAACTCCCCCATTATCAGCAGTAAAAATAACTATGGTATTTTCTTCCAGTCCTAATTCTTTTAAGGTATTTAATACAACACCAACAGCATCGTCCATGGTTTCAATCAATCCGGCATAAACCGGATTATCTTGTACATTTCGGATTGGCAGTACTTCTGCCATTTCAAAACCAGACTCAGCGATTCCTTGTTTTTCCGCCTTATTACGATATTTCTCCCATTTCTCCTGAGTAGTTTGAATGGGTGCATGCACAGCATAAAACGATAAGTAAGCTAAAAACGTAGTGTCTTTATTGGCTTTTATAAAATTAGCAGTTTCTTGTGCTAATCGCATTGTAAGGCTTTCACCGTCGGGGCCGCTTTTTAAATTCGGATTATTCCACGGAGCAAAAAAGCCCCCTTTGGGACTACCAACGTCCCAGCCTCCTTTGTTAATATCAAAACCATGGTCTTCGGGCCACGAGCCTTTATCGCCGACATGCCATTTCCCCGCAAAAAATGTAAAATATCCTGCTTCTTTAAGTGCCTCGGGCAAGGTAATGAATTCATTTGCCAAACGGTGCTTATATTCAGGAGGTAAAACTTTTGTGTTGGTTCCGGCATTTTTCCAGTCTTCTCCCGTTTGTGCTCCTATCCAATCGGTTACACCGTGGCGTGCCGGAAATTTTCCGGAAATCAAGCTGGCTCGCGACGGACTGCAAACCTGGCAAGCCGCATAGCCATCGGTAAAAAGCATTCCTTGGTTGGCGATTTTATCAATATTGGGAGTTTCGTAAAATGTACTACCCATACAACTTAAATCGTGGTAGCCCAAATCGTCGGCAACAATAAAAAGAATGTTTGGTTTTTGTTTCGTTTTAGAGTTTGTACACGATAACAACATAGTGCACACCAAAAAGGGAAAAAGGTAAGATATTTTAATGTTCATATTGTAATTGTTTTAATTCTTCCAAAATTGATAATTCGAATGATCGGCTTTCATTTCTGCCATCCACAAATCAAATTTTTGTTGAAGTTCTTTTACTTTTTCCGGTTCCTGTTCTAAAAGATTATTCCTTTCGCCAACATCTTTGTTTAAGTTATAAAGAGCTAATTCTCCACTGTTTGCTCCCAAACGAATTTGAGATGTTATTGGTCGATGTATTGGGTTATAATCTTCAGCATAAACCAGCTTCCAACCTTTGTCAATTATGGCCCACTGATTACCAAACTGAAAGCATAAAGGCTTTTCTGATAGCTCAGCAGGAGCATTCGTTTCAATTGGTTTAATAAGACTGTTTCCATCGAAAGTTGCAGCATCTTTTGATGTAATCCCAGCGGCTTCCAAACAAGTAGGGAAAATATCCATTGCCGTTACACGATGCTGATACAACTGACCTTCGGGTAAACCGTTAGGCCACGAAAGAATAAAAGGTACACGAATACCGCCCTCGTGCATAGTATATTTCGAGCCGCTTAATGGCAGGTTATTGGCGCCGGTTAGAGGTTCTCCTCCATTATCAGAGATCAACATTATCAAGGTATTTTCAAGCAAGCCTTTCGCCTCCAACACATCTATCAAGCGTCCAATATTGTCATCGAGACAATTCAGGTTAGCCAAATAAAGTTTTCGTTTGCCTTCGTCGGTAATTGTGCCAACTTGTGTATACTCCCAATAGTATTGCCCATATTTCCCGTACGATGGGTCGTAGTTTGGAATTTTGGGTGCATCCCATTTTTCCAGGTATTCTTCTGGCACTTCATGAATTAGCTCATGAACTGCATTGTATGCTAAATCAAGAAAAAACGGTCCATCTTTGTTTTCTTCAACGAAACGAATCGCTTCATCAGTAAACAAAGTAGTTGTGTAGCTATCTTCAAATCCAACTTTTGTAGTGTCGCGCCATATGCGCCCCAACGAAGCACTTTCGCCATAGGGATCGGGTGTAGCGGTTTCTATGTCTTCGTCTAAAAGAAAATAGTCGTGGGCATGGGCGCTAAATCCAATAAAATGCTTGTAACCATGGTGCGAAGGAAATTCGCGTGCCTTAGGATTATGATAATTCGTTCCGTAATCACTCTTCCCTACGCGTCCGGTTGTATAGCCATTCTTTAGAAGAACTTCAGCTAAAGTAGGAACATTTACAGGTAATCCTGGTCCCCAGCCCATATTTTTATCCCATCGTTCCTGGTATTTACCAGTGTAAATGGCAGCTCTCGAAGGACTACAAACCGGCCCGGAAACATAACAATTATCGAACAATACGCCACGTTGCGCAAGACGATCCATATTGGGTGTTTGGCAATTAGCCGAAACATGTTTGTATGCACTTAAATCTGCATAGCCCTGATCATCGGTTACAATCAGTATAATATTTGGTTGTTTTGTTCCTTTATCTTCAGCTTGCTTAGGATTATGACACTGAACGAACAAAACCATTGTTGCAAGCAAAAATAAATTACGCATGATTTTCCTCCTTATAATTTATTAAAAAGCTTTTTTACCATTTCGAGTACAACCACTTGATGCCCTAAGGCATTGGGATGATTGTTTTGAGCCATATAATTTGAAATATCGATTCCAGATTGTTTCAATTCTTTAAATTGCTGATATACATTTACCACAGGAATTTTATATTCTTTTCCCAATTTCTGAATCATGTTCACATAAGCTGCAAGCGGAGCATTTTCATCTAAGATATCCTCATTTAAGTCGGGAGTTGGCGTCATCAGCACAAGCTTCAAATTAGCCTGCAGAGCCTCTTCAATCATTAAGCGCCAAGCCACTTCGGTGCGTTCAACACCAATACTTCTGTCATTTAATGCATAGTCGATAAACAATAAATCGGGTTTCATGCAAAGCACATCGTCTTTAAAACGTTTGGCGCCTTGCTCCGACTGCTCGCCACCAATTGATGTGGTAATACAGTTGATTACTGCTTTGGGATAGTTTCCTTTCAAAAATTTCAGAAATAAATGAGGATATGCATCCAAAGTATTTACTACACCGCCGGTAGAATACCCTGAAGGAACGCTATGCCCGTGAAAGACAATATTTATGGTTCTGTTTTTCGGCCATTTAAGTTGCAACTGCTCTTTAAGTTCAGCCAGATAATCCTCTTCCTGATTAGCATTTAATTGTTTCGTGTTTTCTTCTGCAAATACAGAGAACGTTGTCAAAAACATAAACATCATCACGATTAATACTTTCATCTTTTTTATATTTTTTAAGTCTTTAGTAATCATATTTTCAACTTCCATGGTCAAAATCATTTGGCACCAAATTTAAGATGCCCAGAAAGTCCATGCATGCAGCTTTTACCTGATAGTTTCTGCCCGGCATTTTATGAACCGCTTTTATGGTTTCAACAAAAGGTTCTTTATTGTCGGCATATAACAAATAGTTGATGGTCATTAAAGCAATGTCGAGGTTTTCATTGGCACAAAATGCTTTTAGCTTCTTTTCGGCCTCTGCATTTTCGCCATTTTGCCAGGTAATTGCTGCGGCGGTTACTGCTACTGGTGGGTATTTGTCACTCATTGCCTTAATAATTTGGTTTTTAAACGGTTCCAGATCTTTTTGATTTTGCGAACGTAAACCAAGCACAGCCCAATAGCGAATAATTTTATTCTCACTTTTTAACAGCTCAATTTGCTGTTTTAAAATTTCAGCACCTCTTCTGCCCGATAACGAAGCAGCAGCATAAATGTCGTTAAAAGGATATTTATTATAATCCAATCGAAATTCGTAAGGTGTTTCATTTTCTGCTATTAATCCGATTTCATATTCAGGAAGGAAGAGAACATCCCGCGCATTAAGGATTTCTTCATCCAATTGCCTACGCATCTTATTCAGTACTTTTTTATATTCCGGATTTTCTGCCAGGTTATTGCTTTCCCAGGTATCATGGTCAATATCGAATAAGAACTCGGCCGGACGCTCTTCGAACACACTTTTCTGAAAAGGATTTAATTGCCCGTTTTTAAAGTCCTTACGCATTTGGTTGCTTATGTCGGCAATATCGACATACCTGATATAACGCATTTGTGGCATAAACGGCATAAAGTTTCGCGAATAAACAAAGCGACCGTCGGTAACAGAACGTACTAAATCGGGGCCATTATCGGCGCGGTCAGCCGAAAGTATGAGATGGTCGGTTTCCGGGCTACGGTTGTTGCCCATAAGAACGCGCCCTTTCATGTGCTCTGGTATTCGGCCTCCAACAAGGCTTATTAGAGTTGGAGCCAAGTCTTCAAAATCAACCAATTCGTCGGTAACAACACCAGCTGTTCCCCAAGGCGAAAGATGTTTGTACATTTCGGGGAACCAAATTACAAAAGGGACACGGTAGCCGAGGTTGATTCCGCATGTTTTGGCTCTTGGTATCCCCTCGCCATGGTCTGCATAAAAGAAAATAATAGTACTGTCGCGCAGGTTATCATTATCTAATTTATCCAGCAATTCGCCCATTCGCTTATCTGTTAGCTTTATCGAATTATAAACACGGGCAAAATGTTTTCGCATTTCAGGCGTATCATTGTAATACGGCGGCATTTCAAATTCATCTTCTGCAATGCGTTCTTCTTTGGTAAGTTGTTCCAATACATTTTTCACATACCACTCGTAAGGATGAGTCATTGTTCGTGACTGATGTGATTCAGCAAAATTAAAAACAGCGAAAAATGGCTGCCCTGGTTTTCGGTTCCACCATCCGGCGGTGTTCGAGCTTTCGTTCCAGGCTTCTTTTGTAAATTGCCTTACATCACCAACATTGTAATCGGTTTTGCTATTGTTGCTAACATAGTAACCTTGCTGTTGCATGTAATAAGGAAACCCTTTTATATAATCGGGGATTGGATAATTGCTTCTATGATTTCCTGTTCCCATTTTAAAAGTGTGCACACCCGTAATTATGGCACTGCGACTTGGCGAACAAACCGTACCCGTTGAAAAAGCGTTTGTAAAACGAACACCTTCGTCAGCCAACTTGTCGATTACCGGCGTACGAGCATCTTTATTTCCGTAACAGCCAATAAACTGTGGCGAAGTGTCTTCAATGGTGAGCCAGAGGATGTTTGGTTTTGGCTGACTATTAACTTTGCATCCAAAAATCAGCAAAACAAGTCCTAATCCAATTCTACCAAAATAATTTAATTTGACATTGGTACGCATAATATCGTTCATCTTTCTTTAATCATTGTAAATATCAGATGCCTTAAATTGCTTTCCTGATTTAGTATCAGAAAAGTCAAGGTCTTCCATACTTAGGCTTCCTGACGGATTAAACAACTCGCTTTCCATGTATTGCAAAAGACTCGACCGCAGTTGCCGTGCTACAGGGCGTTTGTCTATATCGTTAACCAAGTCAATCGACGAAAAAACCAATTTCCCTTTGCCAACTTTTGCCTCAAATACATTTGCCAAATGATGGTTGGTTACGAAATTATCAATCACCCTAACGATAGGTTGCACATCCAAGCCATCAACAATCATTGATTTTGACTCCATACATAAATTCCACCATTGCCATTCGGTATATTTACTGGTTGGAAAATCGTTAAATGCAGCATGCTTTTCATCCATTAACAAGCCCATTGTACTGGGCTGATTCGGGAAATGAACCGGACTCCAGAATACGGGCACAAAACGCCCAGTAATCCCTTTCAGTTTTTTATAATCAGGGTTTAGCAAAACGGTTTTACCCTGATTTAGGGCCATACCAGCTTCTTTTAACGACGTCGTAAATAATACTTTGTCAGAAGTAATTTTTACTTTTTTCGGATATACCCAAACCGGCCAGCTATTTTTGTAGGCAGTACCTTTTAAAGCAAGAGTAAGCGTCCATTTATCGGCCTTTTCAATAGCTATTTCAAATTGAATATTGCCTAAATATCCGTTGTTGCCCAAATACAAATCAATGCCGTTTTGGCTTCCTGATTGTACTTTTTCCCCTGCTTCATTCGTAATGGTCCATTCTAAACTTTGCCCTTTCATCTCTTTATAGAAATTGGCAACTTCCAACGAAGCTTCAAAATTTTCTCCGCTTTCATACACGGCTTTTTGAAATCGGACAAGGGGAACAACTTCAGCATTAAATTGGCGAAACTCTTCGGCGCTAATTGCCCCTTTCGATTCCCAGAATGCATTTAACAAACCTACCAATGCAGTTCCCTGCCCCGGAAAATCCTGTAACTGCAACAACTGAAAGCCATCGAAAGAAGGCGTTTTCAAGGCGCGCTCAATCTCTTCTTTATAAAGCATTGCCGCCAATTTTCCCGATGCATAAGTAAAATCTTCAGCTAAGTCGAACAAGCCGTTTTTCTTCAATTCATTCCGAACAGCCATAAAATTGAGAGGCTTTAACACACCTGTATATTTCGCAATCTCGCTCATGTCAGGAAAAACAGAATACTGTCCAATTTCGTGCGAGATTAATGGTACAGGAACATGCTTACTGGAAGCCGTGTAATCCTCGTTAAAATTTGGCACCCGGGCATTAAAAATACCTTGACCGCGAACCCATCCCTTGTCGGTTTTTTGCGTTACAAAAAAATCATCTTCGGGTTGGGCTACCAAGCCTAAAGGACGTTGAAATGAGTAGCATGTTGTCATGTATAAATGACGGTTATCCTTTGTGCGCAAATCAGCAACAGTCGAGTTTAGCAAACCAATATCGCCTTCTAACTCATTGCCTAAAGCCATTAATATAAACGATGGATGATTCCCATATTCCTTTAAAATCCTATCGCCTTCTTTCAATAAAAAATTTGTAGTTTTTTTGTCTTCTCCAAAATGCAAACTCCAGTGAGGCAATTCTACCTGATAATAGAATCCTGCCTCGTCGGCGGCATCGAATGCAGCTTTTGGAGGACACCATGAATGGAATCGCAAATGGTTTAAACCATAGGCTTTTGCCTGAGCAATTAACTTAGCCCACTCTTCCTTTGCCATTGGGGGGTGCCCTGTTAATGGAAATATGGCACACTCTAAATTACCGCGCAAAAAAATGCGTTTTCCGTTTAATTTAAGTACGTTTCCATCCTTTTGTATCTGGCTGTAACCAAATTTAACACTTGTGCTTGAATTACCAGATAAAACACAGAACTCGTAAAGTTTGGGATTAAATTCATCCCAAAGTTCTATTGCCTCAGGCTTTCTTAATGTAACTTCTGCTTTTCCATGCTCTATAACTCCTTTGGCAACTACATCTCCCCCAGCGTTTAAAATCTGATACTTTACTTCTGCTTCAGTATTTGCAGGCTTGCTAAAAGTTGCTTTTATCGTTCCTTCCGCCACATTCGAATAAACCTGAAGATTTTCAATTCTATCAAAATCTGTTGCCAATAATTTGATATCACCAATAATACCGTTCCATTTAATTTGCGTATGATTGGTATAGGCATGTGCCATATCCTGGTTAACAGGATCAGGATATTTAGTCCCCGCCACATTTATTAGAGGGTATTTATTTGAGTTGTCGATACAAATGGTGATGGTGTGCTTTCCGGCTGTTAGAACACCGCTCAAATCATACCAATGTGGTGCAACTAAACTTTCCCCTTTTCCTATCAATTGTCCATCAACAAACAGACTAGATTCCCAGATAATACGTTCCAACTTCAAATCTATTTTTTTGCCTTTCCATGCCGATGGAATGGTAACTTCTTTTTGATACCATGCAGCGCCAATGTACTGATGTTTACGGGTTAACCCCCACAATACACTGTTGTCCATAACCGGTAACTGAGCATTCTCTTTTCCCAAACCGGCATCATCAAGAGTTCCTGGAAGTTGAATTGTGCCCCCATCAAGTGTTTTTTCAGCCCATCTCTCATCCATTCCAACATTTAAAGAATCTAAGGCTACCCTCCATTCTCCTTGCAGAGAAATTTCATTGACAGAAGGTTTAGTGCAACTCATAAGAAAAGCCATTAAAGCTATTCCCATAAAATAAAAAATTGTCTTCATAAGTCTATCCTTCAATTAATTAAACTATTTCTTTTACAGAAATTAATTGCTTTAATTCTTTTGCACCAACATGCATCGAATTAAGCTCAAGTACGTCATCCAGCGTATTCAAAGCATTATTTTTTTCTGCAAGTCCAACAAAGGCCAGTGCAATTAAATATTTGGCATCAATAGTATTTCTTTTCTGAATATCGTCCTCAAAAACCAGTAACAAAGGAAGTGAGGTCGCGAAATAATCAATTTTTGCTTTTTCTTGGAGTTTAGCTTCACCAAACTTTTTAATATCCATTAATAGTTCTTTCGCATCCTTTGATTTTCCCTGTTCATATAACGATAAAGCTTTGTAATAAGAGAGTTCGGAATATGCACTTACCGCCATATCTATAAAATCTCCTTCTTCGTTTGTACTTTCTTTAAAGTGATTTTTGGCTTCCTCAACCTTACCCATAGCTTTTAGTGCCATCCCTTTCCAGTAGTTAATATGGGCTACTGCCTGCAAGGGGTGGTACTTTTCGCCTAAATTGTCGGGAGTATTCATCGACTGATCAAAATATTTCAAAGCCTTTTTGGCATCGCCCTGCTGCAATGCAAGCTGACCGAGCTGCAAACAAGCGTGGGTAAATTGTTTTAACACCTGTCCTTCTCCACCTTCCCATGGATGAAAACTTCTGTTTTCCAACAAACTTAGAGCTTCTCTGTATTGGCCGTTAAAATTATACAGGGCAGCCAGTTCAACCGAAAAATCATCGCGGGTAATTATTTGTTCCCGAATAGGAAGAAGAGCTGCCAACCTTTCTTTGGGATCATCATTTAGCTTTTTTCTTAACTGGTCGTATTCGTACTGAATTCGCATATCGTTTGGAGAAAGTTCAATTGCTTTCTGAAATGCTTTCCTTGCGTTCTTCCCATCTTCGTTTGTATTCCAATAGGCAATACCAAGGTTACGATATAATGTACCGTATTTACAATTAGCATCAACAGCCATTTCCCAAGCTTTTATTCCATCTTTATGACGTTTTAGATTAAAGAAGTAATTCCCTAAACCAAAAGCTGCAACCGTATTTGAATAATCAGTTTTTAGTGCCCATTCCAATACCAATTGTTCGTAAATACGCGACGGGAAAAAGTAATCGAGTGAAGCCGATTTTGTCTTTTCCAATATTTTGGCAGATGTTTTACCATTACCGATGCACTGGTACAACCAGGCTAAAATAAATTCTGTCATTATCGCTTTTGCCATCGGATTTGGCACGGCACATTCCGGAATTTCATTATCGTGATGCAGCTCGATAACGTTAATGGCTTCCCTGAAAAACCCAGCCTCGGCATAATCGAAAGCAATATCGATTACAGTTTGCGCATCGTTTCTCGATGATTGAATAAAATCGTCGAAACTTCCGGTAAGAGTTGCCAATTCAAACTTTGCCCATTGGTCGAGTGGGTCGGTTTTTAATAGTTCGAGCAACACATTTTGTGCAGCATCATTATTCTCCTGGTATTTTAAAATAATCGCTTTTAAAATATAAGCCTTGTTATTTTGACGATTTGTATCTAACGATGATTCTAAATGCTCCAGAGCTATTTCGTAATCCGCATTTAAACAATCGAGTTCAGCCAATTGATAATAAGCAGAAGAGCGCCATTCGAAATTCCATGTTGCTTTATAAAACAAAGCATAAGCTTCTTCCTTTTTCCCTTGATACAAACAAGCTAAACCACAAAAGTAGTGTGCTTCGCCGGTTACAGGATTTGGGTGATAATCAGTAATTATATCAATTGCGGCACGTAACTTTTGTTCGGCAGCCTCAAATTTGCCATTTCTAAGTTCTATGCGGCCCCAGGCAATAAACGATTTGTAACTTTTAGGGTCTCGTTTAATGGCTTCTTCCCAATACACCTCGGGGTAGCGGGTTGGATGCCTGTTTAGCTCCAAATGTTCGCCAATTAATTCCAATTCGTTGGGGCTTTCAATCTCTGCAGGCAGTTTTGGTTCCACAGCAACTTTGCGATTCCTTTCTTTACTAAGTTCATGATGATGGTAGGCCAGCCTTTCTTTCCCGGTTTCATCCACCACTATTAATGAAATTGAATGTTCCTGTCCTGCTTCAATTTTAATAGAATTATCTTTCCAAGGTTTATTAGGCGATATGGTTTGTTTATCAAATACTTTTTGCTCATTTCCTATTTTCAGGATGAATGAAAGGTTCTCGAATTTTTGGCTTGCACCCACTCCTAAATCCAATACGTTACCCTGAAGAATTGCCAAACGAATCGCCAAATCTTTGTTGGCATTTTGAACAGGCCCCAAATTTTTATAGCTCCACCAAAACTGCGAAAATGTTTTGGTTTCATAAGGGAGCAAATAGGTAAAATCGGGTTGATTATCGGTATAAACACCTGCCATTAACTCGAAATACGGGCCACCTTCATCGGTAAGTTCGCGGTCCCAGGCACGTCCAAAATCCTCGCTCCCCCAGGTCCACTGTTTTTTACCCGGTGAAACATGACGGTTTGCAACATGTATAAAACCACCATCAGCTTTAAAATCGTAGCCACCAAAAAAGTCGTATTTTGTGTCGCAAACCATGTAACTGGTTGGTACGGGAATATTGTCGTAGTTACGCAAATCGTTTTTGCCCGGTCGGTTATGATAGGGAATGCCATAATAATCGTTCTCAGCAAACGGGAAACTACTTTGTGCACGCACTGCGTGATCGGCAACATAATGCACATCGGGCGGGAAAAAACTTTGGTAATCTTTGTGAACTTCAACAGCCACATTAGCCCACCACAAAAAAGTTTGCGTTAAAGGCGTGCGGTTAAACAAGCGTGCGCGCAATTCAATTAAAGCGCTGTTTGGACGAATGCGTATTCCATGCATCCCTTTTAGTCTATACATCGGATCGTATTCCGACATCCAAATTGTTCTTGCCCCATCAGCTTCTTCTTCAATATAAGAATCTGTTGGCAAATAAGTTCCGGGGCGGTGGTGCTGTGGCCAGTTAAACTCAACGCCACCACTAATCCATGGGCCGGCCAAACCAACCAATGCCGGCTTAATTACCTTTTGCTGATAAAAGAAATTATAATCGTTATTGGTTTTATCCTGAGCTTCAAAAATCCGTCCTCCAATTTCGGGCAACATTACCAACTTTACAAATTCATTTTCTAAAACTGCAGCATCGTAATTTCTATCTACTTTATGGTCGTACACTTTATCAATAAAAGGCACGGGATAAACTTTACCCGATGAGCCCTGGTAAACACGTTTTTCAAAAAAAACAGGGTTTATTTCTGATTTGCCCAATTCGTATGTTGGGAGTACCAACCTCTTTTTATATGCTTCTACTTTCTTCATTTTTTAAAAATTTGAGAATATTATTCCTCCTTATTTCAAAATTTCTTCTTCAATCTCTTCTAATGTTTTACCTTTTGTTTCGGGCAGTTTCTTCCAAATAAATACTAGCCCACCAATACAAATTGCACCATATAACCAAAATGTCCCCGATGCCCCGAAAGCATTGTTCAACAGTGGAAAAGTATAAGTTAAAAGGAAACTCGCCAGCCAAAGTGATACCGTAGCAACTGCCATTGCAGCACCACGAATACGATTTGGAAATATTTCGGATAAAACGACCCAGGTTACCGGGGCCAGCGACATGGCGTAACACGCAATGCCCATTACAACCAAAAGCAGCAAAGGCCACCCGGTAATTTGAAAGAAATAGGCAGCTCCCATAAAAGCATAAATACCCGACAGGCCAGCGGCCCCAATCATCATCAGTGCTCGACGGCCAAGCCTATCAACGGTAAAAATCGCTACAAACGTAAATATTAGGTTTACGCTTCCGGTTACCACAATATTGAAAAGAATATCTGATACACCATAACCTGCTGCAGCAAACACTTCTTCGGCATAATTAAAAATTACGTTTATACCACACCATTGCTGAAAGGCAGCCAATACAATACCAATCAACAATATTTTTTTAATGCCGGGCTCTAATAGTTCTTTGAAATTAACTTTTGAAGTTTCGTTAACCAGGCTGGCTCGAATACTTGCATATTCTCGTTGGGCATATTCTGCTCCACCAACTTTACTAAGAATTTTTATGATTTTATTTTCGTTGCCATTTTTTGCCAGCCAACGTGGACTTTCAGGAACCAGGAACATCATAAAAAAGAATAATCCTGCCGGTATTGTTTCGGCCCAGAACATCCAGCGCCATCCCATTTGTCCGTTCCAAGATGCCAAAATATCAGTGCCGGTAGCATTGGGTGCTACTGGTTGAGCAATTTGCCAATTGGCAATTTGAGCCAATAAAATACCAATTACAATGGTCAATTGATTTAACGATACAAATTTACCGCGCATGGAAGCCGGCGAAATTTCGGCAATGTACATGGGCGACAAATTCGAGGCAAGCCCAATTCCTATTCCGCCTAATATCCGATAAAAAATAAAGGGTGTAAATGCATTTGATGCGCCTGTACCAATTGCTGATAAAGTAAACAGAAAGGCAGAAAATATAAGCAACCTTTTTCTTCCGTATTTATCGCTAAAAGCACCCGAAGTTATGGCACCAAGCAAACAACCTAGTAAAGCACAACTCATTGCCCATCCCTGCAAAACCGGTGAGTTTGCAATATCGAAAAATTGCTCGTAAAAGGGTTTTGCTCCGCCAATAACTACCCAATCGTAGCCAAAAAGTAAACCTCCCATGGCCGAAACCATCGAGATTAGAAAAATGTATTTTGTATTCAGTTTATTCATATTTATTGGTTGTTTTATGGTTACTGTATCATTAATGGTATTGAAGCGTCTATATCTTTTAGCCACTTTTCAAGTTCTTTTTCCAAATCCTGTTTCATTTCAATATTTTTTTCCGAAAGGTCAGTTGTTTCGCCAATGTCATCCTTTAGATTATATAATTCCACCTGATTGTCTTCGTAATTTTTAATCAGCTTCCAATTTCCACTTCTTATAACCGATGCCGGTTTTCCGCCTTGAGGACTGTAATGCGGATAATGCCAGTACAATGCTTTTCGGTTAAAGCCCTTCTCTTGTTTTAACAAAGGCACCAAACTTTCGCCGTCAGTAATTTGCCTGGTGTTTAAAGTCCCTGTCATTTCCGTTATTGTTTCATAAAAATCAGTAGTTACAACCGGTTCGTCACATATGCTATTCGAAGCTGTAACTCCGGGCCAAACCACAAACATCGGTTCTCTAATACCTCCTTCATACACCCATCCTTTTCCTCCTTTTAATGGCAAATTTGATGTTGGTGCCGAATTGGTTGAGAGCCCACCATTGTCGGCAATAAATATAATTATTGTATTATCCTCAATACCAGCTTCCTTGATTTCACTGGCAATTTCACCAATCACATGGTCCATGGCTTCTATCATGGCAGCATAAACCACATTACTCTGATTGGTTCTTAATTTCCTATTTCCAAAGTCAATAAACTCATCGGTTAGCTTGAGCGAATCTCTTTTTTGTTGGTACTTTTTAATTAGTTCTTCTCTTGCCTGCAAAGGAGTATGCACCAAATATAAGGGATAGTAAACGAAGAATGGTTTATCCTTATTTTCGTTTATAAACTTTTTTGTTTCATCAACTAGTCGATATGGAAGATACTCTCCTTTAGGACCGTTTGTCAATCGAGGGTTTCCGTAAGGAGAGAAATAACCATCTGCTTCGTCATTAATTGGAGGATGCCCCATTTCGAAACCACCTTTATTAATATCGAATCCCTGATTTTCAGGCCAATATTTTTCTTCGTGCCCTAGATGCCATTTCCCCGCCATAAATGTTTTATAACCATTATCGCGTAATGCCTCGGCTACGGTATATTCTTCAAGTGGCATATAATCTTTGTAAGCCGCTGGCTCTAATTGTCTGTTATTATGGCCCATCCATCCCGGAAACGGAGTTCCGGGTTGAGGCGCACCAAACCAATCGGTGTTTCTGGTTCTGGCAGGGGTTTTTCCACTCATAATACTTGAGCGTGTAGGTGAGCAAACCGGGCTTGCTGCATAAGCATTTGTAAAGGACATTCCAGAGGCAGCCAGTGCATCAATATTTGGGGTTTCGTAAAAACTACTTCCGGTATATCCCAAATCCATCCATCCTAAATCATCGGCTACAATTAAGACAATATTGGGATGTTTTACTTCATTTTTTTTAGTTGATTGACAACTCGTCAATCCAACCGCAACCAGACTTATTAATATCAGTACAAAATTTTTCATAGTGTCAAATTGGTTTTATTATTAATTCAAAACAAGGGTCGAAACTGATCGTTTAGGAAGAATAAGGCGCTTCAATTTTACAGTGTTCCTTTCCAGGTTCCTGGTTTTATCTGTTATATAAAGAGCTGCTCTTGCTAACTTTATTCCATCAAGCACAACTTGTTTATCTTCGTTTTTATGATTTATAAATACCAGTACAATCTTCTCACTTTGTGGGTCTTTATATGCCGAAACCTGCAAATCGGAAGCCTGTTTCAACATACTCAAACCCGTATCTGGCAGAACATCAATCCGCACCATGCCCGGTCGAACAAAACGCGAAAAGTTGCCTAAAGCCCACAACAGTTTGGTTTCGGTAATCTTGCCATCATACATTAACTCTTGGTTCAATTTGCTGGTATCTTTTTCAACACCATTTCCATAACCATCATCTAAATGGATTAGTCCATCTTTAAAATTAAACTGAGAAAGGGCTGTCCACCATTCCCAGGAACATGCATTGGCTATGGTTAAATCGGAATGAATTACACGCGCCACATACAATGCGGTTGACATTCCAAGGTCGCGTCCCCAGCCTCCTTTAATTTCCGGGTTCTTTTCAAGAATGCAAAATTCGGTTTGGTGATAATCCAGTTTCGGATTAATCTCCTGAATCCGCGCTGCTAATTTTTCGCGATACTGAATTTGCTGCTCTAGTGGCCAAGTTGTAAAATAGGAGTGCGAAGTAATGGCATATTCCATATTTTTAAAATCGCCCAAATACATAGGTGACTCAGGGTTAAAAAACACGTTGATTTGGTCGCCATTATTGTTTTTTCCCTTTTTCTGGTACAAATACCCCACGTCGCCTGCTTCGCCTACAAGCAACTTTGTAGAAAGTTCTCTCGATGCCAATTCCTCAGAAAGCATTTTTACATACCTGAACAGTTCTTTGTTGGTGCCCGGCGTTCCTTCCTGATTGTTTTTATCCCAGGCCCATTGGGGCTCATTAAAAGGGCTTAAATATTCAAAATGAATGTTCTCGTTATTACGAAAATGTTCTATTACATCAACCAGATATTTAACATAGTTGTGGTAATGTTCGGTTTTTAGGTTAAATCCCAAATCGCCTTTTGTGGCGTGCGCCAGGCCATTTTTGGTATAAAATACTGGTGGCGAAATGGTATAGGCGGTAAAGCAAGGAACTCCCTTTTCTTTGGCCTGCGCCAAAAACCAGCGCTGCCCTTTGTATTTTGTCCAGTCGTAATTTCCGCTGGCATCGAGAAAACACTCCGAACGCCTCCATACATTTTGAATATCGGAATTATCGCCTTGTTCAGCCGAACCAGCTCCCAGATAAAAGCGCCAGTTGGAAAGTCCAATTCCAATAGGATTTCCGGCTTCATCATTTTCCAGACTAAAAAGTAAATCAGCAATTTTATGCCGCTTATCCATTGGCCAATTTTCACCAACAAACTGACATCTCCATGAGTCGGATGCACCAAAGCTGTGGATTTTCTGATAGGTTTTTTGAGGGTTAAGCCTCACAACCACATCCGAACTTTTCTGCGCACATGCCTGAAAAGCCATCAGCATTATCACCAGTATTGTTAAACGTATCAACATAATCGAATAGGTTCTTTCTATTGTTTTGTAACGACTACCTTTTGCGTTTCCCTGAAATTATTTCCTTCACCAGAAATCAGATAAACACCGTCAGTCAAATGTGACGCCTGAAAAGATACATTTTCATGCATCCGGTCAGTCGGAATGCTTTTAATAAGGACTCCGGAAACAGCATAAAGATTTACCAGCTCAAAATGGTGATTGTGGTTGAAAGAGGCAATAATCTTCTCATCAGCAGCACTATACCAAGCTTTAAATTCAGACTCTTCCATTTTTTTTCCGGAAGAAGTTTCCAATACTAAATCAGCAGTATATGTAACTACAGAGTGTGCCGGAATTAATATTTTTCCATCTGATAAATCCATTTCCTGTTTCCCCAAATTTGTAAACTCATTCGTTAAATAAAGAGCTTGATTTTTAAGTATCTTCCCCGAAACATTCTTTAAAGACAAGCGAGTCTCCTTTACCTCATTTGTAACATTTACAGCCACAATAACCAATTCGCTTTCATAGCTGTTTGTATATGCAGAAAACATTACATCTGAAGTTTCTTCAATTGCTGTTAAATTATCCGATCGTAAGACTCCAAGCCGGCTCATTCCGGGGCGAATAAAATGAGAGAAATTCCCGAATGAATAAAACAGTTTATTGAGGTAATACTCGCCATCCGAATTATCATTCTTCGTAAAGGCTTCGATTAAACAAAACCTCGCTTCACCCCCATGTTTTCCTTTTTCGAAAGTAGTCCACCATTGCCATCCTGTTGTGTTTGTACTATTTAAATCGGTAATAATTACTTTCGATAGCGATAAAGCACATTCCATTTCCGACAGCTTATACCCATCAGGATAACCTGCCCGATAACCATTTCCTAATAAAGAATACTCGGTTTGCCATGCTTCGGGAACCGGATTTAATGCTTGCGACTTTTCGTAAAATTTCTGTCTTTGATTAACCAGTTCTGTTCCATAATCTTTCCAATAACTGTGGTACGATACAATATTTGCAAACGATGGTTTGCCCACCAGAGAAAGCGACGAATATCGATTCCAGAATGTATACAATTGATTGGAGGCATGCCCCGTACCACCCGTATGATGATGAATGGAGCCTGCTTCGGAGATAAACAGTTTTGTATCGATGTTTCGGTTACTAAATTCATTGCCAATTGCAACTACAACATCATGTATTTCCTGATTTGTCCAGGGACTCCCTTCCTGCCCGACTGTTCCACCACTCTCCGATGCGCTCCAGTCGTATTGCGGTTCGTTTAAAGGACTTATATAATCGAAATGAATTCCTTCCTGATTAAAATGTTCTGAAATGTCGGCTAAAAAGCGTGCATAATCATCAAAATGTTCGGCTTTTAATGTTGTTGACATTGAAGCGCCAAAATCTCTGAAACCCAGGTTATTTTTTGTGTACTGAACCGGCGGGCTATTTTGCCATCCAATTAAGTGATTTATTTTATAGTCGAGAGCTGCTTTCTTTAAAAACCATTGCTGCCCAATTTGTTTTTCCCAGTTGTATGTTCCTCCATCAGAATTAAGAAAACATTCAGTTCTGCGTTGTTCATTACTAATGCGGCTGGCATCGCCCTGTTCGGCAGTACCCGAGCCAATATTAAAACGCCAGGCCGACAAACCAATACCTTTGGGATTTCCTTTTGCATCTTTTTCGGTACTAAAAAGTAATTCAGCCAGTTTTTCTTTTTTATACTCGGGCCAGTATTTTCCTATGCGTTGGGTATTCCAACCATCTGATGAGCCAAAATTTTGAATCGTTTGTTTTTTATCTGCCAAATCAATTTCAAGCAGAATGGGGCTATCCGAAGTTTCCCAAACGGTTTGGGTGTTTTCGGGTGCGGGAATTTGAATTCCCTGAGACAAAGCCAGCACTTGATTTGCTGCCAAAGCTTTATCAAATATTTTTATATCATCTAAACGAGCCGAGATATAAAAGTTATTGGAGCGGTGTGGATTTCCACCCAAAAACAAAGAATCGGTGGCGATAGATTTTGGTGCAAAATTCAAGTATGCGCTCGACTCTTCGATACCATCCAGATAAACTGTAACTAATTTTTCCTGAAAACTAATTGCCACATGTATCCAGCTATTTTGGGCTAGTTGTTTGGCATGTAAGGCCTCGTACGACCCGTATTCCTTGTTATCGCTGATAACAGAACACAAATTGTTTCCCCAACCATTCTGAGGTGTAAAAAATAAGTTGTTATTTGTATTTGGGTCGTGCAATTCGAATAACTGATGCCACGAACTTGCATTTGTATTTTCCCAATAAAAGTAAAATGAAATCGTGCACGAATCGGAATCTAAAAGTTTTTTACTGAATGCTGCATAACTTTTCGAGGTTGCAGAGAAACGCAATACCGTACCTCTTTCTGAATCGTTGTATAACACACTGTTATTATGCAGAAATAATTCAGAATTATCCATCTCGTCAACAACAGAGTTATTGTTGAAAGAATAACTTGCAATGGGAATAATGTTTTCCTGCGCAACTAAATTTATTGCAACAAAGAATATGAGATTAAAGGCTAAGGTTTTTTTTAGGAAAGATTGCATTCCGACCGGTTTTATTAAAATGAGCTACAACGATATGAAAATAACAAAGAATGAAGAAAAGAAGATGTTGTTTCCAACATCTCCTTTTTTCTAACTAACTAGCTATCGAATACTAACTTTCTTTGTATCTACAAATCCATTTTCGGTTAATATGTTTACAATAAAAATCCCTTTTCGCATTGGAATTGATAAAGTATTGGTTCGTGTATCTTCCTTATTAACCAAAGCACCTGTTAAACTGTAAACCGAGTATTTTACAATTGCATCTGACGACTGAATGTTCAATCGTTGATTGCTCTGCCAATACTTAATCTCATTATTAAGTTTCTGAGATTCAATATCTGTAACAAGCATTTGAGAAGGTGATGGCTCAACTGTTTCATATACAGGAGTAATTGATTTCATTTTCACCTCAAAGTCATCAATTACAATCCAATTCCCGCCGGAAGCCATATTGTCATCGCTACCAGCCCTTACACCAAAGTTTAAGCTTCCGTCACCTACTTCGGCTACTACCTTACTTGTAGTGAAAGCATCTGACGCTAAAATTGGAGTATAAAATTCAGTACCGGCACTTGAGCCAAATATCGAAAATTCGTCATCTACCGGAGATTTGGCCATAACTCGTACTTCGTAGGTTCCGTTATTCAACCCAGATACAGTTTGGTTGGTTGTTGCAGAGTAATCGCTTCCCATCCAGAAAGTTACACTTTTCGACCCACCAATTCCTTTGTTTTCAATGTATGGCATCCAAGTTGCAGGCGATTCTTTAAACCATCCTGTAAAATCTTCTTCAAATCCGGGATTAACTACCGTCACATCAGGCATACGTACTACTTCAAAATTATCGAATACAATCCATTTCCCTCCGGGAACAGAATTATTTTCGTCTGCTCCTTTCAATCCAAACTCAAGTATTCCATCGGTTACCTTTACCAACACTTTGCTTTTTGTAAACTCAGATGAAGACAAAACAACCTGAGTACTTGTTTCTCCGCCACTTGTTGCGAAAACCGTGAAAAGGCTATCTACAGGAGATTTAGTCATTACACTTACGGCATAGGTACCATTATTTAACCCAGTGATTGTTTGCCCTATTCTCACAAAATAATCAGTTCCCTTCCAGCAAGTTACACTACGAGAGCCATCTACTCCTTTATTTTCCAGATAAGGCACTCCGGGGCTGGCATCGCTTGTCCATCCCTCAAATTCTTCCTCAAAACCAGGATTTTGAATGGGAGCCAAAGCTTTCCATTTCACCTCAAATTGATCGAATACAATCCAGTTCCCTTTCGAGATTCCATTATTTTCTCCATTTCCTTTAATGCCAAACTGAAGCTTTCCATTTGTGACCTCAATTTCGACAGTCCTTTTTATAAGACCACCTTCTTGTAGCAATGGTAATACAGCACTGTTTTCACCACTTTCAGCAAATAAAGCAATAGAATTATCGGTGCTTACCATGGCAAAACAACTAATCTGATAGGTTCCGTTTGGAATATCACTTATGGATTGAAACACCTTCATCTGATAATCTGAACCCTTCCAAAATGTAATACTTACTGAACCATCAACACCTTTATTTTCGGGATAGGCAGCTCCCGGAGTTGGTGATTCCACATTCCAATCGGCAAGTCCATCTTCAAAATCCGCATTTCTAAGTTCCAATGCCGTATCTCCGGCTTCTAATGCTCTTTTAAATGCATTAATTGCATCCTGAATTTCGGTTAAAGCTGTGTCTAAATCGGTTAGCAAATTGCCACCAGTATTAATAACTATAGTTATTTGCTGAATAACAAGCTCTAAAGACTCTTTTGCTTCTTCGAATTCTTGTGTTGCTGCAATTAACTCATCAGCTACAATAATCTCATCAATTATTTCCTGAGTGGTTGACATGTATTCAATAGCAAAAGTATAGTCGTTAACACCGGTAGTATCACTAGCCAGGATTGCTTTTGCCGTATCAATTGACACCATCAATCCTGTGTTCAAGGTTGTATCCTGGTCGGCCAGCGTTTCTCCATAAATTTGAGCTGCAAGTATAGCCTTAACAAGATCTTTTGCATTTTCAATTTTGTTTTCAACGTCTGCAACATCTGCATAGTTAATATCCTCAGAATTTAAAAACTCCTCAGCATCATCAATCAAAGTATTAAACGATGATTGCACGTCATTGTCCACAGCCATTGTATCGATAAAGGATCTGGCATCGTTTATTACCTCGACTAATCCCAAGGCCTGATTAAAGATATTCACCACCGAATCAATCTGTGTCTGAAAACCTAACATTTCCCCTTCTGTTCCAAACACCCTTATTTCACGTGCTTTTTCCAGAATGTAGAACAAATCATACCTGGCCTTTTCTGGAACCTCAGGGTTCTCTTTGTATAATTCATCACCCCGAATAATTGATTCTTCAAAAAGTTCCATGGGATTAAATTCGACAACTTTGAATACCATGTTCACCCTATTATCTGGTGTGATATCGGTACTTTTTACATCCCCGAAATCCGCTTGTCCATCTGCATCAACATTAAGAGCATCGGCACCAGGAGTGTAATTGATATTATACAACGACCCATCAGTAGGTTTTTCAATGGTTTCCAGTTTAAAATATCCATCGGCAACTTCTACAAACTTAAACTGCATCTCCTTATCCGTTTTCGGATCTCTATCAACTCTGGGAGGTTGCATATATGCAAACCAATTATACGACATTAAATAATACTCTAAGCTTATTTCGTCCGAATGGTTCTGAATGCTAAAATATCCGGGGTACATTTCAGTGGCCTGGAACGACCAAAGTTGATTGTCCGAACCATCGAAATAATCTGCTGTAAATATTTTATATTGCCACCCTGCTCTATTCTCATATTGCAGCACTTTTTTGTTTGTTTCGCCGTCGTATACCTGAATATAATATTTAGTACCGTCCGTTTTAACCAAAATATCATCTTGCGCAATTGCTGTAACGGAAATAAAAGCTGCTAAAACAAAAATTATATATCTAATTTGTCTCATCTTTCTTTTTTTTAAAAATTATTACCATCCCTGATTTTGAGAGAGACCATTGTTTACATCCCTTTGTGGAATAGGGTATAAATTCATTCGGTCTTCAAAATAGCGGTCTTCCAGTATTTGCTTGGTATAATTGAAAGTACTGTCGGCATTCATTGTTACTTCCATTTTATAAACCGGCTGGCTCAACACCTCTGTTGCAATCCCCCAGCGGCGCAAATCCCAGGCACGCTGGTCTTCAAATGCCAGTTCGATAAAACGCTCCTCGCGAATACGTTCTCTTAGCTCTTCTTTTGAAATGCCCTTAAGTGGCAATTCTTCCAAACCACCATGGCGAACCATAGTCTGATTCAGGATAGTTGTAGCTGTTAAGTAGGAATCACCATGTTCTATTGGCCCCCAAACTTCATTCACAGCTTCACTCCAAATAAGTATAATATCGGCAAAACGGAAGATCGGCCATTCGCGGTTTGAGCCTTGTCCCTGACGTAAGTCTAAGGTTGGGTCAATGTATTTCTTCAGGTAATAGCCGGTTTTTGTTCCATAATCGCGATCCATACCATCGCGGCCACCTCTATAAATTTCAATAGTTCTTGGTTCAACGTTTCGTTCGTTCCAGTCGTATCCATTGTACAGAATAGTTTGGGTTAAACGGTCGTCGCGGTTTTCATACGGGTTGGCAGGGTCGTAACCTGAATTTGGGTCATCTATTTTCAATCCGTTTTTCATGCGGTAGGCATTAACCAGATTTTGGGTTGGATTTGTGCTTCCTGAAGAAACATCAATTCCTTCGCACCCGATTGGGAAATTCCTTTTTTCAAGGGCATTGATATTTTTATGACGGTATCCAAGAATTACTTCAGGGCTAGTTCCATCGTAGGTATCGTACGGACCAAACGAAAATATTTTATCAAAAGCAATATCTTCGGCTGTTGCTGCAACATCTTTCCAGTATTCTATTTGTTGCGATGAGCCTTCAGTAATGTCGGGATTATAAACCGGGCTTGCAAGTAACAACTGCGTTTTACATTTTATAGCTTTAGCAGCTGTACCATTAGGTCTCCCCTGATCCGCTCCTTCGTCTAACAGCGGGAGCAATTCATTATCAATCAAATAATCGCATTCACTAATAATATAATCGGCACATGCTGAAAAAGAAGACCTGTCGGCATCAAAAGCATCATTGTCAACATCATCCAGTATTTGCACAGCGTTATCGCCAAGCAAAACTACTCCTCCGTAATGCTTTACCAATTCGTAGTAAAACAAAGCGCGTAAAAAACGAGCTTCGGCTTTAAAATATTCTAACCTTGTAAGGTATAATTCTCTTTGGCTCGGTTCGAATGTTTCGTAGGTAATGTCTGCTGCATTTTTAAGAAACAGGTTTACCTTATAAATTCCTCCGTAATAGTGATTCCAGGTATTATCAAGAAATCCGGTAGTTGAATTCCAGTTCCCAGTATTCATATTTTGAATAGATGTACTGGCATTAGAATTTTCTGCTTCGTCGGTGGCATTGGCATAAAAAGTCCAGCCAAACTCGTTGGTATTAAAACCCGATGGCATTTCGCTAATTATATCGATAACAAAATTCTCAACATAACTGGGGTTACTCCACAACAAATCATCTGTAATCCCGGTATCTTGTTCCATATCCAATTCCTGACAAGCTGTAAAAAACAGAAGAATTGAAACTAATATCGTCGCTATTTTTGAATGATTTTTCATATCAAATTTGTTTTATCTGTTTTAGCTTAAAAGTTTAAATTAACTCCCAATAGGTACGATTTCATTGGAGGGTAGCCAATTGAGGTGTACTCTGGGTCGGTATAGTCCCAGTTGCTTAAAGTGAGTGCATTTACAGCCCTTACAAACACCCTTGCTTTCTCCATTTTTAGGCGGGTTAAGCTTGTTTCGGGCAGGGTATAACCCAGCTCAAAGTTTCTAAGTTTTATGAAATCGCCTTTTCGAATCCAATACGACGAAGTCTGGTAATTATTCATATTACTGAGAGTAAGTGTAGGGAAACCATCTTCGGCTACAATCTCGTTAACCGCATTGCCATAGATAAAAGGTTGGGCCATTGCATTGCCCGAAAGGTTTATATCCTTATTAAACTGCCCTTGCAAGAATGCCTCTGCATCGAAGTTCTTCCAGGTAAAACCAAGTTTTACGCCCAAATCAATATTAGCGCGCCAGTCTCCGATAACAACTCTGTCTCTCGAGTCAATAATATGGTCGTTATTCTGGTCGGCATATTTTAAGTCGCCAACCCTTGGTGTTCCGAAAGTTTGTTCCGGAGAAGATTGAATATCAGCATCGCTTTCGAAATACCCGATTGATTCCAATCCATAAATTGCAGTAACAGAATTCCCTGTCTGATTTAAATATTCCATCTCCCCAGTATTTAAAGCCTCTCCCATTTCGTCGATGGTATTGTTATAATACGAGAACATTAAATCGGCATACCAATTAAAACCATCATTTTGCGAGGCATATCCAATTTTGAAATCGAAGCCGGTTTCGGTCATTTTACCTATATTCTCGTATGGAAGCGTTGCGCCCGAAACCGAGGGATGCGTGTAATCGATGTAAAGGACATCGCTGCGTTTGGTATTAAAATAATCGGCTTCAAACGAAACTTTTTCAAATAGTTCCAAGTCTATTCCCAAGTTTATTTTTTTTGCAATTTCCCAGCTAATATTTTCGTTTGCCAGCATGTCCGGTTCTATTCCGCTAAACCAGGTCCAGTTGGTACCCAATGGGAAACTACCTCCACTCTGATAAAACTGCACAAAAGGGTATCTGCCGTTTACATACCGATTATAACCGGTTATACCGTACGATGCCCTAAGTTTTCCATAGGTAAGAGTCTTGTTTTCATGAACAAAATCTTCGTTAGAGAATACCCATCCTGCCGAAGCCGATGGAAAAAAACCGTATTTATCGCCATCGGCATATTGATCGGAGCCAAAATAACTTGCCACTAATTCCAATAAATATTTATCGTCTTTCGAGTATTGAATTCTTGCACCATAATTATTGGTTAAATAAGGCGATAGATCACTGTTGCTTTGGTATTCTTTGTCACTCTGAGCCCGCACCAGAACGTCAAGTTTATTACCATTCGACTCTGGCATATTGTATCTAATATCAGCATCAAAACTGGCATACCTGGTACTCGAGGCATTACTCCATTGGTTGTATTGGGTATTTTCTCTGTACGAATAGTACTCATAATCCTCTCCTGTCCCGGGCGCAATTTGTTTCACTTGAAAATATCGCCAGTTTCCGTCGCTATTTACAGCTCCGTTGTCGAGCACATAGCCCATACTTACCGATAAACCTTTGGTAATAGCATCCAAATCTTGTTTTAACCTAAATCCTGCATTCAAAAACTGATCCATCGCAGTATTCCTTCCGCCGGTTTCAAGCATTCCCAAAGGATTGTTCAGAAGAAGAGAAGAACCTCCATAGCTTCCATCAGGGTTAATGGCATTCATTGCATTGGGTGGTAACACTAATAAGGATGTCCATATTAGGCTGCTATTAAAGGAAGGATTAACATTTCGGTTAATGCTGCCCGCCAAATCCAACGAAAACAATGTACTTTTTGTAATGCTGACATCGATATTTGAACGGATATTCATGCGCATTACATTTGCATTTGCGTTAAAATCGGGATTCTCAGGTTTGTAGATACCGTTGTTGTACAGAAATCCGAAATTAACAAAGTAGCGTACAAATTCTGAACCGCCTAAAAATTCGACATTCGCTTTAGAAATATTGGTATAGTCTTTTAATATAAGATCTTGCCAATCGACATCGGGATAACGAGGCGAACTACCGGCTGCCGCAATATCCGCTGCTGAATATTTCTCGGGCAAACCATCGTTCAATGCTGCCTGGTTATAGTAGCTCATGTAGTCTGATGCTCCTAAAACCCCCATTGTTGCTTGTGGTGTTTGTACGCCCGATTGCAAACTAACCTTAATTGTTCCTTTCTGAATCCGGCCTCGTTTTGTAATAATAAGAATTGCTCCATTGGCACCTTTCATTCCGTAAATTGCCGTTGCCGCTGCATCTTTCAATACCGATACCGATTCAACTTCTTCCGGCGCAATGTTAGTCATGTCTCTTTCAAAACCATCGATAATAACCAAAGGAGCCCTGTAAGCACCTCTTATTCGTAATGAAGGGGAATCGCTACCAGGTTCTCCACTTCCCTGATAAACAAATAATCCGGGAAGCTTACCGAACAAGGTATTTCCAAAATTCGACACAGCACCTTTTACCAAATCGTCGCCTGACACAGTTGAAATGGCAGAAGAAATAGTTTGCTTATCCTGTTTACCATAAGCAATGTCGGTTTTATCTTTATATAATTCTTCGCTGTTCGCTGGGATGGTATCAGTTTGGGACCATCCACTACAGGTTAGTGCGCTCAGAACAACAGAGAACATAAATATTTTTATATTTTTTTTCATGATAATCATTTATCTATGCCTTTATAAATTTGATTAATAGCCTGGATTTTGATACAGACCAGGAGTATTGTTTACCCAGTCGTTTTGGAAGGGATGAAAATATAGCTTATCATCCCATTTGTTGGTCCAACCCAGATCGTTTCGTGATACTACTCCGGTATTAACAGCACAACCTGTGAATGAAACCTCAAGGTCGTCGCCGTTTTTCCATCGACGAAGATCAAAATAGCGTTGAGCTTCCAAATAAAACTCAACTCGCCTTTCGTATTTTATCGCGTTTTGGAATTGCTCTTCTGATGTAGCACCTTTATAATTCGAAGCGTCATAATCAGGCATTCCCGATCTTGAACGAATCCTGTTTAAATAGCTGATAGCCTCGGCATTTGGGCCATCGTTATAACGGTTTAAAGCCTCGGCATAAAGGAGATATACATCAGCCAATCGAATTATTGGGTGAACAGGCTGATAAGTAATGGTAGAACTTTCGCCAAGTGCTTCGTTTATGAACTTACGAGCCATAAAACCACTTTTAAATCCTGACCAATCGCCATGAGTTCTGTCGGGCACCGACTTATCTAAATCGAAATTGATTAATTTATCGTTATACCCTTCTCCAAAGGTTGCCCCATGATATACAATATTTTGGTAGAACCGGGTATCCCTGTTTTTGGCAAAATCCTGATCGGTATAACCGGCATCAATACCCGCCTGAGAAATATTTGGTTTAGCGCCATCAGATCCTTCGTAGCCTTCAATCGGGAATTTCCCATTTTTCATTTGGTAACCATCAACATGCTGGAAAGTTGGTTGGTAAGCTAAGTCGGCCCTGTTGTACCAGCCAATTCCATAAGGCCAGTTCATCATGGTATGAGCATAGTTCCAGCTTCCGGAATTATACGTACCAAAAGTTTGATAAAGGATATGCTCGCTGGTTAAATTAATAGCAAGCTCGTAAATATTTTTTTCTTCACCAGCGGCTTCATATAATGCATAACCGGCAGCATTAGCTGCATCAATGGCTTCCTTACATGCATCGGCAGCACGTTTCCAGCGCTGTTGGTCATAACTTCCATAGCCTAAAACCTCGGGATACTCGTAACCCGATGCATACGCTGGAGTTGGCCCGTTGTACAAATCACTTGCCGCATAAACCAATACTTTTGCTTTTAAAGCAAGAGCAGCAGTCTTCGTAAAACGACCTGTCCATCGGTCTTCCCATTGTTCAGGAAGTAAACTGGCAGCTATGTCAAGTCGGCCTACAATGCTATCTACCAATTCCTCAAACGGCATTCTGGGTATTGCTTCCTCGCCACCTTCAAGCCTGGTATTAATCCAGGGTAAACTTCCCCAAATTCTAAAACCCTTAAAATACTGGTAGGCTACATGCGCATGAGCTTCACCCAACATTTGGTTAATGTAGGTTTGATCGGAACCCGATTGCACGGGTATTTCATTCATTTTTTCAATGTATGTATTAGCCGATCGTACTGCAGAAAACAGGTTACTGATTGGATAAAGCTGACTACTGGCAGCACTCATTGTTCCATCGACATATTGCCAGTGTTTGGTCCAATTCACTTTAGGGAAGTACATGTCCTCTGCCATTTCCGACCAGCTTTGCCAGCCAATCCATCCCCACCAGTTTAACGGGATATTATTAGGGGCATAATAGGAGTCTTCATATAGTGAGAAAATTACCTGCTGTGCATTGCTTGAAGAAGTGAAAACCGTATCGATAGTTACATCGCTGGCAGCTGGTTTTTCCAGGAAATCATCCTGACACGAAACAATTAGAGTAAATACAATTGCAATAAATGCAATAAACCTGAACTGATATGTTATATATTTTTTCATCTCGTATTGTATTTAAATTAGAATTGTATTTGAACACCCAGGTTGAAAACCCTTGAACGCGGATAGGTTAAAGTACCGTTTGATGTTTCCGGATCGAGATAGTCGATAGCGCTAAATGTCACCAGGTTCATACCATTTGCATACACTCTAAAACTTTCTAAACCAAGCGTTTTTACAAAGCGGTTTGAACGATCGAAGGTGTATCCTAGCTCAACATTTTTTAAGCGCAAATAGCTTGCGTCTCTCAGCCAATACGAACCGGCATATTTCCAGTTATTGTTATCTGAAGTTAAGCGAGGAAATTCAACTCTATCGCCTGCTGCATATCTTTCGTCGGTATATCGGTATTCAACAAAATCTAAGAGTGAACCTTTGGTAGGGTCCGGGCTATTATCTGTTCTTATATTAATTGCATAATCAGATGCTCCTTGCAAGAATACCGAGAAGGAAACTTTCTTGTGTGTAATTCCTGCCCTTATACCATACATTGTTTCCGGGAAACTAGGCGTTCCCAAATATCCAGCATCCATGTCAGTTATTATACCATCGCCATTTCTATCAATAAATTTAAGGTCACCAGCAGAAACATCGCTTCCGGTTGTAAATATCTGATATGCCTGATACGAGTCTTTATCAGCTCCTGGATTTATGGAGTTGTAGGTTTTCCACAACTCATCGCGGTAGGCATTTGCCTCCTCAGCAGTTCGAAAAAAATCTTCCTGTTGGTAGCCCCAAACTTCGCCAACACGTTTACCGGTTTGCGCCCTATAATCATAAGGTTGTTCAGGTTCATCCATTTCAATAATTTTGTTGCGCGAATGCGTATAGTTTAAATCAACATTTATTCGGGTGTTATTGCCCACATTTTTATTCCAACCCAATTCAATCTCGTAACCTTTATTTTCTACATGGCCTAAGTTTAAGGCCAAATCGCCGGTTTGTTGATAAACAGGAACAACCTGTTGGGTAATCAAAATATCAGTTCGGTCTTCAGTAAAATAATCTAACTTTAACGAAAGAATATCGCCAAAGAATGTCATATCGGCACCGTAGTTAATTTTAGTTGCTTTCTCCCATGTTACATTTGGATTACCAGCATCGCCTGGCAGTGCTATTGGGTAACTTACCATTTCTCCGGGCAATCCAAAATAAATACCGAAACGCCCACCTTGGTTTAAGCTATAAGAATCGGGCAAGTACAAGAACCTGCTTCCAGACATCTTATCATTCCCCACTGTTCCATACGAGAACCTAAGCTTACCATAAGATAAAATATCTTCTCCTATCAGACTTTTCAGCCATGGTTCTTCTGAAAAAGTCCAACCTCCCGAATAAGCCGGGAAATAGCCAAAACGTTGTCCTTCGGCAAAATTTTCAGAACCATTATAGCCAATATTGAATTCGAGCATATAGCGATTCATATAGTTATAAGTCACCCTACCAACAAGCCCCATATAGGCTCGGGGAATTTCATTATAAGTACTTTGCGAAAAATGTGATTTTTCGGCATTAAATAATGCCAGTGCAGTAACTGTATGGTCCTCCTTGAATGTCCGCTTGTAATTTAAAGCAAATTCGTAATATTCTTTTCTGTTTTTTCCCTGCCAAGTTGAGTTGTAAGGAAGAACATCTTCTTTAACCTGGTAAAAAGTTACTGTTTCATCTTCGTTTAAGTACGGATTCCAGTATGCAAGTCGTTCTTGGTTTTTCTGTCTGCTTATATAATTGCTAAAATAACTTACCAGCGAAACTTTAGCTTTGGCCGACAATCCTTCTGTTATGAAATCAAGTTTCTGATCGATAATAAAAGTATAATCGTTGGTATTTTCCATTTGTACGTTATACCCACGCATATCGCTGTTAAGCATTACATTATTGGCATTTTCCTGCAACATTACCAATTTACCATCGTGCATATAGCCATCCCATGGGGAAGAGTGAACTAAAAGATTCCAATAAAAACTCTTTGAAGGTTCATTCCCCTGCCCCAAAGCAATATTCTCGTTAAAACTTCCTCCGATATTTATTTTTGCGAGCGTAGATTTGGTAAGGTTTATATCGAGGTTTGTTCTGTAGTTGTATCTTTTATAACTGGTTGATTTATCAAGGTCAGGATTAAGATTTTCAAACATCCCTCCCTGGTCGTAATAACCTAATGACGCAAAATATTTTAATCGTTCAGTACCTCCTGAAACCGTAAAGTTATGTTGCTGTTGCAATGCATAGTCTTTTAGCATTAATTCGGCATAATCGGTACTTGGGTAAAAAAACGGGTCGCTCGGACTTAGTGGATTTCCATCGATAACCCCTTTAAATTTATCACGAATCGACTGAGGATAAGGGGCTGTAGGGTCGTTGGAATTCATAGCATAGCCGTTGTATTCGTTTAGCATACCTGTTTGTTGGTAGGCATCCAATACCTGAATACTTTTGTTTGGTACTAAAACGGACATGCTACCTTTATAAACCATTTTGGCAGGGCCAACTTTTCCTCGTTTTGTGGTAACCAATATTACCCCGTTGGCACCACGCACCCCAAACACTGCAGTTGACGATGCATCTTTTAAAATAGAAAGGTTTTCTATTTCGTTGGGGTCGAGGAAACTTAAAGCACTTTGGTCGCGTTCAATCCCGTCAATTAATACCAGAGGATTTGAACCTGCTCCAGCATCGAGGGTTGAAATACCCCTAATTTTAATGGTTGCGGCATCTTTACCGGGGCGGCCACCCGACTGGTTTGCTATTAATCCCGGCAAACGACCTGCCAGTGCCTGAGTTACGTCACTAACAGGCTGTTCTACCAACTCTTCTGCCGATACTGAAGATAATGATCCGGTTACGGTTTCTTTTTTCTGAACACCATAACCTACAATAACTACCTCTTCAAGGTTTTCAGTTTCTTCCTTTAAAACAATGTTTAAAACAGAAGTTTCACTTGTTACCGTGATTTCCTGTTTTCCAAATCCAATAAACGATATTTGAAGCACTCCCCCAACTGGAGCAGTTAACTCAAAATTACCATTAATATCAGTAACTGTTCCTTTGGTGGTTCCCTGAATGATAACACTTACTCCCGGAATAGGAGTTTTTGTATCATCCACAACAGTTCCTCTGATGCTTACACCTTGCGGAGTTACACTCATTCCATCCTTTTCTATCGATGATGCATAACTAAGTTGCACACCAAACATAAAAACGACAAAGAGCAAGACCCAAGCGGGCATAGAACTTACACATACCATGCAATTTCTGTTTTTGCCTTTCATAAGTTTCATAGTTTAATAGTTAATAATTAAGATTCTAAATACAACTACAAAGATATGAGGCGAACTACTCTGACTAAATGGATTATCATGCTAATTTTTGGACAATACGATTATCGTAGAAATTTATAACAAACTTTAACTACAAGCTCCTCAAAAACACAAAAACACTAAAACACTGCTATTTACAATTGCCAAACGCAACATTACAGGACAGTGCATCACAGAAAAACAGCACATTTACCGATTATTCTATTCAGTAAACATTAAAAGAAATTGAACTTTTTACACGATTTGTTAAAAATAATAATGCAAAATCGGATATTCGAAACTTTCTTATACCTGTAATTTTGAATAATACTTAGTTTTGACATTTCATAAATAGATTGAGTAAATTTGAACAGATGAAAGAGATCGAAAACATAAAGGAACCCAGTTTTGGTAAAAGAGATAGCTTTTTTGGGGATCGAAGTGTTGTTTTATCGCAAAAGCAACTTAATTCAATTAAGAACAATCCTATTTCAGCAGGGCTTTACATTAGCGATATTGGGTTTTACCCTCATGCAAAAACGCATTTACGAAAAAGAGTAAAGGGACTTGATGAGCACATCCTAATATATTGCATTGATGGTTCAGGAACAATTCAGATGGATGATACATCCTATTTATTAGAATCGAACTCGTTTTTTGTTATTGGTGCTCATGAAAAACACAAATACTGGTCTTCAGAAAATTCTCCCTGGTCTATTTATTGGTTACATTTTGGCGGAAAACGGAGTCATTGTTTTAAAGCTTTCTATAACCGAATAGTAAAAATAGAACAATCAAACCGTTCACGAATTGATGATCGCCTAAAATTATTCAATGAAATACTTACTGCTTTAGAATCGGGTTTCTCTATTGAGAATATTAATTATGCCAACATGTGTTTAAATGGTTTGCTGGCTTCTTTTTTCTACATTGAAACTTTCAGGATGGCTAAAGGCTATCAAAATTCACATCCTGTTGACAAATCTATTTTATACATGCAGGAAAATACGAATAAGTTTATCACAATTAACGAACTTGCAGAACATGTTAATTTATCGGAATCACACTATTCTAAAATTTTTAGAAACAAAACAGGTTCATCTCCTCTCGATTATTTTATAAACTTAAAAATGCAGGAAGCAATTCGTTTATTAACAAATCAATCATTCAAAATTAAAGAAGTAGCCTACAAGCTTGGCTACAACGATCCCTACTATTTTACTCGTATTTTTACCAAGCACATAGGTTCCAGTCCTGCATCTTTTGTAAAAACAAGTACTAAGTAATTCATTACTGTCTAGAACCAAATTTAAATCGTTCGTCGCTTTTATAGAAAGAATAAGCTATTGACAGTTAAATCAATTCATGGATTTGTACATTCAGTGAAGAAAAAAAGGCTGATTAATTGCTTACCATAAAAGACATAACTTTTTAAGAAACCATATACAAAAAGAGATAAACGGCATCGAAACAACGTGTATGAACCGTCTCGCATACAGGGTATTCCAACAAACCATGCACTTTCGGGTTTGCTGGGGCTGTCACCTGCATTCTAATCATACCATCGCACCAGTCTTTTAATAAATCAAAAGTTAGTTTTTTGAATTCAGCCGAATGTTCTGTCGTGCTTGTGCATCCACTTAACATTGAACCAGACAGGAATGATAAACCTAATCCTGCCATAGCTGAGTTTTGCATGAAGTTTCGTCGTTTCATTTTTTTAGTTTTAAGGATTGACTTCAAGCTGATTATACATATAACACCATCGCTACGCGATTTTAAGAAACGAGATACCATCTTACTACCAAAACATTGTCGCTACGCGACTTTTAGAAGTGCCAGCGGCACGATGTTATGGTAGCTAAAACATTCATCTTTTAGTAAAAGTCCCATAGAGACGGTGTTATTTAAGTCGTGTACTCCAACATATTTTTATGAATGACAATTTTATTTCGCCGCACCAATCACTTTAACAGGCCTACCATCCGAGCCGTTTATCCGTGCTTTCTGTTCAACAAAATAGGGCTGAAATGTGTACGATGAATACTCGTCCCATTTTAAATTGGTAGTTGGGAGGTATTGTTTCATCTCCTCAATTTTTGCTTTGTATTCTCCTTTTTCTGCCAGGTTTGTAAATTCGTTTGGGTCGCTTTTATGGTCGTACAACTCTTTCCCTCCATCTTCGTATTGGATGTAGCGGAAGCCCTGAGCTTTTACTGCATGATTATTCATTCCAAAAGAGGTGATGGCAAAGGCATCATTATCGGCCACGTTGCTTTTCATGGTCGGAACCAAACTTACTCCCTCGTTTCTATTGTAGGCGGGCAAGCCGCACAATTCGATCAATGTAGGATATACCGAAAGCATTTCAGCTGGTGTATCAATCACCTTTCCTTTTGGCAGGTTGGGTGCAGCAAACATCAAAGGGGCATTTGTTGCCGGCTCCCATAGAGCATGTTTTGCAAAAGTGCCCTTTTCACCAAGCCGGTAGCCATGGTCCGACCATAAAACAATTACAGTATTATCAGCATATTCACTTTTTTCCAGGGCTTCCAGCACTCTGCCAATTTCATAATCGACAAAACTTACGCAAGCCAAATAAGCCTGAATAATTTTTTTCCACTCACCACTTTCTTGTGCCCATTGGGTTGATGGCATCATGGGCAAATCGTTAATCTTTAGAGCCACTGGAGGCACATCATCTAAATCGTCGACTTTGTAAGGTGCCACTTCAATTCCGTCGAGCGGATGCATATCGAACCATTTTTGCGGCACATATAAAGGCACGTGTGGACGTAAAAACCCTAAGCCCAAAAAGAAAGGTTTATCGTAATCCCTGTTCAAACATTCAATTGTCCAGTTTACCGAACGGTGGTCGGGCATTAGCGAATCCTGCTCGGGAAAAGCACCCCAATCAGTACTCGTACGTCCGTAATGCTTTCTGTCCGATGTTCCAAAGCCATCCCATACAAAACGTTTTTCAGGAAGCGGACCAAAGCCTTTTTCCCGGCCACCTGATTCATCAAAAACTCCTTCAGGAGAATGGGTGTGAAACAATTTCCCGATTCCCATAGTATGGTAACCATTATTTCTAAAATATTCAGGCAGGAATAGAATATCTTTGGTTACTGCGTTATCGTCACGTCTTATTTTATCATCGTGAACCATGCCGTAAATTCCTGTAGTTGATGGTCTCAAACCTGTCATAATTGAAGTTCTTGACGGCCCACATAAGGGAGCCTGACAATGTGCATTGGTAAACAAAACACCTTGCGCTGCCAGTTTATCCATATTGGGAGTTTTGCCATTTGAATAGCCGCCCATGCACCCCAACCAGGTGTTTAAATCGTCAACCGCAATAAATAGTACGTTGGGTTGTTTAGGTGCAGCTTCTGTTCTTTGCTCTTTAATATTTCTTCCGCATGATAAAAGTAGAGCCGTTATTAATAACAGTAGGATGTGGTTTAGTTTTTTCATAAATTTTAATGCGTGTAAATTATATTTTTAAAAGCATTATTTTACTGTGTAACTTTTAAGTTGTCAAACAAGTTTAGATTATAAGAGCTACCCAACAATACATAGCCTGTTCTATTTTCGTGGATTACTTTGGTGATAAATTCTCCGTCAACGAAAGCTTTTATCACTTTACCTCTAAACTCAAGCTTAATGTTGTGCCAAATCTCTTCATCAAAATTATCGATGCTTCCTTCAGCAAGAGTAGTATTATCAAATACAAGTTTCCAGCTTCCATTTTTTTCCAGCATAAAACGATATCCTTTCAAATAGCTACCTTGTACACGACCTCCCAATTCAACATTACCATCTTCGATGAATACATCAACACTGCATGTAAAATCCTGCCAGTTCACATCACCAACCAAAGTATTAGGTTTAATATTTGAACGGCGGTAAACACGCATCCAGTCGTAACCTTGTTCAGGATTAATTTGCTTTAAACAATTGGTTCCGTCTTTTCTTTTTGCAATTTCAAAACTTCCTGTTTGGTCTGAGTGGTATTTTGGCAAATCGCCTGCTTTCCTGTCCTCGTAGTCCTCCGAATAAGGAAATGGGAATGGCTGTTCCTCAGGAATTTCGTATTGTCCCTTTTGCTGCCCCGTAGTAGTGGTTAATGAATAAATACATTTTGCGCCCAGTTTAATGGTAAACACACCATTATCAGGGCTAATGGTTTTCTGCTGAATAAATTGTTCGTTTTCATTCGATTTCCATACATGTACTTTTTTATTTGATAAACCATTGCCGATATTGACTTCTATAATTTCAGCGTCTTGAGTACAGATAATCATACTCCAGTTGTTGCTGTTTTTATCTTTTAAAGTAACGCAGCTTCCTTTATAAGTAGAAACATCAAACAGCCCACATCCTCCATCGAGGTATTGCCAGTCGTTAGGTTCTGCAAATTGGGTAGTATGGGCGGTTGCCCAAATGGTTGGCCACACTTCATAATATCCACTCCATGGGCTGTTGGCTTTCATAGCGCCTGCTTTATCCCATGTAACAGATTTGTAAACAGAGCCAATGGGCGCCCAAATAAGCGTTTTTGTAATTTTATCTCGTATGTAAAACTTATTGTATAAACGAGCCAGGTTAAGTGCACCTGCTCCACCCCAATCTTTTCCAGTCCAGCTCCAGTCTTCACTTGCCCAAAGCGGTGTCCCTGATGCTTTAGCTTTTTCAGTAGTTGGGCGTCCACGACCATCCACCATGTTTTCATTAAACTCACGCCCGGTTACGTAATGGTACCCCACTGCTTCAATTACCTTATTGAATTCAGCATCTTTTTCTAAATCCTCAAAAATTTGCCAATCGCCACTATTATCATCCGGACCTTGAATTTTAACGCTCTCGTATCCTCTAGCATCAAGTAGCGGGCGAACATCATTTACCAGCCAATCCCTGTTGGTGTAGTTTTCATTTTCGGCTGCTGCTACCCAGTCAATGTCCAAACCCCAGTCTCTTTTAGCAACATCTAAAAAGGTTACAAAATATTCTGCCGACTCTTTTGTGAATATATTCGGTTTTAGGTATCCGGGGAAACTCCAGGGCAGATATTCCAAAATCATATCCGGATTTCGATTTTTAGCCTCTTTCATAAACCAAAATTCATAACCTCGCGAAACCGGGTTCTTTAACTCTTCTTGCGTAATGGCATGTGATGGTTCTGAACCACAGGTTGAGTTTTCACCTCCGCCCATTTCAACTTTCAAGTGCTGAAAACCAGCGCCAAATTTGGGTTTAAAAAGCATGTCGAGAATTTGACTGCGATGCGGGTCTTTGTAATCGTACAACAAATCGGTTGAAGCACCTGCGCTTACTCCACCAATGCCTTCAAAGGTTCTGCCGTCATCATTCGGATTTAAATTGATTTTGATAACACCATCTTTTTGCTCGAAAACGGGCGGTTCAAAAGCTTTTTCGGGGTTCACAATTTCACCCATTTCAAACCAGGCCGGTTCACTGTGCTTAACGCCTCTGTTATTTCCCCATACAGTTACCTGCCAATACACTTTCTGACCCGATTTTAATGGTTCACCAAGGTATTGATAAGGACCTGTTTCCGACTTACTGGTTGGGCCAGTATCCCAAATATCAGGATATTTTAGCTTCTCAATACTCGTGGCCATCATTATACGAAAGCCTCCTTGTTCCGGACTTTTATCGTCACCAACAAAGGTCCAGCTAAAGCTTGGCCTTGCTTTTGTTATTCTTGTAGGATTTGTTTTAGACTCACATTTCAAATCTTTTACCTCAAAAGCCTGGGCTACCGAGCACAAGCACAAAAAGAAAAATACAATTAATCTCATCGTTTATCCTTTCTATTTTGTAACCTTTACCGAATCATTATTATCCCAATGGTAGCCCCAGACTTTCATATATTCAGCGCCATCTAAAAATTTGTCGCCACGTTTATTCAGCATCTGCTGCAGTTTTGCGTCCATTTCGTCCTGTAATTCTTTGTAATCCGCATTATTTACAAGATTATTTAACTGATAGGGGTCGTTTGCATTATCGAAAAGCATCCACGGACCGTTCAAATCTTTGGCATAAGTGTAGCGTTCGGTTCGAATTCCTCGGTATTCCCTACCTCCTTTTGTATAATTCCATTGATGAAATGGCACAGGACAGGTAATTAATGCCGCCTCAACATCCAGGTCTTCTGTGCCTAATAACTGACCAGCATAGTCAATTCCCTCAACACTCTCAGGAATTGGAAGATTACACAAACTCAGCAAGGTTGGCATAATATCGGGGTACGAGAAAACTTTTGTTAAGTGCTCGCCACCTTTTAGTTTTGCGGGGTATTTCAACATAAAAGGAACAAGGATTGACTCTTCCCAAGGCTGTTGTTTTTTTATTTGGTCGTGCGAATAAAGCATGTCGCCATGGTCGGAGGTAAACACAAAAATGGTGTTCTCTTCTATCCCTAATTTATTTATTTCGCTTTGAAGTTCTGCAACACAATAATCCAATGCCGACATGTGTGCGTAATAACCGCGAATGGCTTCTTTTGCAATTTCTATTTTGTCTGTAGGAACATTGGGTCTTAATTTTATATCCATGTCCTTATACATCGCCTGATATTTTTCAGGTGCCGTTTGGTAGGGCGCATGTGGTGGTCCGTAAGATAAAAACAACACAAAAGGATTTTCCTTGTTGGCTTGCATGTATTTTATGGCGTCTTTTGTTTGGGCAATGGCATCGTAGCCTTCCCATTTGTGCTTTACATCGTTCTCATCAAAATAATCCGAATTGTTGTAATCGTGGGTACATTCGTGCACTTTCCAGTAGTCAAATCCCTGTCGTCTTTCGGCGGGGACAGGACGAAGACGTCCCTCGCGGTTACTCATGCCCGGTGGATGACCATTAATGTGCCATTTGCCAATATAACCCGTTGCATAGCCATTTTCTTTATAAACTTCGGCCATACAATTTTCTTCCGATTTTAAAGGTTTATCATTGTAAAATACACCATGGCTAAGTGGATATTTTCCTGTCATTAAAGAAGCTCGCGCAGGTGTACACACCGGAATATTTGAAACGGCATTGGTAAACACCACTGCCTCTTTTGCCAATTGGTCGATTGCAGGAGTTTGCACCTGTTTGTTTCCCACAAATCCCAGGTCCTGTGCTCTCCACTGGTCAGTTAGGACGAATACTACATTTGGTTTTGTTTCTTCTGTTTGTTTAAATGTGCAACTTGTTATTGTTGCCAATGCAAGTAAGCCACAAATCAGTTTAGTTAGTTTTTTCATTTTATTAAAAATGTTTGTTTTTTAAGGAATAAGATGAAACTATCATGATTTTAAGAAATCACTTATGCTCGTTTCATATAATATTACTTTTATATAAAAAGTTAAACAACACTAATTCTCACACTTACCTTACCTCCTGATTCAGAATCTATTTTTACAAAAACAGGCACAGCTTCAACACCCGGAACCAAATTAAATACCCTACCCTTTTCGGTAGGTTTTATTTGTAATGGAACATTCGCTTCAAGTACAACGGTTCCTTCCGGCTTAAAAATTTCAATTTTATTCGGCAAGGATTGAACTACCATTTCGCTATTGACCGATGCTACCGGCAGAACCAACGAAGCTTCACTCGTATTGCCTTTTACGGCTTGAGCTTTTATTTCCACCTTCTCATCCGTAAAGTTGTAGTTCAAGTTAAATGCTGAATTTACTCCCGAAAGTTTCTCGCGGTTTTCATTCTGAATATGAGTTTCTACTGTAATTTGAATTCCTTTATCCGTTTCAGAACTGTTCACCTTTGCTTCAAGGTCGTATAAATTGGTGAACCAGCCGGCTTCATTCTTCACCTCAATTCGTGGAGTAAGAGCAAACTCTTCGCCATTATAGTGCTGCTGATTATTAGCTTCAACAATAAGGTATTTTGCCATGCTAGCTGCAAAAAGCAAACCTGCTTTTTTATGGTAAAGCATAGCAAGTGCTCCACCCGTTGCCTGCTGAACGGGTAAGGTTTTATGATAAAGCATATCGTAGCTGGTAACCGTTCCTCGCCACGATTTATTGGAAACCAACCAGGTTGAAATCTCCGGAAACTCTTTTACGCCATAAGCTGTTTCGCATGGCAAAGGGCTTTTTATATCAATTTTGGGCAGTTTTTTTCCTGCATCCAGTATGCCAGCCAAAGGTTTGGCGTGTGCAAAAGTATGGTGAATACAAGGTAATATTCCGTGCGAAATATAATGTGGTCCGCCATGAAGCAAACCATCGGCAGTACATTCTTTTAACAAGTGCGTGCTTTGGTAGGCAACCCGTCCAAATGCCGGATTCCGGTCTGACATCATTCCGTAGCCCATTTGGCAACCATCGGTTGTTCGGCTACCCCAGTAACTCCATTTATTGTGGCGGGTGCCCCAGGTATTATCCCATGCACCGTCGGGCAGCATAAATTCGGCATGGCTAGCCAACGATTTCTCCAGCAATTCCAACAATTCAGTGTCATTTTCGTCCAGGGCATACAACACCACGCTGTTCAACGACTCCTCAACATTGTACCCTAAATCGACCCCAGATAAACCTTTGGCACTTTTTTTATTGTTTGGTTTTGCTTCGCCCCACAATAAAGCATTGGGTTTGGTAAAAAAGTTTTTTACATCTTTTGCCAGCTCCTTGCTTCGGGCAGTATATTTTGGCTCATGCAAAACTTTACCCATTAGGTGCAGCCCATAAACCGCAGTATATCCGTAGTTTATATTTGTAAAATCTATCGAAAATGTATCCAAAATATAGTTGGCAACTCTTTGCAATCGCCCGGTCCAATTCAAGCGGATTGTTTCGCTTAAAATATGCCCATGGTAATGCAGCGCTTCACCCAAGGCGATGGCACCAAAAACAGAAATGCCTTTCCACGATTTTGGATTTGGAATAACCGTCCAGCTGCCATCGGCTTGCGACACATTGTTTTCAGCCCATTCCATAACCAGGATTGCTGCATCCAAATATTTCTTTTCGCCGGTTTCATCAGCCATGTATAAAAAGGGGTAAACTGCATCCATGCAACGCCCGTGAATATGCTCGCACGACGGACAGCCCAGAGCCCCGTGCCGTTCCGGGTTTCCTGGCTCAATAATCTGGTTTTTAATCATCCCGTTGCACCAATCGGTCAACAGGTTTTTCGCCATTAGCTGGAATTCGCTTAATTCTTTTTCGGTTTCAGCGCAAGCGGTGAATAAGCCTGATAAGGGTGTTGAAAGGAGGAGTCCTCCTATTCCTGTATTTTTTATGAAATTTCTTCGTTTCATCTGAGTTTATTTAGTTTAACCTTAACCCCTCACCCTGTCGGGAGCTCCCCTCATGAGGGGAGCAAGCTTTGAACTAGCTATCTACGTTTCATCAAAACCTATTGCTTTACATCCTACTTTTTCTCCTCTGTGAGGGGAAATGCCGACAGGCAAAAGGGGACAGAATTACTTCATTCCACCTATTTCAAATAAAATCGCAATTTCTGGTTATCAGCCGATGAAGTTCCAATCATTAAATCAAACGCCCCTTTCTCAGGTTTTCGGGTCATATCCAATCCTGTAAACGCGAGCATTTCAGGAGTTATTTCAAAGGTAACGGTTTTAGTTTCGCCGGCTTCCAAACTTATTTTTGTAAAACCTTTTAGCTCTTTATTTGGACGTGTTACCGAGCCATACAAATCTTTAATATACAACTGAACTACTTCTTTGGCAGCAACATCGCCCGAGTTTGTAACATCAACGCTAACTGTTATTTTACCATCCATGGTTAGAGTAGTATCCGACAATTGTGGTAAGGAGTAATCAAAACTTGCATAACTTAAACCATAACCAAAGGGATACAGCGGTGTAAAATCGGAAAACAAATAACTCTTTTTATAATTGATTTCTTTTTGGCTGTAGTGAAATGGAATTTGCCCAATTGTACGCGGAACCGTTACGGGCAGTTTGCCTGAGGGTACCGCATCGCCAAATAGAATTTTAGCCGCTGCCTTATCGCCAAATTCGCTTAATTCCCAGCAATCAATAATAGCATCAGCATGTTCGGCAAAAGTATTTATTGATAATGTGCGACGGTGTTTGTAAACGACAACAACAGGTTTGCCCAACTTTTTAAGCTCTAATAACAATTCATCCTGGTAACTTACCGGATTGATGTTATCGCGATCGCCCAAAGCGCCGTTAAAAAATGCTTCTTTCGATGTAAACTCATCGCCACCGGCAAACAGCAAAACCAAATCGCTATTACGTGCCGTCTCTAAAATCTTGTTAATTCCTGCTTTACATTCAGCTTCAGGTGTTAAAGTTGGAACTGACTTTTGTCCGTCGGTTAAATTGTAGCCCTTTTCAGTAATAAAATCAAAACGGTCGCCAGCAACTTCATGAAAATATGTTTCAGTTTCTTCGCCCAAAACCGGACCAACCAATGCAATATTTTTTACCTGTCCGTGTAGAATTGGTAGAACTTTTTTCTCATTCTTTAGTAAAATAATTGACTGTAAATCTGCCTGATGCGCAAATTCAATGGCATCGGCATTTCGGGTTATTCTTTTTGCATCTTCAGCCAAAGTATAAGGGTTATCGAATAAACCCAGAATAAACTTTGTACGCAGTACATGTTTCACCGAGCGATCGATGTATTTTTCCAATTCTGGATCTTTCTTAACCATTTCAGGAAGAAGTGCATAAGCATCATCGGCGTATAAATCTACATCCATGCCGGCTTTCAAACCAAGTTCTACTGCAGCCTCTGGTGTTTCAGCCACTTTCATAAAATAGTGTAAGCGACCAATGTCGTTGGCATCCGAAACCGTGTAGCCTTCAAATCCCCATTGGTTACGCAAAACTTCAGTAAGCAACCAAGGGTTTGCGTGACTTGCAACTCCATTAATATCGGCGTGCGAAGCCATAATTCCCAAAGTATTTGCACGCTGCACTGCCGCTTTAAAAGGAGGAAAAATTTCGTCGATTAAAGTACGTGGTGAAATTTCCATGGCGGCAAAATTTTTACCTCCCAATACTTGTGCATAGCCTGCAAAATGTTTGGTTACAGCACCAATATGTGTGCTTTTTAAGCCTTCAAAATCACCCTGAATTCCAGTTACTGCACTCACCAGCATTTCGGTAGTAAGGTAGGTATCTTCGCCAAACCCCTCGCCCATTCGTCCAAAACGCGGGTCGCGGGCAATATCGGCTACCGGCGAATGGGTTAAATGCAATCCGCGTAAACGGGCTTCTTTTCCCATAATATCGTATACCTTTTTTACCAGGGCTTTATCCCAGCTTGCCGAAAGAGCAATGGGACGTTCAAACCGTGTGCATCCTTCGGCATCAACACCGTTGTACGATTCGGTTACAAAAAAGGTAGGAATGCCCAGGCGGTTGTTTTCAATAATGTATTTTTGAAGCTGGTTATTTAGCTTTGCCGCACGTTCGGGCGAGTAATATTCACCTGGATTTTTAATACCGGCGATACCGTTTTTTAGGCGCTCTTTTACGTCGTCCGACAATACAAGCTTATCATTTTCATCCAACTCAATCCCTTTATTGGCATGAAACATCCGCATCTGGCTTACCTTTTCTTCCAGAGTCATTTTTGCCAGCAGCTCGTTTACTTCCTTTTCAAATAATTTTTTTTGCTTGTTCGGTTTTTCCGACACAGTGAAGGAAATCAACAGAAATGCAAATACGAATAGTAATCCAAAATTTTTCATCTTATTAAAATTGTTTGTTTTCTAAGGTATAGGATGGAACTTGCACGATTTTAATAATTTGCTTAAGTGTGAATATTGCACCTGCTCGTTTCATCTCATTATTATTTAAAGCTTTAACGGTATTTATCACATTCTATCGTTAATTCTAATGGTATTCAAAAGTCCCCGTTTAAAATGATTATCCTTAGTATCAAGAATTATACAAGCTCGTTTCATATTTTAATTATTTATGTTTTCCATTTTTAATTGGCGACCTGTTTCGGCGATAAATGAGTCATCTGCAATTTTCATTTAAGTGTTAAATGGAAAAAATAGCTTTTGTTTTAAGTATGAAAGGGCAGGAATCAACATTCCCGCCCAAATCATAAACTTTCTAACTAACTAAAACAAATCCTCTCATTATGGAAAGAGAGAAACAAAATCAAATTAAATTTATTCATATTTTCCTCCTACAAGTTTATATACCTCGGAACCAGCACTTAAAAATGCACCTGTTCCGTAAACTTCGGTTTTATCAGCCCAGGCCTTACCGGGGGCGGCACCTACCGGCTGAACATATCCAAGCATACCATCTTTGGTAATATGGCTTGTCATTGCATTCCAGGCTTTCAAAACTGCAGTTTCATAATCTGCTTTTGCTAAAATGCCCTTATTAATTCCCCAGGCCAGTCCGAAAGTAAAGAATGAGGAGCCACTTGTTTCGGGTGTTGGATAAAAATCCTGTCCCAATAAGCTCATAGCCCAATGTCCTTCAGGAGTTTGAATTTCAATCAGGCGTTTTGCCATTTTCTTGTAAATTTTCACAAAATATTTATACTCTTTACTGCCAGGCTTTAGTTCCGAAAGAATATTTACCAGTCCGGCAAAAACCCAACCGTTACCTCGTCCCCAGAAAATTTTTGTGCCATTGTCGAGTTTACCCATGTAACTTTCGTCGCGGTAATACAGGCTTTCTTTTTTATCGAATAAGAAATCGGTTGTGGCTTTAAACTCATCCATCATAAAATCGAGGTACTTTTGCTCGCCAGTTATGCTGTATAGTTTTGCCCAAACAGGTGGCGACATAAACAATGCATCGCACCAGCTCCATCTGTCCTGATTGTATAAAGTTCTCCAGTTTAATGTACTTTGCGCCGGGTGGTACAGTATAAAATCGAATTGTTTAATAGTTGGGGCAATCATTTTTTCATCGCCGTACTTGCGATACAATTCGCAATACATTTGCCCTACGGTATGGTCATCGGCATGGTATTTTCTTTCGTGCAACTGCCATTCGTACGCTTCGCCAATACCTTTTAGCCATTCGTAATACTTATCGTTTTCTGCCATTGCAGCCCATTTTACCATACCCACATACAATGCGCCGTTGTGCCATGCCAATGGGTGATGCGGTTTTTCAGGATTGCTGTAACACTGGTCGAAATGCTCGATTTGCCAGTCGGCAACCCGTTTCATTTCTTTTTTCACATCTGATGGTGTTGGTTGATGCCCAAAAGCAACAAGCTTAATTGATGTTAAAATTAATACTAAAAAAAAATGTTTCATCTTATTAAAAATGTTTGTTTTCGGTTGGTATAAGATGGAACTCGCATGATTTTAATAAATCACTTATCTGTAAAAACTCTCTCATGCTCGTTTCATTGGTTTAAATGAATTATTGATGTTAAAACTATTTATCAAACAGCATACTTAGTTTCAATAGCTGTTTCATTTATTGAACAATTCTGCCATATATGAACAGGTATATCAGAATGACTTATTAGTTCAATTTTTTTATCCTAATGCCAAGCGCAACATTTTATGTGAAAGCGCTTTATTTTATTCCTATTCTCCTGATAACCGAACTCTAATTTTTGTCATTCCATTTCCAATGGTCCATGCAGGAATACGAATTTCCAGGCGTTTCAACCCTTCAATCTGGCGGTCGAGCTGCAAAGGTGCGGGATAAAGCGAAACAATTGAAATACCAAACTCGGGATGCGAAAGGTTTTCAAGTTTCAGTTCTTTCCCATCTTTTATTAAAATGGCTCCGCCTTTAATTAATTTAACATCGGCAGTGGTCATCAACTGCCAGGTAATTAGTTCTGTTTTATCAGATATTTGCAACTCATCCTCAATAAGAATAGAGACCGGGCTATTTTTTGAAAATTTCCGTATGGCACTTTTCAAATTGTCACCATAAACAGCAGTCATATCAAAGGAAGCTTCAGGTTTATCACCCTCTTTAAAATCTTTAAGAAATGCTGCGCCTTCGTTAACAAACAATTCGTTATTAACCGTAACAGTGCTGTGCCCGTAATTATTTTTGGTAAGTAATGTCCAACGTTCACACTCCTGGCACATTCCCCATAAATCAAAACCCGTTTTTTCAAGATCGTGGTAACGTTGATTTCCCGGGTCAACCACCCACCGCACTCCGTTCAGTTCAAATATAAACGAACCTGCATCCATATTTCCGTGGCTGGTTGTTGCCCGACCTCCTTTTCCGCCAAAGTAGTAGTTGTAAGGGTCATTTTCATCACCTCTAAAAACCACAATGGGGTTGGTACCATCGCCTTTCCAAACCCTTGGCATTTTTACACCAGGCTTTTGTTCGAACTGCGATAACCAAACCAGGGCAGCACCTGCCAGGCGGTCGAGTTTCCCCATTTTATTGGCAGGCATTAAAAACTTTTCTTCTTCGTAAAAAGCCTGATTACCAGTTTTTGTGGCAAACCATGCTAAAGTTAAATCTCCAATTTCTTTGCGTTTGTCGCCACAGTCGGCGAAATTATAATACCAAGCAGAAGGCGTATTCATAAGGCTCCTAAAAATAGCGCTCTGCTTAAATGCCGGGTATTCGGCAATTCCAAAATCGGTTCCAAATGAGCTCTCTAACATGGCTGATGTTACCACCGAAAAGCTTGTTCCGTATTCCCAATAAGTGGAACCTTCGGGATAAACACCATCGGGGCTGTATTGAATAAGGGCATGTGGTATTCCGTTTAAAGCACGCTGAATGGTTTTTGCCGCCAGCTCGGGGTCTTTTTCAGCTATGGCTATTGATGCTGCAATCATCCCTCCATTACACACCTGGTTCCAATTATTATGACCATTAATCCACCATGTATTACCTTCGGTATTATAACTGGGCCTAATTCCTTTTTCAATTAAAGCTACTTTTGCCATCTCAATCGTTGAATCAGGCAAATCACCAGCTGTCCAGTCGAGTGCAAAAGCAACAGCCATTGCCATTTCTGCCACATCGAGATAATGAGATGGGTTCCAATCAGAAAATTTACAAACAGCTATAAGTTCATCATTTATACGATTCAATATTTTCGGGTCCTTCTCAATAATGTAGACCATGCCGAGCATGTTGACACGCCATAGCATTTCCCGCGATACACCAAGTAAGCGTCTACCTTCGAGCTTACGTTCCAATAAGGGTTCAGCAAAAACATTATCAGCGTTTAAGCGAATAGCATTGTACATATTTTTAACTACCGGGTCGTGCTTTAGTTTTTGTTCGAGCTGCTTTTCAATTTTTGAATTTAGAACTAAACATGGTTGTTTCTTCTGCAAATTCTTTTTTAGAAATGAAACCGTTATGGGATTTTCGAGCAGAGGGAGCTCTGTTTCCTGAGCAAATGAGGAACCTGAAAGAATTAAACAGATGAAACAGATTATTAGGTTGAAATTGGTTTTCATGCTAGTAAAGTTGGTTGTTTTTAAAGGTATTATCTGCCTTCCTGTTTTGGGCAGTCGGACAGCGAACTTACACGTATTAAAATTATCCTCCTGGATTTTCCTCCAACTGGCGGACTACATGCTTGTTTCCTATTAGTTTGTTATAAGTAATCACACTTTTGTTAACGGCAGACCGAACACTTAGAGCATTTTTATGAAAACTACCAACATAGGTATTGAACAAAAGTAACAAATCTGATATTGCTTAGTTTTAGAAAAAAAGCCGTGTTCGATTAATTATCGAGCAACGGCTTTTTATCGAACTAAACTAACTCATGTTATATATATTAAATCCTAATTCCATCCTGGAGTTTGGGTAATATTTGGGTTTTGCGAAGTTACACTAAGAGGGATAGGCCATAAATAGTGTTTGCTTTCGTCGAATACGGGCACTGCATAATCAGTTCCCTGATAAACATCAATATATTCAACTCCATCAACAATTGTTGATTTTACAGTTGCTTTACCTTCGGGGTCAATTTCTGCCTGATTAGCAGCATCCCAGCGCATACCCAAATCAGGATTTTCGAGTTTTTTACCTTGTTTCCAACGTCTTAGGTCGTCGTAACGAAAACCTTCCATAAACAACTCAACACGACGCTCGCGACGGATTTCTGAAATTAAAGCAGAAACACCATCGTCGGCATAACGCGGATCCATAGGAACATCCATTGTCATATCGGGCATTCCTGCGCGGTCGCGCAACAGGTTAATACTAATATCCAAACCGGCCTGGTCGAGTGTTCCCAGTTCTGCCATTGCCTCGGCATAGTTTAATAATACTTCACCAAAACGCATAATAATACCGGGCGTATCGGATGTATTGTACGAAGCATGTGCAGTTGTATATTCATACACTTTACAAACAGAATAACCGGTGTTAGATGTTAGTCCGCCCATACCCGAAACACGAGGGTAAGTACGAATCTCATCGTCGTTATTCCAGTGCCAACGTGCTGCATCGTCAGGGTGCAGTATGGTTTGACGCAAGCGGGGATCCCTGTTTTCGAAAACATTTCGAATAGATTCGTCTCCCTGGTATTCTGAAGAAAGCGTGATGGGCAAACCATCGGTACATAAAAAATCTTCAACAAAACTTTTTGTTGCGCCTCCATTGTATTGTCTATGGTAGGCTTGTGCGTTGTTGGTAGACACACCCAATTCGTATCGGCGCCAATAAATTACTTCAGAGACACCAGTTAAATCCGACTTCATTTTATGTATTGCCTGGTAATCGTTTTCAGGATCATCGGTGTCGTATAAGGCATAAGGTCCATCGTCCATTATTTCTTTTGCTGCTGCTGCTGCTGCTTCTAACCACATATCAGCATTCGATAAGCCATGGTATTTTCTCCAGGTTCCTTCGAATAAACAAATTCTTGATTTTATAACTAAAGCAGCCCAGCGGTTCAATCGTCCGGGGCTTCCGCCATCTCCCCAATCATTGGGTAGCCAGGTGCAAGCAAAATCAAGGTCGGCCAAAACGTTGGTCATTACAGTTTCGCGATCGTCTTTAGCAGCATATAATTCTTCCGAATCAATGTTCAATTCATGGTCAATCCAGGGAGCTTCGCCAAACTTCGAAATTTTATCGGCATAAAACCATCCACGTAAGAAACGGGCTTCGCCAACATATTTATTCACGGTTTCTTCTACTAAACCATTATCGAGGGCCTTACTATAATTATCCATAAACACATTTACAGCACGCAAGAATTCCCATCCTCCATCTTGCCAACCAAACCATTCGGGGCTTGATGGAATATTATGTATCCCGGCTCTCACTTGCTGAAAACGGGTAAGACGCGAATGTGTTGAAGCCAGATTATCGGTATATTGGTCTAAATTCCAATAGGTATATTTATGGCTGTCGAAAGCATTATCGAAAGCCATTAAAATAGGAACCTTATTATCGTCTATTGACAAATCGTATATGCTATTATTATATACTAACAAGTCATTTTCTGTATTCCAGAAAGTTTCGTTACTTACTTCATCCAGCGGATATCTTTCCAGAAAATCATCATTACAACTAAAAAATAATAAAGTTGCAAAAACGACTAAACTAATCTTTACAATATGTCTTTTCATCTTATTAAAATTGTTTATTCTCTAAAGTATGAGATGGAACTCGCATGATTTTAATATATCACCTATGTGTGAATATTTCTCTTGCTCGTTTCATTTTTTCTTCTTTTGAGAGTTATTAAAATGCAATTTTTACACCCAATGTATAAACACGGTTGAAGTAATACTCCTGCGTTACAGTTGCAGTTTGTTCCGGATCGAGAGGAGCATGCATACCTGATGCTTCCCAAAGGTTCATTCCCGAAAGATATACCTGCGCCCTGCTCATGCCTACTTTCTTAATCAGAGATGCAGGAAGGTTGTAGTTTAAGGTAAGGTTCTTTAAGCGAATGTATGTAGCATTTTGAACATAGCGAGATTGTGCTTGAATGTTCTTTTTATCGTCTGTTGCAAGATGTGGAGCAGCAAAATAGGCATCTCTGTTATCTTCGCTCCAGGTCTCGGTAAGATAATAATTTTCAATATGTCCGGCATTAAACGGATAAAAAGCATTCCAGCTACCATTCGAGGGAAGGTAATCTCTTGTGAGTCCCTGGAAAAAAATACTCAAGGTCCAGTTTTTATAAGATATATCAGGCATAATATTAAATGAATACCTGGCTGTTGTATTTCCGATAACCGAACGATCTCCTGGATCATCAAGCGTATTGCTTCCCGAAGAAATTTCGCCATCGTCATTTGTATCTTTGTACATAATATCGCCAGCTTTCCAGTTAGAGCCAAGTTTTGATTGGTCGGCATGAGCAGCAACATCATCGTCGTATTGAAAAATCCCTTCGGTTGTATACCCCCAGATTTCTCCCATTTTCTTTCCAACATAATTTTCAGAAAGAGCACCCGTAGGGTTGTCGTATTTAGTTATCTCAGTTTGGCTGTCCGATAGTCCAATCGATACACTATATCGCCAGTCCTGGTCAATTTTGTCGCGCCAGTTAAATGAGAATTCCCACCCTTTGGTTCTTAAGTCGGCTGCATTTGATTGTGGTGCATCAGTACCCAATAATGAAGGATATTCAACATCCATTAACATATCTTTTGTATCGCGATGATAATAATCGAAAGAAAGGTCTAACCGTTGATTTAAAACAGTGATGTCTAGCCCAATATTTTTGGTAATAACGGTTTCCCATGTTAAAGTAGGGCTTACTAAACCTGCTGCGCTAACATAGGGAGTAAATGAGCTGGCAGCCATCATAAATGAAGACATTCCAGATCCCATTGTGGCAACATAAGGATATAAATTATCATTTCCACTACCTAAAAGTTGATTACCAAGTGTACCGTACGAAGCACGAACTTTTAGGTTATCCAGCCATTCTCTTGTACCGGCCATGAAATCTTCATTCGACAAACGCCAGGCTGTCGATACTGAGGGGAAGAACCCGAAACGATCGTCTTCCGAGAAACGCGAAGTACCGTCGTAACGTCCGTTTAACTCTAACAGGTACTTATCTTTGTACGAATAGTTCACCCTGTAAAACACACCGCGTAATGCTACTTCAGATTTACTTCCTTCGGTTTGCTGCAAACCGGTTGTTGCATTTAAATCGGTAATCGTTGGTGTAATAAGCGTATTTGCTGTAGCTCTGTACCAGGTATCGCGTCCCCACTCCTGGTTGTAACCAACCATTGCTTTAATGTAATGGTTCTCTAACTCATCATAAGTATACTCAGCATAAGCATTTAAGGTATAATACTGGTTATAGTTAGAGGTATTTCGAATCCAGTCGTTTCCACTAAACCCATTTTCAAAATCCAGGTTAGCCAAATCTGTTCCGTTAACCATCTCAACCTTGCTGGCTACTTCCTGGTATTCACGATGGTATGTTGAGTAAGAGAAATCACCTCTAACCCTTAATCCTTTAATTGGAGTTAATGTAATACCTTGTTTCAACATAAGTCGCTGTTTTGTATCAACATCACGGCCTCCTTGCTCCCAATAAGGCAAAGCGTTTGTCGATGCCATATACTGACCAATATAAGGTAAGTAATCATCGTGGTCGCCCGGCTCTAAATAATATTCTAAATCGGGAAACTTAACAATATGGTTTGGTTTTACACGAGCAACGGTATTAATATCAACATCCCAGTTATAAGAGTGTGGTTCGTTATTGTGTTCAGCACTCCATGTAATTTGTTCATCCAGGCTTAACCAATCGTTTATTTTAAAATCGGCTTTCGATAACACATTGTATCTTTGATAGCGGTCGTTGTACTCATCTGCAACATTTCTCCAGCCTTCTTTATCCAAATATCCGAACGATACATAATACGATGCAGCTTCGGTAGCTCCGGAAATATTCATGTCGTATTTTTGCTGTGGCGACCAGTCGGCAACTGTCATGCCAGTATAATCAGTATAACCATAATGCCTTAAAACCCCATTAACAACTCCCCATTCGTTTTCTTCGGTTGGATTTTCTTTCCAGGCCGCAAAGCCATCCATATAATCATCATCATACTGGGCGGTTCCATTGGTTCGTATACTGGCAAGATTCCATGCCGCTGCTGCATCATAAGTATCCTTTACCGGATCGATTAGGAAAATAGGCGTGGTTATTGATTGTTCGGTAGACAAGGAAACGGTCATTTTTCCTTTTTCACCTTTTTTTGTTTCAACCAAAATTACACCAAATGCTGCCCTTGCCCCATAAACGGCACCTGCCGCAGCATCTTTTAATACGGTAACACTTGCAATGTCGTTCGGATTCAATTTGTCCATGTCGCCGGGCACACCATCAATTAAGATAAGTGGGCTACCTCCATTAATCGACTCATAGCCACGCACATTAAAATCGGCAGTACTTGAGGGATCTCCATTACGAATGGTAATATTCAAGTTAGGAATAACCCCTTGCAAACCAGCACCGGCCGAAACAATAGGCCTGTTTTCTAAAGTTTTAGAAGTCGTCATTCCTACCGAACCAGTAAGGTTCGCTTTTTTTTGCGTACCATAACCAATAGCAATTACTTCCTCCAAGCCAATAGTAGAGGTATTCATGGTTATTCTAAAAGTAGTTTGGCCGTTAACAACAACTTCCTGTGTTTCCATTCCAATGAATGAAAAAAGCAATGTAGCATCATCGGGTAAATTCGACAACGAAAAATCACCGTCAATTCCAGTTACCGTTCCGGTATTAGTACCTTTAATAATAACAGATACTCCTGGAAGTGTAAGTCCTCCCTCGTCTACGACTATTCCCGTTACTGTTTTTTGAGCTGAAGCTCCAAAACCAAGGGCAACGAAAAATAAACATAGCATAAAAAAGCTCATCACCTTTTTAGTTCCATTTTTGTTCTTCATAAGAAAAATAGTTTTTAAGTTTAATTTAAATAATTTGTTACATACAGTAATTTAATCCTGTTTATCATCTTTAGTTTCTATATCTCCTTTTCTAACAACAGCTTCCAGTAAGTAATAATCTGCATAAACCAGGGGTACATCAATCTCCGAGTTATGGGCTTTCGAGCCAGTTGAATGTTTTAATAAAAATCCGTGGTAATCAATTGGATTAGCCCAAAATGCATCGCTAAAAAGGGATGCTAAAATTTTATCGGCTGCCCTTTTATATTCCTTTTGGTTGGAAGAAAATGTACTTAGTTCGTATAAAGCCGAAGCAATAACAGCCGCTGCCGAGGCATCGTATGGTTCATTGGGAATGTTGGGTGCATTAAAATCCCAATACGGAATTAAGTTTTCAGGAAGATTGGGATGATTTAAAATAAAAGCAGCAATCTTTTCAGCTTGTTTTAGAAATTTTTTGTTTCCTGTTTCGCGATAAACCATTGTATAACCATACAATCCCCAGGCTTGTCCACGACTCCAGGCGCTAGCATCGGAATACCCCTGATGTGTATTTTTTGCCTGCACGTTGCCCGTTTGCGGATTATAATCAACAACATGGAACGATGAGTTATCCGCTCTGAAATGATTTTTCATTGTGGTTTCGGCATGCTTTACCGCTATTTCCTTAAAAAGGCCATTCCCGGTTTCTTTTGCAGCCCAAAAAAGCAATTCCAGGTTCATCATATTATCTATAATAACCGGGTAATCCCATTGGTCTGAATTATGATCCCAAGAGCGAATGCATCCTATATTAGGTTTAAAACGAGTAGCCAATGTTTTGGCAGATTGAATTAATATATCGCGATATTCGGGATTTTTAGTATTCTCCCAGGCCTTTCCAAAACTGCAAAACATTTTAAATCCCATGTCATGGGTTCTGCTGTTCCACATCTCCTTTTCAAGTGGTAAGGTAAACTCCAATGCGGTTTCTTTCCAATAAGTATCCGATGTTAATTCATACATCATCCACAACTCTCCTGCAAAAAATCCACTTGTCCAATCTTTTGCAGGAACCATTATAATCTTACCATCTTCCACCGACCTTGGCGAGACCAAAATATCGGTGCGAATTTCTGATAACATTTCAACCGAAACGCGAAGATTACTTTCTATTTTATTTAAAGAGGAGAATAACTCTTTGGGTGCATTGTATGAATTACACGACCAAAGAACAAGTAATGGCAATATAAATTTAAGTTTACACATTATTGGCTAATAACAATTTTAGTTCGAATTCAAAACTACGTTTCAACACAGCCAATATTCTTTCAATATGGTGCTATTTATTTCATTATTGTGCTACATTTTCACTATTGTGTTAAGGTTGAAACAATAGTATTAGGCATACATTAATGAGTATTACTATTTTTGAATAAAATTGCATTGCACAACAGATGAAAATATTACCTACTACTCAGACCTTACTTATACTCCTTGTATTTTTTGCAAATGCGGTTAATGCCAGCGTCGACAATATTCGTTTTCATAAAATATCTCCCCCGGGAGGATTTACCCTCGATGCAATCCAATGCATTATTCAGGACGATATCGGTTATATATGGATGGGCACAAGCCAGGGACTTATAAAATACGATTCGCAACAAACCGAATGGTTTATGCCCATTGCAAACGATTCCTTAAGTCTGCCTCACCGAAAGGTTAATAATATTTTTTGTGACGATTTGAATCAAATATGGGTATCGACAAACGACGGATTATGTATTTTTGAGCGAAGTACCCAACAGTTCAGGCGTATAAAATATACTTATGAAGATGGCTCGAAACCTGCAGAACAGATACATGCAGTACTTAAAATCAACGATAACGAACTGTTGATTATAGACCAAAACTATTTGGGTAACTATAACTTAGAAACGAACAAATTAAACCGTATTGCACCAAATGAGGTGCAACTGCCCACGGTTTTGTATAAAGACCAATCCAACCGCATTTGGATAGGTACATTAGGCGGAGATGTTTTTCGTTTCTTTCCTCAAAATAATACAGTAAGAAAACTTGTTTCAAATAAAACTGAGGTAAAATGTATTTATTCGGAAAATAAAGACATTTGGGTTGGAACAGAGGGTGAGGGCGCCAATTTATTTGATCTAAACGGCAATTTTATAAGGCAAATTTCGTTCGGTGCACATTCCGGGAAAGTACATTCCGGAAATGTTAGAACCATAAAAAAAGATACCTACGGCAGATTATGGTTTGGCAGCTATGAGGGTTTGTTTATGGATGACGGGAGTCAAATCACACGTTATAAACCAGAAGATTACCCCGGGCTCCCCCACAACTCTATTTACGAAATTTTTGAAGACCAACAAGGTGGCTTATGGTTTGGAACCTGGTCGGGAGGGCTGGCTTTAGTCCATCATTCCGACAATAATTTCCGAACCTACCGAAAAAACTCTTCTCAAAATTCAATTAGTAGTAATACTGCTGCAGCTATAATTCAAAAAAACAGTAGGGAAATGCTGATTGGGACCGAGCTTGGTGGACTAAATAAGTTCAATATAAACACCGAAACCTTTAGCCCCATTCTAATTAGTAGTAACGAGAGAACTAAAAATATTAAATCGATATGCAAAGACAAGCAAGGTGGTTTATGGGTGGGAACTTTCAGAAAAGGACTATGGTACAAGGCTCCCAATAGTGATAAGTTTAAGGTATTTGAGCAAGGTCCTGATGATGGCAAACACATTTCATCTACCAGTGTTTATTCGTTGTGTGCAGTTGATTCGGGTGTTTGGATTGGAACTTTCTACAATGGTTTAAATTTTTATAGCTTCAAATCTAAATCAATGCACCATTGTTTTTTAAAGAATAACTACAACATACCAATGGGCAACCTTTATGTACTTAATATTCTTGCCGATTCGAAATCGAATTTATGGTTAGGTACAATTTCCGGTAATATTTATAAAATACATCTTCCAACAGGACAAATCGAGATAATTGAATCAAAAGAATCGAGCAATAAGGACGACACCAATGGCATTAACTATTTATGGGAGCACAGATCAGGAGAAATTTGGGTTGGAACAAATAACAATGGTCTTCTCATATACAATCCCAATACTCAAACGTTTAGAAACTTTGACGCAGAAGGACTTTTAACCAGTAGAAGTATATATGGAATTATAGAGGATACCAACAATCAAATATGGATTACTTCAAATAATGGACTACTTGCTTACAACCAGGATAATAAGTCCATACGCCACTTTCTTTATTCCGATGGTATACAAAGTAATTTGTTTTATCCTAAATCTATAGCCAAGGATATTTCCGGAAACTTATACTTCGGTGGCCCCAATGGTTTTACAAAAATTAATCCCAACAAGGTAAAACTAAACTTACGAAAGCCGTTTACAATTATAAATAACATTAGTACCAAAGACGATAGGATTATTTATCCGGTCTATTCGAAAAATCACGAGATTGAAAAAATAACTTTCCAGCCTGGAGAAAATACCTTACGTTTTAATTTTGCCGCCGACAATTATTTTATGCCCGAAAAAAACCATTACAAATACCGCCTGGTAAATTATTACAACGATTGGATTGATATCGAAAACGAAGGAAGTGTATTTTTCTCCAGCCTTCGCCCTGGCGAATATATTTTTGAAGTAAAAGCCTGTAACAACGATGGTATTTGGAACGACATCCCAACCCGGCTTTCTTTTGAAATAAAAAAATATTGGTACAACGGCAACCTCGCTTTTGCCTTTTATTTCGTACTATTGGCTACATTCTTATATTTTATTACCCGCTTCTATTTGAAACAAATTGAATTAAAAAGAGCTGTTATTCTTGAAAAACAGCAACGCGAAAATGAAGAACAAATGCACGAGATGAAATTGAAATTTTTCACCAACATTTCTCATGAGTTCAGAACTCCACTTACTTTAATTTCGTGGCCGGTAAAACGTTTATTAAATGCTACAAACCTTAGCGATGAACAACGGGAGGAACTGGAAGTAGCAAATCGAAATTCAAATCGCTTACTTCAATTAATAAACCAACTAATAGATTTAAGAAAACTGGAAAAAGAAAAAAGTAAATTAAATATTTCCAAAACCGATGTAATTAATTTTATCCGTGAATTGCAAAAGGATTTTTCGCTCGACACAAAATCACGTGAAATTGAATTCAAGCTTGAATCGGCTTACTCGTCCCTTGAAATCGAAGCCGACAAAGAAAAGCTGGACAGCATATTATACAACCTCTTGTCGAATGCCTATAAATATGTTCCGGTTAAAGGACAAATTAAAATTACTGTAGGCAAAGAAATAAGCAATACCGTAAAATTGTATGCAAACCAGTTAAGTTACGGTGAAATACATGTTGACGATTTTATTGCAATAGCCATTGAAGATAATGGTTCAGGAATTGACAATGAAGATTTGTTAAAGATTTTTACCCGTTTTGAGCAAGGGAAACAGAACAGCAAAAAAGCCACAAAAAAAACAACAGGAGGAATTGGACTTTCGATGTGCAAGGACTACACTTTGCTACACCATGGAAAAATTATAGCGCAAAGCACTTCGGGTGATGGTTCGTGTTTTACTATTGTTTTGCCTACTAAACAAAAAGCCCAGAAAATGCTTTTTGAAAGCCATGAACAGGTTAAAAATCTGAATACCAACGAAACGGTAAACGTACTCCCATTAGCAAAAGGTACTGATAACGAAACCAAACATATTTTGGTGGTAGAAGACAACAAAGATTTTAGCCAGTTTATAACGCGATACCTAAGCGAATTTTATGAGGTAAAAGCGGCAATAAATGGAAAAGAAGCGCTTGAAATTCTGAAAAAGCACAATTTCGATCTGATTGTATCGGATGTGATGATGCCGGAAATGGATGGTTATGAATTTTGCAGCATTGTAAAAACACAAATAGAAACCAGCCATATTCCTGTAATTTTATTAACGGCACTTTCGTCTTCGGAGAATTTAATTGCAGGGCTGGATAAAGGTGCCGATGCTTACTTAACCAAACCGTTTGAAGAAGAGGTCCTTTTAAAACAAATCGAAAATATTCTTGAACAGCGCAAAAGAATTCAGGAAAACTTTAGTAAACAATTCATCGGAAAAAATACGGTAGATGTTGGAAGTTTGGATAATTTTTTTCTAAACCGTGTGCGTGAGATGATTGAAACGCACCTATCGGACGAAGAGTTTAACACCGAAATTCTGGCCGAAGAACTTAAAATAAGTCGCAGTAAACTTCATCGCAAGATAAAATCCTTATCCGGAGTAACTACATCTGAATTTGTAAACCTTGTTCGTTTGAAAAAAGCTATTGAATTAATAAAAGAAAAAGACTATCGATTTAACGAAGTAGCTTTCGAGGTTGGTTTTAGCAGCCATTCATATTTCAACCGGTGTTTTAAAAAGGTATATGGCGTTACACCTAAGGAATATTTTGCAGAAGAAAAATAAAAGTTATTTACTGGTTTATTCTGTCAAGCCCAAATCAAGCAACGACACATTAGCATCAGAAAAAACATGGGCAATTACTAAAGCTGCACCTAAGGCACTTGAGTTATCTATCTCTGAAATTAATACTTTTTTCGTCGGGAAGTTCTTTTTCAACAAATGGATAAAAATAGGGTTACGCGTAAATCCTCCAGAAACGTACAGTGTCTGGGTTTCGTCTTTGGCTGGGATAACCAATTTAATAGCTTGTACACACAATTCCGACAAATCAATCATCAGTTTTGTATAAGCTTCTTCGTAACTATCAAACTTGCTTAGAGAAACGGTTTCCAATCCCTTTTCAAAGTTTTCTTTACCACCTGGAAAATATATAGAATCAGTACATTTTTCTAATAATTTCTCTAACAGAGCATCATTTTTTTTAACCGTTTTAAACGAATCTCCTGGAACATTAAAATGCGTTGCCAGTTTTTCAGCCCAAACCTCATGGAAATGCCCCATAAACAGACGAGATGATTTTACCTGTTGTTTATTTGGAGTCAGAAAACACAAACAATCCTGCTCCAATTGTTTGGCAGTTAAAGGTTCACAATTATAAGGATTCATATTAATGCACCAGGTTCCGGTTGAAATAAGTATGAATTTGTCCTTACTTGATTTTAAATACGGCACTAACGATGCCGAACTGTCGTGAATTCCGGTTCCTACACTAATTTCTTTTGTATCGGTTTTAACAGGAAAAACAAAATCGTTAGTTATTGGCTCTGGCAACGATATACCTTTGTTTCCAAGCCATTTGTGGTATTCCATTTTATCAAAATCCCACATAAAGGTATGGCAACCAATTGAAGTTGGTTCCGAAACAATTTTGCTGGTTAACGAATAGGATAAATATTGAGGGAAATGAAGAATTGATTTTGTTTTGGTAAAAACTTCGGGTTTTTCTTTTTTCAGCCATAAAATCTGAATTCCTGAATTTAACAATAGGCCAAGAGCGGGGCTGGCTGTGTTGCGACAAAACTCTTCTTTTCCACCATATTCGGCAAAAAGTTCTTCCGAAATAGAAACAGAAATTTCTTTCAGATAATTATATACTGGCGTTAGCAGTTTTCCATCCTTATCTAAAAATAGTAGAGAAGCACCATAGGTCGAAAAATTTACTCCTACCACTTCAAACTCCTTCCGGGATGCAAATTCAGCCAATGTTTTAGAAATCCATGTGGTAATTAAATCAATATCATCACATTCAAAACCATCGTCATCTAACACCACCGGAAATTTTTCCTCGTGCTGATAAACTACCCTAAAATTATTATTGAACAACAATATTTTTTTGTTGGTTTTTCCGATATCGAAAACAGCTATTACTTCAGTCATATTTTTAAGTTGAACGCTGAAGGTACGAAGCACCAAAAGACCCGTACTCCAACACAGTTTTTTATAAAAAAGCCTCCCCTGCTCTACTCGTAAGAGCAAGAGAGGCATTATCGAACTATAAATATTTTATTACCCTCTTTTTGAAAGAACATCTTTTTCGTATTGCTGAATTTCAGCAATGTAATCCATTCCGGTTGCAACACCTTCCTGCAAACAATAGTAATCCCAAACTGCAGCAAAAGGCATCGTTTTTAATTCTTCCAACATCGCCAGGCGTTCGAAGTTTTTACCGGCTTCTTCCAATGCAATCATATCTTTTGTTGGCTCTAAAGCAGCAATTAAAAATGCTTTCATGGCAGCACGTGTTCCGGTAACATAAGCGCCAATTCGGTTTATTGAAGCATCGAAAAAGTCGAGTCCAATTTTAACCCTGTCTAAGAAATCATTGCGGATTATTTCGGATGCAATCAACTGT
>JBFHFE010000010.1:0-143346 GCA_041583785.1 Draconibacterium sp. | reverse complement strand
GTAAAGACGAATACGTTGCATCAGTACTACGAAGTACAGAATAAGGTTTAGCATGAGCCGTGTACGAGGCCCGTACGCACGGTTCTGTGAGAGGGATAAATATAGAATATGGTTTTATTCTATATTTACCCTACTCGATTCTTTATTACTGTAGCTATTATTGCTCGATGATGTAAAGAGATTGTATTTTAATCCGAATGCAAGAGTTTCGGAAGTGAAGAAGCTAATGTCGAATCCCAGATGGCATCCCGATTTTAAACTTTTATAGTAATCCCGTGCTGGAGCAGGAATGTTATCTGCAATTTTTGCCAGGCGATAACTATATCCTGTATTAAGGGCAAATCGAGTTCTCTTGTAGTTTTTCGACTTTTCAAATTCGTAATTAAGGATCTCGGGAGTTTCTCCAAAATTGTATGTGTATTCTTCTACATCACCTAATTCCAACTGGGTATTTTTAATCTCTCCGCCGTGTTTAAATGTAAAATAGATATAATCCTGCTTCAGTTTAGTAATAAAGCAGTTAATGGAATCTCCTTTGCTCGTTACTATTAAATCTTACGAAAACAAAAATAAAGGGAGCAATACGAATAAGGTAATAATAATTCTTGTTTTCATCTTATTAAAATTGTTTGTTTTCTAAGGAATAAGATGGAACTCGCATGATTTTAATAACTCGCCAATGTGTGAATATTTCTCATGCTCGTTTCATTATTTATAATTTTAAAAGATTAATCTTCCCTGTGGAATAAGCGTAATCTTTTTTATTCGTATGGTTTTAATGGAAATCGGAACTAAATTAATACGAAAAAATAGATAAGCAAATGATTATTTGTTTAAAGTCGAACTCGGGTTTATATTATAGTAAGTAAGTTTTTTTTGAAATTATACAAGATCCAATAGGGGATTGTAGGAAACGGGAAAAACAAGTAACACGTTTTGAAAATGTTAGCAAGTGACCACCGGCATTGGCAACCGCCCGGCAGGGATTGCAGTGGTACCCTGTTGCAGGCAAGCATAGAGTTTTTATTTCCCGGCAAGGGCTGATGCAAGAAGCCCCTTGCCGGGAATTACAAAAACCAGGCTTGACAAAACCGGTAAAGCGGAAAGCCCTTTAGCCGGCAGAATAGAATGTGAATTTTATCTAAAATCATTCCAAATAATATTGTAGATTAAAAAAATGAATATATATTTGTGGCATACAAAAACGACAAGAATGAACATTGAAACAAGAAATATCTTTTCTTCGGCCGCAGCAATCAACTGTGGATCTATGTTTATGTCGTCTATGTTTATGTGTATGCGCTAGCCTTCTTTCGATGGTTTCTGTCGGTTGAAGGCATTTCTATTCCAGGCGTATTTAATCAGTAATTAATAATTTTAAAGAGTTAAATCTTATGTCGGATACAGTTATTCGATTGGGTGGAAGCCATATTGGCAACCCAACTTCTATACATAATTTTAAAGAATATTTAAGCAGTGCCTCAGGGCGCAAATTTATTGTTGTTTCGGCGATTCCCGAGCTGCTCGATTTGTTTAACAAAAGCATTTCAACGGTTTTTCAGATTGATTTAAACGAAAGCAATTTGCAAACAAAAATTTTCGGTTTTTACACGTCAAGGGTGGATGCTGAAATTTCGGAAAGTTTTACGGAATTAACAGCTCAGCTGACCGGCTTACTTAAAGGAATTGCCTTGATTGGTGATTATTCGTGTGCCTTGAAAGACCAGGTGTTAAGTTATGCCGAAAAACTTTCGGTGGAGATTTTGAAGGCACAATGGCCAGAAGCACATATTTTATGGCCAGATGAAATAGAACTGCAGGCGACCTCTGATTATGGAAATGCCACATTTATTTCGGTAAACAAAGAAAAATTTTCTGCTTACTCCGAAGGATTTTTTATTATTCCAGGTACCTATGGAATTACAGAAGCCGGAAAAATTGCGCGAACCGGAAAAACATCGGCCGATTATTCTGCCGCCTTCTTAACCAAAGAGTTGGGAGCCGAAAAACTGCAGTTGTGGGATTTAGACAAAGAGTTTTGGCGTGCCGATCCGGAAATAATAAAAAACTTGCCAAAAATAAAAAGGTTAACATACGCCGAGGCCAGCGAATTAGCTTATTTCGAGCATTATTCATTTCATCCGCGAACTGTTGAGCCGCTTGAGTATGAGCATATTCCGGTTGTGGTTATTCGTTCCGATTCGCCCGGTGGAGTAGTGGAAACCATTATTAATACCGAAACGTTTATTGAAGAACAGATTGTAAAAAGTGTGGCCTGCACCGATGATATCTCGTTACTTAAACTGGATGGACCTGGGGTAGGATTAAAACCTGGTATTCTGGCAAAAGTAACGGCACGGTTAAACGAAGCTGGTGTAAACATTAAATCGGTTATTACTTCGCAAACGTCAATCAATTTTATTTTGAATGAAGAAAATGGAGACCGTGCGCTGGGGTTTATAAATGAGCTTGGTTTTTCGTCAGTTAGCGAAATTTCGGTTGTAAAAGATATTGCTTTAATTGGGGTGGTTGGGCATGGTATGCAACAAGCCTACGGCGTTTCAGCTAAAATTTTTACAGCCGTGGCAAACAATAAAATTAATGTAGTGTTAAGTGGATCAGGGGCATCCGATTTGGTGAGTTATCTGGTGGTTAATAAAGCAGACAAAGAAAAAAGCGTTCGCGAGATATATAAGGCATTTTTTACTCCCGAAAAAGGAGAGGAATAAATTCCCTCGGTAAATCCCGGGGTATTATAAACAAGTTTTTAACTCAAAAAAAATAATAACATGACAACAAAAAAAAGAAAATTCGAAACCCTGCAGCAACATGTAGGACATCAACCCGATTCAGTTACACACTCAAGAGCTGTTCCTATTTATCAAACTTCATCGTACGTTTTTAACGATGCCGATCATGCAGCAAACCTGTTTGCCTTAAAAGAGTTTGGGAATATTTACTCCCGAATAATGAATCCTACCAACGATGTTTTCGAGCAGCGTATTGCAGCACTAGAAGGTGGTGTAGCAGCTTTGGCTGTCGGCTCGGGACATGCTGCACAATTTTTGGCACTGAATAATATTCTCGATATTGGTGATAACATCGTGTCGTCGCCGTATTTGTATGGCGGAACTTACAACCAGTTTAAAGTAACTTTTAAACGATTGGGTATTGAAGCTCGTTTTACAAATGACCTGGAACCTGAATCTTTCGAAAAGTTAATCGACGAAAATACAAAGGCAATTTACCTTGAAACTATTGGAAATCCCGGATTTGTAATTCCTGATTTCGATGCAATTTCGGCTGTTGCCAAAAAATATGATATCCCGTTTATTGTTGACAATACTTTTGGCGGAGGAGGTTATCTTTTTAGGCCAATTGAACACGGAGCCGATATTGTTGTTGAGTCGGCAACCAAATGGATTGGAGGCCATGGGACAAGTATTGGAGGGGTAATTGTAGATGCCGGAACTTACAACTGGGGAAATGGTAAATTTCCTGGTTTTACGGAGCCTTCGGAAGGATATCATGGCTTAAAATACTGGGATGTTTTTAACTTCGACGGACCATTCGGAAATATTGCATTTATTACAAAAGCGCGTGTGGAAGGTTTGCGCGATTATGGTTCTGCCTTAAGTCCATTTAATTCATTTTTATTGATACAGGGGCTGGAAACTCTTTCGTTGCGCATGGAGCGCCATGTTGAAAATACACTGGCTTTGGCCAAATGGCTCGACAATCATCCGAAAGTGGAAAGCGTAAATTACCCAGGTTTGGAAAACAACCCGTCGTATGTTAATGCACAAAAATATCTGTCCCGTGGAGCAGGAGGCGTGCTGTCGTTTAACGTAAAAGGCAATAAAGAGGCCGCAAATCAGGTAGTAAATAATTTAGAAATGGTTAGCCACCTGGCTAATGTTGGCGATGCTAAAACGCTTATTATACAGCCTGCGGCAACCACACATCAGCAATTGTCTGAACAAGAGCAACTTGCTGCTGGTGTGTTGCCAACCATGTTGCGTGTTAGCGTTGGATTAGAGCATATCGACGATATTATTGCCGACTTTGAACAAGCACTAGATAAAGTTTAGGGCTTGCTTTTACTGAGCAAAACGAACGTTGAGGGTTCAGCATTCAGCGATATTCACCCGTTAACTTCAGGTTGGCGGGTGAATAAATATAACATCGTTTGTATATTGTTGCCGGAACCTATTGTTGTTTTGCCGATTAAATCCGGTTTATATATTATAACTTCGCGATGAGCAATGAACATAAAGATTAAATATGTTGTTGGCAGCGAAGCAAGCTTGCCCGCCGGTATGCAGGCAAGCTTTCCAAAATTAATGAGATAGTAGGACGAAAACGATACAAATTTTAATTCAGAGTTGCTTGCGGCTCAAACAAAAAAAAGAAAAATATGCCACTAAATATTCCCGATAAACTTCCTGCCATTGAAAATTTACGCAAGGAGAATATTTTTGTAATGAACCAAACACGTGCTGCGCATCAGGATATTCGTCCTCTTAAAATTGTTATTCTTAACCTGATGCCTTTAAAAATTTCAACAGAAACCGATTTGTTGCGTTTGCTGTCTAATTCGCCGTTGCAAATTGAAATTGACCTTTTGAAGCCTCAGGGGCACACTCCTAAAAATACACCTGTTGAGCACATGAGGGAATTTTACAAGGATTTTGATGAACTGAAAAATCAAAATTACGATGGGATGATAATTACCGGTGCGCCGGTTGAGCAGCTTGAATATGAAGAAGTAACCTACTGGGAAGAAATGAAACAAATTTTTGACTGGGCGGAAAAACATGTTACCTCAACATTGTTTATCTGTTGGGCGGCCCAGGCAGGGTTATTCCATTATTACGGCATTCCGAAATATCCCCTGGAGAAGAAAATGTTTGGCGTTTTTGAACACAAACTTTCAAATCCTAGACTTCCAATATTCAGGGGCTTCGACGATATATTTTATGTGCCTCATTCGCGCCACACCGAAATCAGAAAAGCGGATATTGAAAAAATTAAGGAGCTGAAAGTTATCGCTAGCTCTGAGGTAGCCGGGGTGAGTATTGTGAAGGCTAAAAGTGGGAGGCAACTTTTTATTACCGGTCATACCGAATATTCGCGTCGTACCCTCGATGCCGAATACAAACGTGATGTAATGAAAAATTTATCCATCGATATTCCCATAAATTATTATCCCGATAACAATCCTGAAAATACGCCTGTAATGCGCTGGAAATCTACCGCAAATTTATTGTTCTCCAACTGGCTGAATTATTACGTTTATCAGGAAACACCTTATAATTTGCAAGACATAAGATAAATCATAGGTTTTATTCCCGGTATGGTGTTAATCGAATAAAATGCAAAATGTATTTTAGAAAGCATGACACCTGAAACCTACTGTTGTTTGCAAAAATTGTAAATAACAATAAATTTAAGCCATTCGGCACATTCCATTTTCTGGTTTTCGCATTATCTCTTAACTTTGAATAAGAAATTTAAAAACTCAGAATAGAATGAAACGAGCATGAGAAATATTCACCCATTGGTGATTTATTAAAATCATGCGGGTTCTGTTTTATTCCTTAATAAACAAACAATTTTAATAAGATGAAAAGAATAGCAGTTGTTTTAGCCGGAAATGGCGTTTATGATGGTGCCGAAATCCATGAAGCTACATTAACATTATTGGCAATTGCAAAGCAAGGTGCAGAATATCAGTGCTTTGCTCCCGATGTAGCACAAGCACATGTAGTAAATCATATTACCGGTGAAGAAATGCCGGAAACACGTAATGTTTTAACAGAAGCTGCCCGCATTGCCCGAGGCAACATCAAAGCATTATCCGATTACAATGCTGCTGAATTTGACGCAATTGTATTTCCCGGAGGATTTGGAGCTGCTAAAAATCTATGCTCTTTTGCATTCGATGGCCCCAACTGTACGGTTAATCCCGATGTTGAAAAAGCTATAAAAAATACGGTAAGTGCACAAAAACCTGTTGGCGCACTTTGTATCTCTCCGGCTTTAATTGCCAAAGTTCTGGGCGATGTTGAAGTAACCATCGGACAAGATCAGGGAACTGCCGAAGCCATCAAGACCATGGGGGCGAAGCACGTTAAAACAACCCATGGCGAAATTGTTGTTGATGAAAAATATAAGGTGGTAACTACACCGTGTTACATGCTCGATGCCAATATTGTTCAGATTGCAGAGGGAGCGAATAATGTAATTGCCAAAATTTTGGAATTAGCATAATTTGTATAATAAATCCGTAACATTTTTGTTTGGTAATAATTAATCATAATATCACAATGAATCCAATTCCTTACGTCGATATTCATACCCATCCTTATCATAATGAAAAAGGAACGGTGACGGTGCAAAATATTTATCCGGGAGATGGATTTGGAGCTTTTTCCGGCAGGAATTTTTATTCGGTAGGTTTGCATCCCTGGTATCTTGGTACTGAAAAGGAAAATAACGCTGCCTTACAAATGGTAGAGGAGGCTTTGGAGTTCGATCATGTGATTTTTGTTGGCGAAGCCGGTTTAGACAAAAAAATTGATGCAGATTTTGCAGAACAGAAAAGGGTGTTTGAGGCTCATGCATATATGGCCGAAGAATATGAGTATCCATTAATCATTCATTGTGTGAAAGCTTTTAATGAAGTGATTCTGCTGCGCAAAAAGATGCAACCTGCCATGCCTTGGATAATGCATGGTTACAACGGAAGCCTCGAACTTACCAAACAAATGCTTGATATGGGGTTTTTATTCTCTTTTGGCAACTGCTTGTTTCGTGAAAAATCAAAGGCTGTTGAGTCGTTTAATTTTTTGCCTCTCGACAAAATCTTTTTCGAAACCGACGAACTGGATGGAGAAGTGGAACAAATTTACAGGCAAGGGGCAAAGCTAAAAGCCATTAAAATGGAGCAACTAAAAAGTGCAGTCTGGAATAACTTTAATCGGATTGAAAATTCGTTAACAAGTGGTCGGGTTTAAACTTCTTTTGCTTTTCTTTGCCGGCTAAGAATATTTTTTGTTTTCTAATTTTTTACTTGAAAATGCACTGGTTAGAACGTACTGAATTATTACTCGGAAAAGATAAACTTGAAAAGTTAAAGAATGCGAACATTTTAGTGGTTGGCCTGGGAGGTGTAGGGGCCTACGCAGCTGAGCAATTATGCCGGGCAGGTATAGGAAAAATGACAATTGTTGACGGAGATGTAATAGAAGAAACCAATAGAAACCGACAGTTGCCGGCCCTGCAAAGCACGCAGGGCAAACCCAAAGCCGAAATTCTAGCTGAACGCTTTCGTGATATAAATCCGGAAATTAAACTTAGCATCATTAACGATTTTATAAGTGAAGAAAAGACTACTGAATTAATTGAAAGCCAGCCGTTTGATTATGTAGTTGATGCTATAGATACGCTGTCGCCCAAAGTTTTTCTGGTTTATAAGGCTTTACAATTGGGCTTAAAAGTGGTTAGTTCGATGGGAGCTGGAGGCAAAATGGATCCATCCAAGATCGAACTTACCGACATAAAAAAATCGTACAACTGCAAATTAGCCAAAATGATGCGGAAACGTCTTTCCCGCTTGGGAGTAAAGAAAGGCGTGAAAGTAGTTTTTTCTTCCGAAGAAATTGATGAAAACGCAGTTCGTATAGAGAAAGGCCAAAATAAAATGTCAACTGTGGGAACCATTTCATACATGCCAGCCCTATTTGGTTGTTTTATAGCTAGTGCTGTTATTCGTGATTTAATTTCAGAATAATACTATTTATTACCTGTATTTCGAAAATTGACGTCTACATGGTTTGAATATTAGATTATTAGTTTACCTTTGGACTGTTAATTTTGGATTTATAGAGGATTTAATTGCTTCAGATGTCTGGGAATTAGCATTTTGGTCTTTTTTTATTGAATTTTTTTTAAACCGGACAGTTCAGCTCTCTTGTGTTTTTCCCGATGTTATTTCAATCGATATTTAAGTCTCTTTTATGCTGTATTCAAGTAACTATGGAAGTAAGCCATTTTGATTGGTTGCTGTTGGTTATTAGATAATTAAGGCAATTTATTAATTTTTTTAATTGAATATAAAATGAACATTTACATTGGAAACCTTCCTTTTAATTTAGGTGAGGAAGATTTAAGAGAGATTTTCGAAGAGTATGGTGAAGTTACTTCATCAAAAATTATCATGGACAAATTTACCGGACGTAGCAAAGGTTTCGGTTTTATTGAAATGGATGATGCTGAAGAAGCAAACAAAGCTATTCAGGAACTAAACAACGCTGAAGTTGGTGGTCGTAATATTAAAGTAAACGAGTCAAAACCTCGCGAAAATAATAACAATAGCCGTGGCGGTGATCGTCGTGGTGGTGGTGGTTATCAGCGCAGAGAACGTTACTAATATGAAAGGTACCGTTAAATGGTACGATGAAGTCAAAGGTTTTGGTTTTATTCAAGCCCAAGACAGCAAAGATTATTTTGTTCATCGTTCCGGGGTGAAAGACACAGTGTTTTCGCTTGAAGCTGGTCAAGACGTTGAATTTGAAATAAAAGACAGCGACAAAGGCCCGGTAGCCATAGAGGTTGAAGCAAGATAACAACTCAATATATATAAGGGATTCAATTTAATTGAATCCCTTATATGTTTATTAAACAATCATTTTCGTTTTTTTTGGGGAAGAGGATAACTTTTGTGCATATCAACCCAAGTTCTGTATTTCTGAGGATAAAATTAATCGTCGAACTCAGTTTATTAATTTTATTCAGAATAGCTGCAAACAAGAATGGATTCTATCCAATAATAATTAGAATAAAACTTCTAATTTTAGACCCCAATTTATAGTATCAGATATTTATGCATGAAATAGTTTATTTAAACGGAGAATATTTAGCAAAGGAAGATGCTAAAATATCACCGAACGACCGTGGGTTTTTATTTGCCGATGGTATTTATGAAGTTGCCAAATATTACAACGGAAAAGCATTTCGATATACCGATCATCAGGAACGCCTGGAAAGAAGCCTTGGCGAAATAGGAATTAACTATACCGAAGTTAAGGCACTGAAATCGGTTTTTAAGGAATTGTTACACCGAAATAATTTATTAAATCAGCAAGCCGGAATTTATTTACAAATTTCCCGCGGAGCAGCCAAACGAACTCACCAATTCCCTGTTAATATCGAACCAACAGTTTATGCTTATGCATTTTCACTTCCTTCGGCAACTGAGAAGCTTGAAAAAGGCATCAGGGTAATCACCCATGAGGATATTCGCTGGCAACGTTGCGACATTAAATCGGTTTCGTTGTTGCCCAATACCATGCTTTTCAATAAGGCTGTTGAAAATGGAGCAGAGGAGTGCATCCTCGTTCGTGATGGTTATATTACTGAAGCCACACATTCGAGTGTTTGTGCCGTAAAAAACGGTGTTTTAGTTACCCGTCCTTTATCTGACCTGATTTTACCGGGAATCACCAGAAAAGTTGTACTCGAAATTTGTGCCGCCAACTCTATTCCTGTGGAAGAGCGACTGTTTTCGAAAGAAGAAGTTTTGGAGATGGATGAATTATTTATTTCCGGAACCGGAAGTGAAATTACTCCTGTGTTTCAGGTTGACAATACAGTTATAGGAAATGGAATGAGGGGTGAAATTACCCGACTGATTCAGGAAAAATTTTTCGAACTGACTAGCAAATAAGGCTGTGTCGACTAAAAGCCGGAACACAGCTTTCGCTTTCTTAATTAGAAATACCCAACATTTATGACGCTTTATCGCGAGAAAGTGAGGGTTAAAAGGAAAAAGCAACAAAGTGATATCAGAAGTACCGGAATCGCACAATTTTTGCACTAAACAGGGTTTAAATTAACCCGCTTTTTTTTCAGTATTTTTAATGCAAATTTTGCACAATTCTGGATTTCTGAGTGAAATATATTAAATGGAACACGGGTTACTGTAGAGTCAAAAGCAGCTGGTCAAGGAGAAAAGCGATTTGCTTGCTTTCACTTTCCGAAATAACTACTTCATAGGCTTTTATATTTTCTAAAACCTGTTGCTCATTTCGTGCACCTGCCAATATACAGGTAATTCCGGGTTGATTAAGGGTCCATTTTAAAACCAACTGTGCTAAAGTGGCTTTTTGCCTATCTGCAATGGGTTTTATTTTTGTTAGAAATTGATTGATTTTTGTGAGATTGGGTTCCTGAAAAAGTAGGGTAGAAGGCCGGTGATCTCCCTCATTAAATTTATAATTGGATGTGATTTTACCGGATAATAATCCTCTTTGCATGGGACTGTATGCAATTATTGCTTTTTTGTTAGTCACACAATATGGAATAACATCATTTTCAATACCTCGGTTAACCATGCTATAGGGAACCTGATTTGAACTAAGTTCGAAATATTTCTCTGCCTTTTCCATCTCGTTGCCAGTATAATTACTGACTCCTCCGGCACGGATTTTTCCTTGTGTTTTCAGTATCTCCAAGGCTTCCATGGTTTCATCAATTGGAGTGGAGTTGTCGGGCCAATGCTGTTGAAATAAATCGATGTAATCGGTGCCCAGCCTTCGAAGGCAATCTTCGCATTCTTTTATAACACTTTCTTTGCTTCCCAAACGGTAAAGCGAGACTTCATTTCCTTGGTTGTCGAATGTTTTTTCGTAATGAATATGTCCCGATTTCCGATCCCAAACCAACCCAAATTTGGTAAGTAACTCCACTTTCTCACGCTTCCCTTTAATCGCTTTTGCTACAAATTCTTCACTCTGCCCAAACCCATAAACAGGAGCAGTGTCGATGGTTGTCATTCCGTTAGAAATGGCAGCCTGAATGGCTTTTACCGATTCTTTTTCTTCTGCACCGCCCCAGAACCAGCCACCTATGGCCCATGCTCCAAAAGTTATTGGTGTAATTTTTACATCCGATGCAGGAAGTTGTATTTTATCCATGGTTTTACTTTTTATGTAATTAATTAACTGATTGAGCTCCAGTCGAAACTCGTATCTTTTGTCGACAGTAAATTTTTCAGGAGCAATTTATTCTCTTCATTCTGAAGGAAGGGATCCTGGTCGAGAATATCGTTGGCAACATTCCTGGCCATTTGCAGTATTTCTCCGTCTTTCCCCAGATTGGCAATTTTCAGATCGAAGCCCATACCACTTTGCTGTGTCCCTTCCAAATCGCCTGGCCCGCGAAGTTTCATATCTACTTCGGCAATTTCGAAGCCATCGTTGGTGCGTACCATGGTTTCCAGGCGTTTGCGGCTTTCTGTGCTAATTTTGTACGATGACATGAGAATGCAGTACGATTGTTCTGCTCCACGTCCAACCCTGCCACGTAGCTGGTGTAGTTGCGATAAACCAAAACGTTCGGCGCTTTCAATTACCATAACCGCAGCATTGGGTACGTCTACACCAACTTCGATAACGGTTGTGGCAACCATTATCTGGCTCTCGCCACGTTTAAAAGCCTGCATGGCACTTTCTTTTATGGCTGGTTTCATTTTACCATGTACCATGCTTATCTTATAATCGGGGAACGTTTCTGAAATGTGGCGGTATCCTTCTTCAAGGTTTTTTAAATCCATTTTTTCCGATTCCGAAATTAGCGGATAGACAATGTATACCTGCGTGCCTTTTTCAATTTGTTGTTTTAAAAAATTATTTAGCTGATTTCTTCGGTTTTCAAAAAAATGGATGGTTTGAATAGGTTTTCGTCCTGGCGGAAGTTCATCGATAACCGATACCTCCAAATCGCCATAAACGGTCATAGCTAGTGTGCGGGGTATAGGAGTTGCCGTCATGACCAAAATATGTGGAGGAATCAGGTCGTTTTTTTTCCACAGTTTGGCCCGTTGTGCTACCCCAAATCGGTGCTGTTCGTCCACAATTACCAGTCCCAATCGTTTAAAAGTTACGGTGTTTTCAATCAACGCATGGGTGCCAATAATTAGTTGCATAGCACCCGATTGCAGCGCTGCATGAATCTTCTTTCTTTCTCTGGCTTTGGTTGAGCCGGTGAGCAAACCAACATGAACATTCATTTCCTGTAAAAAACGTGAAATGGATTGATAATGCTGCTGGGCCAGAATCTCGGTGGGTGCCATTAAACAGCTCTGAAACTCATTGTCCATGGCCAAAAGCATTGTCATAAGTGCTACAAGTGTTTTTCCACTGCCTACGTCGCCTTGCAATAGCCTGTTCATTTGTGAGGTACTGTTTACATCGCGCCTGATTTCTTTAATTACTTTCTTTTGCGCACCTGTTAAGTCGAAGGGCAAAAAGTCCTTGTAAAAAGTATTGAAGTTGTAGCCCACCTTCTCGAAATGATAACCTTTGAACTTTTTATTCCTGTTGTGTTTTAATGCCAGAATTTTTAGCTGAATAAAAAACAGCTCTTCAAATTTTAAGCGGAAAGTTGCTTTTTTTAAATCCAGGGTATTTTCAGGCTTGTGAATGGATGCCAGTGCCTTCTCAAGGGGCATCAGTTTTAACCTGGAAATCAACGAATCGGGGAGTGTTTCCTTAATTTTACCTTTAGCCAGATTAAGCAGGGTTAACTGCATTTTATTAATGGTTTTGGAATTCAGGTAATTTTTTTTCATTTTTTCAGAAGTATTATAATACCCCTGAAATAGCCCGGATGGTTTTAGCTGTTGTTCTTCTTCCGATTCCAAGTCGGGATGTACTACACTTATTTTGCCACCAAACAAAGAAGGTTTTCCAAAAACGATGTAGGTTTTGTTGATTTTAAGATTTTCGATTTGCCATTTAATAGCTCTGAACCAGACCAATTCAATACTCCCGGTGGCATCGGAAAATCGCGCACTTAATCGTTGTTTTGCCCCGGTTCCAATGGTTTCCATATTTCGAATTACACCCTTTACCTGTATGTATGGCATTTGGGCATGTATTTCAGAAATTTTGTAAAATTTTGTGCGGTCGATGTATTTATATGGATAATAATTTATTAAATCTCTGAAAGTTTTAATTTTCAGTTCTTTAAATAAAATATCCGCTCGCTTAGGCCCAACGCCGGGTAAAAATTTTATTTCCTGGTCGAGAAATTCTGGCATGGAGCAAATATATTAAAGGAAAAAGTTAAAAGGAAGAAGGAAACCGGAAAAAGTAAAACGTAAAACCGAAAAAGTGAAAAAGAAAGCTTGAAGCATCCTGCAACCTGTGTCTGTTTTGGGTATAGTTTTTGTTATGAATTAAAGCATACTTTATGATAATAAAATTTTAAAAAAAAAGTATTATTACCGGTTTCCTGCTCAGAAAGAGATATATTTATATTCCATTTACTTTTAAGTTGTGTAATGTAATGACCCTTAGAGCTACAAATAAAAAAAATCAAGCTATGAACGAGAAAATTATTCATTTAGAAAACATTGTTAAAAACTATAAAGTTGGAACACAGATTGTACGTGCTCTGCGTTCGGTGTCAATCGATATTTACAAAGGCGAATATGTTGCCATTATGGGCGCTTCTGGTTCTGGAAAATCAACATTGATGAACATTATTGGTTGTCTTGATACTCCAACCAGCGGTACATATATATTAAACAGTAAAGATGTGAGTCGTTTGTCGGATGATAATCTGGCAGAAATCAGGAATTCAGAAATTGGTTTTGTCTTTCAGGTATTTAACCTTTTACCGCGAAATACTGCCCTCGAAAATGTGATGTTGCCACTGGTTTATTCTGGAGTAAGGAAAGCTGAACGAAAAAAGAGAGCCGAAGAAACACTGGTTGATGTGGGTCTTGACGACCGCATGACGCACCGCCCTAATGAACTTTCGGGAGGACAGAGGCAGCGTGTTGCCATAGCCCGTGCATTGGTTAATAAACCGGCTTTGTTACTGGCCGATGAGCCTACAGGTAACCTCGATTCGAAGATATCAGAAGAGATTATGAAACTTTTTGCTGAGATTCATCGAAAAGGAAATACACTGTTAATGGTTACGCACGAAGAAGATATTGCCAAACATGCCCATAGAATCATTCGTTTGAAAGATGGAGAGGTAGAATCGGATATAATCAATGAGAATCCCATTTATTAGCAATTGTACAACTAAGAAATATAATTAATGATCCTGGGTCGAATCAGGTCAGGATTTTTATCGATAGTTCTGAAAGAAAAAGAGAAATGCCACAGCAATTTAAAGTATATACAAAAACCGGCGACGACGGAACTACCGGATTGGTTGGAGGAAACAGGGTTAAAAAATACAATAGCAGATTGGAATGTTATGGTACAGTTGATGAATTAAATTCCTGTCTGGGTGTTATTCGTTCCTATTCAATTCCTGAAAATATAAAGTTGCAACTTATTCAAATTCAAAATAAGCTTTTTAACATAGGTTCAAGACTGGCTTCCGATGAGAAGGGAGATGCATTTACATCTAATCTTGCTATGAAAGCCGAAGACATTGAGGTTCTGGAAAAAGCAATAGATGAATTTGAAAAGGACTTGCCCGAACTAAATAAATTTATTCTTCCGGGGGGAGAACTGTCTGGGGCTCAGTGTCATGTAGCGCGAACTATTTGTCGTCGTGCCGAGCGAAGGATTGTTGAATTTGCAGAACAAAATTCTGTACAGCCCGAATTAATTAAGTATATCAATCGTTTGTCCGATTATTTGTTTGTTCTGGCTCGTTACCTAAATCATTTAAACGGTATGGTAGATACCCATTGGCAGTATTAATTTTTTTGTTGTTGTCGGTTTTTTCATATTGTTTTTTTATTATATTCGCGGCAACACAAAAATTGAGTTTAACCACGTAAATTTTAGACACATGTATTGGACTCTGGAACTTGCATCAAAATTAGAAGATGCACCTTGGCCGGCAACAAAAGATGAACTTATTGACTTCGCAATTCGATCGGGAGCACCACTTGAAGTAATAGAAAACTTACAAGAGATCGAAGATGAAGGGGAGATGTACGAAAGTATTGAAGACATCTGGCCGGATTACCCAAGTAAAGACGATTTCTTTTTTAACGAAGATGAGTACTAAAAGAAGAATGAGATAATAAAGCACCTATCTGATGAGAGGTGCTTTTTTATTTCTTAACTGGATAAATAGTGTTAAAATCAGAGACTTAATGTTTTCCAGCCTTTTTTAAGGTAGTCCGACAATGGAACTCCCATTCCTTTTACGTCGATACCCAGCTTTATAAGTTTTTCGTTAACGTTGTACATTCTGGCACAATGTAAACAGGCCTCTGTTTTTACCCCTGCTTCCTGCATCTTTTTGAGGTAATCTTGTAGCATTGTATTTTCTGCAATAAGTTTTGCCGATGGTCCCCAGATAATTAATACGACCTCGTCGAACCATCCCTGCTGTTTGGCATTGTAGGTGTACATAAACGCCATTTTTTCAGCAACATCAGGATCGTCACTTGTCCAGAGGACCACTAGTTTGTTTGTATTGTCTTCCATTTTTGTTTCATTTTGTGCAAATACTCCCGAAGAAAGTACAATTGCAAATAAAAATAAGGTTAATCGCATCATATTATTTTTTAAGATAAATTTAAGCAGCTTTTTTACAGGAATCAGATCCTACTCGCTGTGCTTCTCTTCTTTAAACTCTTCAACAATTTTTTTGTTCAGCATAAAAAGTTTGCTGTTGTATTTTTTTTGCAGAAAGGTATTTTCTTGACAGAACTTACCCATCTCAAATTCAGTAAAATTTAATTCGCAGCCTGAAAGTTCCCAGCTATTATTCTTCATAAAAAGCAGGAGAAGACTATGTGTGCGGCAATTATAGGGACGTCGCTATAAATTTCGAATTTATGATAGTAAAAAAAACGCATCCATTCTCTGATTTACGGGAGGCAAGCGAAGCTTCCAATTATTTACTTTTTCACGACCAGCACTAGAATTAAATTCAATAGGCAATAGATTGTAAGTCAGCACCGCAAATCGTAACTGTGTTGCATTTAATGTGTTTTTATAGCTTATTGCAAGGTGCTCCAACACTGCACCTGTCACATTCCTAAACTGAATATAAGCAGTAAAATATTTTTGCATTTCGATTCCGTTCAAAATTCATATTTTTATTTGGATTTTCTATGAACAAATTTCTATCTTTGACAGAATAGAACAGAACAGTTAATTAATTAATTATCGACCAATGAAACGTTTAATATTTAGTTTGTTAGGAATATGGGTATGCTTTTTTTGTAATGCTCAGGAAGAAAATTTTGAATTTTTAGATAGCGACCTGCCCTTTGATGAGCGAGTCGATATACTCGTATCACAGATGACATTGCAGGAAAAAATTGATCAGTTGATTTACAATGCAAAGTCGGTTGAACGCCTTCAGGTTCCCGAATACAACTGGTGGAACGAATGTTTACATGGCGTGGCGCGCGCGGGTTATGCCACGGTATTTCCTCAATCGATTACCATTGCCGGCTCGTGGGATTCGGATTTGATTTATCGGGTGGCATCAGCCATTTCTGATGAAGCACGTGCCAAGCACCATGAATTTGTGAGGAATGGCAAGCGCGATATTTACCAGGGGCTTACCTTCTGGTCGCCTAATATTAATATTTTTCGCGATCCGCGCTGGGGACGAGGACACGAAACTTACGGGGAGGATCCTTATTTAACCGGCCGAATGGGGGCTGAATTTGTGAAAGGACTACAGGGCGACGATGCAAAATATTTAAAATTGGTAGCTACAGCCAAGCATTATGCGGTTCATTCTGGCCCGGAACCATTGCGCCACGAGTTTAATGCTAAAATAAGTGAGCGCGATTTAAGAGAAACGTACTTACCGGCTTTTCGCACTTTGATAAAAGACGGTGGTGCCTATTCGGTAATGGGAGCTTATAATCAGTTTCGCGATTTTCCATGTTGTGCCAGCCCCGAATTATTTAGTATTTTACGCGACGAGTGGGGCTTTGAAGGATATGTTGTTTCCGACTGCTGGGCCATTTCCGATTTTTATGAATTTCAGAATTTTTCGGATGGACCGGCTGAAGCTGCCGCTGCTGCTGTTAAGGCAGGCACCGATTTAAACTGTGGAGTAGCCTATAATCATTTGCCCGAAGCTGTTGAAAAAGGATTAATAACTGAAGCTGAAATTGATGTGGCTGTAAAACGTTTATTTATGGCACGCTTTAAACTCGGAATGTTCGATCCGGAAGAAGATGTGCCATATGCGCAAATTCCTTTTTCGGTTAACACTTCTGACGAAAATGATAGATTAGCACTTGAAGCAGCTCAAAAAAGTATTGTTCTTTTGAAGAATAAAAACAATATTTTGCCTTTATCGAAAGACATTAAAAAGCTTGCAGTAATCGGGCCAAATGCCGATAACTGGGAATCACTGGTTGGAAATTATAACGGAATTGCAAAAAATCCGGTAACGGTTTTAAATGGCCTTCAGAATAAATTGGAAAATACCGAAGTTTTGTATGCCGAAGGAAGCCACCTGGCACAAGGCGTAAGTAACCTGTACACTATTCCTTCAGAATATTTAATGACAGAAGAAGGAGAACATGGAGTTAAAGGTGAATATTTTAATAATGCGAAACTGGAAGGAGAACCGGCTTTTACACGAGTTGACAAAGCGATAAATTTCTATTGGGAATCAGCTGCTCCTGCCCCCCAATTGAACGACGATGATTTCAGTGTTCGCTGGACGGGGTATATTGTTCCGCCGGTTACCGGAAGCTACAACATTGGTTGCTGGGGAATGCCAACACTCGATATTTGGTTTGAAGGGGAAAAGATTTTAAGCCACAATTCTCCTGATCATGCTTTCCATCACGAAAAAGCGGTAAAAATGGAGGCCGGCAAAAAATATAAGTTTGTGTACGAATATAAAAACTGGCGTGGCGACGGAGATGCTAAATTAATGTGGACTATGCCCGACGAAAACATGCTGGAAAATTCGGTAGAAGTGGCCAAACAGGCCGATGCGGTTGTATTGGTGCTTGGCTTATCGCAACGATTGGAAGGCGAGCAAATGCCTATAAAAGTTGATGGCTTTGAAGGGGGCGACCGAACGCATTTAAAATTACCGCAACAACAACGCGATCTGATGAAAGCCATTTACAATACTGGCAAACCGGTAATTTTGGTTTTGTTAAACGGTAGTGCGCTGGCGGTAAACTGGGCCGACCAAAATCTGGATGCCATTATTTCGGCAGGTTACCCCGGACAAGAAGGAGGAACTGCTGTTGCCGATGTGCTTTTTGGCGATTACAATCCTGCCGGACGTTTGCCAGTTACCTATTACAAATCGGTTGAGCAGCTCCCACCGTTTGAAAATTACGATATGCAGGGCAGAACCTATAAGTACTTTGAAGGAGAGCCTCTTTATCCTTTTGGATTTGGACTAAGTTATACCCGTTTTGAATATAGCGATATAAAGCTGCCTAAAACTGCAAAAGTTGGTGACAACGTGAAGGTGAGTGTTACGGTTACCAATAGCGGAAAAATAGATGGCGAAGAGGTGGTTCAGCTATACTTAAAGGACGAGGTCGCATCGAGTTTGCGCCCTAAATGGGAATTGGAAGGTTTTGAACGAATATTTTTGAAAGCCGGTGTATCGAAAACGGTTGAAATAGAATTAAAAGCCCGACAGTTTTCAATTATTGGGAAAGACGATAAGCGGGTAATTGAAAGTGGAGACTTTACAATTAACGTAGGCGGTGGACAGCCTAATGAGAAAGTTGCAAATGCCATTAGCGCAAAAATTACTTTAACCGGTGAGGATATGTTTATTGAATAAAATGATATATAAATAGAACAAGGTCAATATTTCATTGAAATGCGCCTTGTTTTTACGTATTAGTTTATACTTTGTTAAAAAATTGAACCATAGCTTAGCCATGGTTCAATTTTTTTTTGTCTAAACTCAAAATATTCAAAATAATTTAAGATGCATTTCAAAATAAAATATGCTTTCGCATAGATTTTATCGGCCTATCCGGTACGAAAATTTCACCAGAAAAATATTGTGTGGTTCTTCATCGAATAAAGCATCAATATCGTTGTTGAATTTAAACTTCCCAATGTTTTCGAATACACTGCGGTTTTGCGACCATACCAGGTAGAACATTGAGCCCGGTCGGAATTCCCAGCGTAACACCAGGTTCGATAAAAATTCTTTTACATTAAAATCGGGTTTATCAAAACTATAATCAGTGGTTCCGTCCAAATTGTCATCAATCAAAAAAAGTTCATTTTCCGGGTTATAAGTTATTTGATCTGCAGTATACAAATTGTAACGGTCATCAACTTTGCTGGCTTTACTGTTGGTTATGTATTTAAAACCGGAATAATTGCCAGTAGCAATAAACGGTTGCCCCCAGTATTGAATGGTAAGATCGGGGGTAATGTTGTAGCTTACACGTATCGATATTTCTAGTGTTTTCCGGGCGATATTGCTCATAATGTAACGCGTATTGCTGTCATAGTCGCATTGGGTAATGTATTGCAAAGAGTAATCGCTAAGCTTGTATTCAGGCGAAATTCTTATTTGTATAGCTCTAAAAGGCCTGTAACTAATGCTCAGGTCGATATTTTTTCTCGATGAAAAATCTTTTTCATTGCTTATCAGGATACTGCCGTCGATACCAAGTCTTAGTTTTTTTTGGTCGTTTGAGAATATTCCGGCAGAAAAGCGTCGGTTTCCCGGGAGTTTTAACGATGGCCCGCCACGAAGTGCCGAATGGGAGAGATTTTCTCCTTCCCAGCTCATGTTTGCGAACGAATACCAGAAATTTTTAAACTGCGCATTCCCATTAATATTTCCTCCGTTAACAAGTAAATTTCCTCCAAAATCGAAAGCGGTCCAATGGTTAAAGTTAACACTGGCATTTCTGAAAATAGAAAAAGGCTCGTACCACCGGTAACCCATCCAGAAAATGGGTAAAATTTCGTCAACGTCCGGAGAAAAACCAATGTCATTAATTTCCAAACCCGGCGATTTCCAGTTAATTAATGTGCCAAATTTGAATCTTCCGCTGCTTTTAGACAGCGCAAATTTTCCTCCGTAACCACTCAGCGAGGTGCGTGATGAATCGAGTGTAATATAATCGGCATCGGGGCGCTGATAGGTTCTGGAATAGGCTTCCTGGGTCGTTAAAATTGCTTCCTCTGTTCCTTTAACATGACTGAAATAAAGGCCCCCCTGAACCGACCATTTTTTGTTGTTCCACTGATGCAGAAAGTCGATACCTCCGGTTACTGCACTTTTGTGTAAAAACTCAAGTTGTTCTTCATCAATTTTTCGGTTTACCGAGGTTAGCATTGCCCCAACATTGGTATTGCCCTCGTTAAAGTCTTTCTGAAAGCGTGCGATAAAATAATTTGTTAAGGGTTCAACGGAAGGCGTATATTCGTTTTCAGTACCTTTAATTTTAGCATTTTCTTCGGAAGTAACACTTTCCAACAAGCCAATCGACCATCCGTTTTTTGTTTTTCCTGTAATTTTTGCAGCTCCTATAATTCGTGTAAAATCAGGAATGTCAGCATATTCATCATCCTCTAAATCAGGTTTGTATTGTGGGCTCCGGCCAATCCGTCGCGAATAAAACAGGTTGTTTGCCGCCAAATCACCATCACCGGCCGAAAGCGTATACGAAAGAATGTTTTTCCCTTCGATAAAAAAAGGGCGTTTTTCGTCAAAAAATGTTTCGTACGTACTTAAGTTTACTTCCGAAGGATCTGCTTCCACCTGCCCAAAATCTGGATTAATGGTTACATCCATGGTCAGGTAATTTGTTACGCCTATTTTAGCGTCCAGACCGATATTAAAATCCTGCTCGTTCCCCGAACTCAAAAAAGGATTTTCCGGCTCTTTCTCGTAACTTTCGGCCCGGGCAACCACATAGGGTGTAATATTCATGGTGTTTTGGGGCTCAATGTTTTTTATTCCGTCCATGGTGCCAAATTGCGATGTAAAACCAGTTTGATCGCGTTTCATTGCTTGCCACGACGATAGTTCATCTTTTCTGAAAATATAACGCAACACTTGTAGTCCCCAACGCTGCTCTATGCTTTCTTCGAAACGCAGCTGAGTAAGTGGAATTTGCATCTCGGCATTCCATCCGTGCTGAGTTAAGGCTGTTTTAGTATGCCAAATGGGATCCCAGGTATCATCTTCGCTTTCTCCATCGTTGCTGTTAATATTGTCGGTACGCACTCCTGCAGCAGAAACGATAAACGAAAAGTGGGTACGCTTGTCAAAATACGAATCAATAAAAATACCAACCAGATCACCTTCAATATCATCACGACGCGACATACGCATAGAAATACTGTCGGGATTGTCGAAGGAACGGATGCCTACATAAATAGTATTGGCATCGTATAAAATAGCAAATTCGGTTTGTTTCGATGGAGCTTCACCTTCTATAGGTTCGTATTGAACAAATTGATTTTGCCAGGTGGCATTTTGCCATTCCGGTTCATCAAAAATACCATTTACTGTTATTTTAATGTTTTCGCTGGTTGTTGCTGTGTAATTTCGGATTTCCTGCCCAAACAACGAACAAAATGTAAATAAGAAAAAGAAGAGGAAAGCAATTTTCATTCTTAAAGATTTAAACAAGACTAAATTCGTTGAAAAGTGTCATACTCTAAAGTAATAAAAATGAATGGATTAAAAAATATCACAGAACCTGATGATGCAATTAATTATATAGCGAAATGGTATTTCTTACTGTTCTTAATAAGTGTATTACCAATTAATTATAAGAAACTTATCAAAACAGTATTTTTGCAATTGAATTATAACCACAAAATCAGTAATTAATGCGTGATATTTTTGCTTTAGGGAAGGGATAAGGGATTTTGCATGAAATAGGCGTTCGGGAATCTATTAAGCACGGAGACTGCTTTAAAATAAACTGTTTAACTTAATTACATCGACTCTCCGTAATTGTGTTATGAGTTGTTTTTGTAAGTTTATTTTAATTGCATGTTCACAACCTTTTTCGAAGCTGTGGCACCTAAAGCCTAAATTATTTTTTGAGAACCGACATGTCGATTTTGCTTGCTCCAAAGTAAAAGAAACAGGCTGCTACTGCCATTAAAACATGACTCACAGAAAGGTAATTAAACCATGAATGGGGCGATATTTTATTCATAAAAAACAAAGCAGCAACAGCAGCGAAGGCTACACCAATCAAAATTAATTTGCTGGCCTTGTTTTTGGTTTTTAAATACAGATAAGCTTCGAGTGAGAGCACCACAAACATTAATCCGTAGCCCGAATGAAATTCAACGTAAAAGAAATTTAAGAAGACAATTGTGAGAGTGAGGAAAGTTAAAAACTCGATAATATTCAGAATTCTCAGTCCTTTAATAATGGTCGGAGTTATTTTTATACGTGTGTGCTCTATGGCAGCACGTTCAACAAACATAATCGAAATCATACTGCTTATCCAGCCTGGTAATTTCCAGTAAAAACTAAAATAATACATAAAAGCATGACCGATTATTCCTCCCAGCACGGTTGCAATTCCCATCATTAAAAAATAGATTTTAAAGTAGAGAAAAACTTTTTCTTTGCTGCCCTTTTTATGTAGTTTATAGGCAAAAATAAAACATAAAACCGCTACGAGCAGATCAGTTAGCGTAACAATCGGTTCATCAATCCTAATTCCTGATAGAAATATGGTATTTACTTCTTCCATTTGTGAAATAGTTATGCCAAAGCTTGTTTTTAATTACTGGTATTCGTTTAATAGAAATGCAATGTATTGTTTAAATTCGATTTAATAATACTTATTTTTATATAGTGTTATTCAAATTTCGTACTTACAGCATCAAAAATCAAAATATATGATCAATCAAATTATATCTTTTTTGCTTTTGTTCTTTCTGGTAACAAATGTAGGCAAAGCGCAACAATCCGTGCAAAAAACATCTAAAGAACAGCGTATTGAATGGTATGAGGAATTTCTCGAATTGAAAGAACAATCGCTGTTTAAAGAAATACCCTGGCAGTTTCTTGGCCCAACAAATATTAGTGGACGGATGACTGATGTAGAGGTGGTAACGCCAAAAGGTAAATATTACACCATATATGTTGCCGCTGCTTCGGGAGGGATTTGGAAAACCATAAACGAAGGGATTACATGGCAACCCGTTTTCGAGCACGGAATGTCGACCGGATTTGGCGACCTTGCTCTTGATCCGCAAAACCAAAATACGATTTGGGCAGGTACCGGCGAATGTAATATTTTCAGAAGCTCGAATTCGGGAGCAGGAATTTATGTGTCAAAAGATGCAGGTAAGACCTGGCAACACAAAGGTTTAATAAATACCAATACCATTTCACGAGTTTTGGTTCACCCCAATAATTCGGAAGTGGTGTACGTGGCTGCCGGAGGAAATGAGTGGACAACGAATGAAGAACGAGGTGTATACAAAACTGTGGATGGTGGAAATACCTGGGAAAAAATTCTATATGCAAATGAAATGACCGGGGCTTACGATTTGGTAATGCATCCCGACAACCCAGAGATACTCTACGCCAGTATGTGGCAACGGATTCGAAAAAAGTGGAACGATCCGCGTAATGAAGACGATTATACCGAAACCGGATTGTATAAAAGCACCAATGGAGGGAAAACTTGGCAAGCAATAAACCAGGGGTTACCTGTTCCGAAGCACCGCGGGCGAATCGGGATTGATTTATGCAAAGCTCACCCCGAAACGCTGTATGCTTTTGTAGATAATTACGAAAAACTAGCCAACGATACTGCATTAACCCAAACAGAAGATGCTTATGGACGCCCAAGCAGTGGCCGGATTAAAGGTGCCACTATTTATCGTTCAGATAATAGTGGCGAAACCTGGCAAGAGGTAAGCGTGCAAAGTAAATATATGGAAAGCTTGTCGGGAACTTATGGTTGGGTATTTGGTCAGATACGTGTCGATCCTATAAACCCTGAAAAAGTGTATGCATTGGGATTGTTTCTGAATGTTTCGGTTGACGGCGGAAAATCGTTTAAAACAATTGGAAACATGCATATGGACCACCATGGGTTGTGGATTGACCCACAAAACCCTGAATACCTTGTAAATGTTAACGATGGGGGCGTGGCTATTTCCTACGATGGCGAACATTTTCGAACCTTTTACAATAACCTGCCTTTGGCGCAGTTCTACAATGTTGGAATGGATATGGCCAATCCTTTTCGCGTTTATGGTTCTATTCAGGATCATTTTAGTTTTAGGGGAGTAGTTGATTTAAGTAAAGGCCGTAGTAAAATTCCGGCGGTGGAATTCGAAAGTGCACCTGGAGGAGAGGGAAGTATTCACCAAATAGACCCAACAGACCCCAATAAAGTATATTCGGCTGGTTTTTATGGTACCATTACCAAAACTGATTTAGCGACCCAAAAAAGTAAAACGATTATGCCACCCGTTCCCGAAAATGTTGATAAGTTACGCGGACAGTGGCTGGCTCCGTTTATTCTTTCGCCACACAACCCTGGAATAATTTACCACGGAACGCAGTTTGTACACCGTTCGATGAACGAAGGTGAAACCTGGGAGCTAATTAGCCCCGATCTAACGTACAATCAGACCAGTAAAAAGGGCGATATTCCCTACCAAACCATTTTTACCATTTCCGAATCGCATCTAAAATTTGGGGTGCTTTATGCCGGAACCGACGATGGACGCGTATGGGTAACCCAAAACAGCGGAAGCGACTGGAACGAGATTGTAAAAGGATTGCCTTACGGGAAATGGGTTTCGCACTTGGAAGCCTCGCGCTATGCCAAAGGCCGGGTATATATGACTCAAAATGGCAAACGCGACGATGATAGTGCGGCTTATATCTGGAAATCGGAAGACTATGGGCAAACCTGGGAAAATATAAATGCAAACATACCCAGTGGCCCGTGTAATGTTATTCGCGAAGACCCGAAAGATGAGAATATTCTTTATGTGGGAACCGATTATGGCGTATTTCTTTCAACCAATCGCGGTGAAAGCTGGCAAGCTTTAGTGGGCAATTTACCAACCACTTATGTACACGACATAAATATTCACCCGCGCGACGATATTGCGGTTATTGCAACACATGGCCGGGGTATGTGGGCCTTGGATGTGCGCCTATTGCGTGAAGTAATAAACATGGATGCCAGTGAGGAATTGTGCTGTATATTTGATATCCCCGAGTGTATATTGCCTTATAATATGCAATATTACGAAAGAACAGTTACAAAATTAGAGGCTCCGTTTTTTTTAAAGAATATTGGAGAAATCGACGTTAAAGTTCTGGACTATAAAGGAAGTGTAGTTTTCGAAACCAAGTTCGATGGGAAAAGAGGCTTGAACAATATTTTGTGGGGATTGCTCAATAATGAAGAAATTCCGGTAGATGCGGGAACCTTCACGCTTCAGGTTTCGGGGAAAGGATTCGAGCAAAATAAAGATTTTGAGGTGAACGCATTTAGCCGATGGTGACATTTGTAAATTTGTTGATTGTGAGCCATTAAGTGAAGAGGAAAGTGAAAAACAAAAAGTAAAAAAGATAAAAGTTTTGCTTTACTCAGCCTTGGGCAGAATAGTATCTACATCCTTCTCCTCCCGATTAACATTGACTTTACATCTACTTAGCTTTAAAAAGGTTGTTGATTATTTGTTTAGTTTTGGTCTTTCAAAAAACGATTAAAGATGAGATTAAACAAATTATTGTTGGGAGGAATTGTGCTTCTGCTCCTGGCATCGTGCGGAGTTTCGAAAATAGCAACCACCGGAAAAACCGAGGCAACAGCTTATGAAGCAGCAGGTAATTACCTACAGGCTGTTAATGCCTGGACGGGTTATTTCAATTCGGTTGCGGTAGAACAGGTTACCGGAACTGACTTTGCAAGCGCTGCCAAAACAGCTTATAAGGCAGGTAAGCTGGAGCAAGCAAAAAGCTGGTTCGACCAGGCTCGCTATAAAAATTATTCCGATGCCGAAATGTATGCATCCCTTGCAAAAATCTATAATTCAGAAGATAATCTCTCGAAAGAACTTTCGGCTTTGGAAACCTATACTGAGAAATATGGTACTACTAATTCGGAAGTAAATGAACGTTTGTTTGCCATTTACAGCGAAATTGAATCGAACGATAAGGCTGAACAAATGTGGTCGAAAATGAATGTAGCAGCAAAGAGCACTGAGCCCAACCTTAATCATTATTTTAAGGTGAGTAAAGCACTGGAAAACAATTCGGTATGCGATTCGGTTTCGTTGGCGCTATTACAACAAAATCCTGAAAATATTGAAGCGCTTGAATGGAACGCAAAAAAATATTACTGGGCAGGACAGGAGCGCTACAAAAGCGAAATGGATAAATACAACCAAAATAAAACCCGCAAGAATTATACAATTCTTTTAAAAGAATTAGACCTTGTAACAGCCGATTTTAAAAAGGCTCTCCCATATTTAAATAAATTATGGGAACTAGATCCGGGTAAAGAATATGCAGGTTATCTGGCCAATATTTATGCACTTTTTGGCGACGAAAAGAAAACCGATTACTATAAAAATTACAGAAAGTAGTTGCTAAAATTGCAAGCCCTTAACTGAAAATAATAAAATGAATCCCGGTTCTTAAATCGGGATTTTTTATTTGGTGTTACCGACAAATATTAACTTGTTGCAATTACTTTAGTATTTTTGGGTTTATACGATAAAATTATATGAGTGGACATAACAGAAGTGCATCAGCACAATACGATAACAATAAAAAGATAACCAGCGAAGGATTAAAAAATGTATTGCGCCTGTTTGGCTACATAAAACCATACCGTTACGAGTATGCTTTAGGTATGTTTTTTTTGCTGATTGTCAGCCTTGCCAATCTAGCCTTTCCAAAGCTTTTGGGCGATTTGGTTGATGCCGGAACGAATGGTACCATCGCCGAAAATCTCACAAAAATAGTGTGGCTTCTTGTGGCAATCCTTTTAATACAAGCAGTTTTTTCGTGGTTTAGGGTTGTAATTTTTGTAAATGTAACCGAAAAGACCATGGCCGATATCCGACGATTAACTTATAATCACCTGATTAAACAACCATTGGCATTTTTTGATAAACATCGGGTGGGAGAGTTGAACAGCCGCATATCATCAGATATCTCGATGCTGCACGAAACCTTTACAACTACACTTGCTGATTTTCTTAGGCAAATGGTAATAATTATTGGCGGTATTGGATTACTTATATACACCTCTCCAAAATTAACGGTTTTTATGTTAGCCATATTGCCGGTGGTTATACTTAGTATTTGGTTCTTTGGGCGTTTTATTAGAAGACTGTCGCGTGTGGCACAGAAGAAAACTGCCGAATCGAATACTGTTGTTGAAGAGACTTTACAGGGGATAAGGAGTGTAAAGTCGTATACCAACGAATTTTTCGAGATTGACCGTTATCACAACAAAATAAAGGAAGTTGTTAGTGCAGGTAAAAAAGCTGGGCTATACAGAGCCTTTTTCCGTTCTACCATGATTATTGGCTTGTTTGGTACTCTGGTAGCAGTAATTTGGCGTGGTGCTTTGTTGCTTCAAAGCGGAGAAATGGAAACCGGAGAGCTGTTTTCGTTTGTAATTTACTCCGGTTATATTGGCGGAACCATTGGAGGAGTGGCGGCTGTTATTGCACGCATGCAACGTTTTATTGGAGCTACAGAAGATTTGTTTGAAATTTTTGAATCGGAAGAAGAGAAACTTTCGGAGGACATTTCAATTGAGAACAATTTAGAGATTAGTGGAAAAATTGAGTTCGACAAACTAAGTTTTAGTTATCCTGCACGACCAAAAACAATGGTTTTAAAAAATATTGAATTGTCGATTTCCCCAGGACAGGTTGTTGCTTTGGTAGGCAAAAGCGGTGCTGGAAAGTCAACTTTTGCCACCTTGCTTTTACATTTGTACGAACCCTCCTCCGGCGATATTAAATTCGACAATTATTCCATAAAAGATTTAAACCTTACTTTTTTAAGAAACCAGATAGCACTTGTGCCACAGGATATATTTTTATTTGGTGGTACAATTCGTGAAAATATTGCCTATGGCAGAACAGGTGCAAGCGAAGAGGACATTTTAGATGCTGCCAGGAAAGCAAACGCCATGGAATTTATTAGCCGGTTTAACGATGGCCTCGACACTATCGTTGGAGAACGGGGAACGCAACTTTCGGGAGGGCAACGTCAGCGGGTTGCCATTGCTCGTGCCATTTTAAAAGACCCTAAAATCCTTATTCTCGATGAAGCAACATCTTCTCTCGATTCGGAGTCGGAACAATTAGTGCAGGAGGCTTTGGTTGAATTGATGAAAAACAGAACATCTATTGTTATTGCCCACCGTTTGTCAACCATCAGAAACGCAGATAATATTGTAGTGCTTGAAAGCGGAAAAATTATTGAAAGCGGAAACCACGAAGATCTGATGAAAAATGCATCGGGCGCTTACCGGAATCTGAATGAAATGCAGTTTTCAATCTAAAAAACTAGATAGATTTCTTTAGGAAAAGATAAGCGGGAAGCCTTTCTACAGGCTTCCCGCTTATCTTTGTATCGTTATTTCGAATTGGAGAATTATTCTCCCATCAATTGTTCCTTTAAAAAGTTGGTCATTTTAGTGTACAAATGCATACTTGTATTTCCACCTCTAATTCCGTGGTTTCGGTTGGTATACATTGCCATGTCGAACTGAACGCCCGCCTGAACCATTTTTTCGGTCATTTCGAATGTGTTTTGTGCATGTACATTGTCGTCAGCAGAACCATGCACAATTAACAGGTGTCCTTTAATATCTCCGGCATGAGACAGGGGAGAATTGTCGTCATAGCCTTCCGGATTTTCCTGAGGCGTGCGCATGTAACGTTCGGTGTAAACACTATCGTAAAAACGCCAGCTGGTAACCGGTGCAACCGAAATACCTGCTTTAAACAGTTCGCCACCTTTTTCCATAGTAAGCAGGGTCATAAAACCACCATAGCTCCACCCAAAAATGGCAATATTTGCGGCATCAACATAAGGTAAAGTTCCTAAATATTTGGCAGCTTCTACCTGGTCGTCCGATTCGTATTTTCCCAGTTGCCGATAGGTTACTTTCCGAAAATCTTCGCCTCGGGCGGCCGTTCCGCGTGGGTCAACACAAACCACCATAAATCCTTCCTGAGCAAGATATTCGTCCCAGCCTGTTTTTGACCACGAGTCGCTAACTTTTTGCGAGTTTGGTCCGCTGTACTGTGTCATTAAAACCGGGTATTTTTTTGCTGCATTAAAGCCAACCGGTTTTAGCATCCATCCATTCAATTCAACACCTTCGGAAGTTTTAAACGTGAAGAATTCCTTTTGTGGAATATTCATACTTTTCACTGTGTTTTTCAAAACAGTATTGTCTTGCAAAAAGCGAATCTGCTCAACTTTTTTATCGTTTGAATGAAGGGTGATATAAGCAGGAACGGTAGCACTGCTGTAATAATTTATAAAATACCTGAAACTCTTGCTAAAAACAGCCTTGTTAGTGCCTTCAAGTGTCGAAAGTTTACCTTTTTTCTTTTTGTCCTGGCTTATGTAATATACTTCGCGGCGCAAGGGCGATTCGGCAGCTGCCTGATAATAATATACCTTCTTCGCTGCATCGTAGCCATAAAAGTCGGTAACATCAAAACCACCTTCGGTAAGTTGGGCTACTTCAAATCCCTGCTTGTCGTAAAGGTACAAATGCGACCAGCCATCACGTTCGCTGTTAACCACAAAACTACCATCTTGTAAATAAGTAAATGCATCAAGGAAATTTTCGGCAATATAGCGGTCGTTTTTCTCTGTAAAAATCGGGCGCGAATCGCCGGTGTATGGATTTACATATAATACATCCAATTTATTTTGGTGACGGTTTAGCCGCATCACCACTAAATCGTTGGCGTCGGGAGTCCATTTTAAGCGGGGAATATAAATGTCGGTATTCTCACCAATATCTACTTTAATAGTCGCTTTGGATTTTATTTCATAAGAAAATACTTGAACCACAGAATTGGTTTCTCCGGCCTTTGGGTATTTATAGGTGTATTCTCCCGGGTACAATTTATTTGCATTAATTTCGGGTTTTGCACCGGCATACATGGGCATGCTAAACTCGGGCACCTCTCTTTCGTCGAAACGAACAAAGGCAATAAATTTACTGTCGGGCGACCACCAAAATGCTTTATTGTAACCAAATTCTTCTTCGTAAACCCAGTCGGGTGCACCATTAATAATTTCGTTGAATTTTCCATCGAAAGTTATTTGGGAGGTGCTTCCAAATTTTAGGTTTTTTACAAATATATTATTGTCGCGCACGTATGCCACGCGCGTTCCATCGGGCGAAAAAGTTGCAATTTGTTGCGCTCCTTTATCCGATAGTTGAGTAAGTTCTTGTGTTACCGAATTCCATACATAATATTCGGTAGTATACGAGCGCCGGTATATCGGGGAAATGTCTGTGGTTAACAGTATTTGTGTTTCGTCGTCACTAAATTCGTAGTTCGTAAACGAAGAAATGGCTGCGTCTTTTACTTTTGTAATATCGAAAAGCACTTCCTCCTGGTTACCCGTTTTGTAACTGTATTTTACAATTTTTGTGCGGTCTTCCATGGTGGTATAGTGTATGCCGTCGTTCATAGAACGTAAACCTTCAACCGTTTGAACCTTGAAAGTTCTTTTTTCAAAAATATCCTCCAGAGTTATTTTTGTTGTTTGCTGGGCTATTGCTGAAATATTGAAAATAACCAGCATCAATAAAATTAAATTCTGCTTCATTTATTTATATTTTAAAGTTGTATTAAAGCATTTGTTGAAACTCGCTAAACTATTTTGAGTGCTCGTTTCTCATTATTTCTACTAGATGTCAAAAATAGAATAATCTGTGGGGAATGCACAGAAAAAAGATCATTGAAAGAATTATCACAGATACGTTTAAAATTCGAAGGCTTATAAATTAATGACAAGAGGAAATATTTGTGATAAGTAGAGTTTTTCAAATAATTATAGGGTAAATATTAATTAGGCTGTATTAGTTTTAATGTAATTCTGTCTGTTTTTGATTGAAGAGGATTAAATAAGGTTTAGATATTCTGGACGCTGGTTCAATTGGTGGCAGACTATCGGCTAAAGTATAACTTATTTCAATGGTAAACCTAAAACGTTTCTTTCTGATTTCTGCATTCTTTATGCTCACTTATTTTTGGGTAGTAGCCGATCCTCTCAGTAAAATAAATCTTGGGTTTGAAAATGGAAATTTTGATGGTTGGATAGGCTATGAATGGACTTATAGCCAGGCATCGGATGTGGATGCCGATTTTAATACCTCACCCGAAACTGTTTCGCTTCCAACGTCTCGAAGGCATGTTATTATTTCCGACCAAAATGCTTACGATTCAAATACCGGTAATTTGTTAAAAATGATTCCTGAAGGGCATACTTATTCGGCTCGTTTAGGAGATGAAATTAGTAGCTCCGATTCAAGTCCCAGATGCTGGCAACAAAGTTTGCAGTATACAATGACCATAGACTCTTCGAATGCCTTTTTGTTGATGAAGTTTGCCTGTGTATTGGAATATTCTGAAAAGCACGATAATGAAACTGAGATGGAACCTCACTTTCAGTTGAAGCTTTACGATGAAGAAGGAAACGATATTAATGATTGTTCGAATTATGATGTTTATGCTTCTGGAGATATGGAAGATGAGTTTAATACCTATAATTCAAGTTCGAATGGAAATCCTGTAAAATGGCGTGATTGGACAACTGTGGGAGCTGATCTTTCTGCTTATATTGGGCAGGATATTACCATCGAATTTCTTTCGGCCGATTGTACCGGGCATTATCATTTCGGTTATGCCTATTTTGTAGTGGATTGCATGCCCTTGTATATAACGGTTGATTATTGCACCGGCGATAGTTATGCCACTTTTGAAGCACCTGATGGTTTTGACAATTACACATGGTACAAAGACGATAGTACAACAGTTGCCGGTTATGGCCAGAATTTAGAAATATTAAGTCCCAACGAAGGCGATATTTATTATTCTGTAATGGAATCGGAAACAGGATGTGAGGTGAGTTTGTCGTCAACAGTTGTACGTTATGAGCCTGAGGTTGATTTTTCGTCAGAGATGCTTGATTGTCAGTCGAACACAGTAATGTTTTATAATAATTCGACAAGCAATAATGGCACGTTAACGTATTTATGGGATTTTGGCGATGGAAATACTTCGGAAGAAAAGGATCCCGAGTATACATTTCAAACTTCAGGATTACACGATGTTGGTTTAATCATCTACAATCCTCCTTCGGGATGTACCGATACTTTATACAAAGAAGTAGAATCGTTTTCACCACCATTGGTTGGCTTTACGGGAGACTCAACTTACTGCCCCAATTACGATACCGAACTTACTGCCTATGGAGCCTACCGCTATGAGTGGAGTACTGGTGATTCAACAGAAACCATATCGGTAAGAGAGCCGGGCGGTATTTATTGGCTTCTGGGTTATTCTTCCGAAGGCTGTGTGTCGGATACTATTTCGGTAACGATAAGCGAAGAACCAGATTGGTATTTTGCGCTGCTTGGCGATAGTTCTTTGTGCGAAGGAAGCACTTCTGTTTTATGTGCAGAAGGAGGATTGGAATACCTCTGGAATACGGGTGCAACAACCGATTCAATTTTAATATACGGGGGGAATACGTATTCTGTAACCGGAATAAATGCAAGAGGATGCCAAAAGCGGCTTTCGATTACGGTGAGTGAAGTGCCAACTCCAACAATGGATTATTCGCTATCAACATATACGATTAATAGCAGGCACAATACGGTTGAATGTTCGGTAAATTCCGACGACCAGCTTAGCTTTTTGTGGGATATGGGCGATGGAACAGTTAGCAATAGTGCTTTTTATGTGCATACCTACACAATTCCTTCTGAATTGATAAGCTTCCCGGTAACAATTTGTGCCACAAACGAATATGGTTGTTCTAAATCTTATATGAGCTACGTTGCCGTTGATATTTTTATTCCAAATGTTTTTACGCCCAACAACGACGGAATAAATGATTTGTTTATGGCCGGTTACGGGATGAAAATATTCGACCGTTACGGAATTATTTTATTCAATGGAGAGAGTGGCTGGGATGGCTCATATAAGGGCCGAAAGGCAGATCCCGATACTTATTTTTATATCCTTAATTATGAGAATGCCTATGGGGAAGAGCGAGTGAAAAAGGGATTTATAACACTGGTACGATGAGCTTGGATGTTATGAATAAACAGGTACTCATTCTTTTCGCTTTTTTGCTATTTGCTGGAATGAAAACTTATGGTCAGGCCGACGCTAATACGTCAACGCATTGGTATAACCGGGCAAATTATAATCCGGCAACCATATCACGTCCGGGGTATATTTACTTTTTTTCAAATGTTAGAAAACAATGGGCAGGGATAGATGGTGCTCCTACGGTTTGTAATATCCAGGCTTCGGGCTTTTCCGAGAAACATAATTCGGCCTATGGAATTTCAATGATTAAGGACGATATTGGCTTAACAAGTGCAGTGAATCCTTCCTTGTTATATGCCTATAACGTTGGCTTGAAAAAGGATTTAAACCTGTCGCTTGGACTTTCTTTGGGCGTGTATTCGCGAACGGTTAATGGAAGTGCTTACGAAGCTGAAATTATTAATGACCCGTCAATTGATTATACCAATCAGAGCTACATTTCGCCTGATGCAAATGTGGGAATAGAAGTTCAGGCGAAGCACTTTTTGTTTGGGATTTCGGCAAATCATCTCTTTTCAATATGGAAATCCGACGAGCAATTTCTGATTACTGAGCATTATTATGGTCACGCTATTTACCGAAATTCGGATTCAGAGTTGTACAATTTTACAGGAGGAATTGAGGTAGCGAAGCGAAACAACCTGACAGTAGCTTCGGCAATGGCAATTATCAGGTTTAAAAGACCCACCGGGCTAATTAAAGGACCAACCGAACTTTTTGATCTGGGTTTAACCTTCAGCTCGGCAAAGCAAATTGTTCTAATCGGGGGTATAAATATAACGCCAAACATCAGAATAGGGTATACCTACGACTTCGATTTTAGTAACAACATCTACCAAAACAAAACGCACGAGATTGTAATTGAATTTCGTATTCCTTTAAAAACAAGCAGGAACACCGGTTATATATGGTACGATTAATTTCTTTTAATTTGCTGCGTGAACTTTTGAAGAATAACGGGAATCTATATTTCATTAATTAACCGAAATTGTCATTCGTAGTGCTCAAAATGATTCCGGGTTTTACCGGTTATTTTGTTTCTCCTTCCATTTCCGGGATTAATAGATTGCCAAGCCATTCATCATTTCCTTGTAAAAATGGTGAAGCAAATTCTTTTACTAATCCGGAAGCCTTAGCTTTCTTGAGAATGTCAATGGTTTCGGCAACCTTAAAATCAGCACGTTTGGCATAATTGCGACTAACTATTTCGTCTGTTATAATTAAGTCAGCATTAATTTCGTTGGCCAACACAATAGCTTCTGCTTCTCCTGCATCTAAATCATGGAAATAAAGTGGTGCCAGTTTGTCTTCAATCTCAATTATTTTTATCCACTCAAATTTCGTTAAATCCTGGTAATACGGTTTACCTTTTTCTTTTTCTATTTCGTTGAATACAGCTACCGGTATGTGAATGTAACTGTACAATTCTTTTAAAATATGAATTGCAGATAGTTTTAGTAACGAAATTAGGGTATTTGAATTTAAAATAATTTTTGGCATTGTGAATTGATTGATGATGTGGTTTTTGTCGACAAACAAACATAACAAAAATTACGCAGTTTTTCCTTTGAAACTATTTTTATAAACCTGTGTACTACGTTTGGCAATAGAAGGAGTAGAAAAACTGGTGTTTCTTACTAAATACATATGTTCAAAGTTTGCTCTAGCCGAGTTACATAATTGTGAAAACCGCTGCAATAAACTACATAAATGTAGTATTTCTTTTTCTCCCGAAATTTTCATGATTTTTTATGTCGCTGTGAATTAGCCGGATATGGATTTACTTGTATAGCCTTGGCTTGCATGGCACGTTATCTGCAAAAAGTATAACGACGTTATTCTAATTGGTGATTTCGATTTTGTTTGAAAGAGAGTATCGTTACGTTAAACTAAAAACATACAATATGAGAAGATTATTTTTACCCATTGCAGCACTTGCAATGTTCTTTGCGGCGTGCGACGAGAGTGATGAGCTGTTGGTTATCGAACAAGGTGATTATCCGGTTAAAGAGTATTATTTAGAGCGCGACCCCAGCGTAAATGTATGGGGAGCAGGATTGGATTTTGTGCATGAAGAGTGTGCACTTTCTGAAACCGATTTGGATTACGCTTACTTAACAGCTGAAGATACTTCGTCGTACGACATTAACTTTTACGTTGTAAAAGCATATTATTACGATGATGCCGGCGATATACAAAGCGAAGGTTGTCCTGCACTTTTACTTTCTTCAGAAACAAAAGCCTGTAAGTTGGGCGAAGGTGTAGCTTTTTTCGATTCGCTAACTACAATTACAGAGAGTATGATTGCCCAATTGGAATATGATTCGCAGATTAATTACGATGAACTAATTGATGAAACAACAGGCTTTTACGATCGCGAACTTTTGTATTCGGCCCTGGAGGAATGCATTATTGGGCAAAGTTTTAGAAGCAATATTCTTGTGGTGCCCGATGGATATACCGAAGAAGAAGTGCAGGCCGTTTACCTGGTGGAAACTGTAGAGGGAGGCTATGCAAAATTAATGGTTAAGCAGTTTAAGCCCGATCAACCAAATCAGAAAAAGACATTGGTAATGTGGCAGGTAATTAGCGAGTAGCTATAAAGTCAGAATATAAAGACAATCTGCGTTTCAGAAAAACGACTATGACCCGATACCTCATTTTAACATATTGCTCCTTGTTGTATTTCCCTTTGTTCGGGCAGCAAAAACTTTCGGGAAGGCTGTCCGACGAAGCTGGGAATCCTGTTCCTTACGCGACAGTTTGCGATGGCCTTGGCAATGGTGTAATTTGCGATAAGTGGGGCCATTTTAACCTGGAACTGGCCGATAGTTTGTCAAAATATATTATTGCAAGCGCTGTGGGATATTGCACCGACACCCTGGCTATTCTTGAAAATAACGCTGCATATCGCCTTAATTCAAAAAGTTACGCATTAAATGAAGTTGCGGTGGTAAGCCATTATCGTATAAACAGTAAAAGTACGGTTTCGGCATTTTCGGCCGATAAAAAGGAAATAAATGCACTTCGCCCCCGTAATGTATGCGAAGTGCTTCAAACCAAAGCCGGTTTTACCAATAAATTGGGCTACCAAACGCCTTTAACTTTGCGGGGAATGTCGGGCAAACGTTTACTGGTATTGCGTAACGGCACAAGACGCTTTAGCAGCTATCCGGCAGGGTATATGTCGCACACCATTAATATTTACGATCTGGAACGTATTGAGGTGGAAAAAGGGGCCGCTTCTGTAATTTATGGCGCAGGTGCCATGGCTGGAATTATTAATCTGGTTGATAAATCGCCGTTTAAACAGGACGGTTTAAATGGAAAGTTAACAACAGGTTATGGTTCTGTAAATAACGAAAAAAACATACTTGCCTGTGGCGGATGGAGCAATGGCAAACTGGCTGTGAAGTCGGGCTTTCGTTACCGCGATGCCGATAATTTTACTTACCCCGATGGCTCGGTTGCCGAAAACAGTTTTTATACTGATAAAGATTTGTTTGTTACCACTGGTTATAAATTCTCGGACGAACAAAGTATTGTTTTTACCGCTGATTTTCACGACGGAGGCCCGTGGGGGAAACCCGTAGGATTTAACGGTAGCGACTATATGAGGGTACAAACCAACAGTGAAATATCGAATAATTATGCCCTGAAATACAAGTTCAATACCAAAAGTATATTTCGAAATTTTGATGCTAATTTGTACTATTCTGATGAAAGCCGCGAGCTGGTAAAAAATTACTACACCGCAGCTGGTTATCTGTTATCGTATACCGAAACAACACGTTTTTCAGACTACTATTACGGAGCAAATATTAGTTTCGATGTACAAATTTCGGATAGTTATTTTATTAAAACCGGAGCAGAGGGCTATAGTTTTCATATTTCTACACCGGTTGATGCCGTTGACTATATTGGGGAATTTAGTTTTCAAAACAGGGTAAGTGAGGATGCTCGCAATAAAAATCTGGGGATATATCTTGAAAACAATATTACGCTAAGCCCAAAAACAAAGGCTGTTGCCGGAATACGTTCGAATTATGCTGTTATTAACGAGGGAAACTTTTATAGCAGCGACCAAAACGAAGGGCAGGAACAGCGCAAACAGGCACTAAGTGGAAACGTTGCAGTGATTTCACGAATAAAAAATAATTCAACCCTAAAAATAAATGTGGCTCATTCGTTCAGAATGCCCGAAACTACTGAGTTGTATACCGACAATTATACCTCGAATGGTATTTTATACGGAAACCCTGCTCTGAAACCAGAATATTGTAACAGCCTTGATTTTAGCTATCGTTTTATTGGTAAGAGCATTGAATTTGAGGTGAGCCCCTTTTTATGGTTGATGGACGATATGATTAGCAAAGAGGAAATTAGTGGCATGCCCGGTACAAATTACACCTACATAAACATAGGAAAAACACGTCTGTTTGGTGGCGAAGTAAATTGTAAATTAAATTTTGATAAGGTATTTAGCAGCGACGATAATTTGTCTGCACAGTGCGGGGTGGCTTACCTTAACGGAACCGATGTCACCGAATCAGCTAATTATTGGAGTGGAGGTGTTCCTTTGGATTATGTGCCGCCATTCAACCTGAAAGGAGAATTAAACTACAGTTGTATTCCCTACAAAAATATAGCGTGCAATTTTAAAATACGGACCATCTGGTACACCGAACAAACACGTCTGGGTGAAGACCCGTATGCAACCCCTGATTATTGTGTGCTGGGGTGTAACGTGGGCGTTCGGTTACCAAAGTTAAGCACCAAACCTTCGCTGAATGTTGCGGTAAATAACCTTACCAACAAAGAATACTATTGTTACCAATCGTATTTACCCAGCGAAGGGCGCGATGTGCGTGTTTTCTTAACCTTGCTGTTTTAATAGAGAAACTGCGATTGATTAAGAAGACCTAAACCAGATTTGCGAAAATGACACAATTGATGAATTAATGATTAAAAAAAATAAAATGAGAAGACTATTTTTAATTGCTATCAGTATACTCAGCTTTAGCCAGCTATGGTCGAAAACCATAACCGACATGGCCGGGCGAAGTGTAACTGTTCCCGACAACGTAACACGTATTTTACCCTACGATATTAAAATGTCGGTATTGCTGTTTCCGGTGGCTTACGATAAAATGACGGCCAAAGCGTTGTTGCCGGGTAGCAAGAGTTGCCAGTTTATCGACAACAGCTACAATGAAATGCCGCAGGTTGATGTTAAAAATATTGAGGAAGTACTGCTTAGCAATCCCCAATTAATTATTGCCGGTGCTTATATTCAGAAAGAGGGTTATGAGAGGTTTGAAAAACTGCAGGAACGCACCCGTATATCTGTTGTTGTGGTTGACTTAAGTATTGACAAGCTCGACCAAACCTACCTCTTCCTTGGAAAGTTACTGGGTATTGAAACAGCTTGTTCGCAATGTGCTGATTTCTTAAAGTCAGTTTATACCAATTCTGCGGCTCTTCAAAGCAGTAATCCTTTAAAAAACAGTTCGGCCTATTATACCATTGGCGGCTCCGGATTAATGACCGATCCTTCAGGTTCGCAACATACCGAGGTTCTTGATTTTATGAACATTACTAATGTTGCCAAAGTGCCTGTTCCTACAGGTGGTCATGCAAACGTAAATATGGAACAGGTTTTAATCTGGAACCCCGAATATATCTTCTGTGCCGGATTTAAAGGCGATAAAAATGCATACAATTTACTTACACACGATTCCCGTTGGAGTAGTATTAATGCTGTAAAAAACAGCCATATTTATAAAGTGCCAGCCAAGCCTTTCGGTTGGTTCGACCATCCGCCTGCGGTAAATCGTATTCCCGGCATTATCTGGTTAAGCGAGATCTTTTATGGTCAATCGCCGGAAGTAACAATGAGCCAAATACAGACATTCTACCAGCTATTTTATAAATACAATTTAAGCAATGCCGAATACCATTCATTATTTGAATAAAGTATGCTAAAATCCACTAAAATATCTTTTTTTGTTCTTCTCATCGTATTGAGTTTCGCTTTTATTGTGGGGTCGATGCTATTGGGGCGATTTCATATTTCGTTAAGCGACATTCTATTGGCGGTAAAGTCATTATTTATCGGCGATTCCGAACTGTCGCCTCAAATAAAAACAGTGCTGTTCGATATTCGTATGCCTCGGATTTTGGCCGCTTTTTTGGTTGGCGGCACACTCTCCATTACAGGGGCCACTTACCAGGGAATGTTTCGTAATCCTATGGTTTCGCCATCAATTTTGGGTGTTTCGGCAGGAGCCGGTTTTGGTGCAGCGCTTGCCATTTTACTCGGGTTAAGTGCTTTTATGCTGCAGGTTTCGTCGTTTTTATTTGGTGTAGCAGCTGTCGTTGCGGTGTATCTTATTAGCTTGTCTACCGGAAAAAAACACGATAAATGTCTTACTCTTATTTTATCAGGAATGATTGTGGGCACTGTTTTTTCATCGCTAATTTCTATCTTAAAATATGTAGCTGACCCCAACGACACCTTGCCTTCAATTGTGTATTGGTTAATGGGCGGTTTGTCCGAAGTTCAACTTTCCGACCTGCGGTTTATTTCGGTAGTTTCTTTACTGGGGTTGGTGTTTTTATCGGTTTCGGGCTGGAAACTCGATATGCTTTCCTTTGGCGATGACGAAGCAAAAACCATGGGCTTAAATGTCGATAAACTTCGATTTACCGTTATTACAGCAGCAACTTTAATGACTGCCCTGGCCGTTAGTATTAGCGGAATTATTGGCTGGATTGGATTATTGGTGCCGCACATTGCCCGCATGTTGTTTGGCTCGAAAAACTCGGTTTTGCTGCCAGCCTCGTTTCTAATTGGTGGCACATTTCTACTTATTGTCGACGATTTTAGCCGCACAATTTCGTCAATGGAAATTCCGCTTGGAATTACAACATCGCTTATTGGTGCGCCCTTTTTCATCTTTATTTTAATGAAAACTTCAAAAAAAAATTAATCATGATTACACTTAAAGATATTAGTTGCGGATACGGGAAAAAAGCGATTCTTACAGGTATAAATATTTGTTTAAAAGAAGCAGAACTTACCTGTTTAATTGGGAAAAACGGGGTAGGGAAGACTACTCTATTCAAAACAATATTGGGCTTGCTGCCCCCATTAGCAGGAGAGATTACCTTCGATAAACAGGCTGTGCAGACGCTCACCTGTTCCGAAATTGCTAAACAAATAAGCTATGTACCGCAGGCACACGGAACACCTTTCCCGTTTAAAGTGCTCGATGTAGTATTAATGGGGCAGCACGTGCATACTTCTGGCTTTTTTGGAAAACCCGCAAAGCACAATGTTGATATTGCTGTTGAGTGTATTCAGGCTTTGGGAATTGAAAAACTGATGCATAAAAATTTCTCGAAAATAAGCGGTGGAGAAAAACAAATGGTACTTATTGCCCGCGCCATGGCCCAGCAACCCCGGTTTATTGCTATGGATGAACCTACTGCCAACCTCGATTTGGGAAACCAGGTTAAGGTGTTAAAAGTTAGTCAGATTTTAAAACAAAAAGGCTATGGCGTTATTATGAATACCCACTCGCCCGAACAGGCTTTACAGTTCGCCGATAAACTGATTATGCTTAAAAAAGGAGGAATTGCCAAAGTGGGCGTTCCTTCTAAAATCATTCATTCCGATTCGGTTTCGGAGCTGTACAACACGCCTGTTGAATTGGTTGAGGCCTTTACATCGAGTGGTGAATCCAGGAAAATATTATTAACACTATAACAGCATAAAAATGATAACAGGTTCTGAAAATTTATTGGAAGTGGCAGAAAAGAACAGCACCCTTCTAACCGTCTTCGAGAAGCATGGATTGGGCTCGTATTTTAAGCCCGAAAACCTCGAGAAAATTGGTCGTTTTACTCGTTTAAGTACTTTGCTGAAATCAAATAACATTAATTTGAAATCGTTTATTGCAGTGCTAAACGAAATGCTGGAAGAAAAGGAAAATGCTGCGGCACCAAATATGCAAAAACAGGAAGATTTGCACTTTGCAGCTATGTTGCCATGCGGATTACGCAATCCATTTAAAGAATTTTCGGAGGCGTTTTTAAACAATAACAGCGCTCAATTTGCCGGATTAAATTATTTAATCGAAGGAAATGTAAATCATGAGTTATCGTATTATCCGCTGCTCGACAGTATTTACGATGAAAACGAGCTTCCCGATATAATTATGGCTTCGGATGTAAACAACTTTTTTCATCGCCCCTTTATCGACCGGTTTATAAAAAAAGGAGTGTTTGAAAGTTATAGTCCTTATAAGCCCAATATGTATCTCGAAAAAAGTGGCTTTGCCGACCCGGATAAAAACTTTACCATGTACACCGCTAATATGTTGGTAATGGTTGTGGATAAAAGCAAACTGGGCAGCCGGAAAATGCCTGAAAAGTGGAATGATTTACTCTCTTCCGAATTTGAAAACGACATAATTATGCGTGGCGAAGACGATTTCTTTTGTAATGCAGTAATGTTGCCTTTTTATAAAGACAATGGAATGGATGCCATACGAATTCTGGCGAAAAACATTAAAAAAGGTTTGCACCCCGCCGAAATGGTAAAGCTTGCGGGTAAAAATAAAGAAGAGGGCGCAGCGGTTTACATCATGCCGTATTTCTTTTACAAACGAATTACAAATCTTAGCAACATCGAAATGATTTGGCCTGCAGACGGGGCTATTGCCAGTCCGGTTTTTTTATTGGCGAAGAAGAACAAAATTGAAACACATAAACCTTTGCTCGAATTTCTAATGTCGGAAGAAACAGCACAACTGCTGTTGGGGCGTTATTTCCCATCTGTTCATCCCGGTGTTGAAATCAAAAATCTTCCGGAGGCTGTAAAATGGCTGGGCTGGGATTTTTTAAATCAAAACGATATTGGCTTGCTGAAAAACCAGATACGCGATGAGTTTATGAAAGTTTGGAGATTTAAAACAATGCGCTTATGATAAACTTGATAACAATTGCCGGGCCTCCGTCTTCCGGAAAAACATCGGTAATAATAAAAATGATTGAGAGCATGCCTGGTTTAAAAGAACAATGCGGCGTAATTAAATTCGACTGTCTGAGTTCGTTAGATGAAGAGCAATATTCAAAAAGTGGCATTACCGCAAAAACCGGTTTAGCGGGGAACCTTTGCCCCGACCACTATTTTGTATCAAATATTCAGGAATGTTTTGAGTGGGCCGAAAGTTATAATTTCTCCATGCTGATAACTGAAAGTGCCGGGCTTTGCAACCGTTGTGCGCCTCATTTAAAAGATGTTTTGGCGGTTTGCGTGCTCGATAACCTGAGTGGGATTAACACCCCTTTAAAAACAGGGCCGATGGTTAAATTGGCCGACGTTGTGGTGGTTACAAAAAGCGATTTGGTGTCGCAGGCAGAACGTGAGGTATTTCGTTTTAAAATTCAACAGGTTAATACCAGGTGTACTGTTCTTTTTGTAAACGGAATTACCGGACAGGGCGCTGATAAACTTGCGGCTTTAGCTTTGTCTTCAAATAAATTTGCAGGAACCGACAACCTGAAACTCCGGTTCTCAATGCCGGCAGCACTTTGTTCGTATTGCCTGGGCGAAACCCGTGTTGGCGAAGACTTCCAAATTGGATTAAACCGGAAAATTAAACTTTAATTATGGACACAATTAGTTGGTTACATGCGCCTGTAAAAGAGATTATTGAAAAGAGACCACTCTTGTCTGACTTTTTTGTTTCTTTTAATATTTGCACTAAAAATGAATCCAAATCGTTTTCGCAGTTGGTTGATTCCTTACCCGGAACTTTTTATGACGACTGCGGTACTTCTAAACACGAGCTCACCGGAATGTATGTTGACTTTATAAACGGTATGAATGCTTCCGAAGTGCAAGCTAAAATTGAAAGTCTGGATGTATTGGCGGGCAACAATAAAAGCGGAAATCACGAAACCTGCGATTTGCACCTGGTGCCGGGTGAAATAACGTGTATTGTGGGCCCCACGGGTTCGGGGAAAAGTAGACTGCTGGCCGATATCGAATGGCTGGCCAATGCCGATACTCCAACACAACGGAGGGTACTTATAAATGGCAATTTACCCGACGAAAATACAATAAACCGCTTTGGAGGAAAGCTAATTGCCCAGATTACTCAAAACATGAACTTTGTACTCGATATGGATGTGCATAGCTTTTTAATGTTACATGCTCAAAGTCGGTTTATGGATAATGCCGAAGAAGTGGTTAACGAGTTGATTAACCTCGCCAACAGCCTTTCCGGCGAAGAATTTTCACCATCAACTCCCATAACTTTTCTGAGCGGAGGACAATCGCGTGCACTTATGATCGCCGATGTGGCCTGTATTGGTCAGGCTCCAATTGTGCTAATCGACGAAATAGAAAATGCCGGCGTAAACAAAAAGAAAGCCCTTGATTTATTAGTCCGGCAAGATAAAATAGTACTAATTGCAACCCACGATCCCCTTTTGATTTTACTTTCCGACAAAAGGGTAGTCATAAAAAATGGAGGAATGAGCAAAATTGTAAGAACCAACAAAGAAGAGAAAGCATTTTACAAAGCGTTAAAAAAGCTGGATGATACCTTGCAAATGACTAAAGATTATTTTCGATCGGGAAATCAACTTTCCAGCAGTGACGAATTAACGAATACAATATGGAACTATTAATAAAAGGGGTATTCGCTATTGAAACAGACGATGGTTATGTAATTCATCCAAAAATTATAAACCTGCTCACGGAGGTTGAAAAAACGGGTTCGTTAAATGCGGCTGTTAACAACATCGGAATGTCGTATTCTTACGCCTGGAATTTGATAAATAAAACCAACTGCAAACTCGATACTCCAATTATTGTAAGCCGCAAGGGAGGCAATGGTGGTGGTGAAGCAAAACTTAGCGAAGCAGGTAAAATTTTACTCGATTATTGTCAAAAATTAGAAAACGATTTTGGTGAGTTTATCGGTACACACAAGATAAAATTGCAGTAAGGGGTTCTGTTTTTTGCGTAAATATATATTTTCGTTTTGCCAAGTGATTTTGGTTGGCTGCATTTAAAAAGGAAACGCACATGGCCATAAAAGGTAAGGTTTTTAACAAATTTACGAACATAAGGTGCTGGCATATTGTGCTTTATCAGAGGCTATTTGCAGTCGTTTTTCTTTCTCGCACTTATTGAATAAACCATTGGGATTTTATCCTCCAAATGTTCTATTCTGAATTTTTTAGGGTCAATTTCGATTGTATTAGTAAAACAATTATAGGGTGAATAATCGAATTCATCGACTGATTCTATCACAAGTTCGTTATTTATTAAACTATTTATTACTTCACTTAGGCTATGATTCCAAACCACATATTCTTGACAGATATTAGCTTTTTTGTCAGCGTAAGTTCCATTTTCTGTTTCAACAATTGCTCCTGAATTAAAATAATTATAAGCTATTTTTTCAAAATTATCGTCAAACATCCAAACAAACGGATGAAACTCAACAAACACAAACTGCCCGTTTGGTTTTAAATATTTTGAAACAATTTTTGCCCATTTATCCAGATCCGGAAGCCAGGATATTGTCCCATAGCTGGTAAAAACAATGTCAAACTGTTTGTTTAAGTGATTGGGTAAATCGTAAATGTCGCAGCAAATAAATTTGACTCCTGAATTTGTATCTCGGTTAATTTTATTGGCAGATTGAATGGCTTTATTCGAAAAATCAACCCCTGTCACGTCTGCGCCAAGTCTGCTTAATGAAATAGAGTCTTGTCCAAAATGACATTGTAAATGCAGAATTGTCTTTCCTTTTACATCTCCAAGTAATTCTAACTCAATACTGTTTAAGGACGTTTTTCCATTCATAAATCCATCAAGATCATAAAACTCCGATTTCAAATGTATATCGGTTCTGGTGTTCCATGATTGGCGGTTAATTTCTAGATAATTATTCTCTTTATTCACTTTTTAAAATTTACTTCAAAGTTAATCTTACATAATTTTAGAATATTAATAAGAAATAAAGTTCAAAACACAGCATAAAAACACAATTTAATGAAACGAGCATGAGAAATATTCACACATAGGCGATTTATTAAAATCATGCGAGTTCCATCTTATTCCTTAGAAAACAAACAATTTTAATAAGATGAAATTTAAAGGCTCATTTTGTGGGCAATAGGGGAGTGTTGTTCTCTGCTGTTTGCATAACTGATAAGGCGTATTTTTGCCGTGTTGAATGCTTGTTATTGTATTTATTTTAACACCTGGCTGTTTTTCGTTTTATTCCAATTCGACCCTTATTAATTACTTTCTCTATGTAATCTGTGGCCAGCGGCACTTTACAGGAAGTTCCTCCAACATCCACAGTCACTTTCCCAATATTTTTTGCCACTTCCTTCGATTTTTCAGTTAATGCCTTAACATAGGTGCCCACCGCAATAACAAAGCCATTCATGGCATAGCGCACCCTGTTTTGAGCATCATTAATCTCTTGTTGAACGGTATCGAGTAAGTTTATGTATAAGGCAATATCAAGCTTTTGGTCTTCGTTTACAGCAGCGTAATAAGCCAGCGTTGCCCAGCCTGCGGCGGCAATTGTTTCTTTTTCTGAGCTGATCCACTTAAGGCCAAGCTCAATTCCATATTCTGTTTCAGCAGCAACCCACGGTACGGTATATTCCGACAAGTAATACCAGTAGGCTTTGTCAACCCAATCTTCCAGTTGTTCCTTTGTAATTTGTTTTTCATCGGCCATTAAACCAGCCAGGTACATGGCATCCGAGTTTCCGGTGGCATAGAGCTCCAGCGACAATTCATGATTCTTTTTTGTTTTTTTCAAAATTTTCTTCAGGTCTTGCACTTTTACTCCGAACAAAGGCTCTTGTGCTCCGTGTTTCATCAGCGTCTTTTTGGTTTGTTCATCGCCGTATTTTCGAAGCTCTATTAGTATTTCTTCCGTTGTCATAACTCTTTTTATATTGCTGCCAACCATACAAATTTGAAACATTAGGGATGTTGAAAACACTTATTTACCAAGTTTGCACGGGGCAAAATTTGCGATTAGAAACAAATTTAGTGTTTTAAACCAACTTGATCACAAAGTGTAGTATGTACATTCATACGATTTCCTTCAGATTTTATTAATTTTTGTAGATATCAGTTCATTTTTTTGCATTAATCCGACTTTTCCTGCAGTTTGCAAAAAAGCTGTACTTCAAAAAAAATGTCTCGATTTTTATTAAAAGTTGATTGAAACTGAGGCCGGAATATCAATCAAACCCAGGTTAATATTGGTGTTTTTTCTGTGTGCCAATTAGGGTTTTTATTTGAAAAGGTATTTCGTTTCTGCCAAAAGAAAATTTTAAAATAGAGGATTCCTGAAATAGCAAACGGCCTGTCTAAAATAAGACAGGCCGTTGTTGTGCTCAATTAAATAATCGTTCTATTACTCTTCAATGTCCCACCAAATTGGTTCGGTCATATATTCGTTTTCGAATACTCCCAATTCGGTAACCTTTGCCGAGTTATAATATCTTTCGTAATAAGCCATTTGATACCTGCGGATGTAATCGTCATCTTGTGGGAAAGCTGTTTCGTATACAAATGTAGGACGGTCGAATCCTTTGTAAACACCAGCGTCTTCATCGTAAGTACCATCAGCACCAATACAATAATCACAACGTCTCATATCAGTCCAAACCTCTGGATTGTATGTTAAAGCAATGTATTTCTGTATCATAATATGGCTCAATGTTAATTCGTCGGCACTTTGAGCTACCGCTTCGCTTGCCAAGAATTCAGCGCTTTCGGCAGTAGAAACACCCAAACGATCCATGTTAGCCTGAATAGCGTCGTAGTATGCTGTTAATGCACTCGATGTACTACCTTGACGGAAATATACTTCAGACTCAATAAATTTTACTTCCGAATAAGAAAGAAGGAAATATGGTGATGATTTCTGAGTGTAATACAATTTGTTGTAGTCGTCAGAGCGTAAGCCAACGTAAGTTGTGTCGGAAGTTTTAGGTGTAGAATCAACATATTTTAAATCTACAGCATTTGAAAAATCATCTGACAAAACCGTTTCGTCTTCATCGTCTTTTGTAAGGATCTTAGGAACCAGCATTTCTGCACGTGGGTCAACAACGCCGCTGTTCCAGCTTTCTCCTTCTCCGTCAACCGTATTAAAGAGGTAGTCTTTCCATAATTTTCCGGGTTTGTTATAGCTTCCCATATTTTGGCGCTGTATGGCCCAGTTTGAGTAAGTGTCGTTATCCTCGCCCCAGTAAACAGCATCGTCGTCGTTAGATGTAAACGATTTAGAAAGAAGGCTCAGAATTTCTTCGGGATTATAATCGAGCAGGTCGGTTCCTTCGCTTTTCTTCGAAAGGTGGCTCATTAAGCGAGCTTTAACACCGTAGGCAAATTTAATCCATTTATCAGTGTCGCCATCATACATTACATCGCCTTCCGATAATCCAGGAGCATTAACTCCCTGTGTTTTTTCAAGATACTCAATGGCTTCGTCACACAACGGAAGTACCTGGCTGTATACGTATTCTGCATCATCGTAATCAGGTTGAATGTCACCAGAAATACCATCTTCGTAGGCAATGTACCCATAAGCATCAACTAATGCACCACAGCCAAATGCTTTCAGAATTTTACCAACACCAACATAGTGCCATGCTTCTTCTTCCTGAGCAGTTTCTATCATTTCTTCAATATTTACCCAGGCATAACCATACCAGCATTGCCACACCCACGCTTCGGCATTGTTCTGAAATTGCCAGTTTTGTAACTGGTAATAGCGTGAACTTGTTGAATAAGCATAACCGGCTTGTTGACTTAAATGTGCTGTTCTTGTTCCGTGGCTGCCATAAAAGTCGAATGTTTCGCATAAAATATATGGTAGACGTTGCTCCGAACCGCTTTCTTGTGTTGCATTCGGAGAGGTGTTGATATCCAGATCATAGGAGCACGAAGAAACAATTGCTCCTATAAATAGTAATAATATTATCGTTATTTTTTTCATAGTTGTATCCTTTAAAACTTAACATTTAAACCAAATGAAACACTAGTAGTTGAAGGAACACCGCAATAGTCGATACCAGATGAACCGGCACCAATAACGCCTGAACCCCCGGCACTTACTTCAGGATCCATTCCTTTGTAGTTGGTAAATAGCAGCAAATTGGTTCCCGACAACGAAAGGTCTACTTGTTCTACAAAACCAATTCGTTGGCAAAATGATTTTGGCAAACGATAGTTTAGTGAAGCAGAACGCAATCTAAACCAGTTTACACTGGTAATAAAAGGCTCGGCTTCTGCTACATAAGAATTTTGGTAAAAATCCTGGTCAAGTGTCACTTCACTTGTTGCTGCTTCGTATTCTCCTGTTTCCGAGTTCATCATTACCCCTTCGTAGGTACGTGTGGTTCCGCGGTTTTCAGTTTCTTTGCTCATACCAGCATAAGTCATGGCATATTCGGTAGCATTGTAAACATCACCACCAAGTCGAACATCAACCAGGCACGAAAGGCTCCAGTTTTTATACGTGAAAGAGTTGTTCCAGCCCACCAGTAAATCAGGCTCACGGTTACCTACTACGTTGGTTGCATCGGTTGAAGTAATTGGCTCTCCGGTGTCTGAATCTAAAATCAATTCACCATCATCGGTTCTTTCCCATCGCTGACCAGTCAATGCAAGGAAGGAGCCATTGTTAACAGATGCCGATTTTGCAGGACCGATTTGTACATCGGTTACATAAATTAAATCGATTCCATCAGGGAGATCAGTAATTGTACCATCGTTGTGCGAAATATTAAAAGAGGTATTCCAGCCAAAGTTTTTAGTTTGAATGGGTTTACCCGTAAGCATAATTTCAAAGCCTTTGTTAATGGCTGTACCGAAGTTCACATACTGAAAGATATAACCAGTAGCCATTGTTACCCTTGGCGAAATAATCTGGTCTTTACTGCGTGTGTCGTAGTAAGTAAGGTCGGCACCCAGTCGGCCGTTGAAGAAACGAAGGTCGAACCCAAATTCCAACGATTCGGTAGTTTCAGGAGCTAAATTTGGGTTACCTCCTGTATAACTGTTTTTATAGCCACCGCCAATTGCATCTACTACTTCAAGGTAAGTTGCAGTTTGGTATACTGGTGCATCTTTTCCAACCTGCGACCACGATGCCCTTAACTTACCAAAAGAAAATTTCTCTTTCAGGTCTTCTCCGAAAAGTTCAGAAAACAGGAAACTTCCACTTACCGATGGGTAAAAGAAGGAGCGGTTGTCTTCAGAGAGTGTCGATGACCAGTCGTTACGTCCGGTTACACTCATGAAAAGCATATTTTTATAGCTTGCTGTAAATTCTCCAAAGAAACTGTATAGTCTCTTTTTCGATTCGTAATTGGTAAAGTACTGGTTGTCAGTATCAGCATTGTTAATGCTTATAAAGTCAGTTAATAAACCAATTGCTTTTTGAGTTTGCTTGAAAAAAGTAGTTTGTTCGTAATTATGACCTACTAAAAGACCAAGGCTGAAATCATTTACCTTTTGGTTAGCAGAAATGGTAAAGTTCGACGTAAGGATGTTGTTTTCTCTTTGAGTTTCAGTTACAGCACCAGTTTGGTACGATTCAGAAACTGCAGAACCCGGATAAATAATGCTGCTTGTTGAAGTATTATAATGGTCGAGACCAGCTCTGTAGGTGGCACTTAACCAATCAGTAGGTTGCATGGTTACATATCCTGAACCAATAAAACGTTGTAAGTCGTCGGTAATAGGGTTTTTGTTAACCGTCCAGTATGGATTATCAAGGTCGTCTTCCATGTCAGCGTCGGGCAACAGTGCAACTCTTTCTCCTCCTTCTTGCCAGTATTCCATATTATTGGCAACTGGCCAAATTAATAAGTTGTACATTGCTCCCGAACCTCCCGAGCCATAAAGACCTGAACCGGTAAGCGTTTTGGTGGTTTGAGAATACACGTAGTTGGTATTCATTCCTACAGTAAACCAGCCCTTCTTTTGCTCTCCGTTAAAACGAAACGAGTTGGTAGAGTATTCGGTTGTGGGAACAATACCATCTTGATCGAGTCGGTGAACAGACATAAAGTAAGTTCCGTTTTTTGTTCCACCCGATACACTTGTTGTAACATCATAAGAGAAAGCAGGTTCAAAGAAATTATCCATGTTGTTGTAAACCTTATTGCTGCTGCCAAGTGCTGCACCCCAGGAGTTATATGTACCATAGCCGGTTACGCCATCGTCTCCCTGGTTGTACATCGACTGCTGTTCAGGCGTTTTATTGGCTACGTCAATTTTCATTTTCGAACTGAAGCTAACTTCTGTTTTTCCACTTTCACCTTTTTTAGTGGTAATAACAATTGCACCAGCAGCTGCTTTTAAACCATAAAGAGCCGCAGCTGCAGGACCTTTCAGTACCGAAATTGACTCAATGTCATCGGAGTTAATATCCATCCCGCGGTTACCACTGTAAGTTGATGTAGCACTAAAACCACCGTCGTAATCAGCCCCCACAGTACTATTGTCGATAGGAATACCATCAACAATAAACAGTGGTTGGTTGTCGCCGGTAAGCGATGTACTACCACGAATAATAATTTGAGAAGAACCCCCGGCGCCTCCACCAGAGTTGGTTACGTTAACACCGGCAATTTTGCCATTTAATGAGTTAATCAGGTTAGGCTCTTTCACCTTCACAATTTCTTCACCTTTAATGGCCTGAACGGCATAACCAAGTGCTTTGGTTTCCTTTCTTATTCCCATTGCAGTAACCACTACTTCATCAACCTGTTCTGATGATTGGGCAAGAGCCAGATTAAGAGTAGAAGACTCTCCAATCTGAATTTCTTTTGTTTCCAGGCCGATAAAAGAAACAACAAGAGTCGATCCTTTCGGAACTGAGATGGTAAACTCTCCGTTCATATCGGTTATGGTTCCATTTGCAGTCCCTTTTTCAAGGACTGTAACTCCCGGGAGCAGATCATTGGTTGATAGTTCCCTAACGATACCAGTAATGGTCCGTTTTTGCGCTGTTGCAAATTGTACAACTACGCTCATTAAAAAGATAATAGCTAAGATTCTTTTCATAGGACGTCATTTGTATTAATAAAATTATTTGATTTTCGATTGTATAATATCTTGTTTCATTTTAATTGATTGAGCTTTGAATTTGATTTGTGACTATAGTAAATTGATTATCAGCTACATATCGCCAAGGAGGAGTTTCTGTAAAATGAACATGAAATACCTTTATGTTACATAACTATTTTATAATTAGCAACTTGTGTTTGTTTTTCATTTTGCTACCGGTTTTGTGTAATTTCAAACAATATTCTTTTAATCTTTTTAAAATCTTTAACAATTATAAGAATTAAGGGTGAAGATAATATAAAATTGTAATATATAATACAAATATTAAAAAATTGATAACTCTTAGATTGCATAGGCTCATTTCCTACTGTCGTTGTATTTTCAAATAAAAGATTTTTGTTGTTGTTTTGCAGAAAATAACAATCAGCTACTTCAGGTTAATATCTGTTGAATTGCCTGCAGTTAGCCTGTTCTATATGCCAAAACTCTGTTTTTTAACGAAGTTATGGAGGTCGAATAAAATGAATATTTTAGCAAAAATATAATTATGCAACTTTTAAAATATTTGTAATTCTTTGCATTGTGTCGTTTTGCAGAAAAAGAAGAGATGTAATACATATTATTAATTCAATTTTTTTTTGGAGTTTAAAACACATCTTTTTAGTATTTAAGGCACGTAATTTTCCCATCGAATGAGGAAACCAGAATTTGGTTGTTGTTAAATGGAAGTATGTGGTTAATCAGAGCATCGGAGACTTTGTGTTTCCAGACAACCGCATGTGTTGTTTTGTCGATGGCGCAAATAATGCCCGATGATGTTGGTACAAAAATCAGGTTTCCAAACTCGGTTATTGGCGAAGGTGAAATTTCATAGCCCAGCTCGGCTGGGCATTCCCATGCCAATTCTTGCTTATCGGCACGCGTATAAAAGGCATCAATATTTCCTTCAAACATATTTTTTATGTACACAAACTTCGCATCGTTTGAAATGCCGATCGATTCGCGGCAGGAAAACGCACCCGAATCCCAAATATCCTCACCGGTTTTTGCATTTATAGCCGACATATGACGATCGGGGGAGGCAATAAATATTTTTCCGTATGCAGCAACAGGCCAAACTGCTGCCGGAGACAACATTCTGTTTATATATTTTTCGCGTTTCCACAATAGTTTGCCGTTGTTTTTATTGAGTGCATAAAATGTATTTCCCCAAGAGCCAAAATAAACGGCTTTCTTATAAATTACAGGTTTGGTTTCAATAAAGTTTTTTATTTTATCAAAATGCCAAATTAGTTTTCCGGTGTTTAAGTTTATTGCCCTGAAAATCCCGTCAGAAGCTCCAATGTATATAATGTTATTATCGATAACAGGAGATGCAACAATCGATTTCTGGGTTTTAAATGTCCATAAAATATTTCCATTCTTAAGATTAAGGCAGTAAATGTTTCCATCAGATGAAGGGCATATAACTTTGTTTTTTCTAATTGCGGGGGTAGAAAATATTTTTCCGCCGGTTTTGTATTTCCACATCGATTTGCCGGTAGTTGCAGAAAGAGCAACTATTTCGCCGAGGGTATTTGAATAAACTACATAATCGTCGCTTATGGCAAAACCCGAACCAATGTCGCTTTTGTCCTGCAATTCCCAACAAATTGTTATGTTGCGGTAGTTATTGTTAATGGAGTCTTTTGTGTTTGAAAGTAGAGGGGTTTGCGCGAAATTCTTTTTGCTGATTGCTGTTTTGCACCAAACCGGCAAAGTCTGTTTGCCAGGAATTCGCTCCCTGTAGTAAAGTGTATCGTTTTCTACAGATGCGATGTTGTAACCGCCAATTTCTTTTTTCGCACGTAGCGAAGAACGTCCCATAATTCCGGGAATGCCATCGAAGTTATAAAACTTGTTTGCATGGCCGTGCCCCAACAGTGTTGCCTGTATGTTTCTTGTTTTTAATTTGTTTCTTACCAGACTGCTGTTCGATAGCGATTCGTCGAGGGGGTAGTGGTTTACAAAAATTATCGCTTGTTCTTTGTCTTTCATATTGGTAATAACCGAATCGAGAAAAACAATTTGCTCGCGTGGAACAAGGCCCGGTCCCATACGCATATTTGGTCCACTTGCTGTGCCAATAAACAAAATTCCTTTATGTTCGAAACAAAAGCTTTCTGACCCAAAAATACGGCCAAAACTATTGCACCCACTTTCCGACCATTTTGAATCATGGTTTCCTGGAATGATATACCATGGTTTTTCCAATTTGTCGATTATTTCTTTTGCCTCAAGAAGTTCTTTGTCAGAGCCAAATTCGGTAATATCGCCTGTAAGTAATACAAAATCAATTTCTGGCAAGGAATTAATATCGACTACTATTCTCTGCAAATCTTCGCAGCTTGTTTTATTGCTAATATGCGTATCGGAAACATGGGCAAAACTAAAAGTTTGTGCATGAGTACCTGAAGTAAACAAGATGAAAAGTATTACAAAGGCAAATCGACCTGTCATTCTCATTTTGAAGAAATGTGCCTGCATATTATTATCTATTGTGTGGGTTATTATGTATTTTTATTTACATCTTTTTGAATAACAACAGGATTTTTTTGGTAAAGAAATCACTTTTTCTTCCTGTAAAAATATGGCATAACAAAACTCAAAATAATTTTCTGCAACCCGTTGGCTGCGGGATAACAAATCCTTGTTTTTCAGATTAATCCTTTCAATAACCGGCAGCCTGACCGTCTTTTCTCGACTCGGAAGCGCCGTAATACACTTTGTTCTTTTTGTCCCAAAGTATTGCCTGATAGCCGCCATAGGGGCCCTTGGCGTATCCAATTCGGTGTCCTTTGCTCATCAGTGCCCGAATGGTTTGATAGTCGAATCCACTTTCCAGCGAAACGCGTCCACCGTCGTTCATTTTGCTGCCGGTTGGCTGGCTCGAGCCATCATGACTAATACGCGGTGCATCGCCGGCTTCCTGCAGGTTCATCCCAAAGTCTACAAGGTTACATATAATTTGCACATGCCCTTGTGGTTGCATGGCTCCACCCATTAGTCCAAAACTAATATAGGGTTCGCCATCTTTTGTAATAAATGCCGGAATAATTGTGTGGAAAGGACGTTTATGCGGCTCGTAAACGTTGTTGTGGCCTTCTTCCAAAGCAAATAGTTCGCCACGATCTTGTAAAATAAATCCAAGTTTCCCGGGTGTCATTCCCGAGCCCATTCCGCGGTAATTGCTTTGAATAAGCGAAACCATATTTCCATCTTTGTCGGCTGTAGTTAAATATATTGTATTTCCCTGTTCCAGTTCGCCAGCCGGATATGAGCGAGCTGCCACATCTTTATCGATTAAGGCTGCACGTTCTTTTCCGTATTCTTTTGATATTAAGCCTTCTATAGGGAGGTTGTTAAAGTCCATGTCTGAATAGTATTTAGCACGGTCTTCGTAAGCCAGTTTTTTTGCTTCAATAAACAGGTGCATGTATTCAGGTGAGCCAAAGCCCATACTTTTAACATCGTAATTTTCAATTATATTTAACATTTGCAACACTGCTGTTCCTTGTCCGTTGGGCGGTAATTCCCACACATCGTACCCACGATAGTTGGTCGAAATAGGCTCTATCCATTCCGAAGAGTGGTCTTCAAAGTCTTTCATACTTAAAAAACCGCCTTGCTTTTGTACGTAATCTACAATTTTTTCAGCTATTTCTCCTTTGTAGAAGATATCGCGACCTTGTTCAGCAATAAGATTAAGTGTGTTTGCCAGGTATTTGTTTTTAAAAATCTCTCCTTTTTGAGGTGCCGCTCCGTTGGGCATGTAAATTTCTTCAAATCCTGGAAATTTTTTCAGAAACGCTGCGCTTCGTCCCCAGTAATATGCAATTAACTCAGTTACCGGAAATCCGTTTTCAGCATAAGATATAGCAGGGTTTAATACATCTTTCATCGGCAGCCTTCCAAATTTATTGTGGAGCTCAAACCATCCGTCAACACAACCCGGAACAGAAACCGGCAGAGGGCCATACGAGGGTATTTTTTCGTATCCATTGTCCTTAAAATATTCCAGTTTTAAATCGTATGGCGAGCGTCCGCTGGCATTCAATCCATATAATTTTTGGGTTTTTGCATCCCAAACAATTGCAAATAAATCGCCGCCTAAACCATTTCCGGTGGGCTCAACAAGGCCAAGTACGGCATTGGCAGCAATAGCTGCGTCAATAGCATTTCCGCCGGCTTTTAAAATATCGAGCGCGGCTTGTGTTGCCAGAGGCTGACTGGTGCAAGCCATTCCGTTTTGGGCAATTACTTCGCTGCGAGTGGCAAAATTTAAACCTGTGACCCTATCCTGAGCAATAACCAAAAGCGAAAATGTGATTAAAAAGGTGGTAAGTGTAATTTTTTTCATCCGACAGATTTTTTTTGATAATTACTTGAAAGCTCTAATGTAGAAAACTAATTTCGTAACCTTGTATTTTCAAGCGAAACTTTTTAACATCGAAATATTGAAGTAAAGTTATGGAACGATTTCTTGCGCAGGCTGCCAAATATATATATGAAAAACATGCAAATAAATTAAAAGATGTGTGTTTGGTTTTTCCCAACCGCAGGTCGGGTGTTTTTTTTACCCATTACCTGCAACGTGAGATTGATTTGCCGGTAATAGGTCCACAAGTTACAACCGTTAGCGAATTAATTTCCGATTATTCAGATTTGCACAAAGGTGAAAAACTTCAGTTAATTTCGTTGTTATACGATGTTTTTCTAAAGCATACCAAAACCACCGAAACTTTCGATGAATTTTATTTTTGGGGGGAAATATTGCTGGCCGATTTTAACGATATCGACCGGTATCTTGTTCATGCGAAAGATCTTTTTACCAATATCTCCGATTTAAAAGAAATAGAATCGATTTTCGATTACCTCACGCCAGAACAAAAAAAAGCGCTGGAGCAGTTTTGGGGAAGTATGGCTGTTGCCGATAAAAAAGGGTTTCAGGAAAAATACTCTGTAATATGGGATAAACTACATCCTGTTTATGCCGATTTTAAAAAGGAATTGCAGGAAAATAATCTGGCATTCCCAGGTATGGTCGACAGAGTTGTGGTTGAGAATTTAAAAGATGGAAACTTCGACTTTCCGTTCGAAAAATATTACGTTATTGGGCTTAATGCATTAAATACCTGTGAAAAAAAGTTTTTTAAATACCTGCAACAACTTGGGAAGGTTGAATTTTTATGGGATTACGACCTGTTTTACCTTGAAGATGTAAAAAATGAAGCCGGCTATTTTTTACGCGACAATCTACGGCTTTTTCCTCAGCCTGAAGATTTTAAGTTTAAAAATGATTTTCTGGGGCAGCGAAAAAATATAAAAATGGTGGCTGTATCATCGGTTTACGGTCAGGCGCAGGAGATTCCAAATTTTTTGGAAGAAACAAAATTGGATTACAAAAAAGAGTTTGATAATACCGCTGTTGTACTTGCTGATGAAACATTGTTATACGCTTCGTTGGGGGCAATTTCTGCGAATGTCGACAAAGTAAATGTTACCATGGGATATTCGGTGCGAAATTCGGTGGTTTATGGCTTTTTAATGTTGCTGGTGACTTTGTTGAAAAACAAAAGAAAAGAGGCTGGCGGATTCGTTGCCTATTATCGTTATGTTACCGATTTGTTGAATCATCAGCTGATGGGAAATACAGAGCCTGAAAAAACGAAGCAGTTTGTGGCTGAACTGAAGCAAAAAAATAAAATTACGGTTCCGCTTCACGAAATTGATTTTTCGCCACTACACAAACAGTTGTTTTGTTTGCCCGAAAAAGTGGAGGATTACAGCACTTATTTTTTGCAGTTTTTAAGCCTGCTTTACGAGCAGGTGAAAAAAACTGAGAGCGAGAATGTAATGTTGCAAGAATTGATTTATTCCGTTTATCAGGCTATTGAGAAATTGGGGATTGTTGTAAAAGAGGTAGTGCAAACACAAAAACGAGAAATTAGTGAGAGTGTTTATTTTAGGCTTTTTTCACAGTTTTTGGGGCAAGTATCGGTGTCTTTCGAAGGCGAACCCTTGAGTGGCTTGCAGATAATGGGGATTTTAGAAACCCGATGCCTCGATTTTGAAAACCTTATAATTTTAGGCCTGAATGAAAATAAATGGCCACGCAAATTTACGGCTCCATCCTTTATTCCATTTAATATTCGCAAAGGATTTGGACTGCCGGGCATCGATGAGCAAGATGCCATGTATGGATATTATTTTTATCGTTTAATTCAGCGTTCCAAAAATATTACAGCTACATACAGTGTGGTGAAAGAGGGGATTGGCACTGGCGAACTGAGTCGTTATGGGTATCAATTGTTGTATGATTCTGTTCATAAACCAGAAATGCAAAACCTCGATTTTGTATTTGCCAGCGACCCGGTTCTGGGCATTCAAATTCACAGTTCAAAAGAAATCGTCCAACAGCTTCTTGAAAAAAATTCAGAGGAGCATCCTCTATCGCCAAGTGCCATTAATGTTTATCTGAATTGTAGCCTGAAATTTTATTTGCACTATGTTGTTAATTTGCCGGAGCCCGACGAGGTGAAGGAGGAAATTGACGGTGTGGTTTTTGGGAATATTTTTCACGACACCATGGAAGAGTTGTATAAACCTTTTGTGGGGAAGGTAATTAACAAGGCCGATTTGAAAAATATTATGAATGACAAAGTGAATGTTGAAAATGAAATTACGAAGCAGATTGCCATTCATTATATGAAACAACGCCTGCCCATAAAAGGCCCGGTAAATCTGCAGGGAAAAACCTTGTTGATTTTTGAGAACATTAAAACCTATCTTTCCCGCCTGCTGGAAGTCGATAGTTTTATTGCTCCGTTTACTGTAGTAAGTTTGGAGGAGAAATACAAACGCTGGATTACAGCGGGTGAAAAAGATATTTGTGTGGGCGGAAAAATCGACCGTGTTGACCGTGTTGATGGAAAATTTCGTGTAATTGACTATAAAACAGGCAAGGTTGAATCGTTAACTTTGGCGGATATTAAAGAGTTGTTTCAGCGCGATGCAAAAGAACCGAAAAAGGCAATTCTGCAGGCTCTTATTTATACCTGGGGCTTGTCGAAAAGTAATTTAGGGGCTGAAATACAACCAGGAATTTATGGTTTGTTAAAACTATTTGAAGAAAAATTTTCTTCGGATATAGTATTAAAAAAAGATAAACGTACGATTCCGTTTTCTGAAATAGAAGCAGACTTTGAGGACGAATTGAGTCAGTTGGTTGCTGAAATTTATTCAGAACAAAATGTATTTTCGCAAACCGAACATACTGATAAATGCAGATATTGCGCGTATCGGGGAATTTGCCGAAGGTACTAACTGAGACTGAAACTGTATATTAGTAAAACGCCAGCCAGTCGAAAATATTCATGGTTTTCAGGTAAATATCTTCCAGATTCTCTTTGTCGTCATATTCCAGCGTAACTATGGGAATATTACGTTCTATGCCACAGTAGGTGCCAAAAGAACCGGGGGTTGGGTAGCCTAAATCGGCCTCAACCGGGTAGTTGCAAAAGTTGGCAATTTTTTTTGCCAGGTGTTCTGCCGGACCGTCGTAGTTTACGCATTTTAAAGGAGCATGCAGGCTTAATATTGCATCTGGTTTCAACTCGTCTAAAAGCTGAATCATAAATTTTGTCTCCACTTCCGATGCTGGGGAATCGCCCGAATAGTACTCATCCTTTGCGGTCAGCTTCCAGTTTTTGGTTGGGAAATTCCGGTTTAAATCAACATCATTTTTATTGGTACGGATTCCTCGTTCTTTCCCCCAGGGATTTAGACAGGGAATAAAAAATAAGTTGTTTTTAAGGTTGTCCAGATTATTTTCCTGCAGATATCTATTAATTGCATACTCGCCCTGAGGTTCTTCGCCATGAAACACTCCAATTAGTAATATGTTTTTTGCTGATGTGCAGGAGGACTCTTTGGCAATGATTTCAATATTTGGAGCACTGGCTGTAATTTTCATAAGTTATTTTAATGCACTATTGGCGTTATTCTTCACCCAGGTATTTTTTATACAAATCAGGTCTTAAATTTTTCGTGCGCTCAATGGCTTTTTCGTGTTTCCAGTCGTCAACCAGTTTTTCGTTTCCACTTAGTAAAACATCGGGTACTTTCATACCTTTATATTCAGCCGGACGGGTATAAACCGGAGGACTTAATAAGTGATCCTGAAATGAATCGGTGAGGGCAGAGGTTCCATCGGAAAGGACTCCTGGTAAAAGGCGAACAACACTATCGGTTATAATTGCTGCAGCCAATTCGCCGCCGGTAAGCACGTAATCACCAACCGAAATTTCTTTTGTAATATAAGTGTCGCGAATTCGCTGATCGATACCTTTATAATGTCCGCATAAGATAATGATATTCTCTTTTAGCGATAGTGCATTTGCTTCCTGTTGATTAAAAACTCCTCCATCGGGTGTGGTGAAAATTATTTCATCGTAATTGCGCTGAGCCTTTAGGGTTTCAATGGCTTTTTCGATGGGTTGAATAGCCATTACCATACCAGCTCCTTTACCAAATGAGTAGTCGTCTACTTTTTTGTGTTTGTCTTCTGAATAATCCCTCAGGTTGTGAATATGGATTTCTGCAAGCCCTTTTTCTTTGGCCCTTTTTATAATCGAATGATTAAACGGGCTTTCGATAATTTCGGGCAGTACAGTTATAATATCAATCCTCATTTTTAAAAAATTTTGCGCAAAGGTAGTAATATTTTCAGGAGTGAGATGTTGTAGTTTGGTATCTAGAAAAATAGACAAGATGACGTATAGTCATGTAAAAATCTATAATACTGCCATAATGACTGTTTAAAATAGGCTTTTCGGACAAACATGACCTGTTTATACACTTGGAACGGGAATTGATTTATGGTAAGCAGATTTGAAAAATAAAAATTTTAAAATATTAATTTAAAAATAGGAGATTAAGTCATGAATTTAGTAAGATTTCACAACCCACGTTACAATGCAAACAGAGTTTTAGTTGACGAATTATTCAACAATTTCTTCAGAAACGATTACCACGAGCCATACGTTAAAAACTGCGGTTCGAAAGCTGCAACCAATATTTTCGAAACTGATAAAGAGTTTAAAATTGAAGTTCAGCTTCCTGGATTTACCAAAGAAGATTTGCAGTTGAATGTTCACAATAGTCTGTTAACCATTAAAGTAGAAAATAAAAAAGAAGAAAATAAGGAAGAATATAAATATGCTCATCGTGAGTTTGGTGCTGAAAATTACGAAAAACAATACCGCCTTCCCAAAACGGTCGACACTGATAAAATTAGCGCAAAATTCGAAAATGGAGTATTAAATGTAGAGCTTCCTAAAAAAGAAGAAGCTTTGGAAAAAGCTCCGGTTGAGATTAAAGTGTCATAAATTAACTGGTTTAGAGAACAGAAAACATAAGATTTAATATAGGGGTTTCGCTTTGGCGAGGCCCTTATTTTGGTTTTATAGGGTGTTGTCAGGAACAGGTCATTCCATTGTACAAGCAGTTCACGTTTTTTTTCTGAAATCATTAACCTATTCGTATTACGTTTGTTTAAATCTATTTTGAATGAAGAAGATGATATATTTAACATTAATAATTTTTACAGTACTCGTGGCACTGTTCTTTTTAATTACCAATCAAGCTAAATTTGGCGCTGTTCCAACGGGAGAACAATTAGCACGAGTTCAGAAATCGTCTAATTTTAAAGATGGAAAGTTTCAGAATTTGAGTAAAACGCCTCAAATGTCGGAAGATGCCCATTTATTAACGATGATGAAAGAGTTGTTTTTCTCAAAGAATAAAAAGCCGGGAAATAAAATTACATACGTAAAAACTGATTTATTTGAATTAAATCCCGACGAAGATGCTTTAATTTGGTTTGGCCATTCGTCGTACTTTATTCAAATTGATGGAAAAAGAATATTAGTCGATCCTGTTTTTAGCGGAAATGCATCGCCTTTTTCTTTTAATATGAAAGCTTTTGAAGGGAGCAATTTTTACCAGCCCAAACATATTCCAGCCATTGATTATTTAGTAATTACACACGACCACTGGGATCATTTAGATTACAAATCGGTATTGGATCTTCAACCTAAAATTAATACAATAATCACGGGTTTGGGAGTAGGTGCACACTTCGAAAGATGGGGTTTTGATACCAGTCGGATTATTGAAACGGATTGGTTTGATGAAGTCCAATTAGCAGAGGGTTTTGTTCTTACCTGTACACCTGCACGACACTTTTCTGGAAGAGGATTGATTCATAAAAAATCGCTATGGGCTTCGTTTGTATTAAAAACTCCAACTCAAAAAATATTTATTGGAGGCGATGGTGGTTATGATTCGCACTTTGCTGAAATCGGTGAAAAATTTGGGGAATTCGACTTGGCGATATTGGAAAATGGCCAGTACAACAAAGCATGGAAATACATTCATATGATGCCCGAACAAGTGTTACAGGCTGCAAAAGATTTACATGCCAAGCGTCTGTTTCCTGTGCATTCCGGGAAATTTGCTTTGGCAAACCATGCCTGGGACGAACCCTTAAAAAGAATTACAGAGCTTAACAAAAACAATTCAATTCCGTTGGTAACACCTCAAATTGGAGAGCTTGTTTATTTGAGGAATGGCCATCAGAAATTTTCAAACTGGTGGTTGAATATGGATTAGCTTTTTATTTTTGGTCCAATACAAAAAAGAAAATAGCCAGCCAGTGGCAAATGCTACCACCAATTACCATTAAATGCCAGATTAGGTGCGAAAATTTGAGCTTTTTCATATTAAAAAACAAAATGCCAAACGAGTAGAAAAAACCTCCGGCTATAATCAGCACAAGACTTATAATGGATAAGTTTCTTAATAAAGGAATTAAAAACAAAAGTAGTAGCCATCCCATAATTACATAAGAAGCAATAATAAAAACGTTTACTCCGCGCTCAAATTTATTGGGTATAAAAACTTTTACCAAAAGCCCGGTAAGTGCCAGTCCCCATTCAATGCCAAACATTACCCAGCCCCATTCGTGCCTAATAACCGACAAGGCGAGTGGTGTATACGTTCCGGCAATTAAAAGGTAAATAGCAATCTGGTCGAAATTATGAAAAAAGTCTTTTGTTTTTCCATGTGTAAGCGAGTGATTCATGGTAGATGAAAAATAGAGCAAAATAAGTGTTGCTCCAAAAACAGACGAACTTGTTACAAGCCAGGCATCGCCACGTAGAGCCGCAAAAATTACAATAACAGAAGTTGATGCAATGGCCAGAAATAGTCCTAAGCCATGCGAAATTGCATTTGCCAGCTCTTCTGTTTTTGTAAAGCGTTGTTTTGTTTCCATGGGCTAAATCTAGTTATAATCCATGGTTTTGTCCTTTAATTTTGTGGAATAACAGATTAAATAACCGAATATTGTTTCTCTTGATTTAGAGAAGATGTTTTTACGTTTCATAAAAAAATTAAGTGGTTTCAAAGCTATTCACGGTTTCAAATTGCCAGATTTCAATAATCTGCGAAATGGTTATCTCATAAGGCTTGTAATTTCTGTTCGACGAAACCAGCAGAAAGGTACCTTCGTCTAAACGATTGTAAACCAATTTAAAAACAATACCCTCGTCTTTGGTAACTACAATGCAGGCTTTGCCATTTTTAATATCGTTCCAATTCTGAACAAACGAGCAGGTTACCCATGAACCTTCTTTTATGGGCAGCATCGAGTCGCCTTGAATTTGAAAGGTTCGGTAAGTTTTTTCTTCTGGTAAAAATGGAAGTTTAAACTTCGGAAGGCCTGCAATAAAATCGAGGTCGCCATATGAGTTGGTGTATCCCGCCTGGGCTTTTACCGGAACCATCTCAATATTTTCTTTTCCATCGCTGTCAACCGAGATGGTTAGCAGGCGAAGTTTATTGCCGGTAACATCCACATCAAACCCCTTTTCAATTTGAGAAAGTTGAAAGTCGGAAAGTACATCAAGTTTGTACTTTATAAGTGCATCCAACGAAATATTAAAATACTCCGAAATTTTTATGAGCACCCGGAACGGCGGTTGAACATTTTTTTCGTAGCCAGAAAGGGTAGTACGCGTTAAGCCCAGTTCTGCCGCCAAGTCCATTTGCGATTTTTGGCGGTGCTTTCTAAGAAATTTTAAATTTTGTGCAAAATACATAGTTTCTTGTTTTTGTGGCATGCTTTAGCTTGGTGTAAAAAATTGAAAACTCCAACCGGCTTTGGCCTGTAAGTGATTTTCCAAATAATCAGCTTCTCGAATTTAAATTCCATAATACTATACTTTTATTGCTTTTCTTCTCCTGACTTCCAACTTTCTTTTCAAATATAAGAAAAAATGACTAAATTGTAGTCGGTGAATTGACGAAAATATCGACATTTTGAATCGAAGCATTGTACATATTGATTTAGATACCTTTTTTGTGTCGTGCGAAAGGTTGATGAACAGAGAGTTGCTTGGCAAACCTGTTTTGGTGGGTGGAACCAGCGGGCGCGGGGTAGTGGCCGCCTGTAGTTACGAGGCACGAACTTATGGTATACATTCGGCTATGCCTATGCAAATGGCACGGCGGCTTTGCCCCGAGGCCATTGTAGTAAAAGGGAATAGCTCTATTTACAGCAAATTTTCCGAGCAGATAACTGACATTATTAAGGAGGAAGCGCCGCTTTACGAAAAATCATCTATCGATGAATTTTACATTGATGTAAGCGGCATGGATAAGTTTTACGGCTGCTACCAATGGGCCCAGGAGTTGCGCAAACGAATTATCAAAGAAACACATCTGCCAATTTCTTTTGGGCTTTCAACCAACAAAACAGTTTCTAAAGTTGCCACAAGTGAAATAAAGCCAAATGGTCATCTGCAAATTGAAAATGGTCACGAGAAAGAATTTCTGGCTCCGTTGGTGGTGAAAAAAATTCCCATGGTAGGCGACAAAACCTATAAAATGCTGCTGAGCATGGGGGTGCGCTATGTAAAAACTATTCAGGAAATGCCCATTGAATTGATGGAAAAAGTGATGGGCAAAAATGGCATTGCCCTTTGGAAAAAAGCACAAGGGATTGATAACTCTTTGGTTGAGCCCTATCACGAGCGCAAATCTATTTCTTCATCGCTGACCTTCGAAAAAGATACCATTGATGTACAGGCATTGAAAAATCTGTTGCTGGCTATGGCCGAAAAACTCGCGTTTTACCTGCGCAATGGCAACAAGCTTACTTCGTGTGTTACGGTAACGGTGCGTTATTCCGATTTTGATACCCGCACCCGGCAAAAACGCATTCCCTATACATCGCTCGACCATACGCTAATTGCAACGGTTATGGAACTTTTCGACCAGCTTTACAACCGACGTGTTTTGGTACGCCTGGTAGGTGTCTGTTTTAGCCATTTGGTGGGCGGAAGCTATCAAATGCGGCTGTTTGAAGACAACGCAAATATTATACAACTTTATCAGCAAATGGATAAAATGCGCAATCGTTTTGGGCAAAATGCTGTGCGGCGCGCCTCCACTATGGGAACTCGTGGTATTGGACAAATGAGCAACCCTTTTAACGGTCAACCTCCAATAATTCCGGCACATAGGAGACTATAAGAGAAAAATTAGAAGTTGAAAGAAAATTGGAAATTGAGAAATGTGAAAAAATGAAGAGTTTAGTGGTTTTACAGGGAGGAATTAGACTATTGCAAACAGCCACCTCCTGCCCGGTTTTATCGGAAATACGCCTCCTTACCAAAAAGAGAAATGTTTGTATTCGAATTCAATATTGGAATACAACACGAGTTTCTGAGCTCGAAAGTTTCTCTTCCTTTTCGAAGAAGAGTACGAAAGCCTGTTCTGAACACTCGGGAGGTGCCGAAACAAAGCGATGGAGGTGTGATGTAACTTCTCTTGTTTATTTACTTAATGAAACTTGTACCCCAGTTCCTGTAACTCGTGACTAATTATGCTACTAAATTGCCACACATATTATAGTTATAAATTCGGAACGCTTTCCATCAATCAACTTATTGACGAAGCCACCCAAAAAGGTTATCATTCGCTGGTGCTTTCCGATATTAATAACACCTCAGCAGCAATTGATTTTATCCGTCGTTGCGAGGGGAAAAATTTACGACCGGTTGTTGGTATTGATTTTAGAAATGGTGCTGAACAGAAATACATTGGTATTGCAAAAAACAACCAGGGATTTCAGGAGCTAAACGAGCACCTTACTTTTCATTTGCATTCAGGGCAGAATTTTGAAAACCGGGCGCCAATATTTTTAAACGCCTACGTTGTGTATCCTGTGGGAAGTAATCATCCAAAACATTTGAACAATGATGAATTTATTGGAGTGCGTCCATCGCAGGTGAATAAAATATTTGGTGACTTGCGAAATTACCAGGAAAAGCTAGTTATACTTCAGCCGGTAACTTTTCGGAACAAACGCGATTTTAACGTGCACCGGCTTTTGCGTACCATGGACAATAATACTCTACTTAGTCGCCTGCCTAAAAGCGAGGAAGCCAGCCCCGATGAAATTATGCAGCCTCAGGAAAATATCTTTCAGCTGTTTCACGAGTTTCCGCAAATAATTGAAAATACGCAGTGTTTAATTGATAGCTGTTCTGTTGAGTTTACTTTTAAAAATGCCAAAAATAAAAAGAACTACACTAACTCTCCCGAAAAGGATTTTGAGCTGCTGCAAAAAATGGCGTGGCAAGGAATAATATATCGATTTGGAGAACCATCGGAAAAGGTAGTGCAGCGGATGGAAAAAGAGCTGAAAATTATTCGGCAGATGAATTTTGCTTCTTATTTTTTAATTAACTGGGATTTGGTGGAATACGCCCGCAGCGAAGGTTGTTACTATGTGGGGCGGGGAAGTGGCGCCAATAGTATGGTGGCTTATCTTTTGCGTATTACCGATGTTGACCCATTAGAACTCGACCTTTATTTCGAGCGTTTTATCAACCCTTCGCGCGAAAATCCTCCCGATTTTGATTTAGATTTTGCTTCGCGCGACCGCAACCACATTACCCGCTATCTTTTCGATAAATACGGCTGGAACCACACTGCTTTGGTAGGTACTTACATTACTTTTCAGTATAAATCGGTTGTTCGCGAGCTGGGAAAAGTTTTTGGGTTACCCAGCCATGAAATTGAAAAATTACAAAAGACAACAGATTTTAGCAGTCTGGATGAAATCAGCCGGCTGGTGTTGCAATACAGCAAGTTAATTCATGGTTTCCCAAGTCATTTAAGTGTACACTCTAGCGGAATCCTTATTTCCGAAGAGCCTATTAGTGCGTATTCGGCTACTATTATGCCGCCTAAAGGTTTTCCCACCATTCATTTTAGTATGCTCGAAGCTGAAGATTTAGGCTTTGCAAAATTCGATATTTTGGGGCAGCGAGGGTTGAGCAAAATTCAGGATGCCATTCAACTGGTGGAAGAAAATCAGGGCGGAGAAATTGATATTCACGACCTGAAAACTTTTAAGGAAGATGAACGCATAAAAGAGTTGTTAAAACGCGGAAATACCATTGGGTGTTTTTACGTGGAATCGCCGGCAATGCGCATGCTGCTCACCAAACTGGAGGCCGACGATTACCTGCGTTTGGTGGCGGCCAGCTCGATTATTCGCCCGGGAGTGGCACAAAGCGGAATGATGCGCGAATATATTTTGCGTTACCGCGATCGCAGCCGGTGTGTGGAAGCCCAAAAAGAAGCACCAGAACTTTATAAACTACTGGAAGAAACCTACGGTGTGATGGTTTATCAGGAAGATGTAATAAAAGTGGCACACTTGTTTGCCGGACTCACACTGGCAGAGGCAGATATTTTACGCCGTGGCATGTCGTGGAAGTTTAAACAACGCAATGAGTTTGGAAAAATTAAGGATAAGTTTTTCTCGAATTGTGCCGAACGAGGTTATGCGCTCCACCTGGTTACTCGCGTTTGGACACAGATTGAAAGCTTTGCCAATTATGCATTTTCAAAAGGTCACTCGGCGTCGTATGCCGTAGAAAGTTACCAGGCTCTGTTTATAAAGGCCTATTATCCGCTGGAATATATAGTAGCAACTATTAACAACGGCGGTGGTTTTTACCGCACCGAACTGTATGTACACGAGGCACGTATGCACGGAGGAAAAATATTGCCGCCCTGCATTAATCGCAGCGAAACCTTAACCGTAATTAATGGTAATGTTATTTGTCTAGGATTCAGCTTTTTAAAGAGCATAGAAACCAATACTGTGAATTTAATTCTGAAAGAACGTTATCGTGGAGGCTACTATCGTAGTTTGCAGGATTTCTTGGGGCGCGTACATATTTCGTTGGAACAACTCAGCATTTTAATTAGGGTTGGGGCATTTAATTTTACGCAGAAATCGAAAAAAGAGCTGCTTTGGAATGCGCATTTTATTCTGTCGAAATCGAAAAAAACAAGCCCCGAACGTACACTATTTCAACAAGAAGTAAAAGAGTTTAAAATACCCGAATTGTATTGTCATCCGCTGGAAGATGCTTACGACGAAATAGAATTGCTGGGCTTTTCGGTTACCCATTCGCCCTTCGAATTGCTCGAAAATATGCGGTTACCGCAAACCACGGCAAAAGACCTGGCCTTTTTGATTAACCAGCATGTTGCTATTGTTGGTAATCTGATAACGGTAAAACGCACCCGCACTAACAACGGCAAAATAATGAGCTTTGGTGTGTTTATCGATGTGGAAGGCCATTGGATCGACACCGTACAATTTCCACAGGTTGCTGCTAATTTCCCGTTTTCGGGCGGTGGCTGCTACCTTATAAAAGGGAAAGTAGTCGAAGAATTTGGCTTCCTCAGCATCGAAGCCGCCGAAATTTACCGCCTCCCCAACGAAAATATGGAGGAGCCTTCAACGCGCTTGAAGGTGCCGGAAAAAAGTCGGTTGTTGCAGTCGAATTACATTGAAAATATAGAAACTGTTAAAGCTATAAAGTGACAATAATTTTACCATGCTTCTGCCTGGCGATAAATGCTGAATGGATTAAACCGGCTTTAGCCTTTAAACGAAAATTGACAGCTAAAGCCGGTTTAATTTTGAGCAATACGAAGCAGTGGGCTAAAGCCACGATGCGAAAATTCTATGAAAGCTTCGAGTCATTGTGCCAATGTTAGCGACAATAACATAAAAGCACAAAGTACTTTCATAACCAATAATTTCTCTTTCAAATTTCTTCTAACTACATTTGAATTTATTGAATCTTCTGTAAACTAAAATAAGGGAGATAGGGCTCGTCTGAATATCAGAACTTTTCGGGCTCTGGACTGCCAGCTTTTTCAACTATGGAAAACCTAAAAATAACCATTATTCAACCCAATATTATCTGGGAAAATCCGCAGGCCAATCTGCATAAATATTCGCAATGGTTTAAAAATATGGAAGAAACAGATCTAATTATCCTGCCCGAGATGTTTACAACTGGCTTTTCGATGCAGCCCGAAAAGTTAAAGGAAAAGATGGACGGCCCTTCAATAAAATGGATGAAGCAAATGGCCATCCAAAAAAATGCGTCGCTAGTTGGCAGTTTGATTATCGAAGATAATGGGAAAATCTTTAACCGTGCTGTTTGGGTTTTCCCCAATGGTGATATTGATGCTTATGACAAACGCCACCTGTTTTCGATGGGGCAGGAGCACCTCCACTATTCGTCCGGAAAAGAGAAAATTATTGTCGAATACAAAGGCTGGAAATTCTGTCCTCAAATTTGTTACGATCTGCGTTTCCCTGCTTTTTCCCGCAATCAGGAAGATTACGATGTGGTTTTTTATATGGCAAACTGGCCCGCGCCACGTCATTATGTTTGGAAAAACCTACTAATATCGAGGGCCATTGAAAATCAGGCCTACTGCCTGGGGATAAACCGGGTGGAAACCGATGGAGCAGGCTTAAACTATCGAGGCGATTCTGTTTGTATTTCACCCAAAGGAGTTCCCGAATTTATGGGAGAAAAGGAAACTTTTCAAACATTTACTCTTTCATATTCTGAACTTCATAATTTTCGAAAAAAATTTCCTGTGCTTGCCGACAAAGATCGTTTTCAGATCTTATAATTCTTTTTTGTGTTCGTATTTGTAAAATTAGGGGACGTCGATAACTAAAAATTTAGTTGTCTAAAACCTTGTAAATCAAATAGTAAAAATAATATATTACACTATAACTAAAATATTAGTTTGAAAACTAAAAAGTTAGTTATATATTTGTTCCATAATCGTGATTGAAAAGATAGGACTGAACAAGGCAGAGACTGGGGCTAAAAATGAACGGTAAGTTTTTAGAATATTAACCAGTAAATCTTTAAAAATCATGGAAGTAAAAAAGGTACAAAAAGTGAATCTTGAAGGGAAGAGAAACACCTTCTTTTTAATTGGTTTAACGTTGGCATTAGGAGCAACTTTAATTGCTTTCGAGTGGACAAACAAACCCACTAAGACAGAATCTCTAGGGACAATTCTAACACAGGAAGTGGAGGAGGAGATTATTCCAATTACACGCGAACAGGAAGTGAAACCGCCGCCGCCACCACCGCCGCCAAAGGTTGTTGAAGTTTTAAACATTGTTGAGGATGATATTGAAATTGAGGATGAGTTGGAAATTGAAGATTCGGAAGCAGATGACGAAACAGTAATTGATGTTCAACCATTAATTGAGGCCGAAGAAGAGGAGGCGGAAGACCTTGGCAAGATATTTCTGATTGTGGAAGAACCGGCAGAATTTCCGGGTGGCGACCGTGCTTTGTACAAATTTATAAGCAATGCAGTAAGGTATCCTGTGGTTGCCCAGGAGAATGGAATTCAGGGGAAAGTGTATGTAAAGTTTGTGGTAAACGAGGAAGGAAGAGTAAGCGATGGCCAAATTTTGCGCGGAGTAGATATTTCGCTCGATAAAGAAGCCTTGCGGGTAATAAACAGTCTGCCGCGTTTTAAGCCTGGCAAACAACGTGGTAAAGCTGTTAAGGTTTATTACAATGCTCAAATAACCTTTAAACTGCAATAGAAAAGAATTTAAAAATCTATAAGTAATTAATTATGAGAAATTTTAAAAAGTTGGTTTCAGTATTAAGTATTCTATTGTTTTTTGCATGTACTATAAATGCTCAAGACGAAGTGAATAAAAAAGGCGATGTATATTACATCGTTAACGAGATGCCTAAATATCCGGGAGGCGAGGAGGCCTTACGAACGGACATCGCACAAACCGTAAAATATCCGGAAGTGGCCAAAGAAAAAGGTATTGCCGGAAAAGTTTATATAACTTTTATTGTGAATGAAGAAGGGAAAATTACCAATTCAAAAATTGCCCGGGGAGTTGATCCTTCGCTTGATAAAGAGGCATTACGAGTACTGAATTCGCTTGACAAGGTATGGACTCCCGGTAAAGAAAAAGGTGAAGCTGTTAAAGTTTCTTACACTGTTCCAATTAATTTTGCGCTCGACTCAGAAAGTTCGGAAGAAAGTAAAAACTCATGCCAGTCGTCGAAAAATGGTGATATTTTTTTTATTGTTGAACAAATGCCTTTATTTCCGGGCGGCGATGAAGCTTTACGTATGTTTCTTGCTGATCATCTTAAATATCCTGAAGTGGCCAAAAAGAATGGAATTCAGGGCAAGGTTTATGTAACTTTTGTAGTTGATGTCGACGGTTCGGTTACCGATACTAAAATTGCCCGGGGAGTTGATCCTGCACTTGACAAAGAAGCTCTTCGTGTGGTAAATTTGCTGCCCAACTGGACTCCCGGTAAACAAAAAGGAGAAGCTGTTAAAGTTTCCTACACTGTTCCGATTAACTTTGAGTTTGGCGACGATAAAAAATAGAGTTCAAATATTATCCCAATTTTAGGCTGGTGATGACTGGCTCCAATACAAATTTCAACTACAAATAATGATTAGTAGTAAACTTTTTTCTGTCGTTTTCATTTTAGGACTTATCATTTCTTCGTGCGGAACAAAACATAACCTGACCGGCGAAATAGAAGGCTTGGGTAACGACACGCTCCTGGTTGACTATCTGCCCGTTTCGCATTTTTTTGAATTAGATAAACGTTTGAAGGATACAATTATTTCGGTGAATAATAAATTCGAATTTGATTTACCTGTTGACGAACCGATTATAGTCACTATTTCTTCAAAAAAAGGAAGTTATAAAAGAATGATTGGAGGTACTTATTTCCCAAGACACAAGAATTTAGTTTTGCTTTTAAAACCAAACAAACAAATTAAGGTAAATGGGAAACTTCACGATTATTATCTTGAGTATGAGGCCAAAGGTTCGCCTTTTAATGAGGAATACAGCAGGCTAAGAAGTGAATACATTGAAGAAATGTCGCAAGCTGCAAAGATTGAATTACAGCTTGATACTTTATTGTCGGAAAAAGTTGACAGGGAACAAATAATTCCTCTTTTTAACCAGCGAAATGAACTGAATGGTATGGCTACAAAACAAGAATTGAAGTTTATTAAAAGCAATTACGACAAAGAATTAGCAGCTTATTTTCTTGCCAGGCCGCGAGAAAGGTATGATACTATTGGTAACTATTCGGATTACTACGAAAAGTTAAACGTCGAAATAAAAAATGGGGTATTTAAAAATATGTTAAATGCTCAACATTTAAAGTATAAGAATTTGATGAAGGTGAAGGAAGCAGAGATAAACATTGTTAAAGGGAAAATAGCACCTGATTTTACATTGACCTCTATTTCGGGCGAGCAGTTTACGTTGAGTTCTGAAAGAGATAAAATTATTATTCTTGATTTTTGGGGAAGTTGGTGTGGCTGGTGTTTAAAAGGTATTCCGCAAATGAAAAGTTATTACGAGAAATATAAAAGCCGCATTGAAATTGTTGGAATAGCGTGTAAGGATACCGAAGAAAACTGGAAAAAATCGGTCAAGGAAAAGCACTTGGAGTGGAAACATGTAATTAACAGTAAAGACAGTGATAACGATGTGTCGCTATTGTATGGCGTACAAAGTTATCCATCAAAAATAATAATTGACAAAGACAAAAACATCTTGGCAAAATTTGTCGGCGAATCTAATGATTTCTACAAAAAACTAGATGAGTTGATGAAAAATTAAAGCTAAGGATATTTTAACAATAATAGTCACACCTAAATAAATAGTTCTAAAACTAAGTCTTTAGGTATGATTTTTGTTACTTTCGTTTTTAATTTAAAAGGTATCAAAAAATGAAGGAGCTTACAAAAGCAGAGGAGCAGGTAATGCAGTTACTTTGGAAACTGGAAAAAGGATTTGTAAAAGACATTATTGAGCAAATGCCGGTTCCAAAACCCGCTTACAACACAGTTTCTACTATTATAAGGATTTTGGAGAAAAAAGGATTTGTTGGGCATCACGCCTTCGGAAAAACACATCAGTATTTTCCTTTAATTTCGAGAAAAGAATACACTCGTTCGTTTATGAAGAATTTTATGCGAAATTATTTTAGTGGCTCTTTCCAGGAAATGGTGTCGTTTTTTGCCAAAGAAGACAACATGAGCCTTGGCGATTTGGATGAACTAATGAACGATGTGAAACGCGATTTGGAAAACGAAAACACCAATAATAATGAATAATCTGGTTAATTTTATCCTCGAATCGGGGGTGAGCTTGGCCTTGCTCTCGATTATTTATATCTTATTTTTGCGAAAAGAAACTTTCTTTCGCCTTAACAGGATATTTTTGCTGATTTCAGTTAGCTTTTCAATTTTGCTGCCTTTTCTGAAATTTCGGGTTTACGAACCACAATCGGTAATGCTCTCCGAAATTACTGTAACCCCTTACCGCAACCTTATAGAAGCTGTAACCATTTACGGGCAAGACTTTTCTGGGACGGTGGTACAAACTATCAGCTCAAGCAGGATAATAATTTTTGTGTACCTGTTCGGACTTTTGTTTTTCCTGGGAAGGTTACTTTTCCGCTTAATCCAAATTGGTATTCTTATACACCAAAATCAGGTTCAGCAAACTGGATCTGTGAAATTTGTAATGGTAGATAAGGATTTCAGCCCGTTTTCTTTTCTGTCGTACATATTTATTAATCCTGAAAAAAGATATGAGCAGGACTACGATAAAATTGTGGCTCACGAAATGGAGCATGTAAAACAAGGCCATTCATTCGATGTGTTAATTCTTGAAATAATGACTGTTTTTCAGTGGTTTAATCCATTTATGTGGCTTCTGAAAAGGGTAATACGAGAGAATCACGAATTCCTGGCCGACCGTGCAGTATTGAACTCTGGGATTAGCGCAGCGCAGTACAAGCAACTTTTATTGAGCCAGGCAGTTGGATTTCAGATTGAAATGGCAAATAATTTTAACGCATCATTGGTTAAAAACAGAATTAAGATGATTTCAAAAATACAATCGTCGAAAATTGCCAATGCAAAATATATATTGGGTATTCTCACGCTTCTGGCTCTTGTGGTGGTTTTTGCCTGCGAACAAAAAGAAGTTACAACTGTGACAAAAGTTGGCGACAGCAACGAACGAAAAGTTACTATCTCTATTCTCGACAATAAGTTAAAAGTTGATGGGGAGAAAGAGGATATGGAATATTTATACTCGATAATAAATGAAAATAGTAAATATGAATTCGAAACCGACAGCCTTGGAGATATGTACCTGGTAAAAAGAGCCGAATTAGACATTACAAATTTGACTGAAGATGAGCAGATATTTTTCATTGTTGAAAAGATGCCTGAGTTTCCGGGGGGCGACAAGGCCTTGCGAAAATATATTGCCAATTCGGTGAGCTATCCGGAAATTGCCGTTGCTAATGGCGTGCAGGGAAAAGTATATGTAAGCTTTGTTGTTACTTCAGAAGGAGCCATTGCAAATACAAAAATTGCCCGTGGAGTTGATCCTGTTCTCGATAAAGAAGCATTACGTGTGGTGAATTCACTACCCCGATGGAAACCTGGCTATCAAAGAGGCAAACCTGTTAATGTGAGTTACACCGTTCCTATAAATTTTGCTTTACAATAATAAAACTGAAATGATGCGAGCTTTTTAGCTCACTTTATTTGCCGTTGTTTTTTTAGTTGATGCAATGGCATAAAGAAAGAAAAGCGGTGGCTTATAACCGTCCGATCAGGATACAAGAATGAATTTCGACTTCGAAAAAATAAATAACACCTATGGCAATTTTATTCAGGCGTATTTGCCTGATTTAAAGTATAACGTAGTCGCTGAGTATACATATGCCCAATGTCTTTTAAGGCAATTTGTGGGTAGTATATCATCCTTATCACATACAAATATTCTGAAACAAATAAAAAACTCATGAAAACTTATATTCTTTATAGTACTCTATTTCTGCTATTTATTCCGCTTTTTGGGATTTCGCAGAATAATATCGACCTCCTTATTCTAAATCAAAATTACAATCAGGCACTTATCGAAATAGACCAGCAACTTGCGCAGAGTCCAAAAGTAGGTTTGTACCTGAAAAAAGGAATGGTTTATCAAAGTCTGCAAGACTATCAACAGGCTTTAACAGCTTTTTCAAGTGGCTTGCAAATCGATCCCAACAATACAGAGCTGTTAGCGCACGCAGCTGAAAGTTTCTCTATTCTTGGAAACAATTTTGAAGCGATAAATTTTTACAATAAAGCAAGTTCCCTATCTCCTGAAAACCACAGCCTGGCGGCAAAACTTGGCCGTGTTCATATCAATCTAAAAGATTATAAAAATGCCTACCAGGTTTTCTCCGGGATTTATGAAAAGGATTCGTCGAATGTATACTGGAACAAACAATTAGCCTATTGTGCATTCAGAGTATTTAAGCGTGAACAAGCTCGCGATTTGTACGAAAAAGTATTGAAAGCTAATCCGAGGGACCATGGTTCGTACACTAATCTTATTCATTGTTACAATTGGAAAAAGGAAGGAAACAAAATTGTGGCAATTATAGATTCGGGCCTGGTGCAGTTTCCTTATGATGGCGATTTGCTATTGGAACGAGCCATGTATTTATATAAAACCAAAAATTACGAACCAGCAATGATAAATTTCGAAAACTACCTGGCAGTTGAATCAGAACCAAGCTATGAAATTTTGATGAATTACGCTATCAGTACTTATTTTGCTGATAAAGAAGAAAAAGCGTTGAAACTGTTTAGCAATTTAATGCTACAAAATCCGAATGATCCATTGGTGATGTATTACCAAAGTTTATGCTACAAAAAATTGAAGGACTTCGCTCAGGCTGAGGAATTAATGCAATGGGCTATCGATGCATCTATTCCAAATTATGTTGCAGAGATGTACCACCACCTTGGGCAAATCTACGGTCAACAACGAAAGTTTAAAGAATCGGTTGCCGCGTTGGAAAAATCTTACGAGTTAAACCCCGGGAAAGGGGAAGTTTTATTTGAAATTGCTACAACCTACGAAGAATACAACTCAAACAAAACGCTGGCCTTAAACTATTACCACATTTATTTGAAAGAGGTTGGGGAAGCAGGCAAAAACATAAATTATGCTCTCGACAGGATTTCAAAATTAAAAGAAGACTTATTTTTCGACGAATAATAAACTCAATAGAATACGGCTTATTTAAATATAATGTTGGTTTAACTACCATATTTCTGGAATCCAGGAATAATTTTGCCTGTAGATTCAGAGCAAAGGAATGTCTCCTGTTTTTTCGCGAACAAGGTTGGCCAGTTGAACCCTGCTTTTTACACCAATTTTTGTATAAATCCGGTGATTATGATCCTTTACCGTTTGAAGCGTGATAAACAGTTTCTCAGAAATAGCTTTGTTTGATTTACCGCTGCAGATTTCCAGAATAATTTCAGCCTCGCGTTTCGAAATTTCATAAAACGAACAAAAAGCCTTGAAATCCATGTTGTTCGATTTTTCCTGGGGTAAACATTTCATCCTGATTATTACCGGGATAAAAATGCCGGAAACAAACAATAAAACAATAGAAATACAAACCGAAATAAAACCAAACGCGCCAATAAAATTCATGGCTATTGAGTACCCTGTTACGGTAAGTAAAAATATAAAAGCCCATTTTTTACCAAATGCTGTTTCTTTTAACAGGGGGGCATTTCTTTTTGGCTTTAAAAACGGAAGGATAAAAAATAAATGGACCATTAAATTCAAGCCAAGCAAAGTCCGTACAACAAACAAGTCGGCATTGCCTTGAATTACAATAATTTCTTTGTAAATAAGAAAACTTAAAATAAAAACAAGCACTACCAATAAAGGGAAGTAAACTAAAACAAATGCTTTTGTGAAATTGTAGCCATTCAAATTTAAAGCAAATTTAAGTAACATAAACCAACTTACCACCATAAATGGTATTCCAATTATAGGGACGAAAAAAGCCAGTTTCCCAGTTATTATATCACTTAAGTTCAGGTCGCTAATAATAGTGCGCAAAGCCATATTTCCCCAGGTGCCATAGACTAAAAACGAGAACAAGAATATTTGCTGGTATAATAAAGTTGAATATAAAGTACTTTTAAAATGTTGGTAAAGTTGGTACGAAACCATAATTCCAATGGTAGCCATTCCGGCCGAAACGATAAAGGCAAATAGAAACGAAATGTTTTCAATCCAAATCATTATAAACAACTAAGGTAGTGTGTTGCAATTTTACGAAATCCTCTCATTTATTGATAACTACTAAGGTAGGAAATTCTGTAATTCCAACTTTAGTAGGAAGGATATTTTTATTGATTGATGTAGTTTTGGTAGTACAAATTAAAAATACATAACTTAAAACAGATAAAAATGGAACGTACAAATTATCACAATTTAATTCCTTCGGCAGGAGGCAGTTTTAGCTTTGGCTGGAGAAAAATGTTTGAGAAATCGTTTTTGCCACTTTTGGTTACAATACTAATTTTGGGTATTCTTAATGGGGCAACTGCAGGTCTAAAATTCGAGGGAAATGATTTTGATTTTCCAATGTTATTGTTCTTTCCCATTGCACTTTTGGGCTTGGCTTATAAATTTCTATTTATGCCGGTACTTTCGTATGGTGGCGATTTAATTTTTTTACAAGCCATGCGCGACGAGGAGGTTGATATAAAAACACTTTTTGAAGGATTTAAAACAAAATATTTAAATATTATTTTGGCAAATTTAATAGTAGTTGCGCTGGTAATTCTTGGATTTGTTATGTTAATAGTACCAGGAGTTATTGTACTTTGTCGCTTGGCTTTTGTTTCGTTCCTGGTTATGGATAAAAATATGGAACCTATGAAAGCCATTGAAAAAAGCTGGCAGATGACTCGTGGACATGGATGGACAATATTCGGAATGCTGATACTATCATTTTTTATCATTATTGCCGGATTTATTGTAATGTTTGTTGGCGTAATTTTTTCGTTCATGTGGATTAATTCAGCATTTGCAACGCTGTATCTTGCTGTATCAAATGAAAACGACAACGAAAATCCAATTCCTATTCTTGGCGTTAACGAAGAATAAGTTTAAATATTTCGCAATAAGATGCTGAAGATCGTTAAAAATACAAGATTGAAATATAATGAAGCGGTGTTTTTATTCTAATTAACGCTTCAATAATACCAACCCGAAAGATCTTATTAAAAAAATCGTTCGGGTTTTTTCCGTTTTCGCGGTAATATAGGAAAGACGGATTAAAACAATATCCTTGGTTTTTAAAGGACGATTCTTTCTATCTAAATTCGTTTATGTAAATTGGTGGCTAAAATATTTTTGAATGAAGAAACTTTTGATGCTTGCGATATGCTTCTTTGTTATTACAACTGTGGATGCACAATACTTTCAAACCGGACAAGATCCTGCATCTATTAAGTGGAGACAAATTAATACAGAGAACTTTCAGCTTATTTATCCCGATTATTACGAGACTCAAGCACAATCGCTTGCACAAAAACTGGAATATGTTTACGATTACGGCAGTTATTCAATGGCATATAAACCATCAAAAATTTCAATAATACTTCATACGCAAACCGTAAAATCAAATGGTTTGGTAGCTTATGCTCCCAAACGTTCGGAGTTTTACACAACTCCGCATCAGGCAATTTATCCGCAAGACTGGCTGGAACAATTGGCTATTCACGAATTTCGTCATGTGGTTCAAATTGGCAAACTAAACCACGAGCTTCCAAAAATTATAAAATTAATTTTTGGACAACAAGGAACAGCTCTGGTTTTTGGAGCCTTTTTGCCCTGGTGGTTTATCGAAGGAGATGCGGTTACAAGCGAAACAGTTTTGGGAAATTACGGAAGAGGCCGATTCCCTTCGTTTTTAATGGAACACAGAGCTCAATTAGTGGAAAAAGGTCCTTATTCCTATGATAAAGCATACCTCGGCTCCTATAATAGCTATGTGCCAAATCATTACAGGTTGGGGTACTATATGGTAGCCAACGCGCGCGAAAGATATGGTAGCGAACTTTGGGAAAAAGCTATTAAACGGGTAGGCGAGAAACCATTATCGTTAAATCCGTTTAACAAAGCACTCAAACTCGAAACCGGATTTAATAAAGTTCAGCTTTACAATTCAATCTTCGATAGTTTGTCTATTGAATGGAAAAATGCAGATAACAATTTTAAACCGGCATTGAGCAAAGTTATATCACCTGCTCATAAAACTTATAGCAATTACTGCTATAACCACTGGCTAAACGACTCCACAATAATTTCGTATAAAACCGCTCTAAATAAAATACCGGCTTTTGTAAAAATTAATTTAAACGGAGAGGAAGAAAAAATTCTGAATCCTGGTTTTATTTTCGAGGAATCTGTCAGTTACAGAAAAAATTGGATAACCTGGGCTGAACAAATATCCAATCTGCGCTGGACTCACAGTGGGCGCTCTCTTATTCAGTTTTATAATATATCAACTAAAGAAAGTCTGCACCTTAATCCCGAATACAAAGCTTTTGCACCCTCTCTTTCGCCCGATTTAAATTCTGTAATTGTGGTTGAAACCGATTTTTCAAGTAATAACTATTTGTCGGTTTACCGAATAAATGATGGCAAACTAATGCACCGTATTCAAACAAAAAACAATAATTATTTTTTCTCTCCACAATGGTTAAATAAGGAAGAAATTCTGGCTGTAATTTTAACGGAAAATGGGAAGCGACTGACACGTTTTAGTTTGAATACAGGAGAATATACGGTTTTAATTGATAAAGATTTAGGTGAGCTAAAACATTTAAGAATCAGTGGGGAAGAAGTGTATTTTATTAGCAGTTACGATGGAAAAAACGCATTCTATTCGTTCAATCTTTCCTCTCATGAAATAACGCTTATATACGAACCTCGTTTTGGAGCATCACACCCTGCAATAAATGATAGTGGAAAGCTTTTGCTAAGCGATTATACGGCCGATGGTTTTCGTTTAATTCAGTTATACGAACCAATAGCCAAGCCGTTTAACCAGATAAAAAAAGAAAACTATGAATTGGCCCAAAATGTAGCAAAACAAGAATTGGGAAAAGTCGACTTTACCATGCGCGATACCATGACATACTCTTCCGGGCCATACCGAAAAGCTGCTCATCTTTTAAATATTCACAGTTGGGCTCCTGTTGCTGTTGATGTCGATTACTATGAATTTGAACCGGGATTTAGCTTCATGTCACAAAACAAGTTAAGCACTGCTGTAACAACGTTTGGCTACAGGTGGGATTCGTCAGAAGAAACCGGCGAGTTTTATGCAAACTACGAATACAAAGGCTGGTATCCGGTTTTCGATTTTGAAATAAGTAAGGGGAAACGTGCTTCGAATTATTGGTTAATTAACCAACAAATAAAAAACGGGCAAGTGGTTAGTAGCGATACCAGTTTGCAACGGTACACTTTTAAAGAAACCCAATTAAGTGCCGATGTTACTCTGCCGCTGAACTTATCAAAAGGGGCTTATTATCGCTTGCTTCAGCCCGAAGTAAAGTATGAATTAACCTCCTATAAAAAAGATAATTCTACTCCAGAAACTTTTTCTAATGTCAATTATCAGTCGCTTATTTATCGTTTGTATTATTATCAATTGTTGCGGCAAAGCGAACAAGATGTATTCCCAAATTTTGGTTTTATAGTGGACGGCAGCTTCAGGCACTCTACCAATGGAACCAAGGGCTTGGGTAATCTTACCGCAGGGCAGGCTATTCTTTATGCTCCGGGACTACTCCCTAATCATGGTATAAAAATCTATTCAGGAATACAAAACCGGGAAAGCGGAGAGCTCTATTATTTCTCTGATGTTGTTAGTACTCCCAGAGGATGGGGCTCCACAAATTGTGACGACTTAAAATCGTTGGCTATAAATTATAAATTGCCTCTTATTAATCCCGATTTTAGTTTGGGAGGTATTACATACATAAGAAGGATCTCGGCAAATATTTTTGCAGATTATGCCAATTTAAAAGGAACTTACAGCGATTCGCAAAATTTATATCAGTACAATATTTCGTCCTATGGAATGGAATTAATAGGAGAGATTAACTTCCTGCGGTTTTATGCACCAGTAGAAATTGGGGTAAGAACATCTTATTTAAAAGAAGCTAAAGAGTTTTCATTCGACTTCTTACTCTCTGTTGATTTCACATCGCTTTAAATTTTGGCAGTAACCAATCAATTTATCTACCTTTTAAGTAAAAATATTGCTTGAGTTGTGAAATTATACTCCTATCAAATATTTTTTAACCTTTTTTTTTATTTGACTGAATTTATCAAACGTGCATTTCTGGTTTTATTGAGCTGTTTATTAATATTTTAACATGTATTTTGAGGTGTAAATACGTGTTCACATTTTAATATTTCTAATTGTTCCAACTCTTCCCCATGAATATTTACCTTATGTAAAGCATTTGTGTTCTAATCAACAGTTTATTTTCATTAATGGCTGTAGCTTGAAAAGTAGAAGTATAGATGTATCAGTTTCTTCTTTTTACAGAAGTGTACAGATTGAAGGAATATTGCTCTCCGATTAAAGACTCTTTAAATCATATATCACTACACATTTGTAAATAACATCATTTTAACAAATGTATACAAGTGGATTTGTTGCTACTAGTTACATTATTTGAGCAATGATGGCCGGATTCTGAAAATAATTATTTCATTATTACTTATTTACAACTCTGTAAACAATCAATTAGAAAAATTTTATTAACGAATCAGTAATTACACTACAATTCTACAAATCATTAAAAATGAAACAATTAATTTTTCTACAAAGTCCTTATTCTTCACATATTCAGCTAGATACATGGCTTATTTAAATTTAATTATAATCATAATTACAAAAATCAATTCGAAACCCTCAAATTCTATTGATTTATAATGATATACAATTGATAACCAGTATAATACAGATTTTATATAAAGTGTATTACAATATGTAACTGGCAAATAAATACTAAATGCTTTATTAACTGCAAACCTTTAAGGCATTGAATATTTGATTATAATTATTACATTTGTATAAAGGTAAATTCTGAGAGATAAAACAGCTTTAGCCTGTATATAACATTTGTATTTAACCAATATGAAAGAGCGTATTAAACACTTTATAGACCAAAAAGGGATTACCGCTGGTGAATTAGCTCTCATGCTAGATGTTCAGCGATCCAATATTTCGCATATTTTAAACGGAAGAAATAAGCCTGGAGCTGCTTTTATTGAAAAACTACTACTTAAATTTCCGGAAATGAATGCAAGATGGCTGCTTACCGGAGAAGGAAATATGAATGAAGGTGAGTCTACAACGAAAATAACCGATTCGAAATCCTTGTTTGATCCACCGCCTGCAGAACTAAAGCCAAAGGAGACTAAAGAAACTATTTTACCTCCAGCACTAGCCGCTACTATGGATAATGAAGAAATTGACCGATTAATACTTATCCATAATGATGGTACTTTTACCACCTTAAAACCTAGGAATAGTAATAAGGATGCTTAAATGATTTTGGTATGTTTTACAAATCAACAATTTTTTATCGCTAAAGCATATAAACATATACTAGTTTATTTGTTGTGCATATGTGAATTAACAACTTTACATATTTGTGTATGTTTTTAAGTTTAGGCAAAGCTGTAAGGCTAATTAATTGTTTCGAATAGTTGTTTACTTTTTGTAATTGACTATATTTTATACTGAAAAAGGCATAAAATATTGAATTGAAAAAGCTTAATCACTGGAATATGCTTTTCCACGTTACACTTGTAATAATGTCACATTTTACAAAACGCAACATAGAATTATTTACATTTTCATATGTAAACAAAACTGTTATTTACAATTCTATAAACCCGAACGTGATTAAGAGGAATTGATTTTACGAATCTGATACAGCAATTTCTTCTGCTTGCATGTACAATATAATTGTTTCACTTTTGTAAACGGCGAATAAAGCATTTTATTTACAGCTGTTTTTGGCCATCAAACCTCACCTTAATTCATATTCTTGATGTTATTGCGAATGTTAGGATCGCTTTAAAGGCGTTTTTTCTCTTTATTCACTATATTATTCGAATTAAAACAGGAATAATTCTTTTATCTTTGCCGCAAATTTAAAGATACATGCCTAAGAAGTTTGTTACTGATTTTAAAGTAGTCGAAAATACTGCGCTCAATTCTACTAATTATCTCATTAAAGTTAAATCAGAATCCGAATTGCCTGCAATAAAACCAGGACAGTTTGCGAATGTAGAAATTAAGGATGCAGAGGAGATTTTCTTGCGACGCCCGTTTTCCATTTTTGAAGTGAATCACGAGGAGAACACGCTTTCCATGATTATTAAAATTCTGGGAAGGGGTTCCGAAAAACTTACAAAAATTCGTGTAGATAGTATTATAAGCCTTGTGTTCCCGCTCGGAAATGGCTTTACTTTTCCAGAACCTAATGATAAAATTTTGTTGATAGGTGGAGGAAGTGGTTTAGCTCCAATGCTTTTTCTTGCAAAGGAGGCTGGATTGCCGGTTAAAAATGTAGACATATTGATTGGTGCCCGTACCAGCAAAGACCACGTTGATGTAAACTACTATTCGCAATATGGAAACCTGCATTTTGCTACAGAAGATGGGACTCTGGGGGCAAAAGGATTTGTTACACAACACCCTGTTTTTACAAGCAATTTAAAAGATTACAATAAAATATATGCCTGCGGTCCGGATGGAATGATGAAGGCAATTGCAAAAGAAGCAAAGGCTGCCGGTGTATTTTGCGAAGTATCGCTAGAAAATCTTATGGCCTGTGGCTTTGGTGTTTGCTTGTGTTGTATCGAACCAACTAACAAAGGCAACCAGTGTGTGTGTACCGACGGACCAGTTTTTAATGTAAATGATTTAAAATGGTAGATTTAAAAATAAAATTACACGATTTAGAGTTTAAAAATCCGATTACCCTGGCCTCAGGAACTTGTGGTTTCGCCCGCGAAATTGCCGACTTCTACGAACCTGAACTGTTGGGGGGATTTTTTTTGAAAGGCACAACCCTCAAAAACCGAGATGGTAACAACTATCCACGAATGGCAGAAACTCCTTCGGGAATGCTGAATGCTGTTGGTTTACAAAATAAAGGCATAGATTACTTTATTGAACACATCTATCCTGAAATTAAGGATTACGATACACAACTGATTATAAATGTAAACGGCTCGACCGTTGAAGATTACATAGCCCTTACCGAAAAGGTGAACGAACTGGATAAAATTCACGGAATTGAACTCAATATATCCTGCCCAAATGTAAAAGAAGGTGGAATGGCATTTGGGGTGAGCTGCCTGGGAGCAGAAATGGTGACCCGCGAAGTTCGAAAAGTATACGATAAAACTTTAATTGTTAAACTTTCGCCTAATGTTACCGACATAACTGAGATTGCTAAAGCAGTGGAAGGGCAAGGGGCAAACGCAGTATCGCTTGTAAATACGTTTCTTGGGATGGCAATTGATGCTGAAACACGTACGCCAAAACTTTCAACAATTACCGGAGGGCTATCGGGGCCTGCTATTAAACCAATTGCTTTACGTATGGTGTGGCAGGTAGCAAACGCAGTTAAGATTCCGGTTGTTGGTATTGGAGGAATTATGAACGCTGCCGATGCCATTGAGTTTATGCTGGCCGGTGCTTCTGTTGTTCAGGTGGGCACAGCAATATTCAAAGACCCAAAGATTCCTGTTAAAATTGTAAAAGGTGTAGAAGAATATATGCAGCGACATAACATACATATGATTAATGAGTTAATCGGTAGTTTGCAATTATAACACAAGCAATAGATACAAATTCTTTAACTTACTTTCTGTATTCTTATTTAGATAAAATCTATGACAGATAAATACTATTTAGTATTTATTAAATGAAATTTGACAACCAAATAGTCTTCTATTCTTTATTTTTGTGATAGTCAAGTTTGCTATATGAACATTTCAATTTTGATTATGTTATAGTAGGTGCAAATAGCAAAAAAAACAAAATAAAGTATAAAAGATTATGGCAAGTTTTAATATTGTAATGCCCAAATTAGGTGAGAGTATTCAGGAAGGAACTATCACCAAATGGTTTATAAAAGAGGGAGATACAATTGAAGAAGATGATATGTTGTTTGAAGTGGCCACGGATAAAGTGGACTCTGAAATCCCTTCTCCGGTAGACGGAGTAATAAGTAAAATTTTGTACCCAGAAGATAGTCTCGTGGCTGTTGGAGAGGTCCTGGCAGTTGTTAGTCTGGATGGTGAGGTGGATGAACCTGCTCAAGATATAGCGCAGGCCAATACCAACAAAGCGACTTCTGAAACGAAGACAACAGAAAATGCTGTTGATGAAAGTAGAAAACTTTCGTCCCGGTTTTATTCGCCACTGGTTAAAACCATAGCGAAGCAGGAAAACATATCTTTAAAAGAACTGGAAAGCATTGAAGGTTCAGGTGCCGGAGGACGTGTTCAGAAAAAAGATATATTGGCTTACCTCGATTCCAAGGGGAATGAGCCTATTGCAGCAAAATCAGAAAATGCAGGCACTGCACCTTCTAATGTGGTTGAAAAAAAGGCTGCAATTCCGGTAACAATTGGCGAGGGTGACACGGTAGTGGAAATGGATCGTGTACGAAAATTGATTGCCAACCACATGGTAATGTCGAAGCAGATTGCACCACACGTAACTTCGGTGGTTGAAGCTGATGTTACTGAATTGGTTTTGTGGAGAAATAAAAATAAAAATGCTTTTCAGGAAAAATATGGCGATAAAATTACTTTTATGCCAATATTTACCGAAGCTGTAGCTGCTGCTCTTGCTGATTATCCTTTGATAAATTCGTCGGTCGATGGCGATAACATTATCATGAAAAAAGATATCAATGTTGGTATTGCCGTTGCCAAACCCGATGGAAATCTGATTGTTCCTGTCATAAAAAATGCAGAACAGCGCAACCTTGTTGGTATTACCAAAGAACTAAACCGCCTGGCAAATGCTGCCCGAACAAATAAACTTGATCCGTCGGAAATTCAGGGAGGCACCTTTACAATAACCAATTTTGGTTCGTTTGGAAACATTATTGGAACACCCATTATTAACCAGCCACAAGTTGCAATTCTGGCAACCGGAATTATCGAAAAGAAACCGGCTGTATTGGAAACTCCCAGTGGCGATGTAATTGCCATCCGTCATAAAATGTACCTGTCGCTATCGTACGATCACCGTATTGTTGACGGTGCTCTGGGAGGTGCATTCTTACGTCGCATAGCTGATATTTTAGAACAATTTGATACTAACCGCGCAATTTAATCGAAAATGAAGGACTTAAAAATACCAAAGCAATACACCATTAAAAATACGCCAAAAGAAACGCTGGAAAAATGGTATAGACTAATGAAAGTGGGCCGGGCAATCGATGAAAAAGCCCCCAATTACCTAAAACAAGCTATTGGTTGGTCGTATCACGCTCCTTACGCGGGGCACGATGGAATCCAATTGGCAGTTGGCCAGCATTTCGAGAAAAACAAAGATCACATGTTCTTGTATTATCGCGATATGTTGACTGCGCTTTCCTGCGGAATGACATCGGAAGAAGTGATTTTAAATGGGATCTCGAAGGCCACTGATCCTTCTAGTGGAGGGCGACATATGTCGAACCATCTGGCTAAACCCGAATGGAATATTCACAGTGTTTCATCGGCAACGGGAAACCATACGCTGCATGCAGTTGGAACTGCCCGGGCTATTAAATATTATGGCGAAAAAACGGTTGCCATTAGCAACCAGGGTGAATCATCGGTAAGTGAAGGTTACGTTTACGAAGCCATAACCGGTGCTGATAAAGAAGAATTGCCCGTTATTTTTGTGGTGCAGGATAATGGCTACGGAATTTCTGTTCCGAAAAAAGACCAGACTGCACAACGTAAGGTGGCGAATAACTTTTCAGGATTTAAAAATCTACGTATTATACATTGCAATGGTAAAGATGTATTCGATTCGATGAATGCCATGGCTGAAGCTAAAAGGTATGCTATTGAAGAAAGTAAACCTGTGCTTGTGCAGGCCAATTGCGTGCGAATGGGCTCTCATTCAAATTCCGACGATCATCTTCTTTATCGTTCTGATGCAGAACGGAACTACGTGGCGGAGTACGATCCTCTTGCTAAGTTTAGAAGAATGTTACTTCGTTACGAACGTTTTTCTGAAGAAGAATTACAGGCTATCGAGGTCGAAACCAAAGCCGAAATAAAGGCCGCACACAGGGCTGCAATGGCTGCCCCTGATCCTACTCCCGAATCGGTTTACGACTTTGTTTTTTCTGAACCAATGGTTTCTGAAAAATACCCGGAAGGACTGCATTCAGAACAAGGAGAGAAGAAAAAACTGATTACTGCTTTAAATGAAACCCTGAAAGCCGAATTTCGCTACAATCCTGATACATTTATTTGGGGACAAGACATGGCCAACAAAGATAAAGGAGGTATTTTTAATGTGTCCAAGGGTATGCAGCAGGAATTTGGAGAAAAACGTGTTTTTAATGCACCAATTGCCGAAGACTTTATCATGGGTACAGCCAATGGGATGTCGCGTTTCAGCGATAAAATAAGGGTTGTAATAGAAGGTGCCGAGTTTGCTGATTATTTCTGGCCAGCCATGGAACAATATGTCGATACCAGTCACGATTTGTGGCGCTCTAACGGCAAATTTTCTCCCAATATCACTATACGCCTGGCTTCAGGAGGTTATATCGGTGGAGGAATGTATCACTCGCAAAACATCGAAGGTTCTTTAGTCGCAATTCCCGGGGTACGTATTGTGTATCCATCGTTTGCCGACGATGCTGCAGGTTTATTACGTACTTCGATGCGCTCGAAAGGTTTAACTATGTTTATGGAACCCAAGGCTCTTTATCAGGATCCTAAAGCCGCAACCGTTGTTCCCGATGACTTTGAAGTTCCTTTTGGCAAAGCCAGAATTAGGCGGGAAGGGAACGATTTAACCATTCTTACCTACGGAAATACAACGCATTTAAGTATTGAAGCTGCCAATAAGCTGGCGGAAGAAGGTATTGGAAATATCGAAGTTATTGACTTACGCTCCCTTATTCCACTGGATGAAGAAACTATTCTGAAGTCAATAAAGAAGACTAATAAGGTTTTGATTGTTCATGAAGATAAAGTATTTGGAGGTTTTGGCGGGGAATTAAGTGCCATTATTAACGAAAAAGCTTTTGAAGATTTGGATGCACCAATCAGACGCGTTGGATCGCCATTTATACCGGTTGGTTTTAACCGTATTCTTGAAAAAGCGATTTTACCGGACATGGAAAGAATTTACAAGGCAGCAAAAGAATTATTGGATTATTAAAAGGTTTAGTACGATGAATAATAAAATTGCAATTATATATAGTTTTAATACTCAGAAATCGAAAAAAGTGGCCGAAAAAGTAACTGCTGCTTTTAACGAGAATGAGTTTGATGTAATTAATGCTGAGGAGATTTCAAAAGAAATAATAGAGAATTATAATTCCTTTATTTTAAGTGCTCCAACCTGGTTCGACGGGGAGTTACCAAATTACTGGGATGAGTTTATTCCTGATCTGGAAGAGATGGATTTAACAAATAAAAAGTTTGCTATTTTTGGTTTAGGAGATCAGAAAAGTTATGCCGAAAATTTTTGCGATGCAATTGGTCTTTTAACTGAAATTTTGGAAAATTGTGGCGCTACAATTGTTGGACACACTTCTATTGAAGGATATACTTTCGAGTCTTCCAAAGCTCAAAGAGGTGATAAGTTTACGGGGCTGCCAATTGACCAGGAAAACCAGGCTCGACAGACCAACAGCCGTGTAAAATTATGGGTTGAACAACTGAAAAATGAATTTAATCTTTAATTCTATTTACAATTGTATTCTAAAGGCTGTTAGTGTTTAGGTATGGTATTTACGGCCTGTATTTGCAGAGAAAAGGGATGTTAAACATTTATTTTAAATTGGATATCCCTAAAATACAAAGGATATAAAAACATTTTTCCCTAAAATACCAATACTGATCCCCAAAGATGGAATTTATCTTAATCCCATCTTTGGGGATTTCAATTTCATATTCATTTTTTAATATGAAGTAAACGAACCTGCAACCCTGTCTTTAAAATTATATTTTGCAGTTTGGAATTGAATACTTAGAAAGATATTGCAAATAAGCATATCTACCTTGAACTGTCAGTTATGGCTACGCGGCAAATACTTTATAAAAACCGAAGCCTGAGGTTATATCATTACACAAATCAGATATGATTAAAAATGAAAATTGGCAGCAATTGTGACAGATATAATTGAGAAACAGAAGCAACTTATTGACGCTTACGAAGAAAAATGTAGAATATTAACAAGATCCCACTTGTTACATTTGTGAAATGTATTAATTATACAAATGTACACTAGTGTAAATTGCTTTTGTTCGTAATTCTAACCATTAAAAATTTGATTAGCCACTTATAAGCTTCCTGATAGGATTAAAATGTGTACGCAGTACCATCCATTTTTGCGGGTAAGTGAGCAGAAGATAGCGCATTTCTTTTTCATATTTACGTATGCTGGCGCTTATTGCAGGTGGTTTTATTGACTTTGGCTTTACCTGTTCAGCAACAAGATTTATGGTAACCTTATTTTTATAATGTTTAGCAGCCGTGGCTGCATTCTCATAGGTATCCAAAAAAAACAAGGCCTTATTCTTATGCTTTTCTTCTGGAATATTACCAATAGAATCGTCTTTGTCAATATTTATTTCAATATAGTTCAGATCAATCTCAATATTTTTGGTTCGGTTTAAGGCATTTAGTCTTTTCACTAAATGAGCCGCATCTACAATTGCCTGAATTAATACTTTTTCATCTCCCTGATATTTAAGCACATACTTTCTCGCTTTTTCAGAGAGTTTAAGTTGAGAACCATGCTCATCTGACAGCTCTCGCAAAATATTAGCTATTTCGTTCTCTAAACCCGATTTTTGAGCCTCTTTTAAATCTTTAATTTCCTGCTCCATCTTATCGGTTCTGCTAATCGTTTTCCTTAAAGTAGACGTCATTTCGTCGAAATACTGATACTTTTTATACTCGATATCAATAAATTCATGATAAAGCGTATAGTTCAATTTAAAGTATCTTAAAACCAGCTCAGGTGCTCCTTTAAACTCATCTTTACTCGTTGATAATTTGTTTAGCAAAGATTCGACTGACTGAAGCAATCTTTTGTCTATTAAAATGTATAAATAGTCGTATAACAGGTCTTTAGGGTTAAGAAAACGTAATATTAATACATAAGTATTGTGCTCAGCATGTGGAAAAATCGATTTTTGCGGACTGAAAATATTTTGCACAATTTTTGGAGACATTGTAAATTTGTTAATCTCAATTAACTCCTTTTCTTTAATTTCTCTATCCGGCAATTCCAAAGGACTATATTTATTTACTTTTGTAAACCACCCGTTTACGGATGAATAAACATCTAATATATTCCGGAGTGGAGATTGAAAGAAGGATATCGCATTTAGTCTCTCTTGCCCAATGGTTTTATTCAGCAGGAACATTAACGATTGCCCCGGGTCAAATTCGTAATATTTATATTCATTTTTCACTTACACAAATTTACAAATAGTTGATTAATTAAATAACTTTTGTTTAAATTTTAAACTTAGTTAAGTTATAATTAATGAATTAAATAGTGTGTTAATCGATTAAACAGTTCATATAAATTGGTGTAAAATTACGTTTAAACTATTGTAATTGTGCCGATTATATTTGAATATTTGTGCGTTGTGTATTCTGAAAAAATTAAACAGAATAATTATGGGAAATGTTTTAGCTCTATACTGGAAACAAGCAGAAGATGATTTTTATACTTTCTGTGAAAGATTCTTCGACGATAAGACAGATAATCAGACGAACCTGGAAGTTGTAGATGGTGTAACTGAGGCTCTTATTGATTTAAAATCAGATCTTTTAATGTTTATTGAAGAAAGCCTGATTATCGTTTTCAAAATTATATTCGTTAAGAAATATTCATGCAAAGCTGATGAAAATCTAGCGAAAAAAACTGATAAAGGGATTAAAATTTATAAAACTGTTTTAAATAATTTAACAGCCAGCAAGGTGCCTGCTGCTCTTTATATTTATTTTGTTAACGGAATGAGGAATGAACCGGTTAAAATACATTTACAATTTGGATTTACATAGAATAGCTTCAGTTCTTTTGATAATCTTCGTTTACATTTCTATATCTAATACACTTATTTGTACATTTGTATACGAGTCAACCGTTTTTATTTTTCAAAACTTGTATATCAATTAATTATACCCAATTTACCAATCAACACAGACATTTACATTTGGTATAAATGTAAAATCAATATTTGGTCTGTTTTTAAAATATCCCCCGATTGGGTGTTTTTAATATTTCTGAACAGTGGTTATTGCAATTGAAAATAGCGCAAGGAAATTGAGTTGATTATTGTTAAATAGAAAAGACTTCTTAAATCAACTATGTTATTAACTAATTGCAATATCCTCTAAAATCACTCTTGTTTAGTTTATGGTTCGCTTTTATTGATTAATTTTGTGGCTTCAAATTATAAAAGTTTTTTACTGTGCCTGAAACAAGATACATATTCGTTACCGGTGGTGTTACTTCATCACTTGGAAAAGGTATACTGGCTTCGTCGTTAGCTAAATTATTGCAATCGCGAGGTTACAGCGTTACCATTCAAAAACTCGATCCTTATATTAACGTAGATCCAGGAACATTAAACCCCTATGAACATGGAGAATGTTTTGTTACCGAAGACGGTGCTGAAACAGACCTGGATTTAGGACATTATGAGCGATTCCTGAACGAAGCAACATCTCAGGCAAATAATGTTACTACCGGTAGAATATACCAATCAGTTATCGATAAAGAACGCCGCGGTGATTACCTCGGAAAAACCGTTCAAATTATTCCACATATCACCGATGAGATTAAACGTAGAATTAAAGTCCTTGGCTCAAAAGGAAAATACGATATTGTTATCACCGAAATCGGTGGTACTGTTGGCGATATTGAATCGCTTCCTTATGTTGAAACAGTGCGTCAGTTAAAATGGGAATTGAGAGAAAAAGCCATTGTAATTCACTTAACGCTGGTGCCCTATTTAGCGGCAACTGGCGAATTGAAAACCAAGCCGACGCAGCATTCGGTAAAAGCTCTTCTTGAAACGGGGGTTCAGCCCGACATTTTAGTTTTAAGAACAGAACATGATATTGAATTATCTGTTCGGCAGAAAGTGGCTTTATTTTGTAATGTAGGCCTCGACTCGGTAATACAATCGATAAATGTGCCAACGATTTACGATGTTCCGTTAAAAATGCTGGAAGAAAAGCTTGATATTACTGTTTTGAAAAAGCTTGATTTAACGATTAACGAGGATATTGATTTATCAGCATGGAACGATTTTCTTGTAAAACATAAAAATCCAACTCAAACCGTTGAAATCGGATTGGTTGGGAAATATGTTGAACTGCACGATGCCTATAAGTCGATAGCAGAAGCTCTGATTCACGCAGGAGCCGAAAACCGTTGCAAAGTGAATATTAACTGGATACATTCAGAGGATATTAAAGAAGATAATGTTGCAGAAAAACTTTCAAATTTAAACGGAGTTATCGTTGCTCCTGGTTTTGGACACCGTGGTTTGAAAGGTAAAATTTATGCCACAAAATATGCCCGCGAAAATAATATTCCATTTCTGGGAATTTGTTTGGGAATGCAGGTAGCTGTAATCGAATTTGCCCGTAATGTATTAAAACTGGAAGGAGCAGATTCTTCAGAAATGAATCCGAAAACGCCACATCCGGTAATTGATTTAATGGAACAGCAAAAAGGAATTACCAATTATGGTGGAACCATGCGTTTGGGAGCTTATGAATGCAGAATTATAAAAAAAGATTCAAACGTTTTCAAAGCGTACAATAAACCTACGGTTTACGAAAGGCATCGTCATCGTTACGAATTTAACGAAATGTACCGACAGAAGTATATCGATGCAGGGATGACTCCTGTTGGAATAAATCCTGAAACCGACTTGGTGGAAATTATGGAAATACCCGATCATAAATGGTTTGTTGGTGTTCAGTTTCATCCAGAATACAGCAGTACGGTATTAAATCCCCACCCATTATTTATAGATTTTATTAAAAATTCGTTAGTTGAACAATAGAATATGGATAAAAAATCGATAATTGGAATCGGCCTTATTTTTGCTATATTGGTTGTATTTTCATTAATCAATCAACCTTCGAAAGAAGAAATTGAAGCAGCACAGCACAGGAAAGATTCCATTGAACAGGTAGAGGCCCAGCAAGCATTTGAACTTCAGAAACTTGAAGAACAAAAAGCCGCTCAACAAACTGCAACTTTTGCATCCGATTCAGCCCAAAGCCAGTCACTTCAGGCAAAAATGGAAGAATTTGGTGTATTTGGAAATGCAGCTCTTGGAGAAGAAAAATTTTCGACACTCGAAAACGACCGTATGAAAATTACCTTTTCGAACAAAGGAGGAAGGATTTATTCGGTTGAGCTAAAAGATTATCAAACACACGATTCGTTGCCATTGATACTTTTCGATGGTCCGGAGACAATGTTTGGTCTTAATTTCTTTTCACAGAACAGAAGCATTCAAACCAATCAGTTATTTTTCAAACAAGTTGGCGGTAAAAAGAATGTGGTTGTTACAGGCCCTGTTGTAAAAAAAGGCAATGAGGGAAAATTAAAGGTGAATCTGGAGAAACCGGGAGGAAAAGAATCAGTAAGCTTCCGTCTGGAAGTTGAACCTGGTAAATATATCGAATACATTTATACCCTAGAACATAATTCGTTTCTGGTTGATTTCGATATGAATATTCAGGGAATGAATCAATATATCGCTTCAAATCAATCGTATTTAAATTTCTCGTGGGCAGTAGATGTTCCACGTCAGGAGAATTATTCAAAATTTGGAGAAGACAGGTATACCTATGTTACTTATAAATTTCATGAAGATGAAGTTGACAATCTGGACAAAAATAAATCGGACGAAGAAACCCTTGCAACTCGCGTAAAATGGATTGGCTTTAAACAGTTGTTTTTTAGTTCAACAATTATTGCCGACAAATCGTTTGCAAATGCGCAGGTCAGTCAGGAAAAATTTGACTACGAAAACTCAAAAGATTATTTAGGTAATTTTAAAGCTGACATTGCTTTGCCATACGATAGAACCCAAAGTGAATCCATTGGAATGCAGTTCTTTTTCGGGCCAAACCATTATCAAACTTTAAAACAGTACGATATCGATTTAGAAACTCAGGTATACCTCGGATATGTTGTAATTCGTCAGGTTAACCAGTACTTGATTATTCCTGTGTTTAACTTTTTAAGAAGGTTTATCGATAATTTCGGTATTATCATTCTGTTACTTACTATTCTTATAAAAACGGTTCTTTTCCCTTTTACCTACAAATCGTTTATGTCGCAGGCAAAAATGCGTGTGTTAAAACCCGAAATTGATGCGATTAACGAAAAATTTGGTAAGGATAAGGCAATGGAAAAGCAACAGGCAACAATGGCCTTGTACAAAAAAGCCGGCGTAAACCCAATGGGAGGTTGTTTACCTATGCTATTACAAATGCCAATCCTGTTTGCCATGTTCTTTTTCTTCCCCACATCCATTGAATTAAGAGGACAAAGCTTCTTATGGGCAAACGATTTATCGACTTACGATTCAATTTTTAATTTACCGTTTACTATTCCGTTTTATGGCGACCACGTAAGTTTATTTTGTTTGTTAATGACAGTTACAACCATTATTTCTACCAGTTTAAGCCAGCAGAACACCTCAACTCAGGGAATGCCGGGTATGAAATCAATGATGTACATGATGCCTATTATGTTCTTATTCCTGTTGAATAATTATCCTTCAGGATTAAGCTACTATTATTTCCTCGCTAACCTAATTACAATTGCTCAAACTTATTTGATTCGCCAATTTGTCGACGAAGATAAAATAAGGGCAACATTACAAGCCAACAAAAAGAAACCTGTGAAAAAGTCGAATTTCCAGAAACGCTTGGAAGATATGGCCAAACAACGCGGGGTTCAAACCCCAAAGAAAAAATAGATTTGTATAAATTTTAAATGTAAAAAGCCGGCAGAATTAATTTCTTACCGGCTTTTTATTTGCCTTTTTTTATATTTTGGACGAAGTATTAAGCAGTAGACTACTTCACCTATTCATGCGTCGAAATGGCACTGCAGAACGAATTAAAACAATAGCCCTAAACTTAGCGAAGTCATTTTGTTGTGTAGATCCGGATCTGATTTATAAACTTCAACAAAACCCATATCATAGTTTACTCCAATTTGTAAAGCTTTTTCAGAAAATACGGGAAATTCCATTCCAATTTCGAAAGCAAGGCCAAAATCAAAGTCTTTGGTATCCTCCTTCAAATCAAACGAAACCCCATTTAATTTTCCTTCAGCATCGAGCAAATAACTTAGATAAGGGCCAACTGCAAATAAAATCCGTTGTCCGTTTTTAAAACCTGCTTTTTCCCCGGCCGAAAACTCGGCCTTTAACGGAATATTCAAATACTGAAGCTTGTTACTCAACTCTGTGTCTTCTTCATTAAAATGACGGCCTTTTTGTTGGTATTCCAAACCGGTTTTTAGTGCAAAAGCATCGGTAAACTGGTATTTCCCAATAAACCCGATACCGGGGCTAAAACGCACATCGCAATTATTTGCAATTTCCAATAAATCCGACTGACAGCTTATTCCCCCATTAAGTTTAACTCCATATTCGAGCTGAGCATTGGCGAGCATTCCGGTTCCCATAAAAATGATAAGAACTAAAAGATTTTGTCCCCAAGTAAAAGGGCTTTTCCGTGGTTGTTTTAACCTGATTTCATTTTTCTGTTTCATGTATTTTCTTTTTAATTGTCTGACCTATCGACTATATCTCTAAAATATTCGAAATTAGATGTAAAAAATTTTTACGTACAAATTCCGAAAAAGAACATATCTATCACTTTGTTTATTTTTATGTCTGCTTCAGCCAAGGTTTCGATTTTTGTTAATAAAGGAACTTCAAAACCAATCATGCAGGCCAAAATTGCTTCTCCGGCAAAACTAACATCCGCTGGCTTAAATTCGTTACTCTCAATTCCATCTGTTAATATATCGGCAATAATATTTATCTCGTAGTCGCGATAATTATTTCGAATTTTTTCGATAAAGGCAAAAGTGGCCAGGAAATTATCGTTTAAAGCGGTGTAGAGGTTGCCTCTGGCAGCAAATCTTTTCATTCGAAGCGATATGTACTTTCTTAGCTTATCAACAGCCTTGTCCTGTTTCGAAAGTTCTCTGTCAATTTCTGCCTTAAGAATTTCAGCTTCATGTTCTGCAACTGCTTCAAATACATCCTCTTTATTTTTGAAATAATAATACAGCGAACTTTTACCTTTTCCGGCTGCATAAGCAATGTCGTCCATGGTTGTTTTTTTAAAGCCATAACGACTAAAAGTTACTCCGGCAGCTTCAATTATCTGTAATTGTACTTTAGATCTTGTCATTTTCGACGATTTTTGTCCAAATGTACAAAGTTTTATATTATTAACCATGATATTAGCGAGTTATGGGTACCATTTATTTCTGAATTGATTAAAAACCCTCCTGAACTGCTTGAAAATATTCTTTGGCAGAGAATAAACAGCACTTTTTTTCAATTTTACATTAACAGGTCCTAATTTATTTTTAATTTAAAAAGCAAGATGAACAGTTTTTATATTTTTGCAAACATGTTCAAATGGGGGATCATATTCATATTTTTACTTACATCATTATTTGCCAAAAGTCAAAATAATCGGGATTTTACGTTATGGAATAAAAATGAAGTTTCCGTGAATTTATGTGATAAAATGAATCTCGCCATTACCGAAAAAATCCATTATTCGCCGAATAAAAATTCGTTGGATTTAAAATATGGAGAAATACTTGCTGGCTACAAACCCAAAAAATGGCTGGAATATCGTATTGGATTCCGGCATTCGTATTTAAACCTGTACAACGGTGAATGGCTTACCGAGAACCGCCCAATGCTTTTTTTAAGTCTTTCTAAAAAACTGGAGGAATTCAAGTTAATCTTTTTAAATAGATTGGAGTGGCGCACATTTACGGAAGCTGATAATTATTTTCGACATAAACAATCATTAAAGTTACAATTCCCCAAAATAACCGAATGGGGTATGCAGTTTTACATTTCAGAAGAGTCGTTTCTAAAACTGAATGAAATAGAAACGCATCAGGCGCGTTTATTCACAGGAATAAAAGCACTCGACCGTAAACACTTTGATGTGAAAGTGTATTATAGCCTCCAGAAAAAGAAAGCTGATGACAATTGGTATACTTCTGACATCCTTGGTTTAAATCTTAGCGTTTCGATTTAATTTCTTTTTGCCCTCACTTAATTAAACTTTTTCGATCTTTTTTCGTCAAAGTGTTATTATTTAAAATTTTAACAATTGAATTTAAAACAAGAACGATGAGAAAAATTGGACTTTTACTTATGATTGTACTGTTTGGCACAACGATGTTAATGGCGCAAAACAGGGATGGACAAAGAAGATTGGATCCGAAAGAAATGGCAAAGAAACAAACTGAAGAGTTAAAAGAAGCACTGGATTTGGATGAAAAGCAGGAGACACAGATTTATGCTATCAACCTGAATTCAGCTGAAAAAATGTCGGCTATGCGCGAAGAAATGAGAAGTAGCGATGGGGATCGAGATTCAATGAGAGAAAAAATGGGAAAACTGCGTAACGAACAAAATGAAGAAATGAAAAAAGTTTTATCAGAAGAGCAGTATGAAAAGTACCAAAAATACCTGGAAGAAAGACGCAAACAACTGGGCGGAGGAAAGAGAGGCAGTCGTCAATAAAAATATAGGTTTCATACTATTTGTAAGTTTTTTGTAAGGGTGGCCTCATTGCCATCCTTTTTTTATGCCTCTTAAAGATAATCCGGGCCCCAGACCGACTATGGCTGCGCTGAATATATTGGTGGAAAAACATCGAATTATATTATCCTTCCTGTTGTAAAAAAAAATGCCGAAGCGGTCAACTTCGGCATTTTTTTTACGGATCAGTTAAAACTATTGGAAAGATCGCTTTAAATCAACCATTTTAATAGCGGTAATTGCAGCCTCGTCTCCCTTATTACCCAATTTGCCACCAGCTCGATCTAATGCTTGTTGTTCATTATCAGTGGTCAACACACCAAAAATAAATGGCTTATTGTATTTCAGGTTCAAATCTTTAGTTCCCTGACTAACTGCTTCACAAATATAATCGAAGTGGCGCGTTTCGCCTTGAATTACACAGCCAAGCAGAATTACAGCATCAACATTGTCCATTTCGGCAAAAAACTGTCCGCCAAGCGGTAATTCAAAAGTTCCGGGAACATATTTGATAGCAATCGAATCCTCGTTTGTTCCGTGTTTTTTTAAGGTATCAACAGCTCCTTTTGCCAGTGCTGAAGTAATTTCCCAATTCCACTCGGCTACTACAATTCCAAAACTCATATTTTCGGCAGAAGGTACCGAATTAATATCGTATGCAGATAAATCTTTTGTTGCCATAATTGTTAATTATTAGAAATAAAAAACCCCTCCGAAGAGGGGTCATATATACTAACTAAACTTACTTAGTTCAATTTTACTTTTACCCGGGCAATGTAACGATCGGCATTTTTCCCTTCCGTTGAATCCGGGAATTTAACTTTAATGTCCTCATACACTACCAATGCATCTTCCAATTCGTCCATCGATTCGAGCAATGCAGCTGCTTTCATCATATAAACCGGAGTTGTTAACTCGTTTTCGGAAGTCGAATAAGCTTTTTTGTATTGCTTTAATGCATTGTCGGTTTCTCCCAATTCCAGGTAAGCATCTCCTTTGGCACCTTCTGCTACAGGGCCAAGCAATAAATCATCGCTTTCAAAATCATTCAGGTAATCAATGGCGTCTTCATACTGTCCTAAATTCAGGTACGAAATTCCAGCATAATATTTTGCTCTGTTGGCTGCTTTCGTCACACCGTAGTCGTCAATAATATCTAAAAATCCCAAATAATTTCCATCGCCATTTATGGCTAGGTTAAAAGAATCTTTTTCAAAATAATTTTCGGCCATAAACATTTGTGACAATGCCTCGTCTTCTTTGGGTTGCAGATAAAATTTGTTAAACCCTAAATACGCAGCTACTATTAAAATTATACCACCAGCAACATAGCTAATAATCTTCTGGTTGTCCTCGATGAATTGTTCCGTTTTTGTTAACGCACTTTCAAGTTCCTGTAAGTTGTCGGCTTGGTCTACTTTTTTGTTTGACATTTCTCTCTATTTCAAAATTGTGTGGCAAAAATAGTTTTTTTTTCAAAATTGATAATCTTATGCTTGCATTATTTTGAAGAATAATCAACATAAAGTTGTTATTAAATCCTTTTTACCAACAATTCAGTGAAATGAGTCCTTTTTTAATAGTTTTGTAAGCCATTAATAAAAAGAATTAAAATGCACATTGAAGAAATTTCAATTGTAAATTTCAAAAATTTAAATGAAGTTAGGGTTGAATTCTCTCCCAAACTGAATTGTTTTATCGGGAAAAATGGTGCCGGTAAAACCAATATACTCGATGCAATTTATTATTTATCGTTTTGTAAAAGTTTTTTTAATGCTACCGAGCAATTAAACGTTAAACATGAAGAAAATTTCTTTATGCTGAATGGAACTTACAAGCGTTTAGATTCAAACGAGTTAATTTCATGCGGTTTGCAAAAGGGGCAAAAAAAGCAATTTAAACGTAATGCTAAGGTGTATAAAAAAATTCAAGAGCATATTGGTTTATTACCCTTGGTTATGGTAACCCCTTCTGATGTAAACTTAATTTTGGGAGGTAGCGATGAACGCCGAAAATTTATGGATGGTGTAATTTCGCAATACAACCAAAATTATCTGGATGATTTGTTGAAATACAACCGGGCATTACTTCAACGAAATAATTTATTAAAACAATTTGCTTCCAATCGTTATTTCGATGAAGAATTACTGGCAATTTGGGATAGCCAACTACAAGAGTATGGAACCCGAATTCATGAGCAACGCACCCTATTTGTTAAAAAACTTATTCCTGTATTTCAACGCTATTATTCATTTATATCGCGGGGAAACGAAGAGGTAGGCCTCGAACATCAATCTGACTTATATGAAAACGATTTTTCAACGAATTTGCACAATTCACTGAGAAAAGACAGGATTGTACAGCATACTACTGTTGGAATTCATAAAGATGATTTACTGCTAAAAATTGGCGAGTATCCCATAAAAAAACTAGGTTCGCAAGGACAAAATAAAACCTTTCTGGTAGCACTAAAATTAGCTCAGTTTGAATTTATTAAAGAGATCTCAGGGCTCAAACCAATCCTTTTACTCGATGATATTTTCGATAAACTTGATCAGCATCGTGTTGAACAGATTGTAGCTGCTGTTGCGGGAGAACAGTTCGGTCAGATATTTTTAACGGACACCAATCGTGAACATTTAGATGCGATTATTAAAAGAATGGATGCAGATTTTCGTATTTTTACTGTAAATAACGGACAAGTAGAATTAGCATAATGAGAAGGAGTAATACACAATCGCTAAGCGAAGTACTAAAAGAATATATAAAAGAAAACCATATCGACAGGAAACTTAGGGAAGTAGATGTGGTTCAGGGATGGGAAAATTTACTCGGAAAAACCATTGCACATTATACACGAAATATTTATATCCGCAACCAGGTTTTATATGTAGAGATAACTTCGTCGGTAGTAAAAAACGAATTGTTTATGATGCGTGAAGAAATTTGCAGGCGCATTAACGAAAACGCAGGCAGCCAGGTTGTTCGAGTAATTATTTTTAAATAATTATCGCATACTGCATAAAAAAAGGAGGTTATACAACCTCCTTTTTTTATGCAGTAAATCTTATTGTTAATTCTCCAATGCCTTTTTGTTAGATAGAATGCGCATTTGCAACTTTTCATTTTTCTTGTCAAATCCAACAGAAATGGTATCGCCTTCGGAAATTGAAGCCTTTATTATTATTTCAGCCATTTCATCCTCCAGATATTTCTGTATAGCACGTTTTAATGGGCGCGCTCCAAATTGAGGATCGTAACCTTTTTCAGCAATAAAATCTTTAGCTGCGGGCGAAATTTTAAGCTTATAGTTTAATGATTCAACTCGTTTATATAAGTCTTCAATTTCAATATCTATAATCTTGAAAATGTGCTTTTTATCCAGCTGATTGAACATTATTACATCGTCAATCCGGTTTAAAAATTCAGGAGCAAAAGCTTTTTTCAATGCTTTCAGTATAACATATTTGGCATGTTCATTCTCTTCCTGAGGCGTTTGGGTAGTTGAGAACCCTACACCACGCCCGAAATCTTTCAACTGACGCGAACCAATGTTCGATGTCATTATAACAATGGTATTTTTAAAATCTATATTACGTCCCAGGCTATCAGTCAGTCTTCCTTCATCCAATAATTGGAGCAAGAGATGAAATACATCGGGGTGAGCTTTTTCAATTTCATCCAACAAAACAACCGAATAAGGTTTTCGTCTCACTTTCTCGGTTAACTGACCACCTTCTTCGTAACCAACATATCCCGGAGGCGCTCCAACAAGACGCGACACAGCAAATTTTTCCATGTATTCGCTCATGTCGATTCTTATTAACGAATCAATATTATCAAAAAGGTAGGTAGTTAATACCTTTGCCAATTGTGTTTTCCCAACACCGGTAGGCCCCATAAAAATAAACGAACCAATTGGTCTGTTCGGATCTTTCAGGCCTGCACGATTGCGCTGTATTGCTTTTACAATTTTTGCAATTGCTTCTTCCTGCCCAATTACTTTTCCTTTTAGGTCTTGCTCCATATTCATTAAACGCTTGCCTTCAGCTTGGGCAATTCGTTGAACCGGAATTCCTGACATCATTGCAACAACTTCTGCAACTTTATGCTCATCAACTATTTCACGATGATTTAATAGATCCTTTTCCCATTGTTCTTTCTCCTGATCCAATAAGGTGAGTAAATTTTTCTCCTTATCACGAAAATTAGCCGCTAACTCGAAGTTCTGACTTTTTACCGCAGTAATTTTGTCTTCCTTGGTTTTTTCAATCTTTTCTTCGAGTTTAACTATGTTTTCAGGAACATTTATATTCGAAATGTGAACTCGTGAACCGGCTTCATCTAAAGCATCAATGGCTTTGTCTGGCAAATAACGATCTGTAATATACCGAGCAGTCAGTTTTACACAGTTTTCAATCGCTTCAGGAGTATAGGTAACATTGTGGTGATCTTCGTAACGTTCTTTAATATTGTTCAAAATCTCAATGGTTTCGTCAACCGAAGTAGGATCAACCATAACTTTCTGGAAACGTCGCTCTAAAGCACCGTCTTTTTCAATTTGCTGACGGTATTCATCCAAAGTAGTGGCTCCAATACATTGGATATCGCCACGGGCCAAAGCGGGTTTCAGCATATTGGCTGCATCTAACGAACCTGTAGCTCCACCTGCTCCAACAATGGTATGAATTTCGTCGATAAAAAGAATAACATTACTAACCTTAGAAAGCTCGTTTAATATTGCTTTCATTCTTTCTTCGAATTGCCCGCGGTATTTTGTACCAGCAACAATTGAAGCAATATCCAGACTTACCACTCTTTTATCAAAAAGAATTCGCGAAACTTGTTTGCTAACAATCCGCAAAGCAAGCCCTTCTGCAATAGCAGATTTACCAACTCCTGGTTCCCCAATTAAAATTGGGTTGTTCTTTTTTCTACGGCTTAGAATCTGAGCAAGACGCTCAATTTCCTTTTCTCTTCCTACAATCGGGTCGAGGCTGTTTTCTTCAGCCAGTTTCGTAATGTCTATTCCAAAATTATCGAGAACCGGAGTGTCAGACTTTGCTCCGGCACCTTTTTTCCCCCCTTGAGTAGATGAAGAACCTTTCGAAAACCCTTCTCCAGTCTCATCGTCTTCACTTTCAGGAAAATCGGATTTAGCTTCAGGCGATTTATACTCCTGCAACTGCGCCTTTACCAAATGATAAGTAACCCCCAATTCAACAAGTAGTTGGGTAACTATACTGTCCTTGTCTTTTAATATTGCTAACAACAAATGACCGCTATTGGCTGTCACACTTTTAAAGGAGCGGGCTTCAAGGTAAATCAACTTCAATGTTTTTTCGGTTGATTTTAACATGATTAAGTCGGCTTTAGTGTTAATTTCCTTTTCGGTCCTTATTTTGCTATCAATAAGTTGTTTAACCTCAGCTAAATCAACGCCAAGGTTTTCAAGTATATCAGTGGCAGTGCCTTCTCCTTCTCTCAGAATACCTAAAAAAAGGTGTTCCTGCCCAATGTAATCATTTCCCAAACGAATGGCTTCCTCTCTGCTATACCCAATTATATCTTTTATTCTTGGTGAAAATTGTGAATCCATAAATAAATTAAATTTTATACCCTTTCAACAAATACTATTCCCAAAAGTTGAATGACTAAATTAATTAAAAAAAGATGGGGTGAAAGTATCTATTTGGCAGAAGTTATCAAATTATGCTGTATAAACATGAATTTATGACAGTTGAATTGTTAATATCTTCTTACCCATAATAACTAAAACACTTCTGAAATTGCCTGAATCATTAATGATTTTATTATTTTTGTGGGTCTTTTTTAGTGATAATTTATTTTGAAAGGAAATATAATGACAGAAGGTGAAAAGATTATCAAAATAAACATTGAGGAGCAGATGAAATCTGCCTATATTGATTACTCAATGTCGGTAATTGTATCGCGTGCATTACCCGATGTACGAGATGGTTTAAAGCCCGTTCATCGCCGTGTTTTGTTCGGCATGAATGAATTGGGTATGTTCTCTAACAGGGCGTATAAAAAATCAGCAAGAATAGTTGGGGAAGTATTAGGAAAATACCATCCACATGGAGATTCATCAGTGTATTATGCGATGGTGCGTATGGCGCAAGAGTGGTCCTTACGTTACCCAATGATTGACGGACAAGGAAACTTCGGGTCAGTAGATGGCGACAGTCCTGCTGCCATGCGTTATACCGAAGCACGAATGGCCAAAATTGCAGAAGAAACACTGGCTGATTTAGATAAAAATACGGTTGATTTCCAACCAAACTTCGATGAATCGTTGAACGAACCTACGGTTCTTCCGACAAAAATTCCGCAGTTATTAGTTAATGGAACTTCAGGTATTGCAGTTGGGATGGCCACAAATATGCCGCCTCACAACTTGTCGGATACGATTGATGCAACCATTGCATATATCGACAATAACGATATCGAAATTGATGAGTTAGTTGATATTATTATAGCACCCGATTTTCCTACAGGTGGAATAATTTATGGTTATCAAGGTGTTAAGGACGCCTATGAAACTGGGCGAGGAAGGGTTGTAATTAGAGGTAAAGCTCACATTGAAAACGAAGGTGGTCGTGAGAAAATTGTAGTAACCGAGATCCCATACCTCGTTAACCGTGCTGAAATGATACAAAAAACAGCAGAGCTGGTTAACGATAAAAAAATTGAAGGTATTTCGAATGTTAATGATGAATCGGATAGAGACGGAATGCGTGTAGTTTACGATTTAAAACGCGATGCCATGAGCAACGTAATTTTAAACAAACTATATAAATATACATCTCTTCAAACATCCTTTAGTGTTAACAATATTGCACTGGTTAATGGCCGTCCAAAACTGTTGAACCTTAAACAGCTAATAAAATATTTTGTTGAGCACCGCCACGAAGTTGTTACACGTCGCACGCAGTACGAGCTGGATCAAGCTGAAAAACGTGCTCATATTCTTGAAGGTCTGATTATTGCCAGCGACAACATAGACGAAGTAATTAAAATAATTCGTGCATCATCAAATCCTGAGGAAGCCCGCAACGCGTTAATTGAACGATTCGAATTAAGCGATATTCAGTCGAGGGCGATTGTTGAAATGCGTTTGCGCCAGCTAACCGGTCTTGAACAAGACAAACTGCGTAAAGAGTATGAAGATATTATGGCACAGATTGAATACTTTAAAAGTATTTTATCGAACTACGATCTTCGAATGAGCATTATTAAAGAAGAATTGCTTGAGGTTAAAAGTAAATTTGGAGATGCTCGTAGAACAGAATTAGAACCAAATGCCGAAGAGTTTAATCCTGAAGATTTTTATGCCGATGAAGAAATGGTAATCACTATTTCACATTTGGGATATATTAAACGTACGCCTTTAACGGAATTCCGCACTCAAGGAAGGGGAGGAGTTGGCTCGAAAGGGAGTACCACCCGCGAGGAAGATTTTCTGGAGCACATTATTATTGCATCAATGCACAACACCTTACTTCTGTTTACTGAAAAAGGTAAGTGTTTCTGGTTGAAAGTGTACCAAATTCCTGAGGGAACAAGAGCATCAAAAGGCCGTGCAATTCAAAATATCTTAAATATTGAGCCAGATGATAAAGTATTGGCATTTATTAAAGTTAAAACATTAGCCGACGCAGAATTTATCAATAACAATTACATTATTCTTGCTACCAAAAAAGGTATCATCAAAAAAACAACTTTAGAAGCTTACTCTCGTCCTCGTCAAAATGGAGTAAATGCAATTACCATTAAAGATGGCGACCGACTTCTAGAGGCGCGTTTGACGAATGGCAACAGCGAAGTGATGATTGCAGTCCGCTCTGGCAAGGCTATTCGCTTCAACGAAAGCATTGTTCGTCCAATAGGAAGAACAGCATCGGGAGTACGTGGAATTAGACTTGGACACGAGAACGATGAAGTAATTGGTATGGTTTGTGTTATGGATGAGAACGAGGACATTTTGGTAATTTCTGAAAATGGTTACGGAAAACGTTCTAAGATTGATGATTATCGAGTTACGAACCGTGGCGGGAAAGGTGTGAAAACCATAAACGTTACCGAAAAAACAGGCGATTTAATTGCCATGAAGAGTGTCTCAGACGATAGCGATTTAATGATTATTACACAAAATGGGATTACTATTCGTGTACCAATCAGCTCTATCTCTATTTTAGGCAGGGCGACTCAAGGTGTTCGTGTAATTAATTTGAGAGGCGAGGACCAAATTGCCTCGGTAGCAAGGGTTGATGCCGCTGAAGAAGCTGAAGATGATATTGTTGAAGGAGCCGAAGAAGAAACAAAAGTTGAAAACGGAAATAACTCTGAAGCAACTGAGAATGAAGAAAATAACTTAGAACAAGAATAAATTATCGAACATTTTTTAAACTTATTTGAATAAAAAATGAAAACGTATATTTTTGTGAACAAAAGAATATAATTAAAAACTACAAATATTAGTAATATGAAAAAAGCAATTATTCTACTAGCTTTGATATTAACCGTTTCTGGTGTTTTTGCTCAGAAAGGAAAAGTAACAAGCGCGCTGAATTTTAAAGACACTGGAAAACTGGACAAAGCTCTTGAGGCAATTAATGAAGCCACAAATCCTTCGAATGAAAAAGCTCAAAAATCACTGCCATGGCCAAAAACATGGGAAGTAAAAGGAGAAGTGTTTCAAGCTATTTTTTCGAGTAAGGATTACAAAAACTTAAGTGACGACCCACTAACGGTTGCATTAGAATCGTACAAAAAAGCACTTGAGCTTGACGAAAACGATAAATACTCGAAAAGTGTTAAAATTAAATTAACTCTTTTAACAAACGACTTGACGAACCAGGCTGTTGCAGCATTTAGTGAGGAAGATTTTAATAAAGCCTTACGTTCGTTTGAGCAAATTCTTGAAATTCAGGAAATAGACTTAATAAAAGCCGATAATCCGGAAGCTGTTGATACTGTTATTCTATTTAACTCTGGCTTAGCAGCATACAACGCCAAAGACTATGAAAAAGCAGTTAAATATTACGGAGAAGCCGCAAAACATGGTTATAATGGAGGTCGTACATTCAGCCTTGTCGCCGAATCGTATAAGATGATGGGAGATAGCGTAAGCGCTCTTACTGCCTTACAACAAGGTTTCGAAAAATACCCAGAAGACAATGGTGTTTTAACTAGCATGATTGATTTGTATATGAAAATGGGACAAAACGAAGAAGCTTTAAAATACCTTGACATGGCCATTGCGCAAGATCCTAAGAATGTAACTTATCATTTTGCAAAAGGAGCTTTATACGAAAAATTTGGAGAAGAAGAGAATGCTATAAAAGCATATACAATTGCTATGGAAGTTGATCCAACATTCTTTAACGCTTATTATAACTTAGGTGCGCTTTATTACAATAAAGGAGTACAACAACAAGAAATTGCTTTCGCTGTTCCGCCAAACGATAATGTAAAATACGAAGCCGAATTAAAAAAGGCTGATATATGGTTTGAAAAATCATTACCTTATATGGAAAAATGTCACGAGATAAATGCTGATGATATTAGTACGCTAGAGTCGTTGAAAAATTTATACTACCGTAAAAAGGATATGACTAACTACAATGCAATTCTTGAAAAACTTGGACAGTAATTCATAATATAAAAAGGGAGGATATTTTCCTCCTTTTTATATAACTATATTATTTAACATAATATCAATTATAGGACAAGTTTATTACGAGTTTATTCGCCTGGCATAAAAAAGTATCCATACAGTTACAGCTACTTGTTACTAGAAATTGCTGCAAAACCATGAAGATATTGCCTGATAATACAAAAATAGGAAGCGATTTAAGCAAGGAATAGCGAAATAGAAATACAATCACCTAATCTTAGCACAAAAAATGGTTTTAAGGATTATTTTTTGTGGGAATATTTTAAACCAAATTCGCGTTATATAATTAACTTCTAACAATTACAAATGTCGTTTCTGTCTAATTTAGACGTGTGCACTATCCTTTCTTCTAATTTTATTATTCTAATTCTTCGCCTTCTTCAACTATGCCTGCTAATGCAGCCTCACAAGAATAATAAAATGGCATAGCTATTGTACCATTTTTAAACGCTGTATAAACGAAAAATTATCTATTTACAAGTGCGCTTTATGGTCAAAATATGGCTTTGGTTACCATGCACGGCACTCCAAACAAAAAGGCTGGCAAAATATGCCAGCCTTATTATATACCATATTAAAAACTCTATTCGTCACTATCCATTTCGTCAATCACTCTAATTTTATCTTTCAGAGTTTCAATTTTTTGTTTAGTTAATTCAATCTTCTTTTTCACATCTTCAATAAGCGATTCAGCATTTTTCGACTTAGCAAAGAAACCGATATTATTATCAAGTAACACTAAATCATTTTCCAATTGTTTCATTTTATTCATATACTTATCACGCTCGAAACGCATCTTATTCTGACCTCGCGATGACTCTGAGAACGATGACATTTTTGTTCTGAAATTCAGCATATTACGCTTGTCTGCGTCTATATTCAAATCATCGTATAATTTGTTTATTGCTTCTCTGAATTTACTTTGAATCTCATCTTTCTTTTTAAAAGGAATATGGCCTATTTCAGTCCATTGGCGCTGGAAATCTTTTAAGGCATTTAAGTTATCATCAACATTTTCGAGTGCTTTAAAATTGATAATTTCTTCAATTAAAGCTTCTTTTTTCTTTAGATTTTCTATTTGCTCGTTATCTATACCCGAAAAATGTGCTGATTTTTTCTCGAAGAAATAATCGCAAGCAGCCCGGAAACGTTTCCATAATATATCAGAATTTTTTCGTGGAACCGCCCCAATTTCCTTCCATTTCTTTTGAATATTAATAAAATCCTGGGTAGATTTCTTCCAGTCAGTACTTTCTTTCAACGCTTCGGCCTGCACGCATAAATCAATTTTTAATTGCAGGTTATTTTGCTGTTCGTCTTTAGCCTTAGCGTAATATTCTCGTTTGGCATCGAAAAATTTATCGCAAGCTGTTCTAAACCTATCGTATATTTTATTATTGTCTTTCCGAGGAGCAAAACCTATTGTTCGCCAAACTTTCTGAAGTTCAATTAGTTCCTTCGATTTTGCATCCCATTCCTTATGATTAGTAATTTCGTTAACATTAATTTCTTCCACTTTCTCGCATAATGCGGTTTTGGCTTCAAGGTTTTTCTTTTGCTCGTTCTTCCTTGTTTCGTAGAATTCCTGATGTTTCTTGTTTATTTTAGCAGTGGCCGATTTAAATCTTTCCCAAATATCATCTTTCTGCTCGCGGGGAACCGGGCCAATTTCGCGCCATCGCTCGTGATATTTTTGAAGAGTATCGAAAGCCTTCAATACTGAAGGTTCAACAAGTAGTTCTTCCGCTTTTTCGCAAAGACTAATTTTTGCTTCCAGGTTCTTTTTGAGATCCAAGTCGCGTAACTCACGGTTAATCTTAATGTAGTCGTAAAAATTCTCAACATGGAAATGGTATGTATCCCATAAGTTCTTCATTTTTGCTTGAGGAACTACTCCTATTTCACGCCATTCTCTTTGAAGGTCTCTGAAATCATTAAAGGTTTTATTTATTGATTCTTCATTATTGATTAAACCTTTAATTTTTTCGATTACCTCGTATTTTTTCTTGAGATTTTCTTCTTTTTTAATATCCAGACTTTTGTTGTGTTCGATACGTATATAACGATATCTCTTCAACAATTCTTTTATATCATTTTCATATGGATCCTGCTCGGGTTTAAAATCTTCTTCTGCACCACCTTCCTCGATAAATTTTTTCTTAGCCGTTTCAATATTATCGTTCAGATTTTTGTAAAAAATTGCTTTTATCGTTTCAACCTCATGTTTTATTTCTTCTCCTTTGTTTTCGTCCAGTAAATCCCTTAATGCGTTAACCAGCTCAACTTGAGAATGTTTAGAATAATCAACTGGGGCCTTCTTTTTTTCTTTTTCAACAACTTCGATTGTTTGCTCTGCTTCCGTTGTTATATTTTCATTCTTTACTTCAGAAACTGCTTCTTTTTTATCTTCGCTTACTGCTTCAGCTACTTTTTCCTCCGGTTTATTTTCACTTGTATCCGACTTCTTCTCCTCTTGCTTGCTTGCTTCTGCTTCAGGCTGCGCTGTTTCTGTAACTTCTTCAGCCGTAATTTCAGCTTCTTCCGTGACTTTTGCAACAGATACATTTTTTTCAGTATCAGCCACTTTCTCTTTCGAATCTGTTGTTTCAGCAGTTTCCTGAGGCGCTACAGTTTGTTCCGAATTCACAAGTTCTGTTTTTTCAGTACTCTTTAACTCTTCTGAGTTTTTTAGATCTTTAGGTTCCATTTCCATTATTTTTAACCGTAAGCTAACGGTGTGCATAATATTTGTTTAACTACGAAAATAGGGAAATCCGTATTAATACTCAATTTTTAAAGCAAAATAAAACAAGATAGACTCACTTTTTTGTTGACTCTCAAAATATTACGGAGAATGTAGTTCTTCCATAAACTACAAAAATGCTCAGTATAAGTCATTTATACATCATCCAGCCTTGTAAACTTTTAGCTGTGGGTTTTCGTCCGTAAAAAAAATTATCGAGTTTAATAGCCAGCCACCGGTTAATTGGGTTACGTTTTATCATCCAACGAACAATGTTGTGAATAAAATTATCGGGGTGAGAGAAGGGGCAAACTGCCAAACATCTACCGCAGTCGGTTCCGGTTTTACACCAATATGTAAAGCAATTTTCATGATTAATGGTCCATCGCTGAGGATGTTTTTTAGTTAATTCGGAATGGTAAGGAATAGACTGTGAAGGGCAATTTTCGGCACATTTTTTACATACTTCGCAAAAATGAATTGCGGAATAATCAAGGAATTTTTCATGAACAGGAAGTTGAAGTTCTGTAGAAACCACTCCAATTCGAACACGCGGACCGTATTTTGGAGTCATTAAAAGTCCCATTCGACCAATTATGCCTAACCCTGCGTCTTGTGCAACTATTGGGCAAATTACGCGATAATTAGCATCTATATGTGCCCTGGAATCAAAGCCCAGATTGCGTAGAAACTGGGCAAGCTGCACTGCAATTTGCCCGGCCTTTAAATATTGTTTTGCCGATTCCATTAAAACCGGGCCTCGAGGATTATAGCTCAACGCTTCGTGGTCCATTTCAACAGTAAAAGCAATCGCATATTTATGCTTCAGGTCTACTTCATTCCCATAAGCCCCTCCCCTTCCTACATGAGTATAAATATGATGTGGCTGAAGCTTTGTAAAACCAACATCAAGCGCCCCAAGTTTAAGTGTCCAGTTTTTGATAAATTCAGAAATTGCCGTTTCCGACAAGGTTGTTTTTACTTCCGATGCCTGCTTTTCAGCTATAGAATGCAGTAAATCAACCGTTTGAAAAGTAGAACGAGCCGCGTTAAATAGTAATTCGTTATAAAATGCAGCTCCCTTCTCCATTAGCCCAGCGCCTTCTCTAAATTTATCGTCTTTCCCCTTATTTTCAGGACGTAGCTTGTAGTACTGAATATAATTTTCACTCCCCTTTTTTAAGGTATTTCGCGAAAACATAACGTCGCGTTCGTCAAAACGTTCTTCGGGTCTTGGAAAATCAATTTTTGTATTCCCAAATTTTAATAAGAGTATTACCGGGATTAATAATGTTGCTATTATTAACCATCGATAAATACTTTCGGGAAGGAAACTTAAAATGCTTACTAAAATGCAAATGATTAGCAATATTATCGTTCCTCTTCTAAATGCCTTCCATTCCTTTTCAATGAATGAATAAACCAAAAACAAAACAAGAATTGTGCCCATGAGAGCAAATAGCACAAAAAAAGAAACAGCTGCAAGTTTCGTCATAAGTATAAAAGTTGTCTTTCAAAAATATAATTATCTGCTAAGAGTGCATTGACATACTCTAAATATATGTTCGAAAACATTGTCGAAACATTTCGAATCAAGATTTATTGCATGTTTTATTTCTCTCAATTTGGTTATATTATAATTCAATTTTATCTTAAAATAAGCCTTAAATTATTTTAAATAAGGTGATATTTAATTTTGATATTTCTATTTGGCATTTAGGTAAATTATAAATAAAAAATAACAGATGGGATAAGCATTTTCTTTTTGAGCAGACGAAATTCCTGCCGTAGTCAAATGGCAGAAGCAATACTTCGAAGTTTTAACAAAGATCTTTGTATTTATTCGGCAGGTTTGGATCCGGTTGACCACGTAAGTCCAATCGCCATTGAGGTGATGGCAGAAGTGAAAATAGACTTGAAACCTAGTATTCCTCGCAGTTTTTCTGAATTTAAAGACCAGGAATTTGATTATTTGATAACGGTTGGTGAAGGAACCCAGGAAGAACTGAAAATTCCTGAGATTAAGTATAAACGAAAACTCCACCTCGGTTTTCGCAGCCCCTACAAAGGAGCGAAGAATGAGGACGAAATTCGAAGAAAGTGCCGTGAAGTACGCGATGAATTATTAGCAGAGATGGATTATTTTTATAATCGAATATTAAAAGAAGAGATTATCAACTGACAATCTCTTTTTGTTTGTTTTATCCTTTTTGTACAATTTCTTCTACTTCATCGGGATTAATCGGAACTCGCTCCCCTATAACATGGCTTCCTTTGTCGGTAACCAGGATATCGTCTTCCAGACGTATTCCTCCGAAATCACGATATTTGTTTACTTTCTCAAAATTAATGAAATCGTGATTAATACCTTCGGCCTGCCACTTATCGATTAAGGCAGGAATAAAGTAACACCCTGGTTCGTTGGTTATTACAAAGCCAGACCTAAGTTCTTTTCCCAACCGAAGGGAGGCAGCTCCAAATTGGTTAACCGGACGGATTTTATCGTTGTACCCTACATAAATTTGCCCCAGGTCTTCCATGTCGTGTACGTCAAGACCAAGCATATGGCCAAGGCCGTGTGGAAAAAACATGGCATGAGCTCCGGCAGCAACAGCCTCTTTTACATCTCCTTTCATTAAGCCCAGCTCTTTTAAACCCGAAGCAATAACCTCAGCCGCTGCTAAATGCACCGACAGATATGTAACTCCCGGTTTGGTTAACTCAGTGGCTTTATTGTTGGCAGCCAATACAATCTCATAAATTTCGCGTTGTTTTTGTGAGAATTTCCCACCAACCGGAGTAGTGCGTGTAAAATCAGAGGCATAATGCATCAACGATTCTGCTCCTGCATCGCAAAGCATTAACCTGCCATCTTTCAATAGTTGAGAGTGATCGTGGTTGTGCAGCGTTTCACCATTTTGAGAAAGAATGATGGGAAAGGAAGTCATTCCTCCACCTGCCAGTGAAACACCTTCAATAGTGCCGGCAATTTTCTGTTCCCAAGTTCCTGGCTGAGCCATTTTCATTGCAGTTACGTGCATTTTATAACCCGTTGCACAAGCTTTTATTATTTCGTTCACTTCCTGCTCTTCTTTTATTTCACGAATGGAAATAACAGCTTTGATAAAATCGAGTGAGGCATGTTTGTTAACTTGTAACGATGAAATATTTAACAGCTGCTCAAGCAACATTTTATTTTCGCCACGATATGGAGGCAGAAAATGAATTTTTCGTCCTTGTTCCGTTGCTACTTTCACAAAATCGAAAAGTTTGGCAAATGGAGCGGTATTTTTAATGCCTACTTTTGCTGCATTTTCTTTTAACGATACTTGTGGCCCCATCCATATAATGTCTTCAATATCTACATCGTTTCCGAAGATATAATTTTCACCACTGTCGAAATCAATAACTCCCGCCAATCCCGGAAAATTCAACCCAAAGAAATATAAAAAGGAACTGTCCTGGCGATAATGATAGGTATTATCCCTGTAATTCATAGGCGACTCGTTATTCCCCAAAATCAAACCTATTCCTTTTAAACCTTTCAAAACCAACTTCTTGCGACGATTTATATAAGTACTTGAACTAAACATACTTTAGTATTTAATTTTAAATATTGCGAATATACCAATTATATAATTATTTAGAATCGATAAAAATATAATAGACTTTAAAATAGTTCATCTCCGTGAGTTTCACCATCCCTTTGTCATTTCCCAACTATAATTATTATAACTTATATGTTATCAATGACATTGATTTATGGGTTACCATAATTTATTCAAAAGAATATGAGGATACGAATATTAACCAATTGAATTTTCATGGTATAAAACATAACTATTTTTCAAAAATCGCCGTAACTTATAAGAAAGCTACAAGACATGGGAAATGCATTAATGAATTATTTAAATAAACGACTTCACGATGAAAATTCTTTTAAGAAAAGCGGTTCTGGCATGGCCGGACCGGTAATTACAATATCCAGGGAAGTTGGTTGTAATGGATTAGTACTTGCGAAATTGATTGCCGAACGATTGAATAAAAAACGAATGATGCCGCAATGGAAAGTGCTGAGTAAAGAGATTTTTTATGAAAGTGCCCGTGAATTGGATCTTGAACCGGAAAAGGTTCGGCAGACCTTAAAAAAAACAGACAAGTACGCTTTTGACCAAATTTTAAAAGCGTTTAGCGACAAGCGTTTTAAAAGTGAAACTAGAATAATAAATACAGTGCGTGAAGTTGTACGTTCAGCATCTATTGATGGTTTTAATATTATTGTTGGCCGGGCTGGGCATATTATTTCAGAGGATATTGAAAATGCTTTACACATCCGTTTAATAGCTCCGCTTAATTATCGTATTAATACCATTATTCATAACAACAGATTGAGTAAATCAGAAGCCATTGCTTTTATAGATAAAGTAGAAAAGGAACGAATTGCATTCAGAAAAGCTTTAAATGCTGACAGTGTGCAAGAAGAATTTTTCGACCTTACTATTAACCGTGCATCTTTTTCCGACGAAGAGACTATTGATTTAATTGAATTGGCAGTGGCAAAAAAGATAAATCTTTCCAACTACAAAAAGAAGATTGAATTTCATTAAAAAAGACTTGCCGCCGGATTTCCTGGTTTTAGCTGATATCCAGTCCAATCAATTTCATTCATAAATTCTGCAAAACAGTTTATATTTCCGTATAGAAAATCAGTATCACGACCTTCGTTGTTGTAACACATCATTGGGTGCTGGCAAAAGATGCTGTTGTTAACCGACATTTCCTTTGTAGCTCCCAGAGCATGGTTTCCCCATAAAAACCATGTAACATTAGAAAAATTATCGTTTATAAAATTTAAAAGGTGTGAAGTAAATGCCTTCCAATTGTTTTTATGACTACCCGGTTTCCCCAGCTCGCATGTATACGAAGTATTCAGCAAAAGGACACCCTCTTTCTCCCAGTGTTTAAAAAGTTTTTGTGGTGGTAAAACCGGAAATTCATTATCAAACTTGCCCTTTAAATCGCTATATTTAATGATTTCTCCAGAATAAGCTTTGTATACAGTGCGCAAAATATTTTTTAGAGAGGTGTTACTAAACGGGGCATTCCACGACTGCAAGGTTCCCACTTCGAAAGCCCTGCCTGTAGCCGTTTTGGGCTGAGGATACGGGTCCTGCCCCAGTATTATTATTTTAACTTCCGACAAAGGAATTTCCAAAAAACGCAACACCTTAGAGCTTGGAGGGGTATAATTTTCACCAATTTCTTGTTGAATTTTTGTAATAATATTAATATTTTCTTCTGTAAGAAAAGCTTTCCAGTCGCTATGGATTTTTAATGTACTTAGAAATGTTGAATTCATTAAAGCAATGTACTTTTAAAACTGTTACTAATCGTATTATTCGTTTTTGTCATTATGCACTTCATCCTTCCCGGCTTCGGTTTCACCCATTTCAAGGGCTAAACAATCGATGTGGTTTATCAGTTGGTCAATAGTCATACTCTTCGACAATACTTCAAGCACTTGCATGTTCATCGTTTTGATTATCATGTTACTACTGGTTTATAACTTCTATTTTTTGGCGTTAGATGTATAAAAAATAGAATGACCGCGAACTTGTGTATTCTGTGTTTTGAAACATTTGAATTTAGTCGTATTTTATCAACTTCTAACCTGTTATTTTGTCGGGTAGTCCTTTAACAATTACAGGTTTCTGTGCATCCGGTTTAGGTTCAAAAATATCGTTGGGAGTTAAGCCACACTCCTGAATCATTTCGAGGCAATATTCCAGTTGCCCCAGTTCGCGGGTTACATTATTGGTTCCCAAAGCAAATTTTACACCTGCTTTTTTTGCCATTTTTATCATTTCGGCATTAGGCGTTTTGTAACGTGCATTTATTTCAAGTGCCACACCGTTATCAGCCAATACTTTCACTACTCTTTCCATTCGTTCTTTTGTCCATAGTTCATTGTATTCGGCCCTTAATTCCTCCGGCAAAACAGTTGGATTTACGTAGATATCTACAGGTTCCTGCGAAAAAATAGACTCAATTTTTTCAACCAAATCATCCATAAACTGCTGCTTATCGTCAACCCAAACTTCTTCCGGAATCCAAATTCGGTTTCGGCGACCTTTTCTGTCGGTAAAAGTCATGGCATCGGTAAAAACATAATCGAATTTGGCAATAGCTTCGGGCGAAAAAAGCGTAATCCACTCCCGTCCTTCAGCTTGCATTCCTTTATAAGTTGGGCTGCCTTTTACCTCTTCCATGTATTGAAATAACGATTCATCGTCAGTAACCGGAAAGTGCAAGCCACAATTGGGTGCCACACCGTAATTAATGCCAAGGAGCTGCGAGTTTGCAACAGCCTCTTCAATGGTTAGGCCTCCCTTAAGGTGAATGTGGTAATCAACAAGAGGAAAACCGGCACGCATTAATTTGGTAACAATGGTATCCCAGCGTTTATCTTTCACTTCTTTTTGCACACCTTTTTCCAGTGTTTTTATTCGAAGATTTCGATAATACACAGTACTTCCCGGGTCGTGAGCCTGCAAAGCAATTGTTCCTTTTCCAAGTTTCCATTTTTCAGCACCTTTCCATCGCCAGGGATTTTCCGGTTCGGTATACTCGTTTACTTTTATGTCGTTAATAAAAATTTCGACAAAATTTTCGACAACTTTTATTCGGAGCTTAAACCATTCCTTGTCACCAACAACCGGGTAATAGATATTTCTGATACTGAAAATACTACCAGTTTTGCGTCGTTCGGGATTATTTGTTGACGATCCCCTGTACGAATTATTTATTTGAATCCCATATCCTTCTTCTGGATAATTTTCGTCCTGATAGCGTGTGTGAATAAAAATTCCTGAATTGGCTTGAGGAAGTGTTTTTACTTCTGTTTCAAACTCAAAATTTTTAAATTCGCCTTCATAAAACAGGTGACTTCGTTTCCCAAAACATTTTATTGCTCCGTCTTCTACCGTAAAACTTTCGACATTTTCTTTAGCAGCTCTCCATCCGTCTAGCGACTTTCCGTTGAACATTGTTTGCCACTCTCCCACTTTATTTTGCTCTGTGCAGGAATTGAAAAGAAATACTAAAACTATTGAGGCATAAATTACAGTGCGTTTCATTTTAAATTAGTTTAGTTTTTGGTTGAATTATTTTTCATTGGCAAGCGGGATAAAATGGGCGCTCAAATCGGGTGTTTCCATATTTTTATCCAACGGAAACATGGGGCGTTTTATTCGTTTGTAGCCTAATCGTTCCAAATCCTGATCAACTCCGCCGGGAGTTAACGCCATTAGCCAATCGGCGCGCATGTTGTAAAGTTCAGGAACCAGGTAGCCAATTTTTACAACTACTATATCTGTTTCTCGCGGATACAAACCCAATTCTGTAAAATCTGTTTCATGATGATAAGGTTTTCGTTTTTTGGTTACAATCACATCTACATTGCCAACCTTTACAACTACCTCGGTTTCGGCATAACGGTCGCCATGTTTTATCGCTTCAACTCTGCCGGTAAGTTTTAAAGGAGGAGCAAAGCGCGAATCAACTTCGGCTCCGACATACCCGCTCACATTTTTACCAACACCAGTTTCCACAGCTTTTGCAACCAGTTCAGGACCGGGAATAGAAGCATAAATCAATGTAGTTCCATTTTTTTTTCTGAACTCTTTTCTTTTCAGAATTTCAGTGAGCGTCCAGGTTACATCGCCGGCGCCACCAGCTGTAGGATTATCGCCCATGTCGCTAATAATAAAAGGCTTACCATCGAATACGATGGCTTTATCAAGGCATTCTTTTAATGTTGCTACCGGAGCTACAAATTCGAATTCTTCGCGTACATTCCAAAAACTTTGAGCGAGTTCTTCGGCTGCTTTCCCCACCGCCTGTTTATCGTCACCATAGGCCATCACTACCGCATGGTTTCGTGGCTCGTCGGCCCATGCGTAGCCTATCCAAATTGCTGCATCAATAACCCCTTCGCGCGCTGCTGCCGGGGCAACTTTTGCATATAAACTTTTACCAGGTTCAATACGCGTGCTGGTTTTTTCGCCAGGTAATAATATCGGAACCGGAATCCAGGCTTTGTATTTTGGCTTGCCCATTCCTTTTTCCAGGCGGTCGAGCAAATTATCCAATGCCCGTTTTTTCGATTCAATGGCATCTTCGTGCGGAGCCATTCTGTAACAAGTTATCATATCGGTATGTTTAGCCAGGCGCTCGCTAACATTGCCATGTAAGTCCATCGAAGTTGATATCAGCACGTCGTTACCAATTACCTCACGTATACGTACAATAAAATCGCCTTCCGGATCGTCAAGACCAACTACGCTCATGGCACCGTGAATATCGAAAAACAGCCCATCGTAAGGTAAATTTTCTTTTAGCCTTTCGAGAGTTTCGGTTACCAGTGTTTCGTAAGCATTGCGTGTAACAATTCCTCCAGGAAGTGCATGCCCGCGCAAAGTAGGAACCCATTCTGCCCGTTTTCGTGTTACTGAATCTTCGTCCATAAACGGATAATAAGTATATATTTCTTCCCCCCGTCGTGCCTGAAAAGCCTCGAGACCTGATTGTGCAGGTGAAAAAGTACTCGACTCTATGGCAAGACCTGCGATAGCCACACGTGGCAGTTTTTTCTCTTTGTTTGTTTTACAGCCAATACTGAAAAGTATGGCTATCAAAAATAGTCCTGTGAGAATTTGTTTCATCTTATTAATAATGTTTGTTTTCTATGGTATAAGATGGAACTCGCATGATTTTAATAAATCGCCAATGTGTGAATATTTCTCATGCTCGTTTCATTTTATTTATTTTAATTCTGAAAAGTTCGATTAAAGTACAAAATTAATCAGTAGTGCCCATATCCTCAAATAATATTAATCTGATAATTTATTGAAAATTAGAGACCTTGTTGGTACAATAATTTATAAACCCGAGTTCGACGATTAACTTTAACCTCAGAAATACAAAAATGTGCGAGATTATTTATCGAGTTCGGGTTAAAAAAATAATGACTCCTCGCAATTCAAAAAAAATTATAACGCTTCTTTCTCGAACTTATCCTGTGGGTTATGTGCTTTAAAGGCCAGTGCCGAAATTAGCACAACAACAATCATTAAAACATAAATGCCTGTAGCATATCTGCCCATTTGCGAAAACGAAATGCTAAAAATAATAGGTCCTAAAGCACTGCCAAACACAACCAGGGCCATTACAAAACCGGTAATTTTACCCAGATTATTGCGCCCATAAAAACGGGGCCAGGTAACGGTCATTAGCACATTGTAAAGTCCACTGGTAAGGCCGTTACCAATTATAAAAGAGTAATAAAAAATTCCGGTATTTATATTTGCGAGCGAAAACAGAGCCACAATCTCTCCTGCCAGCATTAAAAACAGCAGGTATTGTAGTTTTATGCGGTCGCTAATCCAGCCACCAACCAGAGCAAACGATACCGAGATAAATGATGAAGGAATAAAAATGGCCAGTGCTTTTTCGCGATTTATTCCAGCCTCACCAAAAAGCGACACCAAATGAAAAGTAAAACCAGTAACATATAGTGCATAAATACACAAGGGAATAGCAAACAACCAAAATGTGAGTCCTGTCCTTGCCTCTTTTAGGGTGAATTGTTTAAATGGTTTTATTATAACATCGTGTTCTTTGTTGGCATGTTTTTCGCCATCGGGAAGCATGTTAACATCTTCGGGGTTGTCGCGGAAGAAAAGAAATATGAAGGATGTTAAAAATACCCCAATTGCTAATGCCATGAGTAACCAAGCCGTGCGCCACGAGGTTCCCTGAATGAGCATGTCGAATGTAAGTGGGGCAATTGAAAAACCCAGCGATACGAATACCGAAGAAATTCCATTTATCAGTCCTCTTTTTGCAATAAACCATTTCATCAGCATATTTCGCGACACCATGGTTAACACCCCTTGCCCAGCAAAACGAACCATAAAAAAGAAGAGAATCAAAACAGCAATTGCCACTCCTGTATATGCGGGCGATGACCCCGATACAACTGCCTTTATTATTCGGTCGGACTGACTTAGTAAAACCAACACAATACCTAACAAAACCGAAGTTCCCATACCAATCCATCGGGCACCATATTGGTCATACATTTTCCCTGCATAGGTTAATATAAACGAACTGGCAATGGTTCCAAACATATAGGCCATGCTAAGTTGATCGCGATTGATGCCAATATTTTCGAGCAAATAATCGGTAAAGGTTGAAATGCCCATTGTTTGCCCCGGGGCACTGGCCAAAATGCCAATGGTAGCGGCAAACAAAATTATCCATCCATAAAAAAACGGCACCTTAGCCGGGTTAAAAGGAAAGCTATTGAGTTTTTGCTTTAATTGCACGTGCTAGTATTTTCCACAAAACTAAAGCTTGTTCTTAAGCTTTGTTTATTTGGCAAGGCATTTTAGCTAATCATAACGATTTAATAGGACTTCTAAATGTTCGTTACCGCAAAGAAGTATCGAGTTTCATGGTAAAATAGCGTATGCACACTAGGTAACAGAATCGACAATCGATTGGGTTACATCGTACATATAATCACCCATTTTTTCCGATTCAGAAAAAATATCTTTGTATAACGTTCCTATTTTATAGGAATATTTTTCATTTTCAATATCACGAACATGTTCTTTGCGAAGTTTATTTCGGTTCTCATTTATTTTCTTTTCAATAAGTTCCGAATTTATCTTATCTACACTACCACTACTTTTATCCAGGTTTTCAATCATTATATCGAGGGCTTTTTCAACCAGCGAAAACATTTTCTGAATATTTTCAATCATTTTTGGCGTAAACTTTTCTTTTTTACTGCGGGCACGCAACATAGCCCTGGAAATGTTTAAACAAGAATCGCCCATACTTTCTATTTCATCAATAATGCGAAGCATTGCACTAATTCTTTTAGATGATTCTTTGCTCAGTTCGCCTTCAGCAACCTTAGTAAGGTATTTTGCAATGGATACCTCCATTTCGTCGCTTTTATTTTCACCCAGCTCAACTTTCTCGAACTGCTTCATAAATTTACGTTCGTTTTTTTCGTTGAGCATGTTGTTTAAACGTTTAAACAGTTTTTTGGTATGTTGGGCGTACACCACAATTTCCTTTTTTGCCTGAAGTAGCGATAGTTCGCTGGTACTAAGCATTCCGAATTTAATATATTTCAACTTGAACTCTTGTTCATCTTCTTTCTCGGGAACTACCTTTTGTACAAATGCAACCAGGTATTTTAAAAACCATATTTGAAGAAAAACATTAATGATATTGAAAAAAGTATGAAATAATGATAAAGCAATAGGTACTGAAGCAGCATCGGTAAAAGCAGATTTCCCGGAAATAGTAATTGCGATGGCATCTATTCCTCTCAGAAAAATAGGGAAAATGGCCAGCACCCATATTACCCCAACAACATTAAATAACAAGTGAAACCGTGCAGCGCGTTTTGCTGCCGAATTAGCAACCATAGCAGCAAGGTTGGCTGTAATAGTGGTACCAATATTTTCGCCCAAAACCATGGCGGCAGCACTATCAAAACTTATCCATCCGTTATTGCACATTACCAGCGTTAATGCCATGGTTGCACTCGAAGACTGAATTACAACCGTTAGCAGAGTGCCAATTAACAGAAAAACCAGGTGTGAGCCAATACCCATTCCTGTGAAATTTTTCAAAAATTCTAATATATCGGGATTCTGCGCAATATCGGGAACGCTCGATTTTAAACTTTCTAAACCAATAAAGAGCATTGCAAACCCAAACAGAACCTGACCCCACGATTGATTCTGGGTTTTCTTCGAAAAGATTAACGGGAAGCCAATACCTATAATTGGATAAGCTAAAATGCTCATTTTAACCTTAAAACCAAGAATCGCAATTATCCATGCCGTTACTGTAGTTCCAATATTTGCCCCCATTATTACACCTGCCGACTCGGTTAAGTTGAGCAGTCCTGCATTTACAAAACTTACTATCATTACCGTTGTTGCACTCGATGACTGAATAAATGCGGTAATCGACATGCCCGTAATTACGCCAACAAATCGGTTGGAAGTCATTGCCGCTAAAAAACTACGGAGTTTACTTCCTGCAACTTTTTGTAAAGCTTCGCTCATTAACTTCATTCCATAAAGGAAAAGTCCTAATGAGCCCAATAGGGTCATAAAATCGAGTAAGGTATAATTCATTTTTGTTTTTTTACGCTGCGAAAGTAATTATATTTCTAAAGAATGAAAGTGAATTTTAATATAGATTTATGTTCGATTGCCAATAGAAGTTTTCTTTATTTATTAGTGGAAGCCTTATGGAAACGGAATGCCTTTCAGTAAAAAAGCCACCCATAAATTTATGGATAGCTCTTTTCATTTTTGCCTATGTATAATTTCTGTTTTTCTTTTTTTAAAATGCGCATTCAATAGATTTGAATTTCTTACCTAACCTAAAATGGATACAAGAATAAGGCGCATTTCAACGTACTATTGGAATAAATTGATCGACTAACTACTAGTGTTCGTGATGTTCCTCATGATTATGTTCGTGGCCGTTTTCAATAGTTTCGCTTACAAGCTTGTCGTATGTCTCTTTTGAAATTTTTTCGGCCTTATAACCTACTTTTTCAATTGCTTTAGAAAGCTTTTCCTCGGTATTTTTACCTGCTTTGTATTCCACAAAAATAGTGTTTGATGCATGGTCTACCTTCAAATCTTTTACCCCTTTTTCAAATTTCAGGTATTCATAAATTTTTGTTTCGCAGCTTCCGCAATCCATGTTGCTTTTAAAGCAAACAATAGTGTCTCCTTTTTTTTGCGCAAATGTTTCGTTTGTTGTGAGACCAATAAACATTGCCACCATCATCAGATAAATCAGTTTTTTCATTTTTTTTTGTTTTTAGCAGCTAGCTACTGTTTTATAAACTGCCAGCTTTTCTTATTAATCTAATTTTTATTTCAGTATCGAAGGCACATTTAAATTTGTTTTAAGCCCAGTTCAGGACAAATACTTTTGTCATTCACCCGTTTCCGTTTTTTTATGACATGTCGATTTTTTGTATTCAAAGTACCTTGATTTTTAACGTTGCAGTAGGCCATTAATCATAATCCAATTTAAATCGTAATCCAACATAAATTTTCCGCCCCATAACCGGCCCCCAAACATTTGTAGCATTAAATTCTGATCCAAATGGATTATCTGCCCCTTCAATGGGGTTATCTTGTTTAAAATTGGTAAGGTTTTCTACTCCTGCATAAATATTCCAGTAGCGGAAGTATTTGGTTACCTGCGCATTCATAACAGTATATGCTCCAAAACGATCTTCAGTGCTTAAACTTTCAGGTGTTAATGGAATTCGACCTCCTCCATTAAACTGCAAAGTATAGTCAAACATCCATTTTTTCATATTTGTGGTGTAGTTCAAATTAATTAAAGCTTTGTAATCGTTGGTTAGAGGTTTATCTTTCAGTTGGCCATTAATGGTTTGTTTGATGTCGTTTTTACGGTAAGCCAGCAACAAATCCAAACGTTCAATGGGCTGCCATCTAACATCAAGCTGTAAACTATTGGCGTAAGCTTTTCCCGTCGATTCGTTTAGTAAAATATAGGTTGCCGAGGATTCGCGATCAACCAACAGAGACGACTGAAAATCGGTACGAAAGAATTCAGCATTTATGGTTAAGTCTCGATCGAACAATTCATAATTCTGCACAAATGCGAAACCATAATTCCATGCTTCTTCCTGCACTGCATCATCGCTCCAACTTAAGGGGCGTGCATTAGCCAGCATAAAGGTATTTTCCGATAAAACATTGGCAGTTCTATAACCTTTGCCGGCACTTGTACGAATGGTAAAATGATTGGCAAAATTATAGCGCAAATGCATCCGCGGCGTAACAAAAGCACCAAAATCATTATGAAAATCAGCACGAATACCGGCCATCAGTGTAAAATTAGAATTCGGTTTAAACGTATATTCCGAGAAAATACCCGGCACTTTTTCGGTGCGTTGAATATTCTGACTATAAAGGATTTCGTTAATGTCGTCGTAAACAAAACTTGCCCCACTGTTTAATGAGTGAGTGGCTGCCGGGTCGAGATCGGTGGTTAAAACCACCCGGGCATATAAACGTGTCTCGTCGGCGTCATAAGGAGAAAGGCCATAATACGAATCGGTTTCGTGACGCGCAAAATTCGATAGCCAGGCTATTGCGGTTTTGCCACCAGGCCAAACATAACCAGTCTTAAAAAAGCCTTCAACTCGGTCGGTTTTAATGCTCACCCCGTACGGATTATCTACTGTTGGTTCCATATCGCGCTCGGCTCCCATTTGCCCTCCCAAACGATCTTCGTTCAAATAATTTAAATACCACTGAGCCATAAAACCTTTGTGGTTGTTGTATTTCCAGCGGCTACTAAGCTGATAATTCCGCATTAGTGGCTCATCCATAAAATTATCCCCGTTATCGTCTACCTGATTAGTAAAATCAGTAACATGGGCAAAAACCGCTGTAGTTACCTTATTGCTAAGCCGAATATTTCCATTTCCGTTTAGCTCCCATTTCCCATGGGCATTAGCATAGGCATTTAAAAATAGTTTTTCAGTATCATCAGGCTTTTTCAACTCTGCATTTATTTGTCCGGCAATCGATTCGTAACCATTTAGAACCGATGCCGCTCCTTTCGAAACTTGTATTGACTCCAGCCAAGGCCCGGGTATATACGTTAATCCAAAGGTGGTTGCCAGGCCGCGCAAATTGGGCATATTTTCAACTTGCAATATGGAGTAAGTACCATCGAGCCCGAGCAATTTAATTTGTTTAGCGCCGGTAACAGCATCGCTGTAACTTACGTCTACCGAGGGATTTGTTTCGAAGCTTTCGGCCAGGTTGCAACAAGCTGCTTTGTGTAATTCGGCTCCGCCTATGCTTTCGGTTTGAATGGGATTTATTGCAGAAAGATAAGTCCCCCGGTTCTTTTTCACCACAGTAACTTCCTCAATTTCCATATTTTGGCTGAGCCTTACTTCAATTGTATCTGAACCATTAACTTCTACTATTCGTTTCTCGTATCCAACAAAACTAAATACAAGATTATGTTGATCTCCTTTTTGTTTTATTTTGAAACTGCCATCGGGCTTCGAAGCAGTACCTTCACTTGTTCCCTCCCAAAAAATATTAACTCCAGGAAGGGGTTGCTCTTCGCTTCCGTCTTGTCCCAAAACAGTTCCGTTTATTAGTTGGGCGTTTGTAAAAAACGGAATAACTGCAAATAACAGTAATATGTAACTTTTCATCTTATTAAAAATGTTTGTTGTATAAGGTATAAGATGGAACTCGCATGATTTTAATTAATCACCTTTGTGTTAATTTTTCTCATGCTCATTTCATTACTTAAAGTCTAAAATTTTAAAAACAGCAATTTATAATTGCGTGACATTTAATTCAGTACAAAACAAAATCTTAGACGTTAAATAATCAGATTTTCGCATTTGTACTTACTATTCGAAATGACAATCTTTAAAAACTTTAAGCTAATGCAGGGATTTTAAGTTGATTAATGGAAATTAAAAAATCTAGTGAAGATGTAATCTTTGATGGAGGATCGTTGTATGGTGTATCAACAGCAATCTCCAATTCTAATTCTAAAATACTAAAAAGCAAATCGATGACGGTAGTGTTTAGATTAATTTCTGTAACCTGAGCTACAAACTTTACTTCATCGTCAACAGCCTTATCTTTTAATTTGAAAAAGTAAATTTCAGGAGAATTGCACCCACAGTGGTTGGTATGGTCTAAACATTCGTGGCATTCGTGTTCCGAACTTGAAATTTCATTATTCGCTTTGTCGTGTTTATGATGCTGATGAAATGTTTCCTCGCAGGTTGCAGGCCTTACAAACACACTAATTTGTTCTTCTCCAGTGCATGAACAGTTGATTTTGTACATCGTGTATCCCGAAGATGATATTATAAAAATCATCCCCAGGAGAATTGTCATTATATTTTTCACTGTTCTCACAATGCAAATATAATGTTTTAGAAGAGTTAAAGGTTGTTAATGGGATGTTAAAGAAGTTTTTGTATGCAATTTTAATCTAAAGAGGGAAATTCGAAATGAATTTCCCTCTTTAATAATTGGCAGAACTATAAGACCCGCTGAGGGCTGCTTAAACAGGCTTTGAAATTTAAAGTCCCAGAACTTCAGCTCCTTGTTCAAATACTATATCGCGAGGAATACCGGCCTTACCAATTCTTTCTAAATCCTTTTGAAGGGCTTCGCGAATAAAACCCTTTTCTTCGATTAATGCAGTGGCCGTTTTGTAGTCGCCATCGCCCTGTATTTTTAAGATGTCAGCCGAAAGGTTAAGCATTGCCTGTTTCATTTTCTCATAATCAACACGATAGGTCCCAGTTGCTTCATCACGGGTAAATGCCCCCATTTCCTGAAAATAGTAAAACCGCATCATGTTTGCTTTTCCGTGCGCACTGGCTGCTCCAAAACGCACCGAGCGGAAGATCCCTGTCATAAAAGTTACGAAGTTATCCATCATGTCTTTTTCGCCCATTTCCCCCATTTCGTTTAACTGATATACACACCATAATCCAAGAATATCGGCTTTCCCTTCTTCTATAGAAGTATAAACATCTTTTAGGGCTTCGCGCACTGTTGCGCTTTTATCAACTGTATTTCCCATGCCTAATCCATGTGCAACCTCATGAAACATGGTGTTTTCAAAAAAGGCATCAAATTTAACATGCTTACGCTGGTCTTCGGCAATCAACAGTTCTGAAATTGGCACCACTATTTTATCGAATTTAGCCTGCATCGAATTTTTTAGCTGCAACTTACGGCTTCCTTTCATGTTTCGCACCACTTCGTCGTTGGGTAGGTTAATGGCAATAGTTTTGCTCCCAGCGTTACTATCTCCCGCATAATAAATTGCATCGTAAACGTTCATATCTGAATCTATACCCGGAGTTTCGTTTTTGTATTTTGGCTGACAGGGCAAAGCTTTTTGCAAACCAGGAAGCAGAGCTGCATATTTCACCAGCTTTTCGCTCCATTGTTTATCTTTTATCAGTATGAACGATTCATGAGCAGCTTTGTAGCCGTACAATTGGTCTTCGTAGTTTTCAATGGGGCCAATAATAAAATCGATTGTATTATTTTTCATTTCCATCCAGGCCATATCACTCTCAAAATATTCATCGGTAAGCAATGCTTCTGCACGTTTTTCGAGGTAATTTTTTAAACCAGCATCTTCAGCCAACCCTGCTGCCTTTACTAATAATGCTGCGGTTTTTTTTATCTGTTCTTCAAATGCGATGTGATAAGGTATCGATTTCAAATTGCCGTCTTCGCCCCTTCGAATTAAGGTATAAAGACTAGTTTTTGTTTCGTCATTCCAGGCTTCAAATTCTTCCTTTGCCATATCAGCAGGATAGAAATTTGCACCTGCAGGTTTGTCGTTGAAAGTATCTAGAAACGATTTATTGGCATTTAACCGTTCCCAAGGGCCATAATTTATTTGAATAAATTTACGAGTGTATTCATTCCACTCTTTACTACATAGCTCTTCTTTGTTGCCATAGGCTTCTATCCAATAAATTTCGTCCATTAGTTTTGCAGCTTCCAGCAAAAGTGGTAACATCTGCTTTTCTTTTTGGGTTAAAACGCTTAAATCGGTACTAAGCTTAAACGGTACAAACTCATCAGCTTTCTTCTTAATTTCCTGGTTGATTTCCATCTTGGTGTCTTCTTTTGTTTCTTTTTTTGTGGAATTAGAGCAGCTAAAAGCAAGCCCTGCCACAAACAATATTAACAATACTTGTTTCATTGTATTAATTTTTTTTGTTTTTAAGGTATAAGATGGAACTCGCATGATTTTAATTCATCGCCTGTGTATGAAAATCTCTCATGCTCGTTTCATTCTATTGTTGATTTGAAATGTATGTCAAAGCTATAAAATGTAGAGCTGAAAATGAAAGGTATTTTGCACCTTAAAGAAAAAGGATATAACAAAGAGTAACAGATAAAATCAAAATAAGTGCTAATAAATAGTTCTTTTCCCTTATTCACTTCCGAAATATGATTTCTAAGATATGGCTATTAAAAGATTTTATCCGAGAATTAAAAGAAATAATTAAGCTGAATCTAACTTCGTTTTTACTGCTATAAATCATTTCCTATAAATCTGTAAAACAGAAAATAGATTCCTTGCCCTTGTTTGCAATTACTGTTTTAAAAGCGATATTAATGTTATCAATCGTTTTTTTATTCATAAACTCACACATTCTAACATATAAACGCATAATAGATCAAATAACAACATCTATCATATTTTCGAATGACAATGAACAATATTCGAATTCAAAAGTTAAGAAAACAAAGCATTAATCTAAAAACAAGCTGAACTTTATTGTTTTATTTGAACTGAATTAACTTTGCACGCGTATTTTCATAAAAACTTATTATGAGCAATAATCTATTAAAAGGAAAAAAAGGAGTAGTGTTTGGTGCACTTAATCCAGACTCGATTGCATGGAAAGTGGCAGAAAGAGCTTACGAAGAAGGAGCTACTTTAGTACTTACCAACACTCCTGTGGCCGTTAGAATGGGAGAAACTCAGGCACTTGCCGACAAATTGAACACCATTGTTGTTGGAGCCGATGCCACCAATGTTGAGGATTTAAATAACTTATTTAGCAAATCGATTGATTTTCTGGGAGGCAAAATCGATTTTGTACTACACTCCATCGGGATGTCGCCCAATGTTCGGAAAGGACGCCACTACAGTGATTTAGACTATAACTATTTAGAGAAGACCCTGGATGTTTCGGCGATTTCGTTTCACAAGGTGTTGCAGGTAGCCAGAAAAATGGATGCCATTAATGAATGGGGCTCTGTGGTAGCTTTGTCGTATGTTGCAGCGCAACGTACCTTTTTTGGATATAACGACATGGCCGATGCTAAAGCCCTATTAGAGTCGATAGCACGTAGCTTTGGCTACATATACGGAAGAGAGCGCAGCGTAAGGGTAAATACCATTTCTCAATCGCCAACAATTACAACTGCCGGAAATGGCATTAAAGGCTTCGACCGTTTGCTTGACTTTGGCGAAAGAATGTCGCCTCTGGGAAATGCCACCGGTGATGAATGTGCTGATTATTGTATCACACTCTTCTCCGATTTAACCCGCAAGGTAACCATGCAAAACCTTTTCCACGATGGAGGGTTTTCGAATATGGGTATGAGCTTAAGGGCATTAGAACAGTACGAGAAAGGCCTGGGAGAAGACTCAGAGCTTTTTGAGGCAGGTGAACACCGATACGATTAACGAAAAAAAATAATTTTTTATAAGGCTGTTTCTTCAGGGAAGCAGCCTTTTTTATTGAACTATGTTTTAATTTAATCTTAAATTTAATCCAAAACCTCCAAAACATGCTCTGGATAATGTTTTTAGTATGAACGATATCGGGCATTCAGAATAAAATTAAAGGGAAACTGCTAAAAAAAATACACCACCACAATTTTGCTTTTGAAAATCTGATTTTACATCAAATTATATGTAACTTTAGACTTCATTTAAACCATTAAAAATTTAGTTACATTTCAAAAACACACTAATTATGAAAACTATTTTCTTATTTCTCTTTGCATTTTTCTTATTTTCCTTTGTACGGGCAGAAAACGACAATATTCATAAATATAAACTCAATAACGGACTAACCGTTATTTTATATGAAAATCACGCTCAGCCCACAGTATTTGGTTCGGTTGTAGTAAGAGCCGGTTCGAAAGACGACCCTTTGGATGCAACAGGCCTTGCCCATTATATGGAACATGTCATGTTTAAAGGAACGCAGGATTTGGGAACATACGATTGGGAAGCTGAAAAACCACATTACGATAGAATTATTGAATTATACGAACAGCTGCGCCAAACAACTGACGAAACTGAAAAAGAAGAATTAAATAAACAGATTAATGAAGAGTCGTTAATCGCCGGAAAATATACGATTCCGAACGAATTTTCGAACCTGGTGCAAGCCATGGGAGGAACCAGATTAAATGCAGCCACAGGCTACGATTATACTTATTACCACAACTCGTTCCCTCCTTTTCAAATAAAACGTTGGCTCGATTTGTATGCACATCGCTTTGTTAAACCCGTTTTTCGTGGATTCCAATCGGAGCTCGAAACTGTATATGAAGAAAAAAACATGTATTCCGATAATCCATTTCAAGCTGTAACGACCGACTTTTTAAAAAATATTTTTGAAGAAGAGAATCCTTACGGCCGGTTGATTATTGGGAAAACTGAACATTTAAAAAATCCAAGTATTAAACGGATTACTGAATTTTATGACGCGTTCTACGTCCCTTCAAATATGGCATTAATTCTGGCAGGAGATATTGATCCTGAGAAAATTAAGCCAATGATTGAAGAAACTTTTGGAAAATGGGAAAACCGGCAAAGCAAGGGCACCCCTGTAATTCCTGAAAATGTTAAAATTGATGAACCTCTAAAAATTAAAAATAAATTAACCCCCTACCCCATGCTTTTAATGGGATATAAAGGAGCCGATGTTACAAACGAAGACTGTTATGCCATTGATTTCTGTGTGCGTTTGCTTTCAAATTCCAATAAAACCGGACTATTAGATAAACTGGTTATTGATGGTGACTTGAATTCAGCAGCAGCCTTTCATAATAATTTTAAACATGCAGGTATTATTGGAGTACAGGCAATCCCATCGTTTGACATTAACCAAATGAAATATGTGTCGTTAAATGTTGTAGAGAAGATGATTAACGGCAAAATTGAAGAACTTAAGGCAGGAAATTTTGAAGATTGGTTGATAGAAGCATTTAAAGGTGAAATGATACGCGAGTATGATATGATGCTGGAAACTCCATATTATGTAGGGATTACATTGATGAACGACTTTGCGTATGAACTTCCGCTAGAAAATTTCACCAATTATAAAGAACGTATTTTGTCACTAACGAAAGACGATATTATAAAAGCCGCAAATAAGTATTTTACCGAAAATTATTTGTCATACCTGTCGGATATTGGCAGCCCGGAAAAAGATAATTTAAAAAAACCCGATTACAAACCTATTGATCCAGAGCCCGGACATCAATCGGAGTATAGCAAGCATTTTGAAACAGTATCATTATCTGAAATAAAAGAAAATTTTGTGGATTTTGAGAAAGATGTAAAAGAAACACAATTTGCCCAGGGAGTGAAATTATTTTATACGCCAAATAATCAAAACGATGTATTTTCATTGGTTATAAAATATGGAGTTGGCAGTGGCGAGATACCAACACTTGACTTAGCTACCGACTTAATGAACAATGCAGGTATTATGGCCTTGCATAAACCACAAGCATTGAAAAAAGAGTACAGTAAATTAGGCTGTTCTGTTTCCTTCTACAGTACACAAAGCTATTTATATATTGTTTTGGAAGGCAACGAATCGAATCTGGATAAAGCATGCCAATTATTATCGAGAACCTATTTAATGCCTGAACTGGATGAAAAACAAATGAATAATGTATTGGGTCGTGAAATTGGCATGAGAAGCTTTGAGAAAAAAGAAAAAGATTACCAGGCTTATGCATTAAAAGATTTTATGGTATATGGTGAAAATTCGCCTGAATTAAATCGTTTATCTTCTGCCGAAATTATGAAACTATCAATTTCTGACTTAACAGGCGATTTTATCGAAGCGACCCATTATGAAGCATCAATTCATTACTATGGAAAAATGTCGTTTGATAATTTAAATGCTACATTGAAAAATAATTTGGCATTTCCAGCAAACTTGAAAAAATCAAATTCGCCATATATTTTGCCTTTAGCAGAGAATAATAAAAGTACTATTTTGTTCCTGAATAATTCGGAAGCCCGCCAAAGCGAAGTTTATATTTTTATAAACGGCTCTGAGTATCAACTTAACCAAGAGCCGGTTATTGATGCTTTTAACCAATACTTTGGTGGTGGTTTTAATGGTATTGTTTTACAAGAATTGCGCGAGAAACGTTCATTTGCATACTCAGCAAGTGCAAATTATTCGGCCCCTATGCTACCTGAAAACCCCGCTTATTTAATTGGATATATTGGAACACAAGCTGATAAAACGGCAGATGCAGTTTCCGAATTTGTAAAGCTGATAGAAGAAATGCCCGAGAAACCGGAACGTGTTGGAAATATTAAAAACTATTTGGTACAATCGTCAAAGTCTAACCGACCAGAATATCGGAATTTAAGCCAAAATGTTGAATTGTGGGAAATGAAAGGTTATGATACAGATCCTAATAAATTACTTATTCCTGAATACGAAAAATTATCATTCGATACCATTTTAAAATTTTATAACGAGGAAATAAAAAGTAAGCCCATAACTATTGCTATAGTGGGTAATAAAAAGGAAATTGATATGAGCAAACTGGAAAGCATTGCTAAAATAGATAAGATAACAACAAGTAAAATTTTTAAAGACGAAACTGCCGTAACCTTACCTCGTTTTACCGAAAACTAGAAAATACTAAAATAAGAAGCTCTTCCCTTTTCCGGAATGGGCTTCTTATTTATATCAAAATTCAGAAAAAAAATATAAATTTGAAGATATAATGAAAAAGAATATTATGAGACATTTAATACTTATGTTCATTTTAGGGCTATTGTTTAGCACTTTCTCTTTTGCACAGCCTGTAAAAGTTAATGAAAGCCCCAAGTCGAGCTGGCCTTTTTATTTTCACGACTTTGTTCCTGCTCAAATTTTTTTTAAAGCCGATAATGATGCACAAACAGAGACGAAAGTAAATATCAATCTATTTACTGGCGAATTGCAATATATTGATAATTCAAATACGATTAGGATTCTGGATAATATTGATGAAATTAAGTCAATACATATTACCGAAGATATGAATTTTATATTTGTTGATGGATTTGTTCAAAAACTGATAGCTAAGAATGATGCCAATTATGCGATAACTAAAAGAACCAAAGGTAAATTAACCGATCTAGAAGATGATTCGGGAGCTTATGGCTCAAGTACCACAACTTCGGCAGTCGACAAAATTAACGATAAGTTGATTGGTGGCCTTAATGTATTTAGTTACCCATCACTCGTAGAAACAAAAGATGATGGCATTAGTTTTGACCCGGAAATAAAGTATTTCTTAATCAAAGGAAATGAGTCTTTTGTTCTTAATAAAAAGAATTTAAAACTCGCTTTTGATGACCCCCAGTCAAAAAAAATCTCCTCATTTTTAAAAAAAGAGAAGATTAAATTAAAAGATGAAAGCGACTTAGTCCGTCTTTTAGATTATATTACTGCATTATAACCAGCAGATTATTTAATAATAATTTTTTCAACAGTAGTACTCCCGTTTGTAAGCGACAACTGGATAAAATATGTCCCGCTTTTAAGGTGAGATACAGTTATATAACCATCAGTAACTGGGATTTCCGACATTATTGTTTTGCCTGAAATATCTATTAAATTGAGCGATTCGATTGCATTTGTATTGACCAGCTTAATAATATCGTTTGCAGGGTTAGGATAGCAGTAAGGTTCGTCAAGTTTTATTACTGAACTAACTGAAGTGCCCCCGGTTACGGTTATATCAAAACTTTCCTTATAGGTATTGAGTTCAGAATCGGTAACAAAAATGGTTGCAGTCAAAGGATAAGAACTTTTACTTAATACTTCCTTTGTTTTCAATTGCATATTTTCTTCATAGAATTTTGCCTCCGCATAACCGTCTTCAAGGAACAAAGGAGCCCCTTTTACTTCGAAGGTAAAAGTATCTTCATCACTATTATCTGTAACAGTAATGTCGCCAACGACGGTGCCAATTGGTTGTCCGGCATCAACAGTTTTGTTGCTTAGTTCCAGATCGGTTGGCCCCCAATACGGTTCGGCAATATTAATTACTGCTTTTTGCGATGAATTAAAATCGTTCGATCCGGGCGCAATAGCGTTTATCGAGAAATAACCATTGTAGGCACCACTCCATCCCCAATTAAAATGAAAATACCCGCTGGCCGCATAACCATCAATATTAAAAGCGTGTCCTGCTTCTCCAGTTCCGGGATTTCCGGAGTAGATTAAAACGTTACCATCAATTAGCTGTTCTTTCAATATACTTACCCATTCTGATTCTGTTGAATAGTCTGCTCTTTCGAGGCATTTTACTGCATCGTTAAACTGAAAATAATTTCTGAAGGCAAATGGAACACGCGTTGTATATGCTCCAGATCCACTTCCGCCAAAGTCCATTTCTACTGCAACAGCGCAATTATAAAGTAACTGACAATTATAATCGTCCGGAGATGTTAGTGCCATTAAGTCCCATTTATACTCAGCTTCATTATCAAAATTGGTAGATATTGTTCCGTAAGGTTCTAATGCATAGCTTTTTGATCCTACCGGCCTTTCGGGATATTTTATATGATATAGTGCCTGAGCCATTGCTACTGCTACACAACCAATATAAGCTTTGCCATCGGGACCTTCGTCGTAGCTTGGACATAATTTATTCCAGCCCGAGCCCTGATCCCATTTTGTTTCTAATAATGGATCTACTGCTGAAGCTGATTTTGTTATTGGTAACTTTCCGGTTTCTAATGCCTCCCATTCATGCGACCAGTCGTTGTCGATATCTCTTTTTTTAATTTGCATAACCTGGTTGTCTAACCAATCTTTGGTGTTTAAGCTTAACAAGTCCTTATCGAAATAACCTGTGGAGGAATATCCTATAACAGGCCTTACTTGGTTATTTGATGAAACAATAGCCCAACCTTCAGGATCAAAATTTACGATATAAAGTTGTGCAGTGCTGTCGCTTCCATAAACCTTATAATTCTTAATGTTTTGTTGTTCTCCAAAAACAAAGTTGGAGGCTATTTTTTGTGCCTTTTCTACAGTAATTATTTGAGAATAAGCCCCATAAGCAAAGGTTAAAAAAAGCAATATGAAAAGTTGTTTTACCATTGTTTTTTAGTTTGATATATATGCTACGCAAATATAATTTTAAATGAAACAATCAGCTTAAATAGATTGTTTCGGGTTAGTAAAAAGAAATCAAAAAATTGAGAGGCAGAAATGTACAATTAAAGCCCTGTTAAAAGGATGTACTTAATATAATATTGAAATTCAGAGCAAAAAGGAGCCGGCTTAAAGCCGGCTCCTTTTATTTATTTCCTTTCTAAATCGCTCTTTATGAGATGCTTTTTAAAAACATGTGCAGATTTACCTGACTCCGCCTGTTTTGTCCAGGTTGATTGAGTAAAAATATTTACCCAGCCTTTATCTGAACCATCGGCAGCAACCCAATAAAGGGCTAACCAATAGTCGCTGCCAGTAACCAGATCTCCACTTGAGGATATATCCATAACAAATTCACTCTCTTCATAAGACCAGAAATACGTTTCTCCTCCATCAGCGTACAAATCGCCAAGTAGATAATCTTCTTCACAATTTACGGTTAATGTTCCAAAGTCACCGTCGAATGTAGCAGGTATTGGTGTAGAACTACCATAGAAACCATTAATAATTACTTTCGATTCATCACTTGGGTCGGCTGTAATTTCAACTTCAAAAGACTCATTTGCATCATCCCCCCAATATGATGCACCGCTAAACAAGTAGGTACCAATAACCAAGTCGCGGGTATATCCGTACGACATAAACCATCCTACTTCTGTTATCGGGTCATCATCGTTGGCAATACCATCTACTCCACTTTCAATAACACCATTCGGATTATCAAAGTCATCAAGGAATACACCTTCGTCAATTTCAAGATACACATACTCTCCGTATGAAGCCGTAAAAGGTTTGTAGATAAAGATACTTGAGTCAGCAACAGAAATATAGTCGGCTGTTACGTAATAGATTGAACTTTTTCCAGCACTAGTTACAATAAACCTTATATCGCCATCTGCATAATCTTCATTTAGCGACACGGGAAATTCTGTTTCAATTACAACTGAAAAATCAATATCAGAAGTTGCACTACCAGCTTCTGGCGAAATGTTTGCAACATCAAAATCCCAGGCAATATTTTCTGCTCTCCAATAAAGACCAACAGCAGAACCTTCTATAATCCCGCTTTCCCAGGCAGAAACAGGATTTCCCGATAAGTCTTCAACAGCTCCGTCACCATACGATAAGAAAACGTAGTCTCCGGCGAGCGCTTCTTTAGGTTGAGTCACAATAACCTGCATAGTGTTGTCAGGATTAATTTCTGCCGATCCTGCTTCAGCTTCAACATCTTCAAAATAATATTTGAAAACAAATTTACTGGCATCTGCACTGCCAATGGGTTCATCAAAAGTTAGTATTACTTCGAAGTCAGACACTTGTTCTGCGGCAAGAGATCGGGAAGGGCTAATGTTGGTTAATGACGGACCAAAATTATCATCCGTTTTAACCAGGTATGATGCCAGGTTCGATTGAACACCATTTGCATTTGTAGCCGAGCAATATACTTTGTAGTATTTATTTGGACTAAGGCTGGTAATATTTAGGGTCATACCACCTGCTGATTCCATTTCATAAACGGCACTTGAAACAGTAGTACTTTCACCAGAATAACTGCCTGACAAAACATTAAGTACTGTTGGAGTAACCGTTGTATCCGATACAACAAGATATCCCAAATATCCAGCCTTATCGGATGAGATATTTAAGGTAAATGATGAATCTGCAACTGCCGACACCTGGATACTAGCCACGGGCGGAGTTTCTGCATCCATGGTTTCGTTTTCCAGAAATTCTGTGCAACTTGTAAGTGCAATCCCAAACATCAGGATGGCAATAAGATATGATTGAATTCTTTTCATAATTCCAGATTTTTAAATTATTGTTTTGTCCAAACCGATGTAGGGCTGTTTGTTTCACTGTCTGAGTTCCAGGACCATTGAAGACCTAAACCTTCATTATTCCCATCAGTAATGTAAAAAGTAAACTGTTGGCTGAAAGTAATCACAACATCGCCATCATCAGTTTGTGTTATTGTACCGGTTAAAGTATCTGTTTCTTCGCCTTCACCGTTATCGTCTTCCCAAACCATAAGTTCTGTAGAACCATAGGCCCACGAATCCCAGGCTTGACCTGCAGCAATTGTTACAGTTTGATAATCATCACTAACCGTACCCAATATATAATATGGATCGATAAGACCAGGACCATATGCTGCTCCAGCCATACCATAAATTTTAATTTTTGATGTTTCACCCTCAACCGAAGTGATTGCTCCAGAGTGTGAGCTTGAACCGTTGGCTGTTTCTGTTGTGGCTACTGTATAATCCCCAAACATCCATCCCAGAGGGTGGTCGTCGTCGACAATTGTAACTGTAATTTCAGATTCAGAAGACAAGTTATAATCTAAACTGTTACTAACCACTTTTAATTTAAATGATTTATCACCATTCGAATCAAAATCGTAATTGTTAATGGCCGTAATTGTTAAATCGTAAGTTCCACCACCAGCTCCAACAGTAACGGTTTTGTTTGATATTATCTCAAAATCTACACCTTCAGTAGCTGGATTCGAAATATCGCTATTATCAACTTCGAAAGTAATATCACAAGCAGGAGATGTACTTACTGTTGTCACCAAAAACTGAACAACAACAGAGTTACCACCGCTCATGGTTTCGTCATACTCCATAACACTTGCCGTTGAGCCATAAAAGCCAACAGCCGACATACTATCTTCAAATAGAATTTGATCTTGTTCACAAGAGGTGAACAACATTGCTCCTATTATAACTATAAAAATATATTTTATCATTTTCATCATTGTCATAAATTAGAGTGATTAATAAGGGTTCTGAACCATATTTTCATTTGCATTAATTTCTGACACCGGAATTGGGACAGCCCATGCATCATCAGGGAACGTAACATTTTGGTTGGTGCTTCCAACAAAGTCGGTACGTACCAGGCTCTCACCACGACGTGCCAGATCAAAGAAATTCTGACCTTCAAAACAAAGTTCCCTTCTGCGTTCATCAGATATATCTGAAAGAGTTAAAGCTTGTGTCCGTTCAGACAAGCCCCTGTTTGTACGGATCATATTGAAATCGTTCAAAGCCGTTGCTCCTGAAATACTTGCTCCTTCGTACAATGCTTCGGCACGGAGAAGATACATTTCAGACAATCGTAAAACAGGTGTGTTATTTGTGGTATAATCACCTGTTTTGCTCGGGTATTTTTTTGACCACTCGTAACCGGCATTTGTTTCATTATCGCTAGTTACGTATAAATCGCGGCGAACATCGCCTTCTTCAAATAAATCAAGTAAATCATGAGATGCAGTAACGTCACCGTGTGCATCTTCGTTGGTCATGTAAGGAATACCTTGCTGCCCCGGATACGATGAACTACCGGTAGAGCTATATACCGAGAAAATAACCTCGTCTCCTTCAGCTTCGCGCCCCCATGCACCATCTTCATTCTCCGAAACAGGAACATACTGGTCTGCAGTCCACATATTGTAATTACCAGAGTTGATAACTTTGGTGGCATATTCAGCAGCTGATTGCCATTCTTCCATATTTTGATAAACACGTGCCAGAAGAGCCCATATAGCGTCTTTGCTAACCCATGCCGAAGGATCACTTCCTCCATCTCTTACATAATCGCCGATTAGTCCTTCGGCTTCCTTTAAATCAGCAACCACTTGTGTATAAACTTCATCGATAGTATTCCTTGTCGGTTCTCCCATTTCGGTAAGTAATATAACTGGTACCCCAAGCATGGTTTTATCGTAAGAATATGGTTGTGCATACAATCTAACAAGATCGAAATGAGCAATGGCTCTTAAGAAAAGACATTCTGCTTTATAATACTGAAGTTCTTCTGCTTCTTCATCTGTTCCCACGTAATCGGGAATTGAGTTGATAACATTATTTGCCCTGGCTATTGTTGAATAAGCAGTTGCCCAAAGGTTTTCGGTATTCGATGGCGTATAGTTCCAATAATACGCATCAATTTGATATCCTGCATTTTGAGGCTCAGGCTTTCCGTTCCCGGCTCGCATTTCGGAAGATAATACGTAATATCCTCCATACCAGTTTACTCCATAGAGTAAAGAATAAGCTCCAACTGTAGCATCATTAAGACCACTCATTGTGCTTAAAGTAAGTTCAGATGTTTGTTGCAGTACCGGTTCTCTGTCAAGAAAATCTTCACAGGAAGATAATAGAAGTATTACCCCCAGTAATGCGGCTATATTTTTAAAAATTGTTCTCATAATATGATAATAATTTATACGTTTCTACTAAGGTTAAAAAGTAACTTCAACACCTCCAATGAATGTTTTCGCAGTAGGATAAATTCCATAGGCATGCCCGGTTGTTCCCCGTTCGGGGTCAAAAGCGTTAAGGCTGTGGAATGTATACAAGTTATAAGCACTTGCATAGATCTTCATATTCTTAGCAAATTTTATCTTCTTAATTACATTTGCAGGTAATGTATAAGATAAGGTAACTTCTTTAATCCTTAAGTAGTCTCCTTTTTCCAGAAAGCGGGTACTGCGAAAGGCATTTGAATTGCTTGAGTTATTTACCATTGGTTTTGGCGTTTCTGTAATGTCTCCTGGTTCTTTCCAATAATCTAATGAGGTATTAACCTGATTTGAGCCCCAATTATAACCATCAGAACGCAAGTAGCGTCCTTCATTCATTACATCAGCAAAATGCCCTGTTTTCCAATCTAAACTGGCCATAAGAGCAAGCCCTTTCCAGGAGGCATCGAGGTAACCACCACCAATAAATTTTGGTTCAGGAGAGCCACAGTATATTTCTCGCGAGTTGCTGTACTCGTTTGTAAGCAAACCGTCTTCGTCGTACCATAAGGCTTCACCATTAACCGGGTTAACCCCCGCATAATCATGTAGTTTAAATGTATAGAGTGTAGAACCAACTTTATAAACAAGGTATGTTCCAATTTCTTCTTCCCCTGCCAGATCAATAATCTCCGATTTGTTATGTGCTACATTCAGCCCTACTGTAATATTTAAATCGTTTTGTTTTACCACGTCGTATGAAATGGCTAATTCCTGCCCTGTATTTTTCAATTCACCAACATTTCGTGTAATGCTAGAAAATCCACTGGTTCTTGATAATTGATCGTCAAGGAGCATATCTTCGGTATAACGTTCGTAAACATCAACAGTAACATCCATACGTTCAAAGAATGTTAAATCAAGACCAACGTTCCACGTACGGTTTGTTTCCCATGTTAAGTCGGGATTCCCCAGTTGAGCTGGCGCCATGCCCGATGTTCCATTGTACTCGATACTACCATATACACCATACTGATCATAATAACCAATATTGTCGTTACCGTTAACACCATAACTAACCCGAAGTTTGGCACTGTTTATCCAGGAAATATTTTCTTTAAAAAAGGATTCATTATGGATGTTCCATGATGCTCCAATTGCCCAGAAAGTACCAAACTTGTTATTTTCTCCGAATCGCGAGCTTCCGTCTAAACGAACACTGGCTTTTAAATAATATTTTGAATTATAATTATAATCCAATATACCGAAGAAGGATAACATGGCCCATTCACCTTCATAATATGATGCTTCATCTTCTGACTGGGTAGATGTGGTTGGATACGGAATATCTACACTTACATTGGGAGAATAACTACTTAAATAGCTTACACGATATAGTTGAGCTTCTTGCCCAAGCAAAAAATTCACACTATGTACATCTGAAAACACATTGTCATAACGCGCCGTGTTAGAAGTTGTCAACATGCTATAATCGTAGCGATAAGTATATAGGGCATCTTCTGTCCAACCGGTTTCTTGAGTTCCATATTGACGAGATTCTCCATTGGTCATCTCGTAAGAGTTATTGGTTTTTAAGGTAACATGTTTTACGGGTTCATATTCAAGGTAAGCCGTAGCCTGCAACCTGATTTGTTTATCCCAGGCCTCATTAACCTGCGCAGCATATACCGGGTTAACGCCTGAGTTTTCAGAGATATCGGAATTATAAGAACCATCTTCATTTTTTAGTGGAGTCCAGGGAAGAATATTTAAGGAGCCAAAAAATGGATTCAAATAGCTTAATCCTCCGGTAGAAATATCATCATTATGCATTGATGACAAACCGACACGGGTTCCCATTTTAATTTTTTTACTGATATCAAAGTCGGTATTTGCCCGAAGATTCAATTTGTCATAATCATTTCCAATAACAATACCTTCAATATCTTCATAAGCTGCAGAAAAGTAATTTTTTACATTTCCTTTTCCTGCACTGGCAGACAACTCGTATTTTTGTGTAAATCCATTTCTTAAACCTGCTTCTAACCAGTTGGTTTGTTCTCCTTGCAATAATGAATATGGCAGATAGGTATTACTACTAACCCCCGAAGGAGAATCTGGGTCGTAACCCGAATTAACAGCAGCAGCTCTCATATATTCAAGAATCTGCGAACTGGTCATGGGCCAGTAATCATTATCGTTGGCTAAGGTTGAAAAACCCGAAGAAGCTCTGAATTGAATTTTAGCTTCACCCGACTTTCCGGATTTAGTAGTTACAAGAATAACGCCATTCGCGGCTCTTGAACCATAGATTGAAGCAGCTGCAGCATCTTTAAGAACAGTAATCGATTCAATGTCGGATGGATTAAGGGCATACAGCGCATTTGAAGTTGTACTGGCGTATGTTTGGTCTCCCGTCATTACCGGAATACCATCTACAACGTATAAGGGTTCATTTCCAGCATTAATAGATGAAGTTCCTCTAATACGAATAGAACTGTTCGATCCGGGTTGTCCTCCGGAGGTGGTAACCATAAGACCTGCAACTTTTCCACTAAGAGCTTTATCGATACTAACAACTGGCGTTTCCGACAGAGTTGCTGTCTCGACTTGTGTTGCGGAGCCTGTTTTGGCTTCTTTAGTAGATGTTCCGTAGGCCACAACCATAACCTCGTCAACACCTATTGACGTTGAAGACAACTCAACGTTAAGCACATTTTGGGTAATTTCTACTTCCTTTGTTTTCATCCCAACAAAAGAAAACACTAAAATTTTTGCTTCGTTTGGCACATCTAATCGATAGTTGCCATCCATGTCGGTAACCGTACCAATAGTGGTACCTTTAACACTTACAGAAACTCCTGGAATTCCAGTACCTTCTTCAGAACTGGTTACAGTTCCTGTGATACTCTTCACCTGAGCTTCCGTTACAAGCACGCCAAACAAGGCAATGCCTAATAGCATAAGTGCAATTTTTTTCATAGATTAAAATTTAAAAACAGTTAATAACTCACTCTTTTTTTGATTTGTATTTTTACAAGGGACAGAGTATTTAGATATAAATAAGGACTATACTCTTAAACACCCGAGCAAGTTATGACATTTTTTATTTAATTCAAATATACATAAGTTATATATTTTATTTTTTTTTAACAGTTAGCAGTGCTTGAAATATAACTTTTTAACAGAATAAATACCCCATATATATTCTTCATAAAATCAGTTAATTAACTATTATCCCGGGTTTGTTTTAGAATGAAATATCACACATTATGATTACTACAATCTTATTATGTATTATAAAATACCGAATAGAGTAAGTAATTTTTAAAGTCAAATAGCAAGCATTTGAGTAGTAAATCTGTCCATGCTTTTAACGTAAAGAATTGGTAGGCCACTCTAATTTTTTCAAAAAAATTCGCATAATCGAGTAGGGTAAATATAGAATAAAACCATATTCTATATTTATCCCTCTCACAGAACCGTGGTGCGACAAGAAGTCGCTTACAATAACTGTTTAACGTTCATTGAATGATTAAACCTTGTGTTCCATCACAAGTAGCCT
>JBFHFE010000009.1:0-153686 GCA_041583785.1 Draconibacterium sp. | reverse complement strand
GTAAAGACGAATACGTTGCATCAGTACTACGAAGTACAGAATAAGGTTTAGCATGAGCCGTGTACGAGGCCCGTACGCACGGTTCTGTGAGAGGGATAAATATAGAATATGGTTTTATTCTATATTTACCCTACTCGATTGCTCCAAAGGGGCAGAAATTCTGTTGTCCCAACTAGACTATAAAATGCGGCATTGGATATGCAGATTGCTTTTCGTTTGTACAGGACGGGAAAGGATAGAATAGCCTTAACTATGGTGCCATTTTTTCAAGGCTGCCCAAAAGAATCGTTTACATGTGGTGTTTTCTGGGTGATTATTCAAACTTCTGAAAAACAATTAATTTTCCATCATTAAATTCAAGTGTAAAGAAAGTTCCTAAACATTCATTTAGTGTCCCCATCCACCATGAATCTAGGATGGTATTCCGAAGTGCGTATTTTAAATTTGTTGAAGTAATAGCCGTTGGTTTTCCAATAGAAAAAATTGAAATTTGTTGCCCCTTAAAAGAGTCGAACTTTTGTGATTTTAAGACTGGCCGGAAAATGCCTGAATTACTTATTGAAACAACATCGAGTTTTTCGGCATAATTTAAAAGCAGAGCTATATTTCCAATGGTATGATCTTCTCGTTTTCCAGTGGCACCCAAAATGATTACTTCTTTAATGCCTTTTTTCGAGATAAATTCAATGGCTTTAGTTTGGTCATTTGTATCCTGATTCTCGTTATAAACAATACGATCGGCGAATGCTTCTTTCGTTTTTTCCGACACCGAATCCAAGTCTCCAACGATATAGGTTGGTGATATGCCAAATTCAATTAATTTATCAGCTGCACCATCGCAGCAGATAATCTGTTGGGCATTCTTTAAGTAGGATAGGGGGATTGGATGTTCGGGAAAAGAACCATCGCATAGAATAACAACGTTCGACTTAACTTTTATTTGATTCATGTTTCTTTTGAAAACTTCAAAAATACAGACTAAGGGAAAGGTATAGCTAATTGAAAAGCTTAGGTGTTTTTGTGGAACGCCTGGTTCGCTTTTCCCAAAAAAAAGTCCTTCAAAATACACAATTTTAAAGGATTGGGTGTTTCTGCCCTGAGGAGTATAGTATGGGATTAAAAGAATCCCAATTCAAGACGGGCTTCTTCGCTCATCATCGATTTATCCCACGGTGGCTCGAATGTTAATTCAACATTTACCGTTTCAATACCTTCAACCGATTGGGCGGCTTGTGTAATGTCGTCAACCAAAACATCAACTACAGGGCAGCCAGGGGCTGTTAAAGTCATTAAAATATTGGCCGAATTGTTTTCGTCAACATCAACATTATATATTAGTCCCAGGTCGTAAACATTAACCGGAATTTCAGGGTCGTAAACCTCTTTCAGGTTGGTTATAATTAAATCTATTCTTTTATCCATTTTTATTCTCTAATTTTCCTGCAATTCTGCTATAAGCAACAGCGTATAACTTAATTTGTTTTACCATGGCCAGTAAACCATTCGAGCGGGTGGGCGAGAGGTGTTGTTTTAATCCCAGATCGTCGATAAAATGGAGTTCATTCTCCAACAATTCCTGAGGCGTTCGGTTGGAAACAACTCGCAAAAGCAGAGCTACCAGTCCTTTTACAATTACAGCATCGCTTTCGCCACGGAAATTAATTTTACCATCAACCAGGTCGGCAACCAACCAAACGCGTGATTGGCAGCCTTTAATAATGTTCTGGTCGTTTTTGTCTTTAGCTTCCAGATCGCCCAGGTCGTTTCCAAGTTCGATTAAATAACCATACTTGTCCATCCAGTCTTCGTATACCGAAAACTCTTCAATTATTTCTTGTTGAACCTCTTCAATTGTCATCCTCTTATAACTTTAAAGTAGGTAAAGGTGGTAAAATTTTAATTTCCGACAATGATATTTATGGCTTATTCAGATTAAATCAAAACTAACTTAAAGTATGGTTTCGAAACAAGTATTTTTCTACTTTTATTTTTCAAAATATTCAATATAAATAATTGGAAGATGACAACATTAGTAGGAACAAAAACAGAACAAAATTTATTAAAGGCATTTGCCGGTGAGTCGCAAGCTCGTATGCGTTACGACTATTTTGCAAAACAGGCAAAAAAAGAGGGTTTAGAGCAAATTTCTGCAATTTTCGCTGAAACAGCTTTAAACGAAAAAGAACACGCCAAACGTTTCTTTAAATTTTTAGAAGGCAATATGGTGGAGATTACAGCAACTTATCCTGCTGGTAAAATTGGTACTACTCTGGAGAACCTTGTGGCTTCTGCCGAAGGTGAAAATGAAGAGTGGTCGGAGTTATATCCGGAGTTTGCAAAAATTGCCGAAGAAGAAGGATTTAAAGATGTTGCCATGGCTTTTAAAATGATTGCCAAAGCTGAAGTTGCCCACGAAGCCCGATATAGAAAACTGGCAGAAAATCTTGAGGCCGGTATGGTATTTAAACGTGGCGATAAAGTAGTTTGGAAATGTCGCAACTGCGGGTTCTTGCACGAAGGAACTGTGGCTCCTAAATTATGTCCGGCTTGCCAGCACCCACAATCTTACTTCGAAATTAAAGAAGACAATTATTAACAGACTTCTTCTTTTGTATCACTTTGATTGTAAAATGCCATTCTTGTCAGAATCCGACAGGGATGGCATTTTTTTATAACGATATTAGAACATCATTCGAACCCGCTTAAAAGCCTCCAGGAATTTATCGATTTCTTCTTTGGTATTGTACATTCCAAACGAGATGCGTGCACATCCCTGTATTCCAAAATGCTGCATTATTGGATCGGCACAATGGTGCCCGGTGCGAATGGCAATGCCCATTTTGTCAATCATCATTCCCAAATCGTAGAAATGAATGCCTTCTATATTGAAACAAATAGCTCCTGATTTTTCCGGAGCCTCGCCGTATATTTTCAAGCCTTCAATTTCTCTTAATTTCGCAGTGGCGTATTTCAGCAAGTCGTGCTCATGCTTAGAAATATTTTCGAGGCCAATTTCTGATACAAAATCGATGGCGGCACCAAATGCTGCCAGCCCCGATATATTAGGAGTGCCAGCCTCGAATTTATAGGGCAGTTCGTTGTAGGTAGTTCCCTCGAACGAAACCTCAGCAATCATTTGTCCACCTCCCTGATAGGGAGGCATCTCGTCCAGCCATTTTTCTTTTCCGTATAAAACACCAACGCCATTGGGGCCATATAATTTGTGTGCCGAAAAGGCGTAGAAATCAACATCGAGCTTTTGTACATCGAGTTTTATATGTGGCGCTGCCTGTGCCCCGTCCACCATTACAGCTACGTTATATTGATGGGCGATTTTTATAATTTCAGCAATTGGGTTTATTGTGCCCAAAACGTTGGAAACGTGGTTTACTGCAATTAGTTTTGTTCTTTCAGAAATCAGTTCAGGAAGCTTTTCGATTTCAAGAATTCCTTTGTCGTTAAATGGAAGCTTTACAATTTTTGCCTTTTTTTTCCCAGCCGCCAGTTGCCAGGGGACAATGTTTGAGTGGTGTTCCATTTCGGAAATAATAAGTTCATCGCCTTCGTTTAAATATTTTTCGCAGAAAGAGCTGGCAACAAGATTTATTCCTTCGGTAGCGCCTTTGGTAAAGATTATTTCCTTTCGCGATCGGGCATTCATAAAACGCTGGACTTTATCGCGTACCCCTTCGTATTCAACCGTGGCTTTATCGGCCATAAAATGTGCTCCGCGGTGAATATTGCTGTAATATTCGTTGTGCAATTGTTCCAGTTTCATTAAAACCTGAATTGGCTTCTGAGCCGAAGCAGCAGTATCGAGATAAACCAGAGGTTTATTATAAACTTCTTTTTTTAAAATGGGGAAGTAACTTCTTATTTTGTCGATGTCGTAAGTCATAAAACGAAGGTAAGTAAATTTGTTTTTCGGGGGAAAAAAACCAAATAGTAATACTATTTGGTTTCAAATATTTCATTTTAAATTGTATCGCTCTAACAATCGCAATTATATGCGCAATCGTGGCAGCGAGCCACTTCACCTTGCAAACGTTTATCAACCAGCTCGTCGATGCGGTCGCGCAGTGCCTCCAGCTTTATTTCTTTAATTACCTCGTGGGCAAAAGCATTCATCATCATCAGGCGGGCTTTGTCTTCGTCAATTCCACGGGCACGAAGGTAAAATAATGCCTCTTCGTCAATCTGGCCTACTGTTGCACCGTGGCTGCATTTTACATCGTCAGCGTCAATAATAAGCTGTGGTTTGGTTTGCATGTTGGCCTGGTCGGTCAGCAATAAATTATTGTTTCGCTGAAATGCATTGGTCTTTTGCGCATCGCGAACCACGTGAATTCTGCCGGCGAAGGCTCCCGAAGAACTTTCGTTTAATACATTCTTATATACCTGATTGCTTGTGCAATGTGGTTTGGCATGAATTACCTGTGTAAAATTATCGATATGTTGTTTTTTATCCATAAAGGACATGCCAAATAAATCTGCATGGGCATTTTCTCCATTCAACGTAATCTTCAGGTTGTTTCTGATTAATCCTCCATGCAACGATACAGTATGAGAAGTAACCCTCGAATCTCTAAGTTGTTCCACAAAAATGGAGTTCAGACTAGTGGCACGGTTATGCTGGTTTTGTAAGGTGTAAAATTCTACCTCAGCATTGTTGCCTGCAAAAATTTCAGTAACCGAGTTGCTTAAATACTGATTCAGATTTAAGGTATGGTCGCATAATAATATCTGAACTTTTGCGCCATCTTCAACAAGAATAAAATTACGCTGCGTCGAAAATGTGTCTTTTGCGTTTTGTAAAAGATTGATTATCTGAACAGGGCTCTTAAATTCCACATTTTTGGGGACGTAAAGAAAAAAACCATCCTTTGCATAAGCAGTGTTTAGTGCCACAAGAGGATCATCTTCCGTTTTTGCAATGGTTGCATATTTTTCGAGTAACTCTGGTTTTTGCTCTGCAATATTTTCAAGGCTATCGAGAATTACACCCTCGGGGAGCTCACCAATTTCCTTGTTTTTTTTATAAAACCAACCATTGAAGATAAGTGCTAAATGCGTGTTTATTTGCGGAACATCGCATTGAAATACTTCATTTAAATTAGCCTTGTGCTCAACTCTTTTATGAATAAATTCGAATTCAGGTAAAAAGCTCGACTGGAGGCTGGTGTATTTGTAATTTTCGTTTTTCCGCGTTGGGATACCCTGCATTACAAAATCCTGGAATGCCTTTTTTCGTGGAGCGTTCAGAATGTCAGGAGAGCTTTCGAAAAGCATTTCCTTTATTTGTTTGTAATGCGCGGTATATTTTAGCGTTAAATCTGCTTTTTCAACTAAAACACTCATGCTAATTTCCGTTTTCTGATTTAATCCAATCGTATCCTTTTTGTTCCAATTCTAATGCAAGTTCTTTGCCGGCGGTTTTTACAATTTTTCCTTTGTAAAGAATGTGCACATAATCGGGGACAATGTAGTCGAGTAAACGCTGGTAGTGGGTAACTACAATTGATGCAGTTTGAGCCGATTTTAAGGCATTTACTCCGTTGGCAACGGTTTTTAATGCATCAATGTCTAATCCAGAATCGGTTTCATCAAGAATTGATAGTTTGGGTTCCAAAAGTGCCATTTGAAATATCTCGTTCTTCTTTTTTTCTCCCCCGGAGAATCCTTCGTTTACCGAGCGGTTCGTCAATTTGGTATGCATCTCAACCAAATCCATTTTTTCGCGCATCAGTTTCAGAAATTCTCCTGCAGTTAATTCTTTTAATCCTTTGTGTTTGCGATGCTCGTTAACAGAAGTTTTCAGGAAATTTACCATGGGTACACCCGGTATTTCTACCGGATACTGAAAGCTTAAGAACAGTCCGTCTTTGGCGCGGTCTTCGGGCGATTTGTCTAACAGATTTTTGCCCAGGAAAGTAACCTCTCCTTTGGTGACTTCATATTCTTCTTTACCTGCCAAAACATTTGCCAAGGTGCTCTTTCCCGAACCGTTTGGGCCCATAATGGCATGAACTTCACCGGGTTTTACTTCAAGATTGATTCCTTTCAGGATTTCCATCCCGTCAACAGAAGCGTATAAGTTTTTTATTGATAACATATTTCTTTGATATGAAATGGTGAGTAAAGAGAAGTAAGACTCGAAACCCACATATTGTTAATTTCTTTTTTTATTATTGCCATTCTTTTGCCGCCTTAATAAGGGCGGCTGGGATTGGCTTTTTTATCCTACACTGCCTTCGAGGCTAATTTGCAGTAATTTTTGTGCTTCCACAGCAAATTCCATCGGAAGTTTATTTAATACCTCCTTGGCGTACCCATTCACAATCATTCCAATTGCTTTTTCGGTGTCAATGCCGCGTTGGTTGCAATAGAAAATTTGGTCTTCTCCAATTTTCGATGTCGTAGCTTCGTGCTCTACAATCGACGATTTGTTCCCAACTTCGATGTACGGAAAAGTATGCGCTCCGCAGGTGTCGTTAAGTAGCAGCGAGTCACACTGTGAGAAGTTTCGCGAGTTGGTCGCTTTGGGCATAATTTTTACCAATCCCCGATACGAGTTGTCACTTTTTCCTGCCGAAATACCCTTCGAAACAATAGTCGATTTTGTATTTTTTCCAATATGAATCATTTTTGAGCCGGTGTCGGCTTGCTGATGATTGTTAGTTACAGCTACGGAGTTGAATTCTCCAACCGAGTTGTCGCCCAATAAAATGCAGCTTGGGTATTTCCAGGTAATGGCCGAGCCGGTTTCCACCTGGTTCCAGCTGATTTTTGACGATTCTCCACGGCATATTCCTCGTTTGGTAACAAAGTTGTAAATTCCTCCAAGCCCGTCTTTATTCCCGGGATACCAGTTTTGTACGGTTGAGTATTTTACTTCTGCACGATCCAGGGCAATAATTTCAACCACTGCAGCATGCAGTTGATTTTCGTCTCGCATGGGTGCTGTGCATCCTTCCAGGTAACTTACATAACTGTCGTCGTCGGCAACGATTAAAGTTCGTTCGAATTGCCCTGTGTTAGCTGCGTTAATCCTAAAATAGGTTGACAATTCCATTGGGCATCTAACTCCCTTGGGAATGTAACAAAAGGAGCCGTCGCTGAAAACCGCAGAGTTAAGAGCTGCAAAATAATTGTCGGCAACAGGAACCGCTTGTCCCAGGTATTTTTTTATCAAATCAGGATGATCCTGTACTGCCTCACTAAATGAGCAAAAAATTATACCCTTTTCTGCCAAATTTTCTTTAAATGTGGTTTTAATGGAAACACTATCAATAACTGCATCAACAGCTACAACTCCTGACAGCATTTTTTGTTCTTCCAAGGGAATTCCAAGTTTGTTAAACGTTTCAAGCAATTCCGGGTCAACTTCGTCGAGGCTTTCTAATTGCGGCTTTTGTTTTGGGGCTGCATAATAGCTGATCTCTTGCAAATCGATGGGTGGTATTTTTAAATACGCCCAATTTGGCATTTTCATTTTCTGCCATTTTTTAAAAGCATTTAGCCTGAAATCCAACATGAATTCCGGCTCTTCTTTTTTTGCAGAAATTAAACGGACAACAGCTTCACTCAGGCCTTTTTCGATTATTTCTGTTTCTATATCGGTAACAAAACCATATTTATAATCGCCCTGCGTAACTTCGTTCAGTATTTTATCTTGTTCTCCCATTTCTCAAATTTTCTTCTCTTAGGTAACAAAGTTGCATTGAAGTGAGCTGGTTTTGCTGTTTCTGTTTAAAAGCAAATTGGATAATTCTGGTAGAAATTGGTTTGAACGGATTACAATAAAATGTAACTTGCTCAATTTCAAACCTTTTTACCAGTTTCTTTAAAAACAACAACTTCGCTTATATAACAATGCGTTTATGCTCCTGTTCAAATTAAAATTGCAAAGATATAAAACTATGGGTATTTTTGCAGTTCAGAATTTACAAAACATACTTTTTTGTCTGAATTTAATAATGAGTAAAGAAAGAAAACAAACCAGCATTTCGGAATTGGGCGAGTTTGGCCTGATTGACCGATTGACAAAAGATATACAACTTAAAAATGAGAGTTCGGCAAAGGGTGTTGGCGACGATGCTGCAGTGCTCGATTATAAGGAAAAGCAAGTTGTTGTTTCTACCGATTTGTTAACCGAGGGAGTTCATTTTAATTTGATGTATGTGCCTCTCAAACATTTGGGGTACAAAGCGGTAGTTGTAAACCTTGCCGATGTCTATGCTATGAATGCTACACCAAAGCAGATAACAGTAAGCATTGCCATTTCAAGTAAGTTTTCGGTAGAGGCTTTGGATGAACTGTATGCAGGAATTCATTTGGCTTGTGAGAAATATAAGGTTGATTTGGTAGGAGGAGATACTACCAGTTCGTTAACCGGCCTTACCATTTGTATAACAGCCCTGGGTGAAGTTGAGAAAAATAAAGTGGTCATGCGAAGCGGAGCAAAAGTCAACGATCTCCTCTGTGTTTCGGGCGATTTAGGAGGTGCTTATATGGGCCTTCAGCTACTTGAGCGCGAAAACGAAGTGTTTAAAGTGGATAATAATATGCAACCGAAGCTTGAGGGATACGACTATATTTTGGAGCGGCAGCTAAAACCTGAGGCTCGGGCTGATGTTATTGCTGCATTCGAAAAACTAGGAATTATTCCTACTTCCATGATTGATATTTCTGATGGTCTTTCGTCGGAAATAATGCACCTCTGCAAGAACTCAGAACTTGGATGCAGTTTATTCGAAGATAAAGTGCCCATGGATTCGCAGACCAAGCAGATGGCTGAGGAGTTTCACATTAACCCCATTGTTGCTGCTTTAAACGGAGGTGAAGACTATGAATTGCTTTTTACTATTTCGCTAGACGATTATGCGAAAATTAAAAACGATCCTGATTTTACAATCATTGGTCACATGGTTGAGCCCAGCGAGGGTATTAACCTGATTACTGCAGCTGGTTCTGCCATCCCCCTGGAAGCACAGGGCTGGAATCTTACTAAATAAGATCTTTTCAAATAAAAAATGCCATCCTGTTTTCAGGATGGCATTTTTACAAAATATTTTAAAGGAAATTAATCGGGAAAATACCCACGAATAATTCCACGTTTCGAGTCTTTTACAAAAAGTAGTACTTCATCGCGTTCAGGAGTTGCTGCCATTTCTGCTTCAATAATTTCAACGGCCTGTGCAGTATTTAATCCTTTTTGGTAAATGTAACGATAGATGTCCTGTATTTCTCGTATTTTTTCGTTGTTGTATTGGCGACGGCGTAAGCCAATTGAGTTAATTCCTACATACGAAAGTGGCTCGCGGCCAGCTTTTATAAAAGGAGGTACATCTTTTCGAACTAGCGAACCTCCCGAAATCATTACATGCGACCCTACTCTTACAAATTGGTGAATGGCAGACATTCCTCCAATAATTGCCCAGTCGTCCACAACAACCTCGCCGGCGAGTTGAACATTGTTTACCAGAATAATATTGTTTCCAACAGTACAATCGTGTGCAACATGTACATAAGCCATCAGGAGGCAGTTGTTCCCAATTACTGTTTTCCCTTTAGCAGTGGTGCCACGATTTATGGTTACAAATTCGCGGATGGTATTGTTGTCGCCAATTTCAACGGTTGAATATTCTCCTTTGAATTTCAAATCTTGTGGAACAGCTCCAATTACTGAGCCGGGAAAAATATTGCAGTTTTTGCCAATTCTTGTTCCCGGTAAAATTGTAACGCTAGAACCAATTCTTGTCCCCTCGCCAATAATAACATCGTGGTCGATGGATACAAAGGGTTCGATAACCACGTTATCGGCTACTTTTGCATCGGGGTGAACATACGCTAGTGGTTGTTTCATCTTTTCTTTTCTTAATTATTTTCTTGTTTTACAATCTGGGCCATAAATTCACCTTCAGCAACAATTTTATCTCCTACATATGTGATGCCCTTCATGTTGGCAATTCCTCTTCGAATTGGCGAAGTTAAAGTTAATTTGAAAATCAGAGTGTCACCTGGAACTACTTTCTTCCTGAATTTAACATTATCGATGCGAATGAAATAGGTTGAAAATTTTCCGGTTTGCTGGCTTAGTACCAGTAATCCACCGCATTGCGCCATGGCTTCAACAAGCATTACCCCTGGCATTACAGGCTCTTGTGGAAAATGTCCCTGAAAAAACGGTTCGTTAACCGTTACGTTTTTAACCCCTGTGATTTCGTTGTTATTAATGCAAACTACTTTGTCAACCATTAAAAAGGGATAACGATGCGGCAGCAGTTCCTTAATTCGGTTAACGTCCATTAGAGGTTCGGCATTAGGATTGCATTTAGGAGCAGCACTAATCTCTTTTTTCCATTGTTTTTTAAGGGCTTTGGCAAAAGTTGTATTTGGCCCGTGTCCTGGTTTTGTTGCAATAATGCGGCCTTTAATTCGTTTTCCGCATAGTGCAATATCGCCAATTATATCAAGTAGTTTGTGGCGTGCACATTCATTGTTGAAATGTAATTCAAGGTTGTTCAATATGCCCTGAGGTTTAACTTCTACTCTGGGGTGGTTTGTTAGGTCGGCAAGGTGATCTAGTTTTTCCTGGCTGATTTCTTCATCGATAATTACGATTGCATTCGTTAAATCGCCACCTTTTATAAGGTTGTGGTTTAACAATAATTCAATTTCGCGCAAAAACACAAAAGTGCGGCAATTCGCAATCTCGGTTTTAAAATCGCTGATTGAATCGATTGTTGCATATTGGTTGTTTAATACTTCCGACGGGAATGAAATCATTACATTCAGACAGTAATGGTCGTCGGGCACTGCAATAATGTGTGCGCCTGATTTTTCGTCGGTAATTTCAATTTTTTCTGTTATTTCGAAATACTCACGCTCAGCATTTTGTTCAACGATGCCGGTTTTTTCAATGGCTTCAACAAAATATTTCGAGCTTCCGTCAAGAATGGGAGCTTCTTCATTATTAACTTCAATAAGAACGTTGTCAAGGTCCATCCCAATTAATGCAGCCAAAGCGTGTTCAATTGTTCCAATTTTTGCACCGTCTTTTTCAAGTAAAGTTCCACGCGATGTGTCAACAACTAAATCAACATTAGCCTCTATTATGGGTTGATGCTTCAGGTCAACTCGCTTAAATTTGAATCCGTGGTTTTCGGGAGCTGGAAGAAAATTCATTGTAACATCTACTCCGGTGTGAAGTCCCTTTCCCTCTATTTTAAACGAATTTTTTAGCGTCTTCTGTTTAACAATCATAAAGATGTATCTATGTTTTTATCTGTCTTTGTTTGTGTTTATTTCTTTTTTGAGGAGACTAACGTCCTTTCTAATTTCAGGGAGTTCTTTTATTAGAGTATATGCCCTCATCGCTTTTTTAATGTCGAAAGCAGGAGATCCTAAGAGAGTTTGATTGCTTTTTATGTTTTGCGCAACGCCTGATTGAGCCCCAAGAATAACTTTGTCGCCAACTGTAATATGACCGCCAAGTCCAACCTGTCCGCCAAACATGCAGTTTTTTCCAACTTTTGTTGAGCCGGAGATTCCTGTTTGGGCTGCCATTACTGTGTTTTGTCCAACTTCAACATTATGGGCAATCTGTATCAGGTTATCGAGTTTTACACCCTTTCTTATAATGGTCGATTCCATGGTGCCGCAGTCAACAGTTGTGTTGGCTCCAATTTCAACATCATCTTCGAGCACCACATTGCCAATTTGATGGATTTTCTTGTAGGTTCCATCAGCTTGCGGTGCAAAACCAAAACCATCGGCACCAATAACTGCCCCGGCATGAATAATGCATCGGTTTCCAATAACACAATTGTCGTAAATCTTTACCCCGGGATAAATAATACAATCGTCGCCAATTTTAACATTGTCGCCAATATGCACCTGTGGGTATATTTTTGAGTAGTTCCCAATTTTTGCATTTTTTCCGATATAGGCGAATGCACCTACATAAATCTCTTTCCCAACCGAAACATCTTTCGAAATATAGCTTGGTTCTTCAATTCCTTGCTTCGCTGAGGCTTTGGACTGAACATACAAATCGAGTAAAGATGCAAACGCCTGATAGGCATCCTCAACTTTAATCAAAGTTGCCGAAATCTCTTCTTTCGGAACAAAACTGTTATTCACTAAAACAATTGATGCTTTGGTAGTATATATATAATGTTCGTATTTTTGATTTGCCAGAAAAGCCAGTGTGCCTGGTTTTCCCTCTTCAATTTTTGAAACATTAGATACTCTCACGTTTCCGTCTCCAACTATTTCACCATGTAAAAAAGCTGCAACGTCTGTAGCTGTAAAATTCATTATTTGTTTTTTTGGCGGTGCAAATATAGCTTTTAACTAATAAAAGTCCAATTCTTTAGGAAAGCTCACAAAATACTTGCTTACAGTTTTGGTTAGAGCGGTGAGGTTTATGTCCGATGCTGCGTTTATTTCTTTAACAGTTCCGTCTTTTTGCAGGAAGAAAATATTCTCGTTGTATTTGTTGTATGCATTGTTGGTGATAACGCCTGTCATTAAAAAGTATTTTGCCAGTTCCTGGTCGGGAATTATTCCCTGCATAATTTTGTGTAGGTATTTTTTTTCGGCTTTTTCAGAAAGTGGTTTTTCTTGCAAAAAGATTCGGGGTAACTTACGGTTAGTTATGCTCTTAGCGAGGAGTGAAAGAACAGGATCGGGGTGGTTTTGCCATTCTTTAATTGAGATAAGAATATCATTGTCGTCTAAATGTGTGTACCAGTTCAGAGCCCCTCTTCCTTCTGCTTCAATGTTATTTCTGAAGTTGTCGGGGGTGAAGTTATTTTCTAAAAATATTTTTAAAGTAGGAGTGGCGTACAGGGAGTCTCCGCGAAGTGTTAATTCTTTCGCACGTTTTAGTACGTTTATTAATAGAAATTCGGCGGCAACAACGGTTTTGTGAAGGTAAACCTGCCAATACATCAGTCTTCGTGAAATAAGGAATTTTTCGATGGAATAGATGCCCTTTATGTCGACAACAAGCTTGTCGTTGTGCACATTAAGCATTTTAATAATTCGGTCAATGCCAATAGTTCCTTCAGCAACGCCGGTAAAGAAACTGTCGCGACTAAGGTAGTCCAGGCGATCCATGTCGAGCTGGCTGCTTACAAGTTGGTGTAAAAACTGTTTTTTGTATTGATTGGTAAATATTTTAATGGCTAATTTTAATTTACTGTTAAATTCTTTATTTAGTTCCTGCATCAAAAGCAAGGAAATTTCTTCGTGGCTGATTTTTACCAAGGTGTTCTCTAAAACATGCGAAAAAGGAGCATGTCCAATATCGTGCAATAAAATGGCAATGGTAACTGCTTCAGCTTCTTCATCGGTAATGGTGTGGCCTTTTAGTCGCAAAACCGAAATGGCTTGTCGCATTAAATGAGTGGCTCCAATAGCATGTTCGAAGCGAGTGTGGTTGGCGCCCGGAAAAACAAGGTAGGATAATCCAAGCTGTTTAATTCGCCGTAAACGTTGAAAGAAAGGATGTTCTACCAAATCGAAAACAACTTCCGACTGAAGATTGATAAAACCAAAAACAGGATCGTTGATAATTTTCTTCTTATTTAATTGGAGCTGTTGCACAATGTTAAATTTATGGGTGAGAAATTAAGCTACAAAGCTATAACAGATACAAAAGAGTAGGAATTTGTTTGAAAATAAAGCGTATAACGGTAAAAAATACGATTTCTTACACATCTATTAATGGTTACTGATTTTTGATCTTTAAAATCAGTACTTTATGTGTTAAGATGTTATTTGTAAATGTTGGATATAATTACTACTTTTGCAGAGAATTTTCTAAAAACGATACTTTTTAGGGGACCTCTGGTTCCCTATTTTGTTACAATAGCATAAATGATAGCTAAAGAAAAAATTGTTAAATTGGTTGAAGAGAGGCTTGACGATGAGATGTTTATCGTTGATATTACCGTGAGTTCGAATAACGATATTCAGGTATATGTTGATAGCTTTAGTGGAATGACCATTGAACAATGCATTAGCGTCAGTAGGAACGTAGAGCATAATTTGGATCGGGAAGAAGAAGATTTTGCACTTCAGGTTTCGTCGCCGGGCTTGACAAAGAGTTTTAAGGTTAAGCAACAATACAAGAAATATACCGGAAAAGAAATTGAGGTGCAAACTGCCGATGGTGTAGAGCTGGAAGGACTGTTAGTAGCATCGGACGATGAAGGGATTGTTTTGAAGACCTCGAAACGTGAAAAAGTTGAGGGGCACAAGAAAAAACAACTGATAGAAAAAGAACATAATTTGAAATACGACGAAATAAAAAGTGCGAAAGCGGTTATTTCATTTAAATAAAGTTATTAGCGATGGAAAATATTAACCTGATAGATACTTTTGCAGAATTTAAAGAGCTGAAAAACATTGACAGGGTTACCATGATGAGCGTGCTGGAAGAGGCTTTCCGTAGTGCACTTGTCCGTCAGTACGAAACTGATGAAAATTTTGATGTTATTATTAATATTGATAAAGGTGACTTCGAGATTTGGCGAAATCGTGTTGTTGTTGCAGATGACGCATTAAAAGATCCGAACCTGGAGATTACTTTAACCGATGCGCTTAAGATTGATGAAGACTACGAAGTTGGTGAAGAAGTTACTGACGAAGTAAAACTTGTAGATTTTGGTCGTCGTGCTATTTTAAATTTACGACAGAATCTTGCCAGTAAAATTTTGGAACTGGAAAAAGATCATATCTACAGTAAATACAAAAATAAAATTGGTGACATTGTTACTGGTGAAGTTTATCAGGTGTGGAAAAAAGAAATCCTTATATTGGACGACGAAAGCAATGAACTGATTCTTCCAAAATCAGAACAAATTCCATCGGATTATTTCCGAAAAGGAGATAATGTGCGTGCCATTGTACATAAGGTAGAGTTGCGCAACAATAATCCGCTTATTATTCTTTCGCGAACTGCTCCGGCTTTTCTCGAAAGACTATTTGAACTGGAAATTCCAGAAATTTTTGACGGTTTAATAACCATTAAAAAAATTGTTCGGGTTCCGGGAGAAAGAGCAAAAGTTGCGGTAGAATCGTACGATGAAAGAATTGACCCGGTAGGTGCTTGTGTGGGGATGAAAGGATCAAGAATTCACGGTATAGTTCGTGAACTTCGAAACGAAAACATCGATGTGATCAACTATTCGTCTAACCTTTCGTTATTTATTAAAAGGGCATTAAATCCTGCAAAAATTAATTCCATTAAAATTTTGGAAGAAAGTAAAAAAGCAGAGGTTTATTTAAAACCCGAGGAAGTTTCGCTGGCCATCGGTAAAGGAGGTTTAAATATTCGTTTGGCAAGCCAGTTAACAGGCTACGAAATAGATGTTTACCGCGAAATGGAAGAGGATGACGAAGACGTGAATTTAGATGAATTTGCTGATGAAATTGAAAGCTGGGTAATAGATGCCCTAAAAAGCATTGGCTGCGATACAGCGAAAGATGTATTAAATATTACACGTGACGAACTTATTAAACGTACCGATCTTGAAGAAGAAACTATCGACGATGTTATAAAGGTACTAAGTTCGGAATTTGATTAAAAAACGGAAAAGAAATACGTGTTGCAATTATTCCGGAGAAAAGAAAAGTAAAGAAAAAATTATATGGTAGCAGGCAAAACAATAAGGCTTAGTAAACTTGCAAGAGAGTTCAATGTTGGTATTCATACCATTGTTGAATTTTTGCATAAGAAGGGATTCGAAATTGATTCTAATCCAAATACGAAAGTTGTTTCAGACGCCGTGCAGCTTCTCGAAAAGGAATATAAAATAGATATCTCTATCAAGAAAGAATCGGAAAAGATGAGTTTGAAGAGTCAGCGTCCGAGAAAAGAGGTTGTTGAGATGGATGCAGAGAAGGCGGAAGAAGTCGAAAAAGTGGCTGCTCCTGAGCCTGTTGCTGAAAAGAAAAAGGAAAAAATTGCTGAACCTGTTGAGAAAGAGGTTCCTGCAAAACCGGAAGAGAAAGTAAAGGTGTTGGGTAAGATCGACCTTGAACAGTTTAATAAGCCGAAAAAGAAGGAAGAAAAACCCATCGAAAAGAAGGTTGAAAAAGTGGTGGAAACACCAATTGAAAAAACTGTTGAGAAGCCCATTGTTGCAGAGAGTAAAAAGGCGGTTAAAAAAGAGGTTGAGAAACCTGTAGAAAAACCGGTTGAACAAATAAAGGCACAAGAAAGTGTTAAAGAAAAGCCGGTGAAAGAAAAGCCGGTGAAAGAAAAATTAAAAAAAGAACCCATAGTAGAAGCAGAACCTGAAACTCCGGTTATTAAGCCGACTCCAGTTAGAGAAAAGGAAGAACTGCTTGAAACTGAAGTTCCAAAAGTGGAAGAGGTGAAAGTAGTTGGTAAAATTGACCTGACAAATATAAATCAGAAGACCCGGCCTGCCAAAAAGACAAGGGCGGAGAAAGAAAAAGAGCGTCAGGAGAGGTTAAGGCAAAAGACGGCTGAAAAGAAAGAAAAGGCAGGGCATGCAAAATCTAATGCTGCCGAAGACGGAGTTATTAAAGCAAGAGCTGGAAAATTAAGTGGTCCGACTGTTCTTGGGAAAATAGATCTTCCCGAGAAAAGGGAAACCGCAGGCGATCAAGCTGCCGCAAGAAAAAAACGTAGAAAACGGATTTCGAAAGAAACTGGAAAAGTTACTGTTGACAAGTCGCAACAACCACAAGGAGACAGGCCAAGAGGTAAATTCCAGGTTAATAAGCAAGGTTCCGGCGGTGGTGCCGGAAAGAAAAGAAGACCTCTTAAAAAAGAAGTTAATGAGGTTGATGTTCAAAAGCAAATTAAGGATACACTTGCACGACTGACTACAAAAGGAAAGTCGAAAGGTTCAAAACACCGCCGTGATAAGCGTGCCGCATTCAGTGAAAGAATGCAGGCCGATATGGAACAGCAAATTAAGGAACAAAGTATCCTGAAAGTAACAGAGTTTGTAACCGTTGCTGAATTGGCTACCATGATGGATGTAGGTGTAAATCAGATTATCTCTTCGTGTATGTCGTTGGGATTGTTTGTATCGATAAATCAACGATTAGACGCTGAAACACTTGCTGTTGTTGCCGAAGAGTTTGGCTTTAAAGTAGAATTTGTTAGCGTCGAAATTGCTGAAGCTATTGAAGAAGTGGAGGATAGCGAAGAGGATTTGAAAGCTCGTCCACCAATTGTAACCGTAATGGGTCATGTCGACCACGGTAAAACATCGTTACTCGACCATATTCGAAATACAAACGTAATTGCCGGAGAAGCCGGAGGTATTACGCAGCACATTGGGGCCTACCACGTAAGCCTTGGAGAAGACCGAATGATTACTTTTCTTGATACGCCAGGTCACGAAGCGTTTACAGCGATGCGTGCCCGTGGTGCTCAGGTAACCGATATTGCAATAATTATTGTGGCTGCCGACGATGATGTAATGCCTCAAACTGTTGAGGCGATTAATCACGCTGCGGCTGCTGGTGTTCCTATTGTCTTTGCAATTAATAAAATTGATAAACCAGGGGCAAATCCTGAGAAGATTAAAGAACAGTTGGCTAATATGAACTACCTCGTTGAAGATTGGGGTGGTAAATATCAGTCGCACGATATCTCTGCTAAAAACGGAATCGGTATTGACGAGTTACTTGAAAAGGTTCTTCTTGAAGCCGAAATGCTTGAGCTTAGAGCTAATGCCGATAAAAAAGCACAAGGAACTATTATTGAATCGGAACTAGACCGCGGTCGTGGTTATGTTTCAACGATATTAGTTCAAAGTGGAACCTTAAAAGTTGGAGACATTATAATTGCCGGACAATATTTTGGCCACGTAAAAGCAATGTTCAACGAGCGTAATCAACGGATCGACGAAGTTGGACCTGCCCAGCCAGCCATTGTTCTTGGTTTGAATGGTGCTCCTCAGGCTGGGGATAAGTTTAATGTGATGGAGAATGAGCGTGAAGCCCGTAATATTACCAACAAACGTGAACAGTTAGCGCGTGAACAGGGCTTGAGAACTCAAAAACATATCACTCTCGACGAAATTGGTCGTCGTATTGCAATTGGTAACTTCCAGGAATTAAACCTGATTATTAAAGGTGACGTTGATGGTTCGATTGAGGCACTTTCTGATTCTTTGATAAAACTATCCACTGAAGAAATTCAAGTAAACATTAAGCATAAGGCAGTTGGTCAGATTTCTGAATCGGATATCCTTTTGGCTGCCGCATCCGAAGCTATTGTAATTGGATTCCAGGTGCGTCCGTCGTTAAATGCACGTAAGATTGCCGAGAGAGAAGAAATTGACATTCGTCTTTACTCGATTATTTACGACGCTATTAACGAAATTAAGGCCGCAATGGAAGGTATGTTGTCGCCAGAGATTAAGGAAGAAATTTTGGGCACCGTGGAGGTTCTCGAAGTATTCAAAATTACCAAAGTTGGAACAGTCGCTGGATGTTTGGTTCGCCAGGGGAAAATCGAGCGAAATTCTAAAATTAGAATTATTCGCGACGGTATCGTAATCTATACAGGTGTACTTGGTTCGCTAAAACGTTTTAAGGACGATGTGAAAGAAGTGAAAAATGGTTACGAATGTGGATTGAATATTGAAAAATACAACGACATTAAAGTAGGTGACCATGTTGAAGCTTACCAGGAAGTTGAAGTGGCCAAAACGCTCTGAAAAAGTTAATTAAAATTTGATATATCGAAAGCCGGATTTATCCGGCTTTTTTTGTAAACTGTTGGTTTATTCTAGTGTTATTAACACGTACCATTTCATTATATAAACGAAAAAGGTGGTTTTAAGCGCTTGCTATTTACTACTTTTGATGAAAAGTTAGAACATGAAGCGAAACCTCATAATTATTCTTGTTGTCATTCTGACAGCTGTGGCTGCATCTATTTGGTTTAGCAAAGAAGAATCGGTGTTTGTTAAAGAAGGGTCTCTTTACAAGGCCGTTCCGACGTCTTCTCCTGTTTTTGTTGAGTTCAACTCTCTTCAATCCATTCCCAAGGCTAATCCTATTTTGCAAGAACTTTCTGCCATTAGCGATTTTAAGAGCTTTCTTGAACAAATCGAGAAAATTGAATCGCTAATAAAAGGCAATAAAAATATTCAAAATCATTTTGCTAAGAAGCCTGTGATTCTGTCGCTTGATTTTATTGGAAAGAACATCTTAAAACCAGTTATTATTGGCGATCTTCAAAGTTCGGAGGAGTTGAAAGGTTTCGAGATCCTTATGGAAAAACTAATGGGTGTACCTGCATCTTCGTTTCAATACCGAAAATATGATGGTCATCGCATTGTGGATATTGCAGATGCAGAAGGAGAAAAGGTGATTCATTATTGCGCTGTTGGAGGTTTGGTAATTATTAGCCCGGAAGCCATCTTGGTTGAAAAATGTATCAGGCAGTTAAGTACACAAAATATTACTACCATCAGCTCTTTTTCGAAAGTGAACAAAACGGCTGGTAGGCAAAACGGAGGTTCGTGGTATATCAATCATAATAAATTTCCTGAATTGTGTGCTAATTTTTTAAACCCACAAACAAATCAGGTTACGAATGAATTTGGTGAAATCCTTAAGACAAATCTCAGAAGAGAGGTGTTGGGTATTAGAAATTACGCGAGCTGGAGCGAACTGGATATGAGTTTTGATGCGAATCAGCTTCTGCTTAACGGAATTACTGTTGCTAACGATTCGTTAAATCATTTTCTTTCTGTTTTCGAAGGACAAGTACCTGTGAATTGCCAGGCCGATCGCCTTTTACCAAAGAATACTTCGTTCTTTATTGAATTTGCGTTTTCCGATAGTGAGCTGTTTTTTAACAGGCTCGAAAGTTATTTTGAGCATTCGAATGATTATTACAAGCGCGAAGAGCGCATAAAAAAAATAGAAGACTACTGTCGAAGTGGAATCAGAAATACGCTAAAAAGCCTTGTGAAAAGTCAGGTGGTAGCTGCCATGACAACTTTGCCTACACAAAACGATTCGGAAACAACACTTTTTATTGTAAATAACCCATCGCGCAACGAAAATCGTGAGCTTTTCGAAGGACTTCTGCAGAATTATGCTTCGAGGAAAAAGATCGAATTCAATAATTTAATATCGGAATTTGAAACTAACAAGGGGAAGTCTTACCGCATTTATAGTTTTCCTTATCCATCGTTACCTGGAATATGGCTGGGCAAAGCATTTCGTTTTGTACAGGCAAATTATGCGGTATTTTACGATGATAATTTAGTTTTTGCAAGTTCAAAAGAGGCCCTACAGAAATACCTTACCGATATGGAAACAGGCACCACCTTAAAATCGGATCAAAATTACGCCAGGTATAAGCAATCTATCGAAAGCAAAGCAAACCTCAATACTTTTGTAAATGTAAACCGTTGCCTTAGCCTTAATGAAACTTTGTTTAGCTCGCAGATTGTCAAAGGAATTGAAGCAAATGAAAATACTTTCAGAAAGTTCGATTTTTTAAGTTGGCAAGTAGTTTGCGAAAATAATATTTATTTTAACTCGGTAAATCTAGGGTTTAATAAAGAACCTCAAGCCGATGCCCGTGCCTTTTGGCAGAGTAATTTAGGGGCCCCAATCAGCTCGAAGCCTCAAATTGTTGTGAACCACCTCGACAAAGCTGAAAAGGAAATTATTGTTCAGGATGATAACAATACACTACATTTATTAGCTGCCAGTGGGAAAATTATCTGGAGTATTCCAGTAAAGGGTAAAATTCTTGGGGAAATTCATCAGATTGATTATTACCGGAATGGCAAGTTGCAATACCTATTTAATACAAAAGAAAAATTGTATTTAATTGATAGAAATGGTGACAAAGTAGCTAATTTTCCGCTCATTTTTAAAGCTCCGGCAACCAATGGGGTAAGTGTTTTCGATTACGACAATAACCGCAAATACCGCTATTTTGTAGCCTGCGAAAATCGTAAAGTTTATGCTTATAGCCACGAAGGAAATATAATTAGCGGTTGGAAATTCGGACAGACAAGCAGCGCTGTTACTTCCTGCATTCAGCACTTTAGAGTTAATGGTAGGGATTATATTGTTTTCAAAGATAATTCGAAAGTTTATATTCTAAACCGACAAGGGGAGACACGAGTTGCGTCTACTGCTAAGTTCGAGCCTTCTATAAATCCATTGTTTTTAATTACCACCGGAACTCCTAAAATTGTAACTAGTGATAAAACCGGTAAGGTTTTCTATTTGTTTTTTGACGGGAAATATGCTGAAAAGAAAACGGCCAGATTAAGTGAGAATCATAGGTTTACCGTAGAAGATATAGACGGTAATGGCGTTGTCGATTTCGTTTTTATTGATGGGAACGAGCTGAAGGTTATAGATGAGAAGGGTGAAGAATTATTTTCTGAAAGGTTTGATGACTCTCTGTCCGGAAGTGTAAACCTGTACACCTTTTCCTCCAAACGAAAAGAGATAGGCGTTACTGATAGTGAAAATAATCGGATTTATCTTTTCGATTCCAGGGGGGAACTACATTCCGGATTCCCGCTCTCAGGGAACACCGAATTTAGTATTGGCGATTTAAGCGGGCAGCAACTTAACCTGGTTGTTGGAAGTGCTGATGGGGGATTGTTAAATTATATACTTGAATAGTAAAATCACATAAGGACAGTAGTCGTTTCATATTTTGCCCTTCAGCAGATAGATGTCTATGCGCGTAGAGGAAGATTATTCAACAAGTGAACCCAGAGTATTAATCTTTTCACTCATTTTGATCGAAGTCAGGGAGGAGGGGAAAAGAAAAGCCTCGTTGAATGCTTTCAACGAGGCTTTTCTTTTGAATATGTATTATACTTATATAATCAGCATTGCATCGCCATATGTGCCAAAACGGTAGCCTTCTTTCAAGGCTGTTTGATAGGCTTCCATAACAAAATCGTATCCCCCAAAAGCGGCTACCATCATCAATAAAGTAGAGTAAGGTAGGTGGAGGTTGGTAATCATTGAGTTTGCTACATTAAATTCATAAGGAGGGAAAATGAATTTGTTGGTCCATCCTTCGAAAGGTTTTAAATATCCTTGTGTGGAAACTGAACTTTCGAGCGTACGCATAACGGTGGTTCCTACCGCACAAATATTTTGTTTGTTTTGCTTAGCGGTATTTACCATTTCGCAAGCTTCATTTTTTATCCAAATCTGCTCCGAATCCATTTTGTGCTTTGTCAGGTCTTCTACATCAACACTGCGGAAATTGCCTAGTCCAACATGTAAAGTAATGTATGAGAAATCAATTCCTTTAATCTCCAGACGTTTCAATAATTCTCGGCTAAAGTGTAATCCCGCTGTTGGAGCAGCAACAGCTCCTTCGTTTTTCGCAAAAATTGTTTGGTAGCGGTCTTTGTCTTCGGGCTGTACGGGGCGGTTTATGAATTTCGGCAGAGGAGTCTCTCCTAAACTGTACAGGGTTTTCTTGAATTCATCGTAAGGGCCATCGAATAAGAAACGCAGTGTGCGGCCTCGCGATGTGGTATTATCAATAACTTCGGCAATCATTAAGTCGTCTTCGCCAAAATAAAGTTTATTACCAATGCGGATTTTTCTTGCCGGGTCAACCAAAACATCCCAAAGACGTTGTTCGCGGTTTAGCTCGCGCAAAAGGAAAACTTCGATTTCAGCACCCGTTTTTTCTTTGTTTCCATAAAGACGTGCCGGAAAAACTTTCGTATCGTTAAATACCATTACGTCTTTATCATCAAAATAATCAAGCAGGTCTTTAAATAATTTGTGTTCGATTGTTTGAGTCGCTTTATTCAATACCATTAATTTCGACTCGTCTCTGTTATCGGCTGGGTGTAAAGCAATTCTTTCAGGGTCTAAGTCATACTTGAATTTTGATAATTTCATGCGTATATATTTTTAATTTTTAATGGTAACTGTTTCCAATAAACCGGAATCAGTCTCATTTGTTGTTTTTTAAAGTAATTGACAAAAGTAATATAGAATGTTGGTTTATTAAGCCAGAACAACGTTCTACGTTGAAATTTCTAATTTGTTTCATCTAAATTTAAATTTTCCAGAAAATAATTCACTTTAAAAGCGTCATCTAATCTGAACTCTCCTATCCGTGTTCGTTTTAGAGCCGTTAAATAGGCTCCACAATGCAGTTCTTCTCCAATATCGCGTGCCAACGAGCGTATATAGGTTCCTTTTCCACAAACTATTCTTAATTTTACTTCCGGTAAATTGAAACTTTCAATTACTATTTCTCTAATAACAATTTTTTTTGGCTGAAGTTTAACATCTTCTCCATTTCTTGCGTAATTAAAGGCTCGTTTCCCATTTACTTTAACCGCAGAAAAGATAGGAGGTATCTGGTCGATATTACCAATAAATTTTTGGATTGCTTTTTCCAGTAATTCTTTTGTAACATGCGAGTAGTCTTCGGAGCTGTCTTCTTCTGTTTCCAAATCGAAGGATGGAGTTGTGGCTCCTATTTTTAATGTTGCCAGGTATTCTTTTTCGCCCAGTTGAAGCTCTTCTATCTTTTTCGTAGCCTTGCCGGTGCATAAAATTACGAGTCCTGTTGCCAAAGGATCCAAAGTTCCGGCGTGCCCAACTTTTAATTTCTTTATGCCTAATTTCTTACAAAGAATATAGCGCACCTTATTAACAACATCAAATGATGTCCATTCCAGTTCCTTATCGAACAGTAAAATTTCCCCGTCGATAAAATTGTATTTTTTCTTGAAATCGGGCATTTGCGTAAGAATCTAAAATTCAGAAGATTAATGATTCTTCTGAAAAATTAGGCTGCAAAGATAGCAATTAGCCCGATAAGAGCACAATATATAGCAAAATAAATTAATTTGCCGCGTTTAACAATTTTTATCATCCAGGAGCAAGCAAGCAGCCCCGAGATGAAAGCCCCGGCAAATCCGACCAATAATGGTAGCAGGCTAACTTCTGAAGGATTGAATTCTCCTTTTACAATGTCGACAAATGCGGCCCCTAGGATTGGAATTAGTACCATTAAAAATGAAAAACGCGCCATTTCTTCCTTCTTGCTATTTAATAAAAGGCCAGTTGCAATGGTTGCACCACTTCGCGATATGCCGGGAAGAACGGCAATTGCCTGTGCAACTCCAATAATCAATGCTTTAAAATAGGTGATTTTGTCGCCACTTCTTTTTACAAAATGGGAAAGAGAAAGCAGGCTTGCGGTAAATAGAAGCATGCACCCAACAAAGAACAGGTTGCCGACAAACAGACTTTCGACCTGTTCTAAAAAACAAAGACCTATAATTACAATTGGAATTGACGAAACCAGCAATTTGGAAATAAATATTGTTGATTCGTTCCATTCAAACCGGAACAAGTCTTTTAATAAAACCGCGATATCTTTTCGAAATACCACAATTGTACTTAAAACTGTTGCTACGTGCACAACCAATACAAAAAGAAGGTTGTTGTCGTTTTTTATCCCAAGTAAAGCGTGGCCGATTTCAAGATGTCCGCTTGAGCTTACCGGTAAGAATTCGGTTAATCCTTGAATTATGCCGAGTAAAAGTGCTTGAAGTGAGTCCATAAAACAGAAGGATTATTTTTGCCCTTTTTGGGGCTTTTTCATTATTGCGTATATTTCGAAAGAAAAGCCAATTAGTAATATTACCGGAGCAATGGTAAGTCTCCGAAAACTGAAAATATCTTCGCTGAAAACGTTTGGATCATCGCTTCCTCCACCAGATAAAAGTATAAAACCAAGAACTATTATAGCAAAGCCAATTGCTAGTAGTTTGTAGTTTTCTTTGTCCAGAGCAAATCCGGCAGTTTCTTCAGTTGTTTTCGTGGTTTTTATTTTTTTCGCCATTGTTATGAAAATTGGAGCGGTAAAGATAATTAATAAAACAGTTTATTTAATAAAACAATTCATCAAATTTCAAGCGGAGGAATTTGTTGATGGCAATCCACGTCGATAAAAAAGAGATGAGTATTCCTAAAACAAACACGATAAATACTACGATGATGGTGTTTGCTAAATCGTTGTTATTTATTAAACCATGAAGTTCTTTGTTATAAGTATATATGCCCAAAATAAGAATAATGTTGGCAATGGCGGCGCCATATGTTCCTATCAATAGACTTCTGACAAGAAAAGGTTTGCGGATGAAATTTTTGCCTGCTCCTACCATTTGCATGGTGTTTATTGTAAACCGCTGCGAATAAATTAACATTCGGATGGTGTTGTTTATTAATCCGAAAAATATGAAAGTTAATAAGGCGCTAAACAATAGTAAAACGATGCTTATTTTTCGGATATTCTGATTGATTAGGGAAACCAGATTTTTTTGGTAATACACCTCCGAAACTTGTGGGTAGCCGAGAAACTTTTGTTCCAAAACTTTCAGACTGTCGGGCTGGGTGTAACGTGCATGCAGTTTCACATCGAGGGAGGCAAACAAGGGATTATAACCTAAAAAACTGGTAAAATCTTCGCCTAGTTCATCGGCGAGTTCTTTCGCGGCAGTTTCTTTATCAATGAATCGTGTGGATTTTACATATTCGCCGGCACTTAACACTTTTTGTAAACGAATAATTTCAACTTGTTTTAAATCGTCCTTTAAAACAAGAGTAAAGCCAATTTTTTGACGAACATATTCCGATAGCTGCCTGGCGTTAATAAGAACCAGACTTAGCATTCCCAGCAAAATGAGTACTAACGAAATGCTGACCAGTGATGTTATCCATGAGTTTAGAAAACGTTTTTTTAGTTTTTTAGGATGCGATTTTTTCATTTATGCTAATATCAATCAACAACAAATGTATATAAAATTCAAACCTGCCGGGTAACAACTCTATTGTTCTTTTATACAAGGCTTTGTTAACAATCGCTTTAAATTGACTTAAAAGTTGTATTGTTCATTAATTCAGAAAGTTACTACCATTTTTTAGCAGAAGTCTTCCATTTGGGTTAAAAGCATTTAACTAATTGAATTTTTGACTGTTATTTCTTTGGAAATACAAAAAAAGAAAATACTTTTGCAGTCCCGATTATTATCCTTAGGAATAAGGAGTGTAAATAGTTGATTTTCTTTGCGTAGGGCGTTTTGTCGAAAAATTCCGTTGAGGCAGAAAAAACCGCGAGAAGTAAAATCTGAAGTGTAATTACAATAAAAAAAATTAAAAGTGGACACACTTAGTTATAAAACAATTTCGGCCAACAAGGCTACCGCTAACAAAGAGTGGGTAGTTGTTGATGCTGAAAACATGGTATTGGGACGTTTGGCAAGTAAAGTTGCCAAAATGTTGAGAGGTAAATATAAACCTAATTTTACGCCTAACGCTGATTGTGGCGATAACGTAATTGTTATTAACGCAGAAAAAGTAATGATGACCGGTAGAAAAATGACCGACAAAATTTACTTGCGCCACACTGGTTACCCCGGAGGACAGCGAAGAATGACTCCTCAAGATGTTCTGGCTAAATATCCTGAACGTTTGGTTGAGAAAGCTGTAAAAGGTATGCTCCCTAAAAATAAATTGGGTAGCGACTTGTACAGAAATTTGCATGTAGTAGTGGGTGCCGAGCACAAATATGAGGCTCAAAAACCTAAAGTTGTTGATTTAAATACGATTAAATAATGGAAGTAGTAAACACAATCGGACGTAGGAAATCAGCTGTCGCTCGTATTTACGTAAGCGAAGGTAAAGGTAATGTTACCATTAATAAAAGGGAGCTAAAAGAATATTTCCCTGCAGAAACTTTGCAATACATCGTATTGCAACCATTAAACCTGATAGGGGTTTCTGAAAAATACGACATTAAAGTTAATCTTAACGGTGGTGGTTCAAAAGGTCAAGCAGAAGCTTTACGTTTGGCGATTACTCGTGCATTAATGGAAATTGATGCCGAATCAAGGACTCAGTTAAAAGCTGCCGGTTTCGTAACCAGGGATCCTCGTGAAGTGGAACGTAAAAAGCCAGGGCAACCAAAAGCAAGAAAACGTTTCCAATTCTCAAAACGTTAAAATTATTTATCATTTATATGGATCTAAAACGGTTAAGATTTCGTCGGTTGACGGACTACTTAACGGTTGCTTTTAGAGCATAATAAAAAGTAAACAGATGCCAAGAACAAATTTTCAAGAATTATTGGATGCAGGTGCTCATTTTGGTCACCTGAAAAGAAAGTGGAATCCGAACATGCAGCCTTACATCTTCATGGAAAAAAACGGAATCCACATAATCGATCTTCAAAAAACAGTTGTAAAAATTGACGAAGCCGCCAATGCAATCAAACAAATTGCAAAATCGGGTCGTAAAATTTTATTTGTTGCAACTAAAAAGCAAGCCAAAGATTTGGTTTCAGACTTAGTGAAAAACGTAGGCATGCCTTACGTAACTGAGCGCTGGCCCGGAGGTATGCTTACCAACTTCCCAACTATCCGCAAAGCGGTTAAGAAAATGATTTCCATCGACAAGATGACGAAAGACACAAGTTGGGATAACCTTTCGAAACGCGAAAAACTTCAGATTACAAGACAACGTGCCAAGTTGGAAAAAATGTTAGGCTCAATTTCAGACCTAAGTCGTTTACCCGCAGCATTGTTTGTAGTTGACGTTTTAAAAGAAAAAATCGCTGTTCGCGAAGCTCAAAAATTGGGAATACCTGTATTTGCAATTGTAGATACCAACTCGAATCCTGATGATGTTGATTTTGTTATTCCTGCAAATGATGATGCTTCACAATCTATTGGTTTAATTGTAGGTACTATGTGCGATGCAATTGCGGAAGGATTAAACGAGCGCAAGTTTGAGAAAGACAAAGAAGAAGCAGATGAGAAGGCTGTGAAAGCTGAGAAAAAAGCTGCAAAAGCAGCTAAAGCAAAAGCCGCCAAAGATGATTCTTCTGAAGAAGAGGAATAAAGGTTAAGAAGTTAAATAAACCATTTAGAAGAGATTTATATTATGTCTTTTACAACAGCTGACGTAGTAAAACTACGTAAAGTATCAGGCGCAGGGATGATGGATTGCAAAAATGCCTTGAAAGACGCCGAAGGTGACTTCGAAAGAGCACTGGAAATTATCCGCGAAAAAGGTAAACTTATTGCCAATAAACGTGCCGACAGAGATGCTGCAGAAGGGGCTGCTTTAGCTAAAGTTACTGCTGACGCTAAATTTGGAGCACTTGTGGTATTGAATTGCGAAACAGATTTTGTTGCTAAAAACGAAAGCTATGTGGCTTTTGCAACAAAAATTCTTGACGCAGCATTAGAAAATAAAGTTGAAAGTTTAGAAGCCCTTAAAGCTCTTGAACTTGACGGCAAAACGATTGAAGCTTTGGTAACTGAACAAAGTGGAGTTACCGGTGAAAAACTGGAACTTTCTTACTATAAATGTTTGGCTGATGAAGTAGTTGTTCCATATATCCACCCAGGAAACAAATTGGCAACTATGGTTGCCTTTAATAATACTGTTGAAGAGCAAGTGGGTAAAGATGTTGCGATGCAAATTGCAGCAATGGCTCCTGTTGCTATCGACGAGGCTTCTATTCCACAAGAGGCAATCGACAAAGAATTGACGTTTGCAAAGGAAAAATATCGTAACGAAGGTAAACCAGAAGCAATGATTGAAAAAATTGCTCAAGGTTCGCTTAACAAATGGTACAAAGACGTTACTTTGTTAAATCAGGCATACATTAAAGATAACAAAATGTCGATTAAAGACTTCTTGAAATCTAAAGATGCAGGCTTAAAAGTTACAGGTTTCGACCGTTACAGTTTGGATGTATAAGCTTAACTGAAGAAGAAATATTATTAAGCCATCTGATTTATCGGATGGCTTTTTTGTTTGCCTTAATTTTACTCCCGGGTTTTACTGGTGACCATGGAACTCGGGATGTTAAATATTTTGCTTGAAGGAGTTTATACGCCATGGTAATGAATAATATGGCGACGACTGGGCAGAATTATCCTCAAGGTTTTGCCTGGCTATACCTCAGGGAATGTTGTATTGAATTGAAAAAACATCGGACTTTGGAAGGCAGGATTCTTTGAGCCTTGATTTAAGAAATAGAGCCTCTCATGGGACTTGAACCCACGGCCTGCTCATTACGAATGAGCTGCTCTACCAACTGAGCTAAAGAGGCTTTTGAAGTTTCGAAAGCAATGTTAATTAATAAATTTGAGAAAGTGAAAAGCTAAGCAAAAAAAATATGCACAATCAAAACTTAGAACAGAAATCTCAGATAAAGACTCTTATTTGCCTTGTCAGAAGGTGTTTCCATCAAAAAGTAGCCCTCTAGATTTAAAAGCGGCACATTAATACTCGTTATACATTGCTGGGAAGTATGTTTAAAAGTATGCGAATTGCTGTTGCGGTATTCAATTGTATCTAAATTAATTACTGCAAATTGGAAGGGTAAAGTAAAATGTACTTCCTTTACCCAATTCGCTTTTAACCCAAATGTTTCCCCCTTGCCCTTTAATTAATTCTTTGCAAAGAATAAGGCCTAAGCCTGTGCCAGTTTCATGTTCGGTGCCAGCGGTGGTGTGCTGCACGTCTATCCTAAATAGCTTGTCAATTTCGTTAGAATTCATTCCAATCCCTGTGTCTGAAATCGAAACAAGCACGTCGTTGTTTTGATGCTCAGTTTCAATGGTTATTGTTCCGCCAGGTTTCGAAAATTTAATTGCGTTGGTAATAATATTACGGAGCACAGTGGAAGTAGCTTCTCTGTCGGCATAAACTGTAGTTTGCGCTGATATTTTATTCGAAAGTTTAATCTTCTTTTTGTCGGAGTTCGGCTGTAATAGTTCTATAACTTTTTCGGATGATTGGTGTAGGTTAAATTCTTTCGGAGTATATGTTATTCTTCCCGACTGTGTTTGTGCCCATTGAAGCAGACTTTCAAGCAAACGATATGCATTGGTTGCCGTTTGTTTTTGAAGGGAGAGAAGATTTTTTAGTTCTTCATCTTCGAATTTATTGTATTCAGAATCAATAATGTCGGCGATTGAGAGTAGACCCTGAAATGGGGCTTTCAGATCGTGGGAAATAATTGAAAAGAATTTGTCTTTGTCCGCATTAAGTTTTTTTAACTCGTCTTTCGACTTCAGGAGCTTAACATTCATGTCTTTAAACGTTTTTCGGCTTTTTAAGATAAAGGCAAGTATGATTAGAATCAGGATGCTACTTACTATTAAAATTGCCTTGGTCGCATTTTGCTTATGAATGGTTAACTGTTGAATTTCGATGTTCTTTCGCAGAAGCAGGTTCTCCTGTGATTGTTGATCGAGATTGTATCTGATTTGTAGTTCAGTTAGTTTATTGATTTTTCCTTTGTTAAAAATACTGTCTTTAAGTGCTGTTGCCTTTTTAAAATAGTCAAGTGCTTCAGAGGCGTTGCCTTGCTTTTCGGCCAATTCTGAATAAATGAACATATTGTCTTTCTCAAGAAAATTATATCCGTTTTCTTTCGATATGCGATAGCTTTCATCGATGTAAATTTTTGCCGAATCGGGTTTCTCAATTTTCAGGTATGTTTTTCCAACAAAGTATTGGGCAATGGCAATCCTGTTATTGTTATTTATTCTTTTGGCATGAAATAGCGATGCTTTAAAATAGTATAGAGCAGAATCGAGTTGGTTGCTTTTCGCATAAAGTGATCCTACGTTTGCAAGAAATAAGGAAATAGAGCGATTGTTTTTGTCTTGATTTAAAAGATTTCGGTATCCTTCCTGGTGATATTTCAATGCGGTTTCAAATTCGTCTTTGTATTCGTAATATTTTCCGATATTAAAATTAGAGTAGGCAATTGCATTAAGGTCTCCGCTTTTCTTGGCTTCTGATAAGGCCTGGGTGTGCCATTTAAAGGCTTCTTCGTTTAAATCCCAATCTTTATAAATTATCCCAATATTGTTGTAAATATTTGCTACTCCTTTATGATCATTTATCGCGCTTCTTATGGGTAGTGCTTTGTGGTAATATTTTAAGGCCTCGTTGCTATTGCCCAATCCCCAGTTAACCACGGCAATGTTATTGTAAATTTTACCCAACCAAAGGCTATCGTTTAATTCTTGGAAGTAGATTAATGCATCCTCGAAATTTCCAATAGCTTTTTCGAATTTGCCCAACTGCCAGTAATAGAGCCCAATGGTATCAAGAATAACGGCTTTGTTATAAGCGTTGGTTTCATAATCTAAAGCCTGCTGGTAGAACGAGATGGCTTGTGCGCGATCGATATCCTTTAAATCCCTTGCACCTTGAATCAGTATCATCCTTTTTTCAGAAGCTTCATCAGTGGTGGACAACACCTGCTGGATGCTGTCTGTTATGTTTTTTTGTGGATTACTGCAAAATCCAAAACAAAAGAAAAAGTTTAAGATTAACGTTAGTGTAATATTTAATCTTGAAAGTTTGTGCATTCAGTTGAGAGCTTATGGTTTGTCAGGCTTTTTAAGGGTTAAATGTAGTTTTATTTTTTTATCTGCAATAGGTTTCGGAAGTAAAAAGAAATGAGGATGAAAAATATTCACACATAAGTGCTATATTAAAATCATGCGAATTCCTTCTTATTCCTTAGATGAACAAACAATTTTAATAAGATGAAAATTGCTTTCAAGATTATTTCACAAATTAAAAATTATTTGCAGAGGGAAAAAGATTTTTAGCTGAACCGATTAGTAATTAAGTATAAAACTTTAATGTCAAACCAGGCAGCTAAAAATCTTTCTACTAAATATATTGAATTCTATAACAACGAAACAATTAATCCTGCATCGCTATTGTCGACTTTGGCTACTTTTTTACTGCTAAGCCCTTTAATAGCCTTATCCCATTTCTTGTTGCTGAGTCCGGCTTTTTCCTTTAGAGCCGAAAGCTCAATCTGTGAATCTTCTTTTAGCAGCTCAAAAACAACCTTTTCATCGTCGGTCATTTCAACTGTTTTTTTCTCCGGTTTCATTTGCGGAAAGAAAAGAACATCTTGAATTGACGGACTGTTGGTCATAAACATGGTAAGACGATCCATTCCAATTCCCATTCCCGATGTTGGTGGCATGCCGTATTCCAATGCACGTAAGAAGTCCTGGTCGATGAACATGGCTTCGTCGTCGCCTTTTTCCGAGAGTCTTAATTGGTCTTCGAAACGTTCGCGTTGGTCGAGAGGGTCGTTTAGCTCCGAGTAGGCATTTGCCAGCTCTTTTCCGTTCACCATCAACTCGAATCGTTCGGTTAGTTCCGGGTTGTCGCGGTGTTTTTTTGTAAGTGGCGACATTTCCACAGGATAGTCTGTAATAAAAGTTGGCTGAATGTAATTGGCTTCGCACTTTTCGCCAAATATTTCGTCGATGAGCTTTCCTTTACCCATTGTTTCGTCAATTTCAATCTCAAGCTTTTGGGCGATTTCTCGTAATTCAGCTTCCGACTTTCCATTAATGTCGTAACCCGTGTGCTCCATAATTGCTTCAGCCATGGTAACGCGAGGATACGGTGCTTTGTAATCAATAATGTTGTCACCCAACTGAACTTTTGTGGTTCCGTGTAATGCCATAGCTACGCGTTCACAAATTTTTTCGGTAAAGCTCATCATCCATTTGTAATCTTTATAAGCTACGTAAATTTCCATTACAGTAAACTCCGGATTGTGGGTACGATCCATCCCTTCGTTACGGAAATCTTTCGAGAATTCGTAAACCCCTTCAAAACCTCCAACTATTAAACGTTTCAGGTAAAGTTCGTTGGCAATACGCATGTAAAGCGGTATGTTTAATGCATTATGGTGCGTGATAAACGGACGAGCTGTTGCACCTCCCGGAATTGGTTGAAGAATAGGCGTTTCTACTTCGTGGTAGCCTTGTTCGTTAAACATTTGACGCATGGTGTTGTAGATAATCGTACGTTTAACAAACGTATCTTTCACCTGCGGATTTACAATTAAATCGATGTAACGCTGGCGGTAACGCTGCTCATGGTCAGTAAAGGCATCAAAGGTTTTCCCATCTTTTTCTTTTACAATAGGAAGTGGTCGCAACGATTTGTTTAGAACAGTAAACTCGGTTACATGTACGGTTAATTCGCCCATTTGTGTAATAAAAGCATGGCCTTTAACTCCAATTATATCGCCAATATCGAGCAATTTTTTGAAAACCTCGTTGTACATGGTTTTATCTTCGCCCTGGCAAATCTCATCGCGGTTAACGTAAATCTGAATTCGGCCTTTGTGGTCCTGTAGTTCAGCAAACGCGGCTTTCCCCATAATTCTGCGGCTCATCAAGCGTCCGGCAATTACTACATCCTGGAAATTCTTTTCTTCCTCTTTGTACTTTTCCTTTATGTCGGCCGATGTTGTATTTACATGATACTGTGCTGCAGGGTATGGATCGATACCCAATTCGCGCATTTTTTGCAACGAATTTCTTCTGATAATTTCTTGTTCGCTTAATTCCTGGTGACTCATCTTTTTGTCGCTTTAATATTAGTGCCTTTCCTCCCTGTCTGCCTTCAGGCAGTGAAGAATAATCGAATTTCTGCCTAAAAGAATTTCCCTCGTAGTAGAAATGACAACTTAAAAAGTAAGAGTTGCGTTATAACAACCCTTGAAAAAATTTGGGCAAAGATAATAAAACTACTTGGTTGTGATTTATTTCGTATTATGAAACGAATAAAAAAATAACCTTGAGATTGAATGTTTAGTTTTATTATGAGTCGGCATTTTGTATATTTGCCAATTCACGACTTGAAAAACACAAAAACGCAGCATGGATAAAATTTGGAACTTAAAAAAGCAAGGCGACCAAAATGAGTTAAAGCACCTGTCGGCAGCGTTAAATGTGAACATGGTGATTGCTCGTTTACTGGTACAACGTGGTATAAAAACCTTTGCTCAGGCCAAAGCTTTTTTTCGTCCGAGGCTTAGCGATTTACACGATCCTTTTTTAATGAAGGACATGGATAAAGCCGTGGAGCGCCTTAATAAAGCGGTTGCCAATCAGGAAAAGGTTATTGTTTATGGCGATTACGATGTGGATGGCACAACATCGGTGGCTATGATGTACCTGTTTTTGAAACAACGAATTCGGGAAATTGAATACTATATTCCCGATCGCTACAGCGAAGGGTATGGTATCTCTCCTAAAAGTATCGATTATGCCGTAGAAAACGGCTTTTCGCTAATTGTTGCGCTCGACTGTGGAATTAAAGCCGTAGAAAAAATTGCAGGAGCCAAAGAACGTGGCGTGGATTTTATAATTTGCGATCACCATAATCCGGGAGAAGAGGTGCCGGATGCTGTTGCTGTTTTAGATCCGAAACAACCCGACTGTGACTATCCTTACAAAGAACTCTCGGGGTGTGGCGTTGGGTTTAAGTTATTGCAGGCCTTCTGCAAAAAAAATGAAATAGATTTTGAGGAAATATACGACTTGCTTGATTTGGCAGCCGTTAGTATCGCTGCTGATATAGTGCCGATTACCGGAGAAAACCGGGTATTAGCGTATTACGGGCTAAAAAAGCTTAATTCAAATCCTGGAATTGGCTTACAAACCATTATAAATTTTGCAGGCATTAACGGAACCGAAATTACCATTAGTGATATTGTGTTTAAAATTGGCCCGCGACTGAATGCATCGGGGCGAATTGAACACGGGAAAAAATCGGTGCAGATTCTGGTTTCTAACGATGAAGACAAATCGGATTTGTTAGGCGAAGAAATCGACTCGTTTAACGAAATAAGAAAAACACTCGATAGAGATATCACTCAGGAAGCCCTTGACACTATTGAAAACAGTGAGGAATTGAAAGCCATGAACAGCACGGTTTTGTATAACCGCGACTGGCACAAAGGGGTGGTTGGAATTGTTGCATCCCGAGTAACCGAACAATTTTATCGTCCTACTATAATTTTAACCGAATCGAATGGGCTGGCAACTGGCTCTGCGCGCTCGGTTCGCGATTTCGATTTGTATGAAGCTATAGGCCAGTGCAGCGACCTGCTGGAATCCTATGGAGGGCATATGTATGCCGCCGGGCTTACCATGAAAATCGAGAATATTCCGGAGTTTAAAAAACGTTTTGAGGATATTGTTACCAAACAAATAACCGACCAGCAACAAATTCAAACCATTGAAGTAGATGCCAAAATTCCATTAAGTGAAATTACGCCTCGTTTTTACCGCATATTAAAACAATTTGCGCCCTTTGGCCCTCACAATATGACGCCCGTTTTTGTTACCGAAGATGTATTTGATGCAGGAACAAGCCGCCTGGTTGGGAAAAAACAGGAACACTTGAAGCTGGATTTGGTTGAACCGGATGTTAATTCGGGAATATTTCCTGGCATTGCTTTTAACCAGTCGGAAGCCTACAGTTTAATTACCTCCGGTTCGCCATTTGATGTTTGCTATTCGATTAATGAAAATGAATACCGCGGAAAAACAAACTTGCAGCTTATAATCAGGGATATTAAGAAGCGGGATTTTCTCGATTAAACCGGTAGTTGTGTCAATTCCTTTATTGCTGAAATAACCGTGGTTCCCGTATGCTTAAGCCTTTCTTTTGACTGATGGCCATCGGCAATTAAAATGCAGGCTGTTTCCAATTGTTGTGCAACTTCATAATCATGAATGGTGTCGCCGATTATGGTTGATTTGGTATTGTTGATATTATATTCAGAAATTAACTGTTTGCCACGTTCAATCTTTGACTCTGCATAGTGATTGTTTAATCCGGCAATCCCTTCGAAGTAGTGTAAAATACCTTGTTGTTTCAGGGTTTGTTCAAGCGTATTTTGTTGCATTGCCGAAAGTACAAACTGCCTTATTCCTTTTTGCTGAAAGAAATTTAAAACATCAATCGCCGACGAATGGAGTGCACAATTTCCTACTCCGGCATTGTAAATGTCTATAAATTCGCGGGCAGGAATGGCAAAATCTTCCTTGTTAAAATCGAATCCAATGGCCTGGTAACAATCTTTTACAGGAAATGAAAAAACAGCTTTGTACGCATCTCTGGTTAATAAATTCAGCTCTCGCTTTTTCAGTAATTTGTTAATAATCGAAATACAGAAATCCAGATCGTTTAATAACGTTCCATTCCAGTCCCATATAATTGCCTTCATTCTATAACTTCTTTGTGTTTAGTTGGTTGATGACAGGGTTTGCGTATATTTTAAGGAATCTTTCGGTAATGTCAGTAATCGGGTAGTCGATATGTACATTGGCTTGTTCAACCATCATCCTGAATTTTCGTTCTTCTTTGTCGGTATATTTGTCTTTAAAACGGTGTTCCTGCATCAGCATGTCGTAGGCCACATAATTGTTAGGCCAGAGTTTAAAATTGCGGTAAATCTGGTCGTCAATCAATTCCGCTAAATCTTTTAAATATTTGTTTCGTTGTTCGTTTGTTTTGGCAATTTCAAAATGAGTTTCGATAACATCGCCAAAAGCAAAACATATTCGGCCTTTGGGATTAAACATTCCCATCGACATACTTTTAAGATCGTCTTTACTTGTTTTTTTCTGGCCGTAATGTTCTTTTTTTATGAGTTCTTTAAGTTTGGCTAAACCGCAAGGCTCAATTTCGTATGAAATAGAAACCGGAACAATGTTTAGTTCGTTAAAGCCATCCGAAACGCAGCCTTTATTGCTCATATTCAACATTTTTAGCAGGCTTTCCTGCGTTTTGTCGAATCCGTCTTTAGTGCGGCCTTCGCGCTGGGCAATCCAAACAGACAGCTGATCCTCGGTAATCGATTTTCGAATAAAAGCGGAGACTTTCTTCGAAGCCATCATAAGTTCGCGTGGAGGGAGGCTACGTTTGATAATAAATGCACGATTAAGTTTTACGGTATGCTCAATCCAGTCGTAAAGCAGCAGGTTGTCGCCAATCGCAATTTGGGTGGTATTCATCCCATATTTAAAGGTCAGGATATTTAGCAATGCCGCATCTAAAATAATATCGCGATGATTGGAAATAAAAAGGTAAGATTTTTTTTTGTCCAGTTTTTCTAATCCTGTACAAATTAATCCGTCAGATGTTTTATCGATTAGCCAATGTAAAAGGTCGTAAATAAAGACTCCCTGAAGTTGTTTAATACTTCTCACCCGTCGCAATTGAAATTTAACCATTTGCACTTTTGGGCGGTTTTTAAATAAGTACATTAATACCTTGTCAAAAGTTTTATCCTTCAGCAAAAGGCGCATCTTTTCTTTTACTTCTTTGTCGTAATAGGGGCGGATGTCGTCAAAGTTGTACGTAACCATTGTGTTTAATTTAACTGGCCAAAGTAACACAATCAAAGTTAGAATTTCAACCGTAGCTGGAATTTTAACTCAGTTTTGTTGTTTCCCGCTATTTCGTTGTAGCCCGAACTAATGACATCGCGGTCGGTCCAGTGCGTGTTGGCTAGTTTGGCCCAGCATTCTATTTTTTTTGATATTTTGTATTTCATGTTTAAATAAGTCCTTAGTCCTTTCCCATAATATGCCGGAACCGAGAAGGTGTAAAGAATGTCGTTTTCGTAAGCATAAATTCTTGCATCGTAACTTTGTGTGTCAAACCAGGCAAGACGCACTGTCAGGCTAAGCGGAAGGTTTTCGGGGATAAATTGAAAATCCTGAAAAACCATATATCCATTTTCGGTACTTTCTCCTTTGTAATAAGCGTGTTCGATACGGGTTTTCAATTTAAATGTTTCCAAAGGTTTGTATTGGATTTGAAACCGTGCTTTTTGTGTGCGTTCAGTTAGGTTTACATACAACGCCTCATCCTTAGATTTTTGTTCTTTTTCTTCGTTTTTTAAGCGGAAATAAAAATTGAATTTTTCTGAAAGATAAAAATCGGCTTGTATAAAAATGTCCCAGGCATCAGCTGGTCCGGCAGTGGAGTAAGCAATCCATTTGCTGCGGTAAATATCCGAATAGGCCGAAAGTGTAAGGTGTTTTGCGGGAAGGAATTTGGCCCCTAAATACAATCCCGACTCATTGCTGATGCTACTTCCTTCGGCAAAAGGGTTAGCCCAAAGTGCATGGTAGTCTTTATCGAAATGTCGGAAAAGTGCTGAAAAACTCAATTGGTCGTTTAAATGTGCCACAAGCCCCTGGATTATTGCTTTGCCTTTCGATTTCGATAGTGCTGCCTCTCCAAATAGCCGGTATCGGCCTTTGCTGAAAAGGTAATCTATTCCGGCCGTGTAGTTTTCCGAACCGCCAAACCGGTAAAGGTTGTACAGCTCGCTGCTCCTGATAAAAGGGATATCGAATTTTTGATAAACAAAGGTACTGCCTATGTTCAGGTTCTTAAAATTCCATGAGATTACACTGCCAATATTCAAATCTTTCACCGACTTCTCGTCGTCAATTTCACTTTGTGTACGATGGTAACCCGAGGTTTGCAGACTGGTAAAATAAATTTCTGTTGTGTCGCTACCAGCCAGATTGCCGTCAACTTTTTTTTGCGAAAAAAACAGGTTAAGTTTTCCTTCTCCAAAGTTAAAGGTTGTTGTGGCTCCTCTAAAATAATTATTCTCATCAACTGAAGTGTAAGCACGTGCTCCCTGCCCTGTTTTTGATATGCCTAGCACATTCTCCGATTTTCCGGAGGAATAGCCTTGCCACAAAACCAATCCTTGCCCCGATCGAATCACGAAATCGCCAACCGAAATGTTTTCAACAAAGGAGTTCAGTCTTAAGCTCAGGTGTCCCGAATAGAAATCGAAACCATGCTTGTTTGTGCCTTTAAAGAAAGCTTCTCCGGGATCTTTTTCAGCTGTAATTCCTGCCGACAATTTATTTTTCACAATAAAATTATACCGGGTATAGTACCTGAAGCGGTTTCCTTCGTATGGTCTTGTGTCGTCGTCTTTGGTTTGGTAGCCTGCGGCTTTTTGTAAATTTCCTAAACCGCGGGCCAGTAATTGATGATTGCCGTATTGCAGTTCTTCTTTTAAGGTTTTGGCAACTTCTGTTTCGGGGCCGAACCATACGAAGGCTTGAATTTTTGTTAATAGATCACGTGTTAATCCGTCGATGGCATTTAGCTCGAAAATTGAATAGGCAGGGCCATAGTTTTCAATATAATCGAGTAATTTATTTATTTGAATGTTGTCGAGAATATAAAGCCGCGAAAGTTCGTCAGCGTTTGTGTTATTTATATTTATCGGATTTTCTGCCAAATATTCCAAATCTTCAATAATCAGAGCAGCATCGGTTTCTTCGTCAAGTTTGTCAGCTTGCGATTCAATAATCGATTCAATAAGTTTGTCGGCTTCGGTTTGTTGGGCCAGGGAGAGAATCGGAATGAATACGAAGCCTAGTAAGTGGATAATATGTTTTAAAAGCCTTGTCATTACAGCTTAATTTGAACCGACACCGATGGAGTAATGCCTAATTTTTGGTGATAATTAAAGGCGAGGTCTGTGCTTATGTTTTTTAGGGTGTAGCCAATTCCGGCAGAATATTGAACCGGTTTTCCTGAAACCCCCAAACGTAGAGCCATGTTAGGCACCGGAGAAAATTCAAGTCCTGTTTTTACTATCAATTCCTGGTCGGTATTTTTTTCTGTCTCCAGGCAAAGCAGAACTAGCTCCGAGAACTGGTAGTGACCACCTATTTGTATAATCGCTGGCATTTTTTGTTCCAATTCCGGCACATCGATGCCATTCATTACCGGGTTAAACACATGCGCCCCCAGTGTTAATTCGTCAGTGGCTTGGTATGTAAACCCACATTCGAAGGTGGTAAAACTATAAATTTCATCGTTTTCCGGGAGCTCCTGTGTAAAGTAATCCAGCTGAACACCCGCATTTAACCTGTCGGATAGCTTTTTCGCGAATGAAATCCCAATTTTATGTGCTTTATATGTCCCTTTCCCGAATTGATAAAAGCTTAACCCAAATGTGCCGGCATTTATGGGCAGAACAAAAGTTCCGGCAGCCAGCGAAAGTTCATCTACCAGAAAACGCGATTCGTAAAATACACCTGCCGATAAAGAATGCAGGTTTGCCAAGGTAGCCTGGTTGTGAAAAGTGCTCCAGGAATCTGAAAGTGTTAGAGTGGCATTGGACAATGCAAGGGAGCGTGCACCTGTGCGATAATTCTCGGAAGCTGGCACATGAGAGCATTCGAACACAAAAATAATTAGTATTAAAAAGGGTTTACGCATACAAAAAAGAGGTATGTTGTTAAAACACACCTCCTTAAAGTTACATAAAATATTTTATCTCCAATTAATTCGTTTTGAATTTAAATTTTACTTCCGCGAGTTCCTGGTTGGCGTTTACAATTTTTTGTTTCAGATTTTCTTTGTATTCAATCAGTTTATTCATTAATGCTTCATCGCCGGTTGCCATCATTTGAGCTGCCAGAATTGCGGCGTTCATTGCACCGTTTAGCGCTACTGTTGCAACAGGTATTCCCGGAGGCATCTGAAGGATGGCTAAAATTGAATCGAAACCTGAAAGACTGGCATTAATAGGAACGCCTATTACCGGTATCGGGGTCATTGCCGCAATTACTCCCGGTAGGTGAGCCGCCATTCCGGCACCGGCAATAATAACTTTTATTCCACGGTCTTTTGCTCCCTTGGCAAAAATTTCAACCTCTTCCGGAGTACGGTGTGCCGAAAGCGCATTTATCTCGAACGGAATCTCAAATTCGTCGAACAATTTGGCCGCTTTTTCCATTACACCCATATCGGATGTGCTACCCATAATAATACTAACTTTTGGAGTCATGTTTTATAATTTATTTGTTACTTTGTATCTTTTTATTTTTTACACGAAAATACAGCAATTTAGCAATTAATAAAAATCAAAACGATATATGAAGAAGGTGAAAATTCTGGATAAAGAATTTGAAATTTTTATCCCTTACGAAAAAATTCGTTCGGTGGTGGAACAGATGGCTGAAAAAATGAATAAGGAGCTGGCAGATAAAGATCCGCTGTTCTTGTGTATTTTAAACGGTTCGTTTATGTTTGCTGCTGAACTTTTTAAACGAATAGACTTTGTTGAGTCGGAGATATCGTTTGTGAAACTGGCATCGTACCAGGGCGATAAAACGACCGGAAATGTAAAGCAACTAATTGGCTTAAATGAAAAAATTGAAGGCCGCACTGTAGTTGTTTTGGAAGATATTGTTGATACAGGAATAACCATCAATAATATCCAGGAACAATTGACAAAGTTAAAACCCAAAGAGGTATTGGTTGCTAGTTTGTTGCTAAAACCCGATGCGCTGCAAAAAGAGGTTAACCTGGAATATGTTGGAATAGAAATTCCAAACGACTTTATAGTTGGTTATGGATTAGACTATGATGGTTATGGACGAAACCTTCTAGATATTTACTCAGTTATTAAAGATTAAAAAACTTTGTTGTTTAATAGAAAAAAACAAAAAATTATGTTGAATGTTGTTTTGTTTGGCCCTCCCGGAGCCGGGAAAGGTACTCAGGCTGAATTTCTTATTGAATCATTCGGATTGATTCATCTTTCTACCGGCGATTTATTGCGCAGCGAAATTGCTGGCGGAACAGAACTTGGGTTGGAGGCCAAAAGTTTTATGGATAAAGGCGAATTAGTGCCCGATGCCGTTGTTATTGGAATGATTGCCAGTAAACTGGAAAAAAATAAAGAAGCCAAAGGTTTTATTTTTGATGGATTTCCGCGAACTGTGGACCAGGCAAAAGCGCTGGATGTGCTTCTGAACGAAAATGGTACGCCTATTTCAGCAATGTTGTGTCTGGACGTGGAAAAACAAGAGTTGATAAACCGCTTGTTGAGCCGCGGAAAAGTGTCGGGTAGAGCCGACGATCAGGATCAATCGGTAATTGAAAACCGAATTAGTGTTTATACGCAAAAAACGTTGCCGATTATTGAATACTATCGTCCACAAGGGAAACATCATGATATTAACGGAATGGGCACCGTTAAAGAAATCGCCGGTAGGTTAAAATCGGCAGTTGAAAGTCTGTAAGTACTCTCTTTAAAAGTTGTCATTCTTTCGTATAGGGGAATGACAACTTTAATTGCGAACGGTTCATAAACGAAGAAAAGATAAAAAAGATAAAATGGCTGAATCAAATTTTGTTGATTACGTAAAAATTCATTGTCAGTCTGGAAACGGAGGAGCCGGTTCAGCACACTTACGACGAGAAAAGTACGTAGCTTTTGGTGGTCCCGATGGGGGTGATGGAGGTCGCGGAGGACATGTTATTGTGCGGGGAAACCAGCAAATGTGGACGCTTTTGCACTTGAAATACAAAAAGCATATTAGAGCAGGCCACGGAGAATCGGGAGGAAAACAACGAAGCTCGGGTGCTGATGGTGAAGATATTATTGTAGAAGTGCCGTTGGGAACTATTGCCCGCGATGTAGAAAGTGGGGAGTTTTTATTTGAAATTACCAAAGACGGCGAAACGCAAATTTTAGCTCAGGGTGGTCGCGGAGGCTTGGGAAACGATCATTTTAAAACCGCTACCAATCAAACCCCTCGTTTTGCACAACCCGGAGAACCCGGAGTTGAAGGTTGGAAAATATTAGAATTAAAAGTTCTGGCCGATGTTGGTTTGGTGGGTTTCCCTAGTTCCGGAAAATCAACGCTTTTGTCGGTGGTTTCGGCAGCAAAACCTAAAATAGCCGAATATCATTTTACTACACTTGTTCCAAATTTGGGTATTGTGGGGCACCGCGAACAACATTCGTTTGTAATGGCCGATATCCCCGGAATTATTGAAGGGGCACATGAAGGAAGAGGTCTTGGATTGAGGTTCTTGCGACATATCGAAAGAAACTCTATGCTGTTGTTTATGGTTCCGGCTGATAGTGAAGATCATCTGAAAGAATACAGAATTCTTTTAAACGAACTGGAAAAATATAACCCCGAATTGCTCGACAAGCAGCGTTTTTTGGGAATTAGTAAAGCCGATATGCTTGATGAAGAATTAATGAGGGAAATTAGTCACGAACTGGGCGATATTCCTCACCTGTTTTTTTCATCGGTAACCGGAAAAAATATTCAGCAACTAAAAGATAAAATTTGGGAAATTCTTAATAGTTAATGGAGTTATTGCAAAATATACTTGAATTGGATAAAGAGCTGTTTTTGTATTTAAACAGCTTTTATAATGATTTTTGGGATACCATTATGTTAATGGTGACTCGCAAGGAAACGTGGGTTCCTCTTTATGCGGCCATTGTATTTTATATTATCAAAAATTATCGTAGCAAAGCCTGGATAATTCTTTTTTCGGTGGCATTGTTAATTCTTGCCAGCGATCAGCTTTCAGTTTTGCTGAAGGTAACCGTACAGCGTTTTCGTCCGGTGCACGAGCCTGCAATTGCCGGTTTGGTTCATAATGTATTGCGAAAAGGAGGCCTGTACGGATTTGTGTCGTCGCATGCCTCTAATTCAGTTGCCATATTGGTTTTTACCTCACGTATATTTAAAAAACGCAGTTATTATATTCTACTGCTGTTTTGGGTACTTGCGTTTTGTTATTCGCGCATTTATTCGGGGGTGCACTACCCACTCGATTTAATTGGCGGAGCAATTCTAGGCTGGATGTTGGGAGTTTTATTCTTTAAGCTTACCATATTTATCGAGAATCATTTCTTTTTTGCAGGTTCGCCAAAAATCGAAAAAACAGCTTTGCAACAGGGCCACTCGGGTATAATTTGGTTGGTTTTTAGTGTAACTGTTGCTTCTGTTTTTATTACTACATACCTGCTGCATCATTACAACTATTTGTAAATGAATAGCCCTGACGGATTTTATCTAAATAAGCTTGAGGCATATTCTTCGGAGCTTCAGTCTGTTTCTTTAAAGTTGAAACGTTTTGCCTGGTATCGTTTCTTTTCGTTTGCTTCAATAGTTTTGCCGGTTTCGTTTTTGGGGTTTCAGTGGTATTCGTTGGTTTTTACTTTATGCTTATTTGTTTTCTTTTTCGCTTTGGTAAAGCATAATGCTAAATTCGAAAAACGTAAAAAGAAGCTTTTGGTATTAAAAAAGTTGGTAGAAGATGAACAGCTTGCGCTTAACCATTCATTTTTGCACTTTTATAACGGGAAAGAATTTCTCGATACGGAACATTTTTTTTCGTACGACCTGGATTTGTTTGGTGAAGGTTCTCTTTTTCAATTCATAAACCGCACTTCTACCGTGTGCGGGCGGCTGAAACTAGCCGACTGGTTTGTTAATCCTTCAAAAAGCAAGGTCGATATTGAGAAGAAACAGGACGCTGTAAGGGAGCTTGCACAGAGCCCGGAGTGGCGACTTTTATTTAGGGCAAAGGGCAATCTTTTTCAGGAAACAGAAGCTCTAAACCACGAAATAAACTCATGGTCGCAGTTGGAACTTGATTTGAACCGTCCGCAACTCGTAAAATGGCTGATTAGGATTCTTCCATTACTTACCATTATTTCTATTATTCCAGCTGTTCTGGGTATTTCAAATGCCTTTCTAACGCTGTTTGTTTTTATCCAATTTATACTTATGTATTTCTTTTGGAAAAGGATAAATCAGTATTTCAGTTTTTTTGGAAGAAAATCGGAGTTACTTGCAAAATACATGCAGCTGTTGCAATTTGTCGAGGAAGGCGAATTTTGTTCGGAATACTTGCTGGCCTTACAACAGAAGATTCGAAAACCTTCTGCCGGAAAATTATTTAGTCGCTTAAAAAGTTTGGTAAAAGAACTCGAATACAGGCAAAATATTCTGGTGGGCGTGGTGTTAAACGGATTGTTTTTGTGGGATATTCGTTGTGTTTACAAACTTTGGGAATGGCATAAAAAACATCGTCAGCAGTTGGCTGAATGGCTGAACGTTGTGGCCGAAACTGATGCCCTGATTAGTTTGGGTAATTATGCAAACAATCATCATGAGTATGTTTATCCTGAAATAATTAAGGATGGGTTTTTGTTTGAGACCAAAGAATTGGGGCACCCGCTTTTAAAGTTCGATAAACGGGTTTGTAACAATTTGGAAATTAGGGGCTGGTCGAAAGTAATGGTTGTTACAGGGGCAAATATGGCCGGTAAGAGTACCTTTTTACGGACAGTAGGTGTTAACCTTATTTTGGCGAGATTAGGTGTTCCGGTTTGTGCTGCGAAAATGAAAGTTACGCCCATCGACATTTATACAAATATGCGAACAAGCGATTCGTTGTTAAAAGATGAATCGTATTTTTTTGCCGAGCTGAAACGAATTAAAGTCGTGTTAGACAGGTTGCAAAACGGCGAGCATATCTTTGTAATCCTCGATGAAATGCTAAAAGGTACCAATTCGGTAGACAAATTGAGCGGTTCTAAGGCTTTGATTCGTAGATTGATGGAGTTTGAGTCGGTTTCTTTAATTGCCACTCACGATTTAAAATTAAGCGAACTGGAAAACGAATTTCCGCAACAAATATTCAATAAGTGTTTCGAAATAAGGATCGAAAATGAAGAGCTTATTTTTGATTACAAACTTTCTGACGGAGTAACCAAAACCATGAATGCTACCTTTTTAATGAAAAAAATGGGAATTATTTAATTTACGGAAGTAAACATTCCTAATTGGCTGGGCGAAATTACTACAGGTTAGAACCTGCGAATTCCAACTTCTTGTCTTGTTCTGGCTTATCCCTTCGCCTTTCATTTATACAATATTTTTCAACTGTAAATTGTTAGTTACTGAAATGCGTATTGCTGCGTAATAGTTGTTGTTTTAGTTATATTTGTCACAATTCGGTGAATTCTGATATTTTCTTAAGAATATTTTATCCCCAATACTTTGTTTTTTGTTAATAACCGGAATTCGCAAATTTAAAAGTTGATTCAGTAAAGAAGTATATGAGCGCAAATTACGACGAAGGAACGATTAAAACGTTAGACTGGCAAGAGCATATTCGCAGGCGTCCGGGAATGTACATCGGGAAACTAGGAGACGGGACTTCAACCGACGATGGTATTTACGTGTTACTGAAAGAAGTTATGGATAACTCCGTTGATGAATTCATGATGGGGCATGGGAAAAAAATAACCGTGCAAATTGAACAGGACAGAGTTACTGTTCGCGATTATGGACGGGGTATTCCGCTCGGAAAGCTGGTCGATGTGGTCAGTAAAATGAATACCGGTGCAAAATACGATAACAAAGTATTTAAAAAATCGGTGGGATTAAATGGTGTTGGTATCAAAGCTGTTAATGCCTTATCTTCCGATTTCACCATAAAAGCAATTCGTGAAGGAGTTGCCAAAGAGATATATTTCAGCAAAGGAATAAAACAAGGCGAAAAGGATCTTCAAGGTCTTGATGAAGAAAACGGTACTCAGGTAACTTTTGTACCCGATGTAGAAGTATTCAAGTCATATCATTATGTGAGCGATTATATCGTGAATATGATGAAAAATTATACTTTCCTGAATGCTGGGTTGGTTATTGAATACAATGGGGAACGTTTTCATTCGCGCAATGGTTTGCGCGACTTGCTGGAAGAAAATATGAACCACGACCCAATTTACCCAATTGTACATTTACGCGGAGAAGATATTGAGGTAGCCATTACACATGGTAACCAATATGGCGAAGATTATTATTCTTTCGTTAATGGGCAGCATACAACACAAGGGGGTACGCATTTACAGGCTTTCCGGGAAGTTTTAGTGAAAACAATCAGGGACTTTTACAAGAAAGAGTTTGACCCGTCTGATATTCGGGCATCCATTGTGGCCGCCATTAGCATAAAAGTAGAAGAGCCTGTTTTTGAGTCGCAAACCAAAACTAAACTGGGTTCGAAGGATATTGGCCCCGAAGGCCCGTCGGTAAGGGCGCATGTGGGAAATTTCCTGCAAACAGAGCTGAATAACTTTTTACATAAGAATCATGAAGTAGCAGAGGTCCTTCTGCGCCGGATTGTGGAGTCGGAACGTGAGCGAAAGGCGATCTCTGGTGTGAAAAAACTGGCCAGACAGCGGGCTAAGAAAGTCAATCTACATAATAAAAAATTACGCGACTGTCGTATTCATTTCAATAGCAATAGCGAGCGAAAAGAGGAATCCAGTATATTTATAACCGAGGGAGACTCGGCGAGTGGATCGATTACAAAATCGCGCGATGTAAATACACAAGCTGTTTTTAGTTTGAGAGGAAAACCCTTAAATACGTTTGGCTTAACCAAAAAGGTAGTTTACGAAAACGAAGAGTTTAACCTGTTGCAGGCGGCGCTGAATATTGAAGAAGGCTTGGAGGATTTGCGTTACAACAAGGTTATTGTGGCAACCGATGCCGATGTGGATGGGATGCACATCCGATTACTATTGATTACTTTCTTTCTGCAGTTTTTCCCCGATTTGATTAAAAAAGGGCATGTTTATATTTTGCAAACACCACTTTTTAGGGTGCGAAACAAACAAAAAACTTTTTACTGCTATTCTGATGAAGAAAGACAAAATGCCATTAAAAAACTAAAAGGTAAGCCAGAAATTACCCGTTTTAAAGGATTAGGCGAGATTTCTCCCGATGAGTTTAAATACTTTATCGGAAAGGATATTCGTCTGGATCCTGTGCAAATGAAAAAACACGAGTCGGTGTCGCAAATGTTGTCGTACTACATGGGAAAGAATACACCCGAAAGACAAGATTTTATTATTGATAACTTGTATGTAGAAAAGGACGAGGTGGCTTAATTGAAGATATCTCCGGTCGGAGAGCACGATAATTTCAGGAACAAGTATGTCAGAAGATATTTTAAATAACGATAACGAAGAAATTCAAGAGGAGATCGTAAAAGGGGAAATAATCTATTTGTCGGGAATGTACCGCAATTGGTTTTTGGATTATGCCTCGTATGTGATTTTAGAACGGGCTGTTCCATATATTAACGATGGGCTAAAACCTGTTCAGCGCCGTATTATGCATGCCATGAAAGAAATGGATGACGGGCGTTACAATAAAGTGGCAAATATTATTGGGCAAACCATGCAGTACCACCCGCATGGCGATGCTTCTATTGGTGATGCAACCGTTCAGTTGGGCCAAAAAGAACTATTGATTGATACGCAGGGGAACTGGGGAAATATCCTTACCGGCGATGGCGCTGCAGCTCCCCGTTATATTGAGGCCCGGTTGACCAAATTTGCGCTTGAAGTTCTTTTTAATCCGAAAACTACCAATTGGAAACTTTCATACGACGGGCGTAAAAAGGAACCGGTAACGCTTCCTGTTAAATTTCCCTTGTTATTGGCACAGGGAGTCGACGGTATTGCAGTCGGTTTGGCATCAAAGCTGTTCCCGCATAATTTTGTGGAGCTGCTCGATGCCTCAATTGCCTATTTAAAAAATGAGGATTTTGAATTATTACCTGACTTCCCAACGGGAGGGTCAGCCGATTTTAGCAAATACAACGACGGGCTTCGCGGAGGCTCTATAAAGGTTCGGGCCCGAATTGACAAACGCGATAATAAAACTTTGGTAATTAACGAGGTCCCATATGGGAAAACAACCTCTTCGTTAATCGAATCAATAATAAAAGCCAACGATAAGGGGAAGATTAAGATTAAAAAAATCGACGATAATACTGCCGCTCATGTTGAAATTTTAGTTCATCTGGCCCCAGGAGTTTCATCCGATAAAACCATTGATGCGCTTTATGCTTTTACCGATTGCGAGGTTTCTTTATCGCCCAATTCGTGCATCATTGAAAATGATAAACCTGTATTTATTGGCGTATCTGAAATTCTGAAACGTTCGGCCGACAGTACTCTTCAGCTCTTAAAGTTGGAGCTGGAAATAAAAAAGGCAGAGCTCGAAGAACAGTGGCACTTTTCCTCGCTCGAAAAAATATTTATTGAAGAGAGGATTTATAAGGATAAAGAGTTCGAGGACTCAGAAAATATGGATCAGGCCGTTGCTCACATCGATACGCGTTTGGAACCTTGGAAACCCAAATTACACCGAGAGGTTACCCGCGAAGATATCCTTAGACTGATGGAAATTCGTATGGCCCGGATTCTGAAATTTAACAAGGACAAGGCAAACGAGAATCTGAAGGCAATTGAAGATGAAATTGCTGAGATTGTGCATAACATTGAAAATATTGTTCCTTATACTATCGCGTGGTTTGAGCACCTGAAAACCAAATATGGAAAAGGTCGCGAACGAAAAACAGAGATTCGCAGTTTCGAAAGTATTGTGGCTACAAAGGTGGTGGTAAAAAATGAAAAGCTATATGTCGATCGCAAAGAGGGTTTTGTTGGTACATCGCTTAAAAAAGACGAATATGTTTGCGATTGTTCTGATATCGATGATATAATTATTTTCCGTCGCGATGGTTCGTATTTTATAACCCGGGTTTCCGACAAAGCGTTTATTGGTAAGAACTTGCTGCATGTTGCCGTGTTTAAAAAGAACGACAAACGCACTATTTATAACGTGGTTTATAAAGATGGAGAATCGGGATTTTCGTACATGAAACGCTTTTTTGTAACCGGTGTTACCCGCGATAAAGAATATAACCTTACCAAGGGAACCAAAGGCTCTCGAATTATCTATTTCTCGGAAAATCCCAATGGAGAGGCCGAAGTGTTAAGGGTAGTTCTGAAACCAAAACCTCGCATAAAAAAGTTGATTTTTGAGGAAGACCTGGGAGAGCTGGCCATAAAAGGCAAGCAGTCGATGGGGAATATTCTTACGAAGAATGAGATTCATAAAATTTCGTTGAAAGAAAAAGGAGTTTCTACGCTGGGAGGCCGAAAAATATGGTTCGACGCCGATGTGCTGCGTTTGAATGCAGATAATCGCGGAACGTTTCTGGGAGAGTTCTCCGGAGAAGATAAAATTCTTGTTTTATATAAAAATGGAGAGTTTCAACTTTACAACTACGATTTAAGTAATCATTTTGGACAAGACATTCTATCCATTGAAAAATTTAATAAAAAGAAAATTCTTTCGGCGGTGTATTTCGATGCAGATCAACAGTATTACTATGTAAAACGTTTCGAGATTGATGAACCCGAAGGAAAGCTGATTCGTTTTATCGGAAATAACCCCAACAATAAATTGATTAGTATAACATGGGTGCACTATCCGCGTCTTGAACTTACTTTTGGAGGCAAAAACGTTGAACGGGAAAACGAAATTATTGAAGTAGCAGAATTTATAGGGATAAAATCGTGGAAAGCAAAAGGGAAACGCTTGTCGAATTACGAGGTAAATAATATTCAGGAAATAGAACCGGTAGTTAAAGATGATTATGATCATCACGAAGAAGCGGGTGAGAACACAGATAACGATGATGAAGCAAATGATTCCAATTCGGCTGATTTAAAAGATATTCCATTTGAAGTGGAGCGTCCGAAAACAGATGACGATGACACCAATCAGATGTCATTGTTTTAGAATAAGTTTATTCGTTGACGATTCATATTTTTTTGATACGCAGAATCCTGAATTTTAAAATAAAGACTAAGAGGAATGAGGATATATTTAATAGGATATATGGGCTGTGGAAAATCTACACTTGGACGACGACTTTCAGAATATTTGGGATTGCAGTTTGTCGATTTGGATCACTACATTGAAGAACGTAATTTCAAAACTATTCCTCAGATTTTTGCCGACGAGGGAGAGACCGAATTCAGGAAGAAAGAACGAAAAGCATTGGAAGAGCTTTCGGCATTTAACGACATTGTAATTGCTACCGGTGGTGGAGCTCCTTGTTTTTTCGATAATATCGATTTAATGAACAATACCGGTAAGACGGTATACCTGAATATTCACCCCAAAGTGCTTGCCGACAGGCTTTTAAATTCAAAAACCGAACGTCCTTTAATTAAAGGAAAATCGCCCAAAGAGTTGGAAGCTTTTATCGACGAGACACTGGAAAAGCGAAATGAATTTTATTCACAGGCAAAATATCAAATTACACAACCCGACTTTGATTTAAACGAATTGCACCAGCTTCTTCTGGAGGAATAAAACCTTCTAATTAGCTGTTTTTGAAGATGTGGATACATCAAAAATCGTTGTAGTAATCTTGCTCTCCAGCCAAAATCGCATTACCTTAGCACTTTATAAGTAGTTTTATGACAACCGTTGCAAAAATATTTGCACATACTCTCAAGGAAATTGGAGTTAAGTTTGTTTTTGGTGTTCCGAGTGGAAATATGATTGATTATATCGAAGCCCTTCGTCAAGAGGATGGAATCGATTTTGTTTTAGTAGCGCATGAAGCAACGGCAGCATTAATGGCAACGGTTTGTGGACGTTTAACCGGGATTCCCGGAGTCTGTTTCGGAACCTTTGGCCCGGGCGCGACAAACCTGAGTAATGGCGTTGGCTGTGCCTTACTCGATCGTGCTCCTTTACTTGCTTTTACCGATGAAATGCCCGCTAATTTGCGCGAACGAATTGTTCAAATGAATATTAATCATCAGCAATTATTTTATCCAATTACAAAATGGACAACACGGCTAAATAGCGGAAATGTAGCGGAAATAATTTTGAAAGGTGCAGGAATTGCTACAGCCGAAATTCCCGGCTCAGTTCATCTTGGAGTGCCTGCCGGAATAGGAAGGGAAGATGTGCCTGATGCGATTGGGGCTATCGATTATTTACAACTGGAAAAGAAACGATGGTCGCCTTTGGTTGCTGAGCAAATTGAAAAAATTAAAGACCTTTGGCGGCGAAGTGAAAAACCCGCTTTGGTAATAGGTCTGTTGGCGGTTCGCGAAGGAGTGAAAGACCTGATTCTTGAACTGGCAGAAAGATTTCAGATCCCTGTGGTTCTTACCCCAATGGCAAAAGGAATGTTCCCCGAAAATCATTCTTTATATACCGGAGTACTTTTTCATGCTTTATCGGATAGTGTTGCTGAAACTTATTCTGAAGCCGATTTGATAATCGGTATCGGTTATGACCAGGTTGAATTTAACTACGAAGAGTGGATGCCCAATGTGCCTTTAATTCATCTCGGATTAAAAGAAGCCGACGTTGATACCACAAAGATACGGGAGGTAATAGATGTTATTGGCGATTTGGAACAATCATTGGTTGAACTTTTAAAAATTAGCTCCCCTACCAAAAAATGGGATGTAAATGTTCTTCAGAAAAGGAAACAACAACTCTTTCGAAAATTAACGCCGCAAGCTAATACTTTTGGCCCGCTTGCTGTTGTTGATGAATTACGAAAAAGTTTGCCGCAGGAAGGAATTCTAAGCGTTGATGTTGGAGCGCATCTTCATTTAATTGGGCAACAGTGGAAAACACCCGAACCCGGTAAATTACTAATGACAAATGGCTGGTCGACTATGGGCTTTGCCATTCCGGCTGCAATGGCAGCGAAACTTTGTAATCCCGATTTGCCCGTAGCTGCTTTAATGGGCGATGGCGGTTTTCTGATGATGGCCGGAGAGCTGGCAACTGCCAAACGCCTCAATTTGAAGATTGTTTTTATTGTGATTTACGATAACAGCCTGTCGCTTATCAGGATAAAACAGGGCCAAAAAGGTTACGATTCCAACTACGCAACCTTCTTGAACATTCAAAGCCACGAACCTGCCAATCATTATTTTGGAGTACCGGTAATTCGAGCCTGTAACTCTATGTCATATAAGAAAGCGCTTGATTTAGCTTTTATATCTGATGGCCCGGTTATTATCGAAGCAGTGGTTGATGAAAACGACTACGATGATTTGCTTTTAAAGAAAAATAAATAATCGGTTTGTATTTATTATTTTTATAAGATATCTTTTTGAATTCAAATTAAGCAAGGGGAACAAGTTTATTATTTAGAGTTATAGTTTTATGAAAACCAACAAACAGCTCGATTTAGCATACGACTTTATTCAGTACACCGGGCAGAATATTTTTTTAACAGGAAAGGCCGGAACCGGGAAAACAACTTTTTTGAAAAGCTTAAAAGAGCGTTCTCCAAAGCGGATGATTGTGGTAGCACCAACCGGTGTGGCTGCCATAAATGCCGGAGGAGTTACTATTCACTCTTTTTTCCAGTTGTCGTTTGCCCCTCAGGTGGGTTCCGAAAGTGCAATGACCAGGGAACAGCGCTACTCCAAAGAAAAGATCAACATAATGCGAACCCTCGATTTACTGGTGATTGATGAAATAAGTATGGTACGTGCCGATATTCTGGATGCCATTGATCGAACGCTGCGACGTTTTAAAAACCGGCAAAAACCTTTTGGAGGGGCCCAGGTTTTAATGATTGGAGACTTGCAGCAGTTGGCGCCAGTGGTAAAAAATGAAGAGTGGGGTTTGCTACGTCGCGAATACGACACCGCCTTCTTTTTTAGCAGCAAAGCATTAAAACAATTTCCTTACGTAAGTATTGAATTAACTGAGGTTTTCAGGCAACAGGATGAAAAGTTTATTTCGCTATTGAACAAGGTGCGAGAAAATAAACTTGACGAGATGGCCTTAAATGATTTAAACGCAAGATTTATCCTAGACTTTTCTCCCGACGATGAGGAAGGCTACATTACGCTTTGCACCCACAACGTTGGAGCCCATCGAATAAACGATTCGAAGTTGCGCCAACTGCCCGGTAAGGTTAAAAAATTTAAGGCATCGGTTGAGGGGAAGTTCCCTGAATATTCGTATCCTACCGATTTTGAGCTGGTTTTGAAAGTTGGAGCCCAGGTGATGTTTGTGAAAAATGATCTGAGTCCCGAAAAACGTTACTACAACGGTAAAATTGGCCAGATACAAAGTATTGATGAACACTTTATTTCGGTACTCTGCCCAGGCGAAGAGGAAGAGATTGAGGTTGAGTCACAAACCTGGGAAAACTACAAATATTCTATCGATAAAGATAGTGGGGACATTAAGGAAGAACTGGAAGGTTCGTTTACTCAGGTTCCATTAAAGCTGGCGTGGGCAATAACCATTCATAAAAGCCAGGGTTTAACATTCGAGAAAGCCATAATTGATGCCGAAGCTTCGTTTGCGCATGGGCAGGTTTATGTGGCGCTAAGTCGTTGTAAAACCCTCGAAGGCATGGTGCTTTCGTCGAAAATTGCCAACCGCAGTATTGTTAACGATGGAACAGTTACTGGTTTTGTAAAAAGTGTTGAAGAGAATCAACCCGGCGATAAGGAATTGAACGAGGCAAAGCTGGCTTTTCAAAAAGAACAACTTACCGAACTGTTCCGCTTTTACCGGGCCGAATATTTACTTCGCTCCATTTCTAAAGTGATGCGCGAAAATAAAGGTTCGTTTCCGGCGGTAACGGTAGAGCTGTTTGAAAAAATGCGTAAGCGCCAGGAAGGCGAAATATCGGAAGTGGCCGCAAAATTTCACAATCAAATTTGCGATTTATTAGGTAATCAACCCGACGTTTCGCAAAATAAAAACCTTCAGGAACGTGTAAAAAAGGCATCTGCTTATTTTGGCGAAAAAGTAAAAAGTATTTTGGTTGATGAATTGAAAAAGGCAGATTTAGATATCGATAATAAAACCGTGAAGCGACAGTTTAAACGTTATACCGATGATTTAAAAGAAGAAGCTAATACTAAACTGGCTGCTTACGAAGAATGTTTGGAAGGGTTTAACGTAAAACGGATTATGGATGCGCGAGCTAAGACCCTTGTGGCAAAAGGAAAAACAACAAGCGTTAAAAAGGCTAAAGAAATTACTGATTTCGAGCATATTCCGCATAGCGAATTGTTTAACCGCTTGCGTACATACCGCAGCGAAAAATCGATTGAGTTAGGTAACCCGGCATTTATGATTTTTTCTCAAAAAGTATTATACGAGCTGGTGAATTATTTGCCCTGTGATTTGGCCTCCCTTAAAATGATTAATGGAATGGGAAGCCGTAAGATTGCTCAGTTTGGGGCCGATATTATTGAAGTTGTTCAGCAGTACTGCAACGAAAATAATATTGAAAATGGCGAAATTCCACTTCAGGAAGCTAAAAAAGAAAAGAAAGCAAAGGTTGACACAAAGTTGCTAAGTTTTGAGTTGTTTCAAGGGGGGAAAACCATTGAAGAAATTGCCAAAGAACGGGCGCTTACCCAAAATACCATAGAAAATCATTTGGCACACTATGTAAAATTGGGAGAGTTGGAAATTTCCCGCTTTCTTGATGACGGGAAACTTAGAAAAATAACCGCTTATTTCGAAAAAGCTGAAAGCAAAAGTTTTGGCGAAGCAAAAGTTCATTTTGGAGAGGAGGTCAGTTATGGCGAGTTGCGTATGGCTTTGAGTTATCTGGAAGGGATAGAATAAAATTTATAGTTAAAGTTGGTATAAAGTGGAGATTGCAGTATATCATCTACTTTTTAACCACGTTAGCAACAAAAATAAGGCTACATTCCCTTAAATAGAACAGGCCAGGGTAATGGATTAACAGTTTGAAAAATTATAGTTAATTTGCAGTTGATGCCTGAGGCACTAATTTCAGGACAAAATATTTATATCCCGGACTTGTTTTTAGACAGACTGCCGTAACCCGCAATTTGAAAAGACAATGAAAATCTACCTTAACATTTTACTGCTTATTCCATTCCTTTCTTATGGGCAAACTGATTCAATAGCTTTAATTGCCAACTCGCAAATTAACCTTCATTCGGAAAATCCCGTTCATCGTATTTTACTTTACATTGAGAAAGCTGATAAAAATTACAAATACAATAAGGGATTTGGAAGCGCCGTCCAGTCTGGTGCAGCTGTGGCAAAAGATAGCCAGTTCAGAATTGCCAGTAGCACCAAACTTTTTGTTTCAACCATTATTCTACAGCTAATTGAAGAAGAAAAAATTGGTATAAATGATAGAGCAGTTCACTACCTAAAAAATATCGAATATCTCGATTTCGAGAATTTCCATCTATTCAAGGGGGAAAATTATTCTGACAAAATTACAATCAAACAATTACTTTCTCATCGTTCAGGATTATCCGACATATTTTCTGACAAAGAGCAGGATTTCTTTCGCCTTTTATTGGACTATCCAAACAAGCAATACGTTCCAAAATCAATTGTTGACTTGTATTATCGCTATCATCTAAACGAGATTCCTCATTTTAAACCGGATAAAGGTTGGCATTATTCGGATATGAACTACGTTTTACTTGGTTTAATAATCGAATCGATTGAACAACAGCAACTTCACGAATCTATCAGAAGACGTATTCTAGTACCTTTGAAAATGGATAATACTTATCTCGAGTTTTATGAAAAGCCTTCACGTAAAAGAAGTTTGGTGAACCAGTATGTTGGGAATATTAATTTTTCAAATTTGAATACCTCTTTTGACTGGGCAGGAGGAGGTCTTGTTTCAACAAATGAAGATTTATCAATTTTCATAAGGGCATTGTTTGAGGGCAAGCTCATAAATAAGAAATCTTTGAAAAAAATGATAGATGTAAAATATACTAAAGAAGGGGAAAACAGATATGGTTTGGGTATATACGAATCAGAATATAATGGAAAAATTTTCTATGGTCATTATGGATTTTATGGAACTTACATAGGATATTGTCCTGAAAATAGCACAATAATATCTTATTGTATTAGTCAGGCAACGCCAGATTTTAATGTGTATAATTTTATAGGTGAAGTTTTAAGAAATGTGCCCAAAGTTGACTAGGGAAAGGGGAATTTTCCCCATTAAACTGCACATCAACCTCTCTATTCATACGGTTTTTAGAAGCAGTACTCTGCCGATGAAACCCATACGTTTAATGCTAAACATGTTCGGAAAATTGTAAATGTTCCGAAGTTAGTTTTATGCACGTTTTAGTGGTTCGCCTGTATGGATGAAAGTTGTTGCTTGCTCACTTTGTAAGCTTGCAGTACAAATGCCGCACAGCTCTTTTTAAGCCTGTTGAAATGTCCGAAATAAATAATCCAGCACCGTAGATAAGGCGCCAGCATTTTTGGTAATTTTTGTATAAGTCACTCCATAATTTCTTGAAACAACGTTCGGCTAATGCCAATTATCCCGAAAGTTTTTCAAAATTTTATATCGATCTTATCGCATTTTAAAGTTCTGTTTTTTAAGGTATAAGATGGAACTCGCATGATTATAATCGTGCGCTTATGTGTGAAGACTTTCTCATGCTTGTTTCCACTAAAAGTTAGTTGAAACTGAGGCCGGATTATTAATAGAACCCAGGTTGTTCAACTTGCTGTTTCTTACGAAATTGTGTCGCTGTCATTCCTGTATTGCGTTTAAAAAATTGATTGAAATTGGCCACTTCGTTAAAACCTAAGATATCAGCTACTTCTGCAATTGTTTTATCCTTCTGGTTCAGCAATGTTTTGGTGTATAAAATTTTATAATCGATAATTATTTTTTGTGCACTTTTCCCTGTCGCTTTTTTTACACACTCCGAAAGATAAATAGCACTAATGTTCATCATTGATGCATATTCTTTCACCGATAAAAATGTGTTATTGTTCGAAAGAATTTTCTGTTCAAATTTAGCCAGAATAATATCGTTACGATTCAGACTTACAATGCCCTCGTTATTATGCGTTATTCGCTTAATTTTATACAGTAAAATAAGTAGGAGATAGCTTACAATATTAAGACTATTCATCTTGTTAGCTCTCGACTCTGCAAATATTTCTCTGGCCAAGGGTTCTAATTCTGAAAATTCCTCGTCGCTCAATTGATATATGGGCAAGGAGTGCAGTTTGAAAAACGGAAATTCATTTTGCACGTCATACGAATTATTTAAATTTTCAAACAACGAGGCCTTAAAATTAATGATATAACCATGATCCGTATTCTCTTTTACTAGTCGACTATATTTAATCGTTTGAAAAGGAGAAACGATAGCCAAAGTATTATTGTTTTTCTTAAGCGTTTGCTCTCCAATTTGAACAGGGGTACTACCTCTTATCAAAATAGCTATTTCAAAAAAATCTCTTTTATGGGGTTCTAAATAGATTTCATCAGGTTTTCGGCCTTTGCTGCTATCTTCTTTTATTGATCGAATATAAAAGCGATTCGAATAATCGTTACATCCATTGTCCTTATTTAAAAAGTAGTCCTTTATGTTGTCGTAAATCTTCATTATCTTACTATTTGTTTTCAAAGATAGTCAAAAACCTAAATGGTAATCTGTTTTACCCAGATAACAATTCGCAATTAACTATTTAGGTGCACTACTTTTGCCTCCTATAAATAAAGAAGTCAAGCTTTATCGAGCTTGGTAATATTGGATTAGTAAAATAAAAGATATGAATTCACAAATTAGAAAATTAAGAGGTATCATCTCATTGTGTTTAGGCATAATTATACTCGTTTCGTGCAATCAAAAGCAAGATGATAGAAAGACGCTGACTCCTGAGCTATCGGTAATGGAAGTAAAGCCAAGTACAGAGGAGTTCTACGAATCATATTCGGCTACCATAAAAGGGAAACAAGACATAGATATTCGCCCGCAAATAACGGGTTTTATCACTAAAGTAAATGTCGATGAAGGAGCAATCGTAAAAAAAGGTCAGGTATTGTTTCAAATCGATGAAGTGCAATACCAAGAGGCTGTAAACGTAGCTAAAGCCAATGTTGCTGTTGCAGAAGCTGATGTAGCAACAGCAGAGCTAACAGCTAAAAACAAAAAATCGTTAGCAGATAGAAATATTATAAGCGCTTACGAACTACAGCTTGCAGAAAACGAATTGGGTAGTTGTAATGCTCAACTTGCCGTGGTAAAGGCGGAATTAGTGAGTGCTCAAAAGGATTTATCCTACACACGTATAACAAGCCCTACAGATGGTGTTATAGGGAAAATATCATATCGTGTTGGAGCGTTGGTAAGCCCAACCATGTCTGATGCTATGACTACGGTTTCAGAATTCACGACCATGTACGCTAACTTTTCTCTTACAGAGAAGAAACTTCTTGCCCTCGCTAAAGAGAATCATTTAACAACAGACATCATCAAAAATCTGCCGGAAGTACAATTGAAGATGAGCAATGGTGATATTTATAGGTATCCAGGAAATATTGAAACCATTAGTGGAACCATTGATGAATCGACAGGTGCTGCCAGTATTCGAGCAGCCTTTCGCAACGAAGATGGAATTTTACGTAGCGGAGGAACAGCTTCTATTATTCTGCCTTATTCTCTCGAAAACTGTTTGTTAGTTCCACAAAATGCCACGTTCGAGATTCAAGACAAAATATTCGTGTACACCGTAGATGAAAACTCAACAGTGTCAAGTACCGAAATTGAAATCTATCCACTAAACAACGGCACTCAATATGCTGTAACAAAAGGATTATCGGCAGGTGATAAAATCGTAATAGAGGGAATTAATTCCTTGAGAAATGGTTTAACGATTAAAGTAAAATCTAATACCTTATAAATCATGAAGTTTGATAAGTTTATAACGCGGCCTGTTTTATCTTCAGCAATATCTGTTTTTATTGTCATTTTAGGTGTATTGGGTTTAATTTCCCTGCCTATCACACAATATCCCAACATTGCGCCACCTACTATTCAGGTAGAGGCTACTTACACAGGTGCTAATGCGCAAACTGTACTCAATAGTGTGATTGCTCCCTTAGAGGAAGAAATAAATGGAGTTGAGAACATGACTTATATGACCTCTACGGCAACCAATACGGGTAGTGCAAGCATAACAGTATATTTTGAGCTGGGTACCGATGCGGATATGGCAGCCGTAAATGTGCAAAATAAAGTAAGCTCAGCTGAAGGATCATTACCTTCTGAAGTTACCCAGGTTGGGGTAACTACCAGCAAACGTCAATCGAGTATGTTGATGTGTTTTGGTCTTTATAGCGACAACGATCAATATGATTATTCTTTTTTAGAGAACTATGCCGATATTAATTTGGTGCCACAAATTAAACGAATTACTGGCGTTAGTAGCGTTTCCGGAGCAGGCTCAAACTACTCGATGCGCATTTGGTTGAAGCCCGATGTAATGGCACAATATCAACTTATGCCCAGCGATATTACAACAGCACTCGACGAGCAAAATATCGAAGCAGCTCCCGGACAATTGGGCGAACAGGGAAATCAAACATTTCAGTATGTATTAAAATACAAAGGTCGTTTGCAAAGTGAAGAAGATTTCGAAAATATTGTTATTTCAGCCACCAGCGATGGCGAGGTTCTACACCTAAAAGATGTTGCAGATATAGAGCTGGGGCGTTTATCAAATACCATGACTACCAATGTGAATGGTCATGCCGGTATCACCTATATGGTTTTCCAAACAGCGGGTTCAAATGCCATGGATATTAACAATAGTATTGTTAGTTTTTTAGAAGAAGCAGAAGCCGATTTTCCAGATGGTGTAGAATCGGCTATCCTGTTGAATACTAATACCTTTCTGTACGCTTCTATTTGGGAAGTGGTGAAAACATTGCTCGAAGCTTTTTTATTGGTTATCCTGGTTACGTATATCTTTCTGCAAAATACACGTTCCACACTTATTCCTACCATTGCTATTCCGGTTGCCTTAGTGGGGTCGTTTTTCCTGATGTGGATATTCGGCTTTAGTGTTAACTTACTTACTCTTTGTGCTATGGTGCTCGCCATTGGTACGGTGGTAGATGATGCCATTATTGTGGTGGAAGCTGTACAGGCGAAAATAGATGCAGGTTACACCTCGGCGCGTCAGGCTTCAATCGATGCCATGGGAGAGATATCCAGTGCTATTATTTCATCTACTTTAGTGATGATGGCTATTTTTATCCCTGTTAGCTTTACAGGTGGAACAACAGGTATTTTCTTTAAACAGATGGGATTAACCATGGCTTTTGCTATTGGTATATCAGGAATAAATGCGCTTACCTTAAGTCCGGCATTGTGTGCACTTTTGCTAAAACCTAAGGATAATGATGGCGAAAAGAAGAGGACTTTTGCCCAACGCTTTCACACCTCTTTTAACGATAATTTTAAACGCTTAACCAACAAATATAAAAAGGGAGTAAGCTTTTTTACCGGTCACAAACTTATGAGTGGCTCTCTAGTAGGCATCGTGATTATTGCTTTTGTGTTTTTATTGCGTATCACTCCAACTGGTTTAATTCCAAACGAAGATCAAGGAACTATTTTTGGTGCGCTTGCTATGCCTGTGGGAACTTCATTGGAAGAGACGACAAAAGAAATGGACAAGATATCGGAGGTGGTACAAGGCATTCCTGCCATCGAATCGTATTCCATAAATAATGGTTATAGCCTTATTGATGGTTCCGGTAATACCTATGGAATGCTCATTTGCAAACTAAAAGACTGGGACTTACGAGGTGATGGTGAAAGTTTAGATGACATTATTGCACAACTAAATAGAGAAACGGCCAAAGTCGTTAAAAATGGGAATATGATGTATTTAGCACCTCCAATGGTGGCGGGATACAGCGTGACCAATGGCTTTGAATTGAAGTTACAAGATAAAACAGGTGGTGATTTAACTGATTTCGAAACGGTTGCTAATGATTTTATACAAAAATTGAATGAACGTCCTGAAATAGAGAGTGCCCGTACCTCTTTTAGTGCATCGACACCGCAATACATGGTCGATGTGGATGTGGAAAAATGTAAAATCGCCGGAATCAGTCCAGATGTCATTTTATCTACATTGGAAGGTTATTATGGTGGTATTTACGCTTCTAATTTCAACCGCTTTGGTAAACTATACCGTGTGATGATTCAGGCAAGTCCGGATTATCGTACCAATACCGAAAGTTTGAATAAAATAATGGTGCGTAATGGAACTGAAATGGCGCCCATATCACAATTTGTAACGCTTCGAAAAGCCTATGGACCAGATAATATTAGCCGTTTTAACATGTATACCTCTATTGGCATTACAGGTTCGCCTGCCGCTGACTACAGCTCTGGCGAAGCCATTAATGCTATCAAAGAATTGGCCAAAGAGCTACCCACCGGTTATGGCTACGAATTTTCGGGAATGACACGTGATGAAAGTAGTACCGGCGCCAATACAACGGCAATTATCCTGGGGATAGTATTTGTGTTTATCTACCTCTTGTTGAGTATGCAATACGAAAGTTACATTCTACCCATCATCATCATACTTTCTATTCCAATGGGATTAGCCGGAAGTTTATTGTTTGCCAATATAATGGGAGTCGATAATAACATTTATCTGCAAGTAGCACTCATTATGTTGATTGGATTAATTGCTAAAAACTCCATCTTAATTGTGGAATACGCCATAGAACGCCGTCAACAAGGATTATCGATTATGGAAGCTGCTATTGAAGCTGCCGCAGCACGTCTTCGCCCTATTATGATGACTTCGCTTACACTGATTGTTGGATTAATGCCCATGATGTTTGCAAGTGGAGTTGGCGCTAATGGTAATAGTTCTTTAGGTACAGGTGTTATTGGAGGAATGTTTATTGGAATGATTTGCCAGATATTTATTACACCTGCTTTGTTTGTTATCTTCCAAAAAATTCAGGAGAAGTTTAAACCCATGAATGAGGATTTTACTCAAACTGCTGCAGGGAACGCAAGTATCACACAATAAAAAAAACACAAAATGAAACGAGCATGGGAAATATTCACACATAGGCGATTTATTAAAATCATGCGAGTTCCATCTTATTCCTTAGAAAACAAACAATTTTAGTAAGATGAAAAAGATAATCATATATTTTATCGGCATAGTACTGCTAAGCAGTTGTTCGGTATATAAAACCTTCGAAACACCAGAAGTTTCAACAGAAAATCTCTATCGCGACACAACTTCGGTTGATGCTGTAATGCCTGAGGATAGTGTAAATTTAGGAAACCTTCCCTGGAGAGAGCTATTCACTGACCCTCAATTACAGGCGCTTATTGAACAGGGACTGGAAGCCAATGTAGATTTACAAACGGCATTGCTTCGGATAGAACAGGCCGAGGCATCACTTTCATCGGCGCGTTTAGCTTACACTCCCGATTTGTCCTTTTCGTCAACGGGAACACTATCTGCCTACGATGGCTCAACTACTAAATCATATGATTCAGGGCTTTCTTCAAGCTGGCAGATTCCCTTGTTTGGTGGTTTGCGCAATTCAAAAAAAGGAGCTGAAGCAACGTTGGAACAAAGCCAGGCCTACAAACAAGCCGTACAAACTCAATTGATTGCCAGCATCGCAGATAGTTACTATTATTTATTGATGCTCGACAAACAACAGGATATTACTGCCAAAACAATTTTAAGCTGGGAAGACAGAATTGAAAGCATGCGAGCTTTAAAAGAAGTAGGCATGACCGATGAAGCTTCCATTACGCAAAGTGAAGCCAGTTATTATGAGCTAAAAACCTCCTATTCCGACCTACAGCAGTCGATACGAGAAACGGAGAATGCGCTTTCCATCACTTTAGGACAAGCGCCTCAGTCCATAAAACGAGGCGAGTGGCAAACCATAAAGCTTCCTGAGCAAATATCGGTTGGCGTTCCATTACAAATGCTAGCCAATCGCCCTGATATAAAACAGTACGAAATGGCCTTAGCCACAGCTTTCTATAATACCAACGTAGCGCGATCGGCTTTTTACCCCAATATTACGATAAGTGCTTCTACTGGGTGGACCAATAGTAATGGTGGAATAATTGCCAATCCTGGGGAACTTTTATCCAGTGCCATCGGTTCGTTAACGGCTCCAATTTTTAACAATGGAGTAAATAAGGCCAATTTAAAAATAGCGGAGTCTGAACAGGAGGAAGCTTTACTTAATTTTAAACAGAGCCTGTTGAATGCCGGCAGCGAAGTGAGCAATGCTCTATTTCAATATTCTACGGCGATTCAGAAACAAGAAGATCGTAACAAACAACTGGAGGCTCTCGAACGTTCGGTGCTCTATACGCGTGAGTTATTTCAATTGGCATCATCAACTTATCTCGAAGTGCTTACAGCTCAGGAAGATTTGCTGGATGCACAGCTGTCTGAAACTAACGATTGGTACGTTCAGGTGCAAGCGGTTATCAATTTGTATCAGGCCTTAGGTGGAGGACGTGAAGAATAATAAAATTAGTTAAAAGTCAATCATCCGTTCCTTCATTCAGGAGCAAGCGGATGATTCGCTCTTAAGAAATTACAACACCATCCTTAACGGGATTTGCGTTTTAAGCGTGTTTTAAGTACTACCATAACATCGCCGCGATGCGGCTATTTGGGGGCAGAATTTATTTTTAGTGCCGTTAGGCACGATGTTCTGGTAGGATTGGTCATTAAGTGTTGACAGAAAATCCCTTTAGGGATGGTGTTATTTTTTTCTTGTTTGAAGTTAAGAGCAAATTCCTTGAGGGGCAAACGGATGGTTTGCTGAATAAAAATTAGAATAAATGAATCCAAAATATTCTCTAAAAGACAGCCCAATATTAAAACTATTAATGGTTTATGCCGGTCCGGCTGTTTTAGGTCTTTTAATAAATGCGCTTTATAATATTGTTGACCGTATTTTTGTGGGGCAATTTGTGGGGGCTGAGGGTCTGGCAGCAGTAACATTAGCCTTCCCGGTCTCTCTTTTTCAATTTGGTTTTGTCCTTTTGTTCGGCAGCGGAACGGGAGTTTTAATTTCTAAATATTTAGGTGAATCGCGTCCCGACAAAGCTGAAAAAGCATTGGGAACGATGATGGCTGGTCTGTTAATCACTATTGTTTTGTTTACTTCTGCCGGATTGCTGTTTTATAAACCCTTACTACACGCCTTTGGTGCTCAGGGGCAGCTTTTCGAATTAGCGGGCGAATACCTGCAGATAATTATCTTAGGGTTTCCATTTGCCTTTTTTATTGCACTGGAGTTTACTTGCCGTGCCGAAGGAAATCCTCGTTTACCAGCTGTCTTAATTTTAATTTCTTCGCTTATAAACGTTTCACTCGATCTTGTATTTATGAAATATCTCCACATGGGGATTCGTGGAGCCGCTCTGGCAACCGTTATTGCACAAAGTGTAAATGCCACCCTTTTGCTTCGGTACTACTTTGGTGGTAAAAGCCTTATTAAAATAGAATGGAAAAATATTAGATTGCAAAAAGACATGATTCTTTCCATTTTTTCCCTGGGTTTAGCTCCCTTTATTATGGATGTTTCCGGTAGCATCCAAAATATATTCGCCAACAATTTGCTGCTTCAGTCGGGAGGCACTTTTGCCGTTACAGCTATGGGAATTATATTTAGTGTAAATGTTGTTTTTATGATGACTGCTTTGGGAACCGGCGATGGTATGCAGCCCATTGTAAGCTTTAATTTTGGCGCGAAACGCCCCGAACGCAGTCATAAAGCCTTATTGTATTCCATGGGTTTAGTTGGTTTAACCGGAATTATAGGATTGATTGTACTCCAACTATTTCCCAATTTAATCATCGGTATTTTTATCGACGAAAATGAGAATGTCATCCAAATTACCCGAATAGGGTTACGCCTTTTTGCTTTATCTATCCCGTTTTATATGGTTCAAATAGTGGCTACCCGTTATTTTCAGGCGCTACACGAAAAAAGGATTGCTACATTTTTCGCTTTTCTGCGTCCTGTAATGCTATTTGTTCCTATAATATATAGTCTAAACTACATGTGGGGCTTAACCGGTATTTGGGTCTCTTTTGTAATAAGCGATAGTTTGGCGACTTTAGTTTCTTTGCAATTTATTCGGAAACATCGAATTCAATTTGGCATTAAAAGCAAGGCTACAATTCGCAGAAATCAACATTATAAGCGACTGGCTTAACAAGATGAAAAAATATAGCTATTTTGCAGTTGCAGCCTGAAATACCTGTTTCAGAACAAAATATTAATTCACAAAACAGGCTGTTGCTGTGTGGAATTACTGAGAAGAGAATATGAAACGAGCCTGGAAAATACGCACACACAGGCAATTTGTTAAAACCATGTGAGTTGCATCGTATACCTTAGACAACAAACAATTTTAATACGAAATATGATAGTTGATTTAACACATACATTAAAAAATAAAATCACGGTTTACCCCAATGACCCAGAGCCAATTTTTGCAAAAGGAAATACCATTGAAAAAGATGGATTTGCTGAAATTAATATAACAATGAGCACACATACAGGAACACATATTGATGCTCCTTCACATCTTATTCCAAACACACAATCTCTCGACGAATTTGAGCTTGAAAAATTTGTTGGACCTGCAACAGTAATAGATTGTTCCGAGGTCGATGAAATTAATATGGAGTGGCTTAAACAAAGAGCAGAGGACATAACAAATGTAGAATTTGTACTCTTTTATACAGGTTGGCAATACAAATGGAATACTGAGAGCTATTTTGATGAATTTCCTACTTTAACTAAGGAAGCTGTAGAATGGCTTGCCGGATTAAATTTAAAAGCTTTGGGCTTTGATACTATATCTGTCGACAAAATGACTTCCGAAACCCTACCCAACCACAACATTCTTTTACAAAAAGAAACTTTGATCATGGAGAATTTGACGAATTTGGATCAGCTTCTTTCAAAATCATTTGAATTGAATTGTATTCCACTGAAAATCAAAAATTCCGATGGCTCACCAATTAGAGCTTTTGCCAGACTTATAAATTAAGACACCCCAAGTCTGGAGTGTAGCGTTTAAAAAGCCACTTAATTGAATTAGAAACGCAGAAAAAATTTGAGAAAGAGAGGACAGAAGTGGCAGAAAGAAAGGATGCAAAAATGAAGCTTGCAATGTATTCGGCACTATCGAATTTCACTCAACAAGCACAAGATTCTATTCCTGCCCCTGAACAAAATCATATAAGCGAATAAGCACTGGTACTGCCGGGAATAAAATGTCATTCTTCGTATTTGTTCTACAAACTTCGATATTCTATTGGAGTGTATCCCGTTTGATTTTTAAAAAATTTGCAGAAAAAAGCCTGGTCTGGAAAGTTGAAAGTATTTGAAACTTCTTTCATGCTAAGACTGGTCGATTTTAGCAATAATTTCACTTCCATAACAATAAAATTATCAATAATTTTTTTTGCCCCTTGCTTACTAACCGACTGAGTGATAACAGATAAGTATTTAGGGCTAATGTTTAGTTTCTCGGCATAATGTTGCACCTCCCTACTTTTTTTGGATTCTTGAGGGAGCATATTAATGAAATTCCAAAACACTTCGTGGTGTCTTAATTGTTTTACTGCACTTACTTCTATCTTTTGATGAATTTTATTATAAATTTCCATAAAGAAAATCTGTAAATAATTCAATATTATACTATTACGAGTAATGTTCGTTTTGTCTTGACACTTCTCAAACAGTAAATTGATTAATGTCTTATTGTATTCATACACCTGGTTAGGTAAAGCATAAAATGGATATTCTTTTAAAAAAAGAACAAAAGAGGGTGGAAAGCGGAATAAAATACGAGAAAGAATTTCCATTGTACAAGTGAAATACATTAAACGAAAATTTGCATCTCTACTTAGCTCCTCGACTACCTGATGCGGAAATACAGACAAAATTGCTCCCATCTTTAAGGTATACCTTACGCCATCTATTAATACAAGAGCAGTTCCTTCCAACACAATACAAACAATACTGTTCTTTATTCTTTCAGGAGAATCCTGTATTGGTATTTTGGTGAAATTAACATCTACTTCGAAATTCGAATCAAGCTCAATGTCTGCTCCTAAAAAACTTAATTCTGCATCAATACGCATTTATTTGATTTAAAATTATAAAAAATTAAAATTAGGAAAAATTGACAAATAATCAGGAAGAATAGAAACATGTATTTTCATTTTTTAATGCCTCCTTTGCCATCTGAAAATAGCAAAAGAAGAACACGAAATATCTTTACTTAATTTAAATCAGAATGTTTTTAATACAGGTAACATAGTAAGTGTTGCTTTATTTATATACACAAGGGCAGTCCAAATGCATAAAAACAGAGGTGCAGATTTAAGCTCCGAAGCAATTGGTAGAATATGCCAAGCATTAGTTGGGTGTCGTGATTTGTAATTAACTGTAAGGCATTATTATGTACACAATTTAAACATTAGTAAAATGACAGATAACAATACTGACACACTCGAAATAACCACACCGGTAAAAACGGGTGAAAAGGTTTTAGTAAGACCACTTAAGGTACAAAACAACACTCCTGAACTCACCCGAAAGCAACAAATCGGAATTATGTTACCTCTGCTAATTGGCGGGTTTATTGCATTGCTAAACGAAACAATTTTAAGCGTAGCTTTTCCTCATTTAATGTCAAGTTTGGGAGTTTCCTTAGTTACCGTTCAATGGTTAGGCACGGCTTATCTGTTGGTTATCGGCATTCTTGTTCCGGTTACTGCTTTCCTCATAAAAACATTTTCAACTAAAAAGCTGTACTTGTTTGCTATGGCCTTATTCACGCTTGGAACCCTGCTATGTAGTATTTCTCAAAGTTTTCCTTTTTTACTGTTTTCACGAATACTTCAGGGGGCCGGCACTGGAATGTTACTGCCCATTATGATGGATACGGTAATGGTTATTTTTCCGCCAGAAAAACGAGGTGCTGCTATGGGGATTAGTATGATGGTTGTGGTGGCCGGACCAGGAACAGGCCCCGTATTATCTGGAATTATTTTACAACATTTGCACTGGCACTGGCTATTTTATAGTATGCTGCCCATTGCTGTTATTGCCACGGTTTTAGGAGCTGTATTTCTTAAAAGCTATGCCAAATTAACAAAACCCAAAATCGATATCCTTTCCATTATTCTCTCAAGCATAGGTTTCGGTGGGCTGATATTCGGACTTACCTCCATTAATACACTGGGCATTACTAATATTGCGGTATCAGTTTCTTTAGTATGTGGTATTGTTGGTTTATTTGTTTTCTCGAAACGGCAGTTTAACCTGAAACAGCCCATGTTAGAACTACGGGTGTTTCGTTACCCCATGTTTGTGCTGGGAACAATTATGCTTTTTATAACTTTTTTAATTCCCTTTGCCATAAATATTATTCTACCAACCTACATGCAAAACGCCTTAGATGTAAACGTTTCTGCCGCTGGATTAGCCCTATTGCCCGGAAGTATTCTTATGATTCTCTCGGTTCCTTTGTCGGGGTATATGTTTGATAAAATAGGGGCAAAGCCATTAGTAATTGCGGGTTTTATTGCACTGGTAGTTACCATGCTTTTTTTATCCCATATCTCATCATCAACGGCATTAGCAACGCTTATTGGCTTCCATATTTTAATGTCGTTGGGCATTGCTCTGCTTATTACTCCGGCTCAAACCAATTCATTAAATCAACTTCCTAAAAAAGAAATAGCGCATGGTGTTGCCATTTTAAATACAACCCAGCAAATATCTGCTGCTTTTGGTTCTTCTTTATTTATAGGTTTAATGGGAGCTGTGTATAACCATAATATTGAGAAATTTGAAAACCCGAATATTGCTCAGGAACATATAGCAACTACCGAAGGAGCAACAACTGCTTTTACCGCAGCCCTTATTTTGGTATCTATCGGTTTGCTTTTATCCTTATTCATAAAACGGCGCAAAAAAACATCAGCACGCTGGAAGAATCGATTAAATTAGCTTCGTCGACATTCGTGCAACTATTGAATTTGAAAGGGTGTTGTATATTAAAGCAAAAGCAATAACTCAATGAAAAAGATGTGGTATAGTAAATTATGATTATGACAAAAAAGAATCTTAATGATAGGAGTTTTCGTTGGTGAAGTTTCTGTTAAAGATATTGTTGCTTTAAAAGAAGAAGAAATAAGCAACTCATTGAAAGTCAATATTTTGATAGATTTAAGATGTACAGGTACTTCCTAATTCGAGTCTGCAGAGAACGATTTTTCGTAAGATTTAATGGAAAATCTGGAGGTGTAGTTAAAAGGGAGGGAAATGTACACTTCCCCAGAGTTGTACCATTTTATGGTTAATTTGGAAATATATCTCTGGGAAAGTGTATCTGAAATCTAAATAATATCGTAAAGCTCTTTCCCGTCTTCTTCAAATTGAGCAACACTAATGCTGGTCATTGGGTGGGTAATAAGTTGGTGTAATAAATCGGGGCCAATAGTTGCCGAATGCGAGCCAACCATACTTACCCGGTGGATTTGGTCGACTGTTTTAAAGCTAGCTGCCAAAACTTTTGTGGGTAAATCAAAATCAACTGTGTTGCTAACAATATCGGCTACCACTTCAATTCCATGCGACGAAATATTGTCGAGACGGCTAACGTAAGGTGCTACAAAATCGGCTCCTGCACGTGAGGCCACCAAGGCTTGTTGTTGGGTAAAAATAGCTGTTGCTGTTACATTAATTCCTGCATCTTTTAATATTTGCATCGTTTTATAGCCTTCAATCGAAACTGGAATTTTAGCATAGTAGTTATCTCCAAGGTCAAAATACTCTTTGTATTTTTTTGCCTCTTTTACCATTTCTTCGGCTGTGTTTGATAACACTTGAACATGAATCATCCCTTTGCCAACAATTTTAATTACTTCGCCAATGGCTTTTGAAAGTTTTAAACCCGATTGCTTTAGGATGGTTGGATTGGTGGTTACTCCCTGAAGCGGAAAAAATGCGTATAATTCTTTTAGTGCTTCAATGTCTGCTGTGTCTGCCAGATAAATCATAATAAACTGAATTTTAATTTTATATTTTCAGTTTTAGTCCTGCTGTGATTAGTTGCTGCAAAGATAGAAATGAAAAGCCGGTAATCCTTTTATAGAAAAGATTACCGGCTAATGTTAACTTGATTTAATTTAGAAGATGTCTTATCACCTCCTTAGCAAATGAGGTTTATATTTCTGGTGCATTTTCCAATAAATATGCCTCTGCATCTACGTTCCAAAGTCCTTTTGTTTTTGCAACAATTTTTGCTAGTTCAGCATAAAAAGGATCCGTTTTTCCCAGTTCCTCAAAATCAGAAATGGCAGTTAGCGGTAGGTTTTTATGTGTGTAAACCAGTTTCTTTCCACCCGGAATTTTCGGCAAATCGAGCGTGGTGTTTATGACTGCATTTAAACCGCCAATGTGGGTAACCAAACCTGCAGGGTCAAGTCCTTTGCTCATGCAGTCCAGTGCTTCAACCATGTCGTCGTTGTTACCGCCCGAGGTTCCAACAATGTGAGTTGATGCATAGTGTACGTTGTAAAAGTTCATTTTTGCCGAGAATTCTGTATTACTTGGGCCTGCGAAAAAGTTCAAACAACCGTCTTGTCCAAGAATGGCATCGCCTTGCTCAATTACCGGAGCAACAGGTGCAAAAGCAAATACATCGTCGTAACCTGTTCCTCCCGAAATTTCTTTCAAGGCAGCAACCGGATTTTCTACATTTCCGGTATTTAAATAGATTAATTCAATGCCATTTTCTTTCGCCCATGATTCGGGAAAAATATCAGCTGCACGATCTAAACGTTCTTGCGAAATATCGGTAACAACCATTAAGGATGGTTTGCGGTCGGTACGGCTAATTACATAATTAATTGCTGCCAATCCCATTGGGCCTACGCCAGCTAAAATGGCCATTTTACCACCTTGTACAATTTCCATTTTATGAATGTAAGAACCTGGAGTTGTGTGGTAGTTGGCATGCATGGCACCAATTACACAGCTTAAAGGCTCTGCCAGCGATGCCGGATAAAAACCCGGGCCGTCGTAGGCGAGTAAACAATCCTGATCCAATACATCTTTTGGGATAATAACGTATGTTGCATCACCTCCAATATTGGTGTATGAATAACCGGGAGCACTTAAAACACCTACGGGGCCGTCTTCGTAATAAATGGCTGGCTGGATTGAATATTTCTGACCTGCCTTAAATTTGTTTGCCCATTTGGCGCCAACTTCTACTATCTCTCCACTAAATTCGTGACCAATAATAATTGGGTTTTCGGCAACGTCGTTTGGAACACGTTTGTGGTCGGTTCCCTGTGTTGCGGCTTTGTAGCTCGACATACAAATACTGTCAGAAACCACTTTTGCCAAAATTTCATCTTCTTTAATTTTAGGAAGTTCAAACTCTTCCAGGCGTAAATCGCCTTTACCGTATAATCTTACTGCTTTTGTTTTCATATTCTTTTCGATTTGAGCAGTGAGTAAATATTTGCTGGAAATTCTTTACTCACTACTAATTTCTATCTGCTTATTACTTTTTAATTCAACATAATTTGTCCTCCGCTTACCGGAATTGCCTGCCCGGTTTCGTTTTCCTGATCGATTGCATAAAAAACTGCTTTTGCAACATCAACAGGAGAACAACCTTTTCCAAGCGGAACCTGTGCCAAATAGAACGCTTTTACATCGTCAATGGTTTTCGCTCCCGGCACTTTCCCTGCATTTAAGTACTGAACAAATAAGCCATTTACAGGATCGCTCCAAAGGGGACCCTCGTAGAAGTTACCCGGACAAACCGAGTTAACTTTAATTCTGTCGGGTGCTAACTCCAATGCAAACGACTGTGTTAAACCAATGCCTCCAAACTTTCCACCGGCATAAGCGAAGTTTTTCTTACTTCCTGCCAAACCCGATTTTGAGTTGATTTGAATAACATCGGCATACAGCGAAGCATTGTATTTATTCTGAAGTTTCATGATTGGAGTGGCTGCCTTTGTGCAATAGAAATAGGCATTGTAATTTATTTTCGTAACTAAATCGAAATTTTCAGGTGTCATCTCTTCCAATCCTCCGGCACGTAAAATACCTGCATTACTTACAAAAACATCCAATCCTCCAAACTCACATACCGTTTTATGCATCAGGTTTTTTAATGAATCCTGATCGGCAACATTTGATTTAACAAATAAGGCGCGGCTGCTATTTTTTATTTCGTTGAAGGATTCGGCAGTAGCTACACCAACTGTTTCGTTAAGGTCGGCAACAACAATATTAGAGCCGTTTTCTTTCATTACCCGGGCAATACCTTCGCCAAATCCTTGCGCTGCACCAGTAACAATCGATATTTTATTCTCCACACGTCCGCTAGCTCCACCGGCAGAAACTTTGCGACGGTAGTTTTCAACTTCCCAGGTGTCGATAAAACTGATTTGCTCTGGAGTCATAAAGTGTTGGCCGCCAAAAGATTCAGACAAGCTTGAAATCTTCATGGCATCTTCAAAAACTTCTTTAATAATATTCGATTGCGCTGCATTGTCGCCAATCGACAACATTCCAATGCCCTTAATAAATACTACTTTTGGAGCAAAGCCATTGTCGTTAACAAAGGCTTCGTATTTTGTTTTGAATGCTTCAATAGTTGCTTCCGGAGAAGATACTTCGTCGATATAAATGTATTTCGATTTGCAATAAACAATTAAATCGGGAGTAAAAGGTTGACTTACTTTTTCGAATGCTTCCGAACAACAATTAAATTTTTCAATCAATGCAGAGTTGCTTACTTTAATTGTTTTTAGTCCTTCGGTTGATACAATGGCACGAATGGCAGGAACAATATTTACCACATGTTCGGCCACCGGAAGTGCAGAGCCGTCAACAGTTGTGCTAACTTCTTTTTCGATGTTAGCTATAATTTTATCGTAAATAGATTTAATCTCCTGCGTATTGTCGGCACTAACAAAAATACCATGATTTTGAAGCAGAATTACTTTAGGATCATAACCTTTTGCAGCTCTGAATTCTAAGATTTTCGCTTCAACAGCTTTAAACAAAACATAACCTGGGTCGATGTATGGAATATAAACTGCTTCGTTGCCAAAAATGGGTTGAACTAATTCTTCGGCTTTGTTGCTGCACATAATTCCGTTTACAGCAGTAGGGTGCAGGTGAACAACAAATTTGTAGTTGATTGCATTGTGAAACGATGTTTCAACTGAAGGGCGTTTGTCTTTTGTTATGGTTGCATCGGCAAGTTCCAATTTTATCTGGCTTTCGCGAATAAATGGATCAGTGCTGAATTCTTTTTCAGAAATAGAAGCTAGTTTTTTGCGATCCATTATTGCAAAACCTTCTTCGGATATGGTTGATAGGGCAAACCCACTTGCTTTTACCCAAAGTTGATCTTCTGTTTTAAACGAGGTGTTGCCACCGCCGGCAATTACGTATTCTTTATTGCTGCCATAGCTTCTCGATACCTCTATTAAGTCTTTAAGTCCTTGATTCATTTTGCTTTATCTTTTACGCCGTCCTTTGGGGCGGTGATTAATATTTATTCTGATTTAAGGACTTGTTGAAATAGTGTATACTTTAAATTCCAATATTTTTAACAAGTCCTTTATGTCGCAGGTGTTTCGTTTTCACCGCGCTAAAGCACGGTTAAGTTAAGCTTCTAAAAATTTAGCAATCACAGCTTTACCCAATTCAATAAAATATGCTTTTTCTTTCGTTTTGGCAATGCCGTTTTTCAGGTAACCTTCCTTTCCGTTTGCAACCAAATACTGATGAGCTGCAACAACTGCAGCGCCTTCGTAGTTAATTTGTTTTAGTTCGTCATCCAAATCAATACCGCCTCCTGCTGTAACTTTTATTGGATCGAGTTTTGGAGTGTTGTGTTCTGTTCCAAAAGTGACGACAAAATCATTTTCATGGAAAAATTTCACAAAGTCTTTTAAAATGTGGAATTTATTTCTGCCCGGAATTAGCTCTATACTATAAACGTTTTTGCTTTTTAGCGTTTCCAGTAATTTCTCCTTGTCGCCTTCAAAGTCAGTATAGTTTTCATTGCCAAAATCCAATAAACAAGGGTAGCAGGGAATTCCTCCCGCATCAATAATTAATTCCATCACTTCTTCCAGCGAAAGAAATGCCTTTGGATCTTCGGGAACAAAAGCAGCGCCTCCTGCTTTTAACAGGTTGCCCCTAATTTCGTTTTCAAGACCGGCAATATCGTCGAGTGTTGACTTAATGCCTTTGCCGGAAAAAATAGAAGTTAAAAGTTGAGCACGCCCGATTTGCGTTTCTTTTTTCTCGAAAACAGCAATGCGAATGGCTTGAGCAATGTGTCGTTCGCGAAATAAGTTTATGGCCAATCTTTTTTGAACTTCTTCAGCATCAAACTGAATGTCGATTCCTTTTTCAACAAAAAAGGCATTTAGTTTAGCCACCATTTCAAAAGTCTGGCGGTTGCTTTCAGCTTTCAAATTTTTAATTTTTGCAGCCGATGCCTCACTCATTTTTGCAGGCTGGCAAAGTCCTTTCCCACTAAAATAAGTACGCCCAGGATTGCTGGGGTCGTTTACACGAATACCGGCTTCCTGTAAATCGTTTTGTAAGCCCATAAATTCAATGTTGAATAAAGGGAAAATTTTATTTGCAACTGCCAGTTCTGCAAACTCGTCATATCCGTCGGTGGTGTAAAAGTCGTTAATTCCAAGAATACTGATTCCTTCTTCTTTTGCCATACTAAAGGCCTGAGATATTTCGGAAAATGCACTAAACGAATGCGGTGTATGAATGTGCCCGTTAATGTCGGGAACTTCGTTTTCGCTCTTTGTACTAAACCATTGAATCAATTCTTCAGGTTGTGGGAATGTGGTGAAAATGCTTTTATTATTTGCCATTATAATCTGGTTTCTGAATTTACTGCAAAATAATAAAAGCCAAATCTTCAATGCGTCCTTTGGTATCCTGTTTTGCCATTAACTTTTCATTAAGCAAATTGAGCTTTGTCAGCGAAAATATTTTCCGTTTTTTTGCAGCATGCTTCGACTTAAAGAGATAGTTTCGATTTTCATTGTATTGACAGGTTTCTCTGTCTCGGCTCAATATGTGAATACTGATGAGTTGGTTTTTGTGCCTGGGCTTGAATCTCCCATGGAATTGGCAGAGTACAATTCCATTCAGGATAGTTTAAAAGAAGTAAACAGAGGTTATCTTGCACAATTTTTAATTCCCGGAAATAATGGATATATCATCAGCGGTTTTGGTCCACGTTCGGGAAGGATGCATTATGGAACCGATATAAAAATGGCTAAAGGCGATACAATTGTTGCATCGCAGAGCGGAACCGTAATTCGCGCCGGTTGGGGAACCGGTTTCGGAAATCTTGTTGTCATTCAGCACCAAAATAATATTCAGACCTATTATGCACATCAAACAAAGTTATTGGTAGAAACGGGGCAGTGGGTAGCCAAAGGTGAACCGATTGGATTGGCAGGAAGCACAGGGAGGGCTCGTGGGCCTCATTTGCATTTCGAAATGCGTGAAAATGGACAGCCTTTTGATTCCGAACTGGTTTTCGATTATAATAATCAGAATATAAGAGAAGAAGCTTGCGATATGGAAAGTTTAATGGCTTTGCATAAAAAGCTAAAACCCCAGGGGTACGCCAGCAATGTGGCGGTTCCGGAATATTACAAGGTTCGCTCGGGTGATTCTCTGTGGGTTATTTCACGCAAGTTTAAAACCTCAATCAACGATATTTGCCGGTTAAACAGCATAACTGAAAATTCTACTTTACAGATTGGACAGCCTCTTAAATTGTATTAACCCGGGCTCGACAAAAATATCTATTCAGCTTTAACTGATTTTTAGACGAAATTGAAACAAAATTTTGAAAGGCTATAAGGATAAGAGGCATAGGCCGAACATTGTTTCAAGAAATTTTTAAGAGGAATATTTTAAATCGAACTCCGGTTAATATTAAGATTTATTTATGTTTTAGCAAGTATGGTTTTATTTGCGTTTGATTCTGTTAAATTCGTCCATTGAAAATCAGAACTCCAATACTTGTAAAAATATGAATTGTACACGCTCAAATGCTATTCGCGGATTTAATTCCTATGTCGTTTTTTTAACCTTTATTCTTTTGTTTATCTCAACCTTGGCATTTTCGCAAGATAACATTCTGAGGGGGAAGATTGTAGATGGAAATGGTTCGCCTATTAAAAGTGCTTTTATTTTAAATCCTAAAAAAGATTTTGCATGGATCTCGAATAGCGAGGGAGAATTTCAATGCAATATTTCCGATGCTGATTCAATGCTGCTGGTTCGTAAAAAGGGGTATTATGATAAAAAATTCTTTCTGAATGGGGAGAGTAACGTTAGCATATGTTTGGAATCGATTAAAATAATGGATTTTGAAACGACGGAATATCTCAAACTGGGAGGGAAAGAAAACTGGGACGAAAAGAATTGTTCAAACTCCGTGTCGCATCTTTCGTTGAAGAAATATTACCGTTCGGGTAAAGGTATCGATGATGTTTTGCAGCAATTGCCTGGTTTGACAGCAAAAAAAGCAGATGGACAGCCGGGATCTGCCATAAGCATATTGTCGCGGGGCTATGAATCCTTAGTGGCTGACGAACCGCTAATTATTGTTGATGGAATTCGATTAAACAGCGGAATAAATTCATCTGGTAGTTTAACGGGCTTGTCTGATTTGTCGGCCATCGACCTTAAAAATATAAAACATATTGAGTTTCTTAGAGACGGAGCTTCCACTGCCATGTTTGGTTCGCAGGGAGCCAATGGTGTTTTACTTATTGAAACAATAAAAGGCGAAAAACAAGACTTTACAATTGAACATCATACGCAAATGGGGATAAGTTTCCCTTTAAATGGTGAAGATATGATGGGCGATGATGATTATTTCGATTTAATAAATGAGTCGTTAGGTGCAGCTTCGCTAAGCGAGATTCAATTCCCTGAAGATCCATCAACCAAAGATTGGCAAGACGAAATAGTGCGGGCCGGAGTAAATATAAACCACTTTATTGCCATGCGAGGTGGTAACGAAAAATCAAATTTCGATTTAACTGGAAACCTAAATTATACCAGCGGGAATTTAAAAAAATCGAATTTAACTAACGGGGGAATTCACTTTAACTATTTTACCTCTACTGTCGATTGGTTTAAACTGGGATTGAACCTGAATTATTCGAAAGCCGTTCAGAATTCTCCGATAAATAACGATACGCAGTTTGCTTCAAATCCATTGGTTTATTCGCGGGCTTATGCTCCTGTTGCTAACGATGAGGTGCAGAATATCACTGAATTATGGCAAGCATACGGTATGACCGATCCTCAAGAGCTTATTGATAGCCAGGAGGGGGAGAATAATGCTTCCTTTTTATATGGAGGTTTGAATTTGAGTTTTATCCTGGCAAAAAATCTTTCGTTTCATTCCGAATTAAGTGTGAATTACTCGAAGTACAACCAGGAAACATCAGGGCTAAATGCCATAAGTCCATATTGGTTTTCGGGAATAGCGTTCGAAAAGTCGCAAGAGCTTGCCGTGGCAAATGCAGGGCTGAGCAATTATCTAAAATGGCATAAAAATTACGGGACAAGTAATTTTAGCTTTTTGTTTGGATTCGATAAACTGATGTTGTTTGGCAATAATGAATTGACGACTACTTTTTCGGAGGATGGCACCTACAGTCAGTCCTCGTTGCTGGAAGCTGAAGGGGAAAACTGGCGCGAAATAAATGCCGTTTATCTGCGGATGATGTATGCATACAACGAGCGTTTCGACTTCTCAGCAAGTTTCAGACGCGAAGCAGTGTTGAATAAAGACTGCGATTACAACTATCGCTTGTTTCCCGCAGTTTCTACCGGAGTGTGGATGAAAAAATATAATCCTGACGATGCGGCCAGGTTTTCGGCCCTGAAACTTTTTCTGGGATTTGGTATGCCGGGAGCTGATCCTTTCTTGCCCGTGTATTATTCCGATTTTAGTTTGAACGGTTCGAGTGTAGCGGCCGGAGAAACGGGGCTAAGCATCGTTGCGCCCAATGTAGAATGGGAAGTGGTAGAAGAATGGAATATGGGATTTCAGGCCTTTTTGTTTGATAATGATTTGAGTTTTAAATTGACTTATTTCGACCGGATGCGGGACAATGTGGCGTATCAAAGCAACGAAAGTGTTGATGGGGTGAATATTCCAAAATGGAACTACACGGGCCGAGTGAATAATTCGGGTTATGAGATGGAGTTTGATTATAAGAAGAATTTTAAAAAATTAGCGGTATTTGCTAACCTGAATATGCAAGTAAATTACAGTACGGTAATTTCGTTGGGTGACGATGGTGCTGGTACAACAGGCTATTATTTTGGAAATACAACAAGCTCCGAGCCATTAACTGCATTCAAACAAGGTTCTGCTCCTGGTTCGTTTTGGGGTTATTTAAACGAAGGGGTTAAACAATCGGAGTCTTCGGCCGGTAGTGCTGAGGCTGCCGGAGATTATAATTTTGCCGATTTGGATGGGAATGGAGTGATTGACGAAAATGATAAAACAACACTTGGTTCGCCCATTCCCGATTTGCATTACTCGTTTAGCGGTGGAGTGGTTTTCGGCAACTACGATTTAACCTTTGTATTTGATGGCGAAACAGGTGGCGAAATTTATAATGTTGAAAAGTCGATTACTGAGGCTACGGGTGGATATTTTAATCGTTCGGTGGCAATGGAAAACCGTTGGTCTGAATCGAACACGGATGGGAATTTGGCTCGCGTTCAGTTTAACGATCCCAATAATAACAGTAGTTTGCATTCGGGGATGATTGAAGATGCCTCGTATCTGCGTTTGCAAAAACTTGAGCTGGGATATAATTTTACTAGTGAAAATCAAAAGAAAAATAGGCTGTATTTGGCCATATACGATTTGTTTCTGATGAATGCTTACGATGGTGGCTCGCCTGTTTTTAGTGGCGTGAATAACTACCGTGGAGTAAGTTTTGGGGTAGCTCCGTTTTCTACATCTGTGGTATTGGGTTTGCAAATTGGATTGTAAATTTAATTGCTGATGAATTTTTAGTGGGTAGGGATTCTTTTGTAAGAAATTTACTACTTGCCTTTCCGGCATTGTTTTAACATCGTTTTATTTTTTGTTTGCAATGGTAGCCGCAGTGTTGTCGTTGTTAAAATCAATTGGTTCTAACTTTTCTCCCAATTCATCTGTTTTATGGCTGAAAAATCGAATCTTTAATGAAGGTTTTTTGCGTCTCCTGAATTCCTGGACTCTCCTTTCGTCTTGAGCATAAGGTTAGGGATGAGGCTGGATGAGTAACGGATTTTCCGGGTCAAGTCGGGTGGATTTCGCTGGCCTTTGGACTACCTCTGGAGGCAAATTTGCATTTGCAGATTTAAAACAACTTCACGTAACAAAAAAAATCCAGCCTCTTTCGAAGCCGGATTCTTTTCTTTTAATGTAGTCGAACAGTCCTGAAGTGTTCGTCCACCGTATTAATTAAATACCTCTCGCGTTCCTGTCCAATTGTTCCGCTTCGGTAAAATCACTTTTGCAAGTATGTCCTTCCAATGGAAGCATTTTCGTGTGGATGGCATCAATAAACCAATCCGCTTGTGGGAAGAAAGCATCTTCCAATTCGTAAGCCGGAGTAATCCAGTTACGCGAACCAACCACTACTGGTGGTGCATCTAAATAATCGAATGCTAATTCGGTAATGTTAGAAGCCATGTCGCGCAAGAATGAACCACGTGCTGATGCATCGCCCGAAATAATGATACGGCCGGTTTTCTTAATCGATTCGATTACAGGTTCGTAATTAAATGGAACCATACATCTTGAATCAATCACCTCTGCTGATAAATTGTATTTTTCTTCCAGTGTTTTGGCTGCTTCTAATGCGCGGTAAAGTGTTGCTCCAATGGTTAAAATGGTAACGTCTTTACCTTCTTTTTTCACATCAGGTTCGCCAAACGGAATTTCGTAATATTCTTCTGGTACTCCACCTTCGTGGAATTGCTCGCCAATGTCATACAAACGCTGGCTTTCGAAGAAGATTACCGGGTCGGTTCCCTGTAATGCAGTATTCATCAAACCTTTTGCATCGTATGGAGAAACCGGGAATACTACTTTTAATCCTGGAATGTGAGCAGCCAGGGCTGTCCAGTCTTGCGAGTGTTGTGCGCCGTATTTCGAACCTACCGATACGCGGATAACTACAGGCATTTGGAGTACGTTCCCACTCATTGCCTGCCATTTTGGAAGCTGGTTGAAAACTTCATCACCACAACGTCCTAAGAAATCGCAGTACATAATTTCAGGAATTACACGGCCACCGCACATGGCATAACCAATGGCAGTTCCAATAATGGCTGCTTCGGCAATTGGTGAGTTGAATAAGCGGTGATAAGGAAGTGCTTCTGTTAATCCGCGATAAACGGCAAATGCGCCACCCCAGTCACGGTTTTCTTCACCGTAAGCAATAAGAGTTGGGTCTTTGTAAAAACGGTCAGCAATCGCTTCAAATAAGCCGTCGCGTAAACCGTAAGTTTTAATTTTTGAGAATGCTTTTCCATTCTTGTCGAACATAAAACGCTCTTTGTTTTTGAGCTGTTTTACGCGTGGATTTTCTTCCATTGGGTGGTTTACCTCAACCGGACGATCTTCCATTTTGTCAACCGACTTGTTGCTGAACATCATTTCGCCAATTAAATTTGGCTGCGATTTAATGTCCATGTGTGGCGAAACCTCGTCGTCGATGGCCAATTTCATCGAAGAAGTAATTAAATCAGTAGTTCCTGCTTTAATTGCTTCAAGTTCGGCTTCGGTAGCAACTCCTGCTTTTACCAATTCTTTTCCGAACCAGAGGATTGAATCTTGAGCTTCCCATGCTTCTACTTCCTCTTTTGTACGGTACGATGAGGCATCAGAAGGAGAGTGACCGCTGTAACGGTATGTAAGAACGTCGAGTAAAACGGGTCCTCGTTTCTCTTCAATAATTTTCTTTTTGCGTTTGTAGGCATCAATAACTGCCAATGGATTGTATCCATCAACACGCTCGGCGTGCATTTGGTCGGCATTTAATCCGGCGCCAATACGTGCAGCAATGTCGTAACCCATGGTTTCTCCACAAGTTTGTCCGCCCATCCCGTATTGGTTATTCATAATATTAATGATAAGTGGCAGTCCACCTTTCATATCGTCATCCCATAGTTCAGTAAATTGATCCATGGTGGCAAATGTCAAGCCTTCCCATACAGGTCCGCAAGCCATCGATGCATCACCAATATTGGCAACAACAATTCCATCTTTACGGTTTACTTTTTTGTATAGTGCAGCACCAACAGAAATATCGCCTGAACCACCTACAATTGCGTTGTTTGGATAAACGCCAAAAGGAGTAAAGAATGCGTGCATTGAACCACCTAATCCTTTGTTGAAACCAGTTGCGCGGGCAAATACTTCGGCAAGTGTTCCATAAATAAGGAATTTAATGGCCAATTCTTTTGTCGTTCCTTTGTGACCGGCTTTTACAGGAGCAGCAGTTATTCCGTCGAAGTGAGTGTCCATGATTTCAATCAACTGCTCGTCGCTTAATTTATCGATTGCCGACAAACCTTTTGCAAGAATTTCGCCGTGGCTACGGTGAGAACCAAAGATAAAGTCTTCAACTCCTAAAGTGTAAGCCATACCAACAGCGGCAGCTTCCTGACCAATTGAAAGGTGAGCAGGGCCGGGGTGGTTGTATTCAACACCATTGTAAACTCCCTGTGTTTTAATCAGGTTTAACATGGTTTCGAATTCGCGAATCACCACCATATCGTGATATATACGCACTAAATCTTCGTTCGAGAAATTTTCTTTTTCTTCTTTAACCGTTTTGCTGTATTGATTTACAGGAATAGGTTGGAATTCTATTTGTCCCGGTTTGCGAACTTCATCCGGGTTGATATATTGTACTTTTGGCATTTTTCTAAAATTTTAAAGTGAAAGGTTTTCAATTTGATTTCTGATTTCGGCAAGGAAAAGTGTTGCTTCGCCACCATCTAATGCTTGATGATCGTAAGTCAACGAAAGTCCCATCATTGGAACGAATCCGTAAACGCCCTCTTCAATTTCTTTCGGACGTGGAACAATTGTACAAACACCCAAAATGGCAGTTTGTGGCAAATTAATTACCGGAGTAAACATCTCAACGCCATAATTTCCAAGGTTTGAAACCGTAAATGTAGCTGCTGCGGGATTTAATAAATCAGGATTTACATTTCCGTTGCGAGCTGCAGTCGACAGTTGTTTCAATTGTCCTGAAAGGCCAGTAATTGAAAGGTCGTCGGCATTTTTAAGCGCCGGAACCATTAAACCACGTTCGGTATCAACTGCTAAACCAAGGTGTACTTTGTTAAACCATTTCATTTTGTCACCATGGTAATGGGTATTTACCTGCGGGAATTTCTCCAAAGCGCGAATTACTGCAAAGCAAACCAAGTCGTTAATGGTTACATTTTGTTTAATTTCACCATCAGCCAATTGTTTTTTGAACTTTTTACGCAGCTTCATTATTTGACGGGCATCGGCACTTAAGTGGTGTGTCAACTGAGCTGAGTTCTGAAGCGACTGGTGCATTGCTGTAGCAATTAATTTGCGGATATTTGGAATTGCTTTCACTTCGAAATCGTCGCCCGCTTCTAAAATTGGTGCCGGAGCCGGAGCTGCTTTTGCAACTGGAGCTGCCTTTGGTGCCGGAGCTGCTGCTGCAACTGGTGCTGGTGCTGCTACTGTTTTTAATGCTTGCTCAACATCTTGTGCAATAATTCTTCCGTGAGGGCCAGAGCCTTTTACGCTTTTGATATTAACTCCCAGGGTTTGCGCCATTTTTTTTGCCAAAGGCGAAATGCGAATGCGTGTATCCGAAGCGGCTTCGTCAACTTCAAATTCAACTACTTTTGGAGCCTCCTCAATTGCTTCTTCCGCAGGTGCTTCTTCGGTGCTTGCACCGCCAGCTTTAAACGCTTCGAATGATTCGCCTGCTTTTCCGATAACTGCAACGTTTTCCAGAACCGGAATTTCGTCGCCTTCTTCAAAAAATGTAGCAAGAAGAATGCCGCTCTCTTTTGCTTCCTCTTCAAAGGATGCTTTGTCTGTTTCGTAGGAGAATAGGATATCGCCTTCGCTTACCTCTTCGCCTACCTCTTTGTACCATTGTCCAAGAATGCACGATTCAACCGATTGTCCTTGTCTAGGCATGATTACAGGTGTTGCCATTTATTATTAGTTTTATTAATTTGTATAACTTGTAAATACAATTAAAAATATTTAAAAATCGCTAAATTATTGATTGTTAATAGTTTGTGATTTTCAATTAACTTTCGCTTGTAAAAGTATATTTTCTAACTTGTATTTACAAGTTGTTTTTGTAGATTTTAAAAATTAATTAACTTTGGGGCAATAATGGATAACATACCGCAATACCGAAAATTATATGAGATTCTTCGTAAGCACATTGTAAAGGGGGTTTATGCTGAAGGTGATTTACTTCCGTCGGAGAATGAGCTTTGTGCCGTATACGAAATGACTCGTCCAACAGTGCGCCATGCTTTGGAGACTCTTGTGAAAGATGGCTTGATTTTGAAAAAGCAAGGGAAGGGAAGTATTGTTAAAAAACCATCACAGAACATTGGGATTTTATCTATTTCAGGAACAGCGTCGGCTGTAGGTGTACGCTATTTAAAGACTGATATTCTGCAAAAACCAATAGTAAAAACCTGGCCTGATAATTTCCCTTTTGAGCTTTCGGAGCTCGAGCAGGAATCGGGTTGTATATATATGGAGCGTTTGCGTTATGTCGACGATGAACCTGTTTTTTACGACATTAACCATTTGCCAAATATATTCTTGCCCAGGATAGCCAAGCGTTCGTTCGAAAATAAATCGTTGTTTGAAATTCTTCGAAAGCATTATCAGATAGAGATTTTGGGCGGGGAGCAGCAATTAAAGGCTGTAAAAGCAACCGTTAAATTACGGCAGTTACTGCATTTAAAACCTGGTCAGCCAGTTCTTTATATCGAACGAAAATTACATACCAATAAAGAGAATTTTAGTATTTATTCAACCATCTATTTTAATTCGGACAAGCATGCCATTTTTGGTAATTTCTAAAAATGAAGAATGAGTATTTGTTCAGAATTTTTCTAATTTCTTATAAATTATACCTTTGTGCTTCACTTTAAAACAATGTGGTGAGTTTAATTGAGCAGAAGGTAGAAGCCGTAACCCTGAACGGGATTCCCGCGACTTATGTAAATGAGAAGTACGGTGAGCACGAGCGGAATGTGTTCGATATCTGGTTAGCTGAGTCTGACAGACCAACTCCTCTTGTGATTTATATCCATGGCGGTGGTTTTGTTGGTGGCGACAAATCAAGGTATTACGAGTCGGAAGACTGGGTTCGGTTTCTCGAAGCTGGTGTTTCAATTGCAGCCATTAATTATCGGTTTATGAATCATCCTCCATACGGAATTTTAGGAAGTATGATGGATTCGAAACGTTGCCTGCAATACATTCGGTATTATGCCCAAAAGTACAATGTAGATAAAAACAGGATAGCTTGTTCTGGTGGTTCCGCTGGGGCAGGAACTTCGTTATGGATTAATTTTTCAGGAGAAATGGCAGATTTTTTAAATGAAGATCCTGTTTTGCGCGAATCGACAAAAATATCTTGCGCCGGAGCTTTTGCAACTCAGTCAACTTACGATATTTTAAGGTGGGCCGATATTTTAAATCTGCCGTTGAATGAAACTCCCGAAGAGTTGCAGATAATTGCACAAGCTTTTGGAATTAAATGGGCTGAGGATATTGACCTTTTCGAACAAAAGGAGATTCGTAAAGAGCTTGATTTTCTGGGAAAAATGAAAAAGAATGCCGCTCCGTTTTTTGTGTATAATCGCCGGGAAGGAGGCATTCCTGCCAACGAAGACGAGTTGCAGCATCATCCGGTTCATGCCAAAGCGTTAAAAGAGAAAGCCGAGGAGGTTGGGGTAGAAGCAATCGTTTATGCGCCTGCCATTGGTATTGTCGATGAATCGGGTAAGGATTTGGTGGAATTCTTTTTGGAGAAACTGAAAAACTAAAGACTGCCATTTCCTGCAGTCTTCGTCTTTTTTTTCTATTTTATTTTGTGAGTTCTTTTAAGGAAGAATTTATATCGCCAGGCGTACTCATAATCTTCATAAAAGTTCCCATTGTTAATTCGGGCCAATGAAGTGCAATGCGATATCTTCCGGGCAGCATACTTGCCGTTTTGTCCTGTAAAATTATTTCGTAAGGCATAGCTGCTACATGGTCGTCTCCAATTATTGGTAAAAATTTTGCTTCCCCTTTTTCTGCGTTTTTTAATGCTACACCAAAAACAGCAACCTTTTTGTTGGGGTAAATAAGCTCATACACTTTTTCTGTTTCTCCCATTCCGGCAGTTAAATTATCCTGAATGATTTCCAGTCCCTCTTCAAAAGATGTAAATTCTTGCAGTTTTTCAGCATCTTTAAAATAGGGCATCATTACTTTGTAGTGGTATTTCTGAAGTTTTTTCTTTTCCAGAGTTCCTCCAAATGGCGAAAAATCAGTACCAACTTTTTGCATCGCATTTTTCGCATCATTCGAAATTTCGGCAAGGGCCTGTTCTTGCTTGTCAATCCCCTCTATTAAGTAAGCGTAGAAAAGATACATGGGGTTTAACATGCTAACATTAACAATATCCCCCTCTTTTTTAAAACCCACTTTTAATGTTGCTGCCAGTGCGCCTCTGTCTTCAAAGTTTAATGTAATCTTTTCCAATGCAGGGGAGGTGTAGCAAACTACTGCCAGGTTTTCGGAATCGGCAGGATTGTACTCGCCAATTATTTTAAAACCACTCGAGGACAATGCATCTTTGCTCAGTTGGATGGCATCGTTCAAACTTCCGGAAATAGCTCCGACCTTAAAATAAGCCGGTTCCTGTTGTGCAAAAGTGTTTGTTTGGGTGAAACAGATAATTGTTAAAAGAAGAATTAGTTTTTTCATGTTTATAATTGTTTGTTTTCTAAGGTAAAAGATGGAACTCGCATGATTTAATAAAGCGTCTGTGTGCGAATGTTTCTCATGCTCGTTTCATTGTCGTAATATTGGTTATTTTCAGTGGAACAATAGGTCACTTGCTTTTAATTCGTATCATTTAAATCGTAAATTTTGCCATGCTCTTTTAATTTGTTTAAGATCCGATGTATAAAATTAGGTCTTAATTAATAGGTTTTGTTACAAAGGATTATGATAGTTGTCATATCACAAGTGTTAATAAATATGCACGATTAATGAATATTTATACTACGCAGTGGTTCGGTTTTTATTTTCACGTAAAAATTTTTCATCTTTGCGCCTGCAAATAAATAGAATACAAATGAAAGTTTTAAAATTCGGAGGAACATCGGTGGGCTCGCCTGAAAATATGAGGGCTGTTATGGATTTGGTAACCGATGGTGAGCAAAAAATTATCGTCCTGTCTGCTATGTCTGGCACGACCAATTCATTGGTTGAAATTTCTAACTTTTTATATAAAAAGAATAAAGACGATGCCAATATTGCCATTGGTAATCTTGAATCGAAATACAAACAAGTAGTTGACGAACTCTTTGCCTCCGAAGAAAATAAGGAAAAGAGTTTAGAAATAATCAGCGGATGTTTTAATACCATTAAGGCATTTACATCGGGCGAGTTTGGCGAAGTTGGTGAAAACACAATTGTGGCTCAGGGCGAAATTATTTCGACCAACCTGGTAAACCTTTTAATGCTCGAAAACGGATACAATACCAAACTTTTACCGGCTCTTGATTTTATGAAAATTGATGTGGATAAAGCTGCCGATATGCATTTTATTCGCGAAAATATTAAAGTGGTAATTGAGCAAGTTGGAGCTGCCGACTATTACATCACGCAGGGATTTATTTGTAAAGATGCGGATGGCGAAATTAACAATTTACAACGGGGAGGAAGCGATTATACGGCTTCACTAATCGGTGCTGCTGTTGATGCCGATGAAATTCAGATTTGGACCGATATTGACGGCTTTCATAACAACGACCCCCGCTATGTAGAAAATACAAAAAAAATTGAGCAACTTTCGTTTAACGAAGCTGCAGAGCTTGCCTATTTTGGAGCGAAAATCCTTCATCCTCAAACTGTATTGCCGGCACGAATTGGAAATATTCCGGTTCGTCTGAAAAATACTATGAACCCCAGCGATGGCGGGACTTTGATTACGGCCCAATCGGATGGAGCAGGAATTAAAGCAGTTGCTGCAAAAGATGGAATTACAGCCGTAAAAATTCGTTCAGGAAGAATGTTAATGGCTTATGGTTTTCTGAAAAATATTTTTGAAGTCTTTGAGAAATACCGTACTCCAATCGATATGATTTCTACTTCAGAGGTTGCCGTTTCAATAACTATCGACAAAGTTCAAAATTTATCGAAAATTAAAGCAGAACTCGATAAATTTGGGACTGTGGAAATTGATGAGGAAATGTCGATTGTTTGTATTGTTGGCGATATTATTCAGGAAGAAAAAGGCTTTGCCTCGAAGGTATTTCATGCCTTGGATGGAATTCCAATCCGGATGATTTCGTACGGTGGAAGTAAGTATAATATTTCGGTTTTGGTGCCAACCGTGAATAAAAAGGAAACACTTCAGTCGTTGAGCGACAACTTGCTAAATCACTAATTGTTTAATGTTGCTTCTGCCAGAGGGCTTCATTTATTTCAATGGAGCAGGTTTCTATAAGGTTAGGCAGCAATATTAATAACGTATATAAAGGTTCCATCTGCTATTCGATATGAATACAGATGGAATCTTTTCTTTTATACTCGTTACAGTTGGTAAATTTCACTTGCTTCGTACCGCGTAGCAACCTTTACTTCAAATCTTTCGGTTAAAGGCTTCATTGTTTCTGCCGCTTTTTCGGGCGTGTTATTGTCTTTCGAAATGTGGCTCAGAAAAACACATTGTAAATTTCCATTGGTGTGTTTGTCGAGCAGCTCAAACGCCTGATCGTTCGAAAGATGACCATTTTTCGAAGCAACCCGCTCTTTTAGAAAGTGCGGATAGCTTCCTTCCCAGAGCATTTTTTCGTCGTAATTCGATTCCAGAAACAAACCATCGCATTCGCTAACATGCAATTTTACATTGTCGCATGCTTCGCCAATGTCGGTAAAAACACCTACGTTTTTGTTTTTGTATTCAATACGAAAAGAACAAGGTTCGGCAGCATCGTGGTTCTTTAAAACCGGATAGATGGTGAAATCGTCAATTTCGACTTTTTCGTCGGGGGTGAAGAACTTGGGAGAATCGGGGCGCATATTTTTGTAAGCACCGTTGTATGTTTTTGCGGTTAAGTATATCGGCACCTGTAGCTTTTTATTCACACCACGTGCCCCACGCATATGGTCGCCATGTTCGTGAGTAATAAAAACCGCCTTTACTTTTTGTGGGTTCAATCCCAATTCAGTCATGCGGTTAATAATTTGCTTGCCCGACAGGCCTGCATCTATTAAAATGGCATCTTTGTCATTTCCAATATAATAGCAGTTTCCGTTACTTCCAGAGGCAATGGCACAAATTTCGAGCATATTCTTTTGTTTTGAGCTGACAAAAATAGCGAATTATTTATAGAGTATTTATGAATCACATACATTCTGAATGTGAGTTTACTGAAACTGCCTGTAATTGGATTAAGTATAGAGCTCACTTCATAACACCTCTTTTTAACCTGGTGATTATCGCTTGCTTTTTTAAAATTTTTAAGAATTTTAACTTACTTTTCGCAATTTTTTGGTGGGTTATTTTAAGGTAAGGCTGTATAACTACTCATAAGTTGGTTAAAAATAGAGGTAATTATCAAAATAAGTTATGTTGGGGGTTAAAAAATATTTATTCTTGCTGTTTTTAGTGGTGAGTTTCGAAGCTGTGTTCGGACAAATTTGTGAAAATACCATTCCTGCGAGTTTTAGTACAAGCACAAAAAGTTCGGTTGTAATTCCGGAAAGTATTTTGGATTCGGTTCATGTTCAGCAGCTTAAGGAAGAAGATTCAAGGTTGGGTATACCTAACCGTTATGGTGTGGTTCAGGAAATAGAAATCGATATCAGAGAGGTAGGGGTAAAAACCGAGGCTGGCGACATAACTATCTGGCGATATGAACTTAGCTGTTCAGATGCTGTCTCTCTCGGTGTGTTTTTTAAAAGTTATTCATTGCCTGATGGAGCTTCTGTTTATATATATAGCTCCGATGGCGAGCAATTAAGAGGTGGTTTTACAAGCGCGAATAATAAATCAAGTGGTAACCTGGCCATTGCTGAAATAGCATCTCATGATATTATTATAGAATACAATGAGCCCTCTGGCGTTGATTTTCCGGGCGAGTTGGTTGTTGGTTCGGTTTCCAAATCATATACCGAGCTGGCCGAAGTTGCCAGCGATTGGGTTCAGATAAATTGTACGGAGGGCGCTGACTGGCAATCGGAGAAACGTTCGGTTTGTTTAATGTTGTTTTCCGAAGAAAGGTATTCGTACTATTGTACCGGATCGTTGGTGAATAACGTTAGAGAAGATGAAACTCCCTATTTCCTTACTGCAAATCATTGTATAAGTACCAATTCGGCAGCAAACACGCTTATTACTTATTTTAATTACGAGAACTCAACGTGTGATGGCGATGATGCGAATTTAAATCAAACGCTCTCGGGAGCCGAATTGGTTGCCAATAACAGTAGTTCTGATTTTTCGCTTTTAAAACTTTCAGAATATCCTCCTAATGAATATGAACCCTATTATGCAGGGTGGAATGCCAGCGATGACGAGCCTCAGACCGGCACAAGTATTCACCATCCGGAGGGGAGTTATAAATGCATTGCTTTTGATTACGACGCCCCGGTTTCGTATGCCCAACGTATACTTTGGGACGATAATAATATTACCAGCTCAAATACGCACTGGGAGGTTGAATATGAACTGGGGACTGACGAGAGTGGTTCTTCTGGAGGACCTCTTTTCGATGAAAATAAAAGAATTATCGGACAGCTACACGGAGGCGATGATGTGAATTCATATTTCGGAAAATTTTCCGTTTCCTGGGATCATAGTTCTGATGAAGCAGAACAATTGAAGAATTGGCTGGATCCTGACAATACCGGAACCGAAAGACTTGATGGATTAGACTATTCGGGCTTGCCGGTTGCCGATTTTGAAACAGATGTTACTCTCACATGCCTAAATACAACTGTGTACTTTTCCGATTTGACTACGCACAGTCCTACCGAATGGTCGTGGTCGTTTTCCCCCGAATCGGTTGAATTCATGAATGGAACCGACAGTAGCTCTCAAAATCCTGAAATTGCTTTTCTAGAAGAAGGCTTGTATTCGGCTACTTTAATTGCCGGAAATGAATCTGGGAAAGATACAATAGTATATGAAAACCTAATTGAAGCAGTGGCTAATCTGGATGTTTCATTTTACGATTTCGACGATGAAATATACCTCTGTGGAAGTGAATTGGATGACTATTTGATGATTGCCACCGGTGCCAATACCTATTCTTTTGAAGTGAGCGAGGCAGATAATTTCGATATTAATATTTCGTCTGATTCCATTAGTTTGAGTTTGAAAGATGAGGTGCGCCAATATGGTTCGTTCGATACTTATGTGAAAGTTACCGGAAGCCACGGAAATTGTTCGGATTCCGATAGCGTTCTTATTCATGTTGTTATGCCTGAAAACGATGATATTGAATTTGCAACAGCTTTGCAGCTTGGGCAAAATGCTTATTTTTCGAATGAATGTGGAACGGTTGAAGACGATGAGCCTGTTCCAGGGAATTTAGAGCTTGAAAATTCGATATGGTTTACTTTTACAGGTCCGTCAAACGGGCTTGTGAGTATTGAAGTTGACGGCATTGATGCGAAGGCGGCTGTATACGAGGCCGATTCGTACTACAAAATTTTGTCGGGCTATTATACCATACTTGGTGCTTGTAACGAAGATTATTTCTCGGAAACTACTGCCAGTATTGAAAACCTGAGTGTTGAACCCGGCGTAACATATTGGCTTCAGGTTGATGGTTACAATGGCGATTATGGAGATATGACCATTAATGTACTGAGTAATACCATCGAGGTTTATCCTAATCCGTCAAGTGGAATGTTTTATTTAACAGTAGCTACTGAGGAGGGAGGAACTGCCGAACTGGAGGTTTATTCCATTAATGGACAGCTGGTTTACTCAACAACAAAAACACTAAGCCTCGATGCAAATACTGTTCAAATGGATTTGTCGGGACTCGCAGATGGAATGTATATATTCCGTGCAAATATTAATGGGTTGAATATGTCGAAAAAGCTGATACTTGCCCGTTAATTCGATGGTAAGGCAGTGTTTTCGGAGAAATATTAAAATGATTGATAGCAATAGATTTTAACTTTTGCATCAATCATTTTAATACCAATTGGGTAGAATTATTTTACCAGTTTCGAAATTGCTCTAAATTCAGGGGCGCCGGCACCTCTGGTTAATTCAAACAAAATCATTTCGTACGATGTTAGCATTATTCCTTCGTGACAGAAGCGTTCTTTTGCTAATTCGACATTGGCCGCTGTACGCGACGAAACACAATCCATTACCACAATCGGATTCAATCCGGCAGCTTTTAAATCAACAGCTGTTTGCAATACACAAACATGCGATTCTATGCCGCAGATGATAATGTTTTTTGCTTGCATTTCTTTCATTTTTTCAGCTATTTCCGGAACATCCCAGCAACTGAAATCTTTCTTCTCAGAATAAGAAAATTCAGGAATAGCTGCCTGGATTTCAGGAACGGTTTCTCCCAATCCTTTGGTATACTGCTGCGAAACCAATTGTGGTATGCCAAGTTCTCCTAAACCTTTTACAAGTATTTCGCAATTTTTTAGCAGCGTTTCTTTTTCGTACATCGCTGCCAATAAGCGTTCCTGAATATCAATAATTAATCCAACGGTGTTTTCTTTTGTAATTCTCATATTGTAATTTTTAAATGCTACAGCTTAAGCTATTCTTTTGTAATAGAGTGAACTAATTTGCGATTTGTTGTGGAGGGAGTTTTTTATGTAGCTCCCTGTAATAAATAACAAGCTAATTTCTACTCCGTTACAGTTTTTGTCAATCTTCTTTCAATTTGAAAATTGCAACTGTTTACTTTTCTTTTTTTGCCTGCAAACGCGATTTGCTTCCCAGGTATCCACCGTGGTGGCGTTTGGCGTACTCTTCGTTCGTAAAGCCAATTTTGTTCATCATCGAAACAACCAGGGCGTCGCCAATAACGGTCATTACCGTGGTTGATGTAGTTGGCGATAATCCCAGAGGACAAACTTCTTTGGGGTTTCCGGTGTAAATAAAGGCATCGGCATTTTTAGCCAAAACTCCGTCAGGATTACTGGAAATTACAATTAATGGAAGACCGGCATGTAGATTTTCTGCCAGTTCAATCAATTCAATAATTTCGCGGGTTTTGCCTGAGTTTGAAATAACCAGTAAAACGTCGTTCTCCTGAACCACGCCCAAATCGCCGTGTTGCGATTCGCTGGGGTGCAAAAATACAGCCGGCGTTCCGGTTGAGCTGAAAGTGGTGGCAATATTAGCCGCAATTTGTCCGGCTTTTCCCATGCCACTGGTAACTAATTTACCTTTGTTTTGATGAACCTGCTGGTGAATTAACTCGATAGCTTTTAGCATTCCTTCGCTAACCGGAATGTTTTTCACTGCCTCGGCTTCATGTTCTATAACTCGTCTGATTGCTTCTTTCATCGCGTATGTAATTTAAACTGCAAATCTAAAGGAAAATATCAAAGCTTGTAATATTGTCCGAGCCCTTTTAAAGTTATTTTACAAATATGTGATTTAGCTTATCCATGAAATGTGTTGTAGGTCATAAAAAATTATGAACAATCCGGGCAGATTAGAAGTTAAATATTCGTTACATTTAACGTAAGTTCACTGTAACCAATAATTGATACGAGCCTTAAATCTTCCAATTTCCAGAATTTGCTTTTAAAGCTTGTTTCAACTATTCATTTAAATAACAAATTTTAGAGCAATGAAACAACCGTTGGTTTTAGCATTTTATTACGAATTGGCTGATGTTTGAAATTTATCGGGAGTTTTATCTCATGCGTTTGAAAACTTTTAATTTTTAGTAGATGAAAATTCACGAATATCAAGCCCGGGATTTATTTAGAAAATACGGGATTCCTGTGCCCGAAGGAGTAGTGTGCCATTCGGTTGACGAAGTTAAAAAGAAAGTTTCCGATGAAGATAAATTGCGTGTAGTGAAAGCTCAGGTACATGTTGGTGGGCGCGGAAAAGCCGGAGGTGTTAAACTGGCCAATACCAAGGCCGAAGCAATTGAAAAGGCCAAAGAAATTATTGGAATGAGTATCAAAGGTATTACCGTTGAAAAAATTCTGGTGGCCGATGCTGTCGACATTGAAAAAGAATTTTATGTAGGGCTAATAAACGACCGCAATACAAAGTCGGTAACCCTTATGGCCAGTGCCGAAGGGGGAGTGGAAATTGAAGAAGTGGCCAAAGTGTCGCCGGAGAAAATTATAAAACTAACCATCGACTCAGGGATGGGACTAATGGACTGGCAGGCGCGTAAAATTGCCATAAATTTGTTTCACGATCCGAAACAAATTCGACAGGCGGCGGCTATTCTGGTAAAACTGTATGCTTTGTATGTCGACACCGACTCGTCGCTCGCCGAAATTAATCCGTTGGTATTAACCGTTGACAAGCAGGTTTTGGCTATCGATGGGAAAATGAATTTTGATGACAATGCCTTGTATCGTCAAAAAGAAATAATTGCCATGCGTGAAGCTGATGAAGTTGAACTTAAAGAGATTGAAGCCAATTCAAAAGGACTTTCCTACATAAAACTTGATGGTAATATTGGGTGTATGGTAAATGGTGCAGGTTTGGCAATGGCTACTATGGACATGATAAAACTTTACGGTGGCGAACCTGCCAACTTCCTTGATATTGGGGGCTCTTCAAACCCACAAAAAGTAATCGACGCCATGAATATACTTTTGGGCGACAGCAATGTGAAATCGGTGATGATCAATATTTTTGGAGGAATAACCCGTTGCGACGATGTGGCGCGAGGATTAGTGGCAGCTCTTGATGAAATTAAAACCAAGGTGCCCATTGTAATTCGCCTGTCGGGAACCAATGCAAAAGAAGGGCTCGAAATAATTGAACGAACAGGCTTGCCTGTGGTTAATACCATGACTGAGGCGGCGAAGAAGGCTATCGAGTTAAGTAAAAAGTGAAGGTCTAAACAAAACTTAAAAATTTTAAAGGGATGAGCATTCTTATAAATAAAAATACAAAGGTAATTGTGCAGGGTATTACCGGTCGCGATGGTGCCTTTCACACTTCAAAAATGAAAGCTTACGGAACCAACATTGTAGGCGGAATTTCGCCAGGTAAAGCCGGACAACAGGTTGATGGAGTTCCGGTTTTTAATACGGTTGAAGATGCAGTAAAAGCTACCGGAGCCAATGCTTCGGTTATATTTGTACCGGCACCATTTGCTGCCGATGCCATTTTGGAAGCCAGTTATGCAGGTATTGAGCTGGTGGTTTGTATTACCGAACACGTTCCGGTGCAGGATATGATTCGGGTAACACCGGTTTTAAAGAAACATGGAACGAAATTGATTGGAGCAAACTGTCCCGGGTTAATCACGCCCGACGAGTGTTTGATTGGCATTCTTCCTGCCATGATTTTCAAAAAAGGAAATGTTGGTTTGATTTCCCGTTCGGGAACATTGACTTATGAAGTGGTGAATATGTTAACTGAAAATGGCCTCGGTCAAACAACTTGTGTAGGGATTGGTGGCGATGCAGTTTCTGGTTTGTATTTTATCGACTTGCTTGAAATGTATCAAAACGATCCAGCCACCGAAGCTGTTGTTGTAATTGGCGAAATTGGTGGCGATGCAGAAGAGCAGGCTGCGCGGTTTATAAAAGAAAAAATGACCAAACCTGTTGTGGCATTTATTGCCGGCCAGTCGGCGCCTCCCGGGAAACGCATGGGACACGCTGGCGCTATTATTTCAAGTGGTGCAGGTACTGCTGAAGAAAAAATTAAAGCCTTTAAAGCTGCCGGTGTTCCGGTGGCAAAGGAGCCCGGCGAAATCCCGGAATTGGTAAAAGAGAAGTTGGGATTGTAGAAATTATGCAGAATATAATCATCGGATGACTCATACATTTATGCGAATTATCCGATGATTAATTTTACCGCCATCCGGTCAGCGACAAACCAAAACCAATGCAGGTTTGTCTGTGGTTGTAATCAATTAAACTTTCGCCATAGCCGGAGAAAAATTGAGTGTAAAAATTCAGGTGTTGCCCAAAACTGTAGGCATAATCTATCAGAACACTTCCCCTGTTGTTCTCCCCAAAATGTAAGGAATGACGGGCTGTGCAATTTAAAGTATGATGCCCTTTTTTGTAAGCAACCAATAGTTCGCCTCTGCCAATGTAGTTTTCAATATCCGGATTATCATCAATATCAGCTTCTTCTTGTATACGCAACCAGGGTTTAAAAATTACCGAAGTATGTTTTCCTTCCAGGGCAATTTGGGCAATTATCCTGTTCCAGCTTCTTGAAGTAGGATTACCCTTCCCATTACTTTGATGATTTATCCCAATACCTGTAAAAACACCATTTAAACCCAAAAAATTGTATTTAACGGGGACAATTAGCATGAGTTCGGGTTCGTAATTGGTTGCCCTAAAAGGTCGCGAAAGGTCGGTGTTAAATACCTGCCAAAATGATGTTTGCGTATAAGCACCCCACAAGTCGCCCCCATATTTTTTGCCCAGCACATTGTCTAAAATTTTCGTTTTAAAACTTAGCTGGAATTTTAATTCGGCATTGTTCCAGTCGGTTGCTTCTGTTGCATTTCTTTCCGAATTTCCACTTACCGGCTGTTCGTTAACGTCGGAAGTAAATTTGAATGGCAAAAAATAGAGTGGCTTGTATTTTTTTACAACAAATAAGCCTTTGTTGTCCTCTGAAGGTTCGTTTAAATCCCATTGTTCCAGCAAGTTGGTTTCGTCTTGTCCGAAAAGATCCTGGGCCTTTGCCATGTTGATACAATTGATGAAGACAAGTAACAGGAATATTTTTTTTAGCGTCATTTATTTTATGTTGATAGCGCGAAGATACAAATTCCTGTTTTTGGCAATAAAAATTTAGCCATTTGCTTGAATTCTGTCGCAAAAACTTAATTTCTCCATTAAGATTGTATTTTTGAAAACGTAAAGGTTTTGTATATATTGAATTTCATGCGAGTTCCTGGCTTTGTATGAAATTAAGCTTAAATTCGTTTGTTTTATTGAGTTCGTAAAGGGGTAATATTGCGGTATAGAAGAAGTTACAGCAATGTTTTTAATGAATCATAAACTCAAAAGAATTGAAAAAAAGGTTCAATTAATAGTAATATTGGTATGAGCATTGAAATTGGTAACTTTTTGAATGAACAACAGCAGAGTTTAAAAAATGAAAATAAGGTATTAAGTGATACCTGGCTCAAAGCGTCTGTTTTGGGAGCTACCTGGGCTGCTTCTGAAATTATTCTGGGGAGTTTTTTGCATAATTTACACGTTCCATTTAAAGGCAATGTGTTAACGGCAATCGGATTAATTCTATTAATCACCGCGTCTTATAAATGGAAAAATAAAGGACTATTCTGGCGCAGTGGATTAATTTGTGCCCTCATGAAAACCATATCGCCAAGTGCTTTTATTTTTGGTCCTATGATCGCCATTTTTGCAGAGGCCTTGCTGTTCGAAATATCGGTGCGTCTTCTGGGGAGAAATACTGCCGGATTTATGGTTGGTGCTGTGTTGGCGATGTCGTGGATCCTGGTTCAAAAAATATTGAATTTATTGCTTATTTATAGTTTTAACCTCGTAACAATTTACGATAATCTGTTGGTGTATATCGAAAAGCAGCTTGATGTACAGAGCGATATTTTCTGGTTACCAATGTTTGTTTTGCTTGCTGTTTATGCAGGCTTTGGTCTGATAACCGTGATTGTGGGAGTACGAATTGGCCGGAAAATTTTGCAGGAGCCAAAGCAGTCTCAGTTCAAAACAAGCATTGTTGCCGATGAGCAAGAGAAACGTGTTAAAACTGAGTTTCCTCATTCCATTGCATGGCTTGCCGTAAGTTTTATCGCCCTGGTATTCAGTTTGTTTATAATTAGCCGGTCGGCCTGGTATGTTTGGCTGCCGTGGTCGGTTGTTTTGCTATCGGTTTGGCTGTTGCGTTACAAACGAGGAATGCGGCAGTTGGCAAAGGTGAAGTTTTGGCTGTCATTTATTGTGCTTACTGTTCTTGCTGCTATACTCATTAGTTCGGTAAATGGTTCGCAAAACAACTGGATTGATGGGTTTTGGATGGGATTTGAAATGAATGTGCGGGCTGCAATTGTTGTGGTTGGATTTTCGGTTTTGGGAACAGAATTATACAATCCGGTAATTCGAAATTTCCTGTCGCGATCGGCCTATCGACAGGCAGGAATGGCTCTTGAACTGGCTTTCGATTCGTTGCCTTATGTAATTGGACATTTGCCCGATGCAAAAACTTTTTTGACCCAGCCGGCACGGGTCGTCAGGCTGTTGATTCATCATGCTGAGTTTCGTTTCGACCAGCTTAACAAGAAACAGCCGGCACGGGTATTTATTGTGAGTGGGGGTGTGGCCGATGGTAAAACAACCTTCCTGTCGGAGCTGCTTGAAGGTTTGAAAAAACAAAAATGTAAGCTGGCAGGTTTTATTTCACCCCGGATTTTAGAGGGCGGTAAAACAATTGGTTATGACCTTGAAAATGTAGCTACACACGAGCATTTTGCATTCTTGAGAAAAAACGGAACACCGAATGGTGATATGTCCGATGTTATTGGGCGTTATAAAATTGATTTAGCAGCGCAGCAGCGGGCCAAACAAATTTTATTGGACGCATTGGTAAATAGTTCACCAACGGTTGTAATTGATGAAGTTGGACGCCTGGAGCTAAATGGTAAAGGCTGGCACGACGAAATAAAACGTTTGGCACAGAAAGACGATATTTATCTCCTCCTCTCTGTTCGCGACGTATTTGTCGATGAAGTTATCGAAAAGTTTGGCCTATACAATGCACAGATTTGCGAAGTAAAATCGACAAGCTGCGAAACACTGAAAGACCAATTATGTCCGGGGGAAAATTAGGGCTTATAATATTGTATCAATATTTTCCGGAGGATTTCCCAAAACAGCCTTGTTGCCATTAACGATAATGGGGCGGTGTAAAAGTTTAGGATTTTTTACCAATACTTTTATCCATTCTTCGTCAGAAAGTACTTTGCCTTTGTATAGTTTTATGTAGTCTTTTTCGTGTTGACGAACAAAGTCGAAGGGCTTTTTACCGCTTTTGGCAATTATTTCAGTTAGTTCAGCCTCATTCAGATTATCATCAAGGTATTTTACTACTTCAAAATTGCAGCCTTTCTCTTCTAAATATTGTAATCCTTTGCGGCTCTTCGAACAACGAGGGTTGTGGTATATTTTCATCGTTTTAAAAATGTTTGTTTTCTAAGGTATCAGATGGAATTTGCATGATTATAATATTCGCCTATGTGTGAATATTTCTCATGCTCGTTTCATCTTATTTTAATTGTTAAACGGGAACTCATCCCTGTTTATTGGTGATTGTCTTCTTTTTTCCTGTTTAAAGTAATTAACTACCCGGAACAGTTATGACGTGGATTTGTTTGCCCGCTGTAAATTTTTTCAACCTGTGGTTTCCTAATTCACCAGCGATTTTATGTAATTGTAATAATCTTCCTGCGCCCTGTTCTTTTCTTCCGTATTTTCTCTTGAATACTGGTTCGAAAGTTTTGGATCGAGAATCCTTGATTTTGTATTGTCTTTTAGTTGGATCTCAAGCATCTTCTTAAGCTCGGTTTTTATCTCCTCGTTATAGATTGGGCAGGCCACTTCAATTCTGCGGTTTAAGTTTCGCGGCATCCAGTCGGCCGACGAGATGTACATTTTTTCTTTGCCACCGGCGCCAAAAAGGAACATGCGTGAGTGCTCCAAATATTTATCGACAATGCTAATTGCTGTAATGTTTTCGCTATGTCCGTTTACCCCAACATGAAGCCCGAAAATACCCCTGACAATTAGTTTTACATCTACTCCGGCTTTGGCTGCTTCGTAAATTTTCTCCATCATTCTGGGATCGATAAGACTATTCATTTTCAGAATCATCCAGGCAGGTTTGCCTTGTTTAGCCAGTTTCATTTCATAATCAATCTCTGCCTCGAAATGTTTACGCATTACAAACGGGCTTACTACCAGGTGCTCGTAATTGTAGTGTTTGTAGTTTTGATTAAAAAATTCAAATATTTTTGCCACTTCGTCAGCCAGGCGCGGGTCGGCAGTCAGTAAGCCATCGTCGGCATAAATATTTGCAGTTCCCTCGTGGAAATTACCAGTTCCTATGTAGGCGTAATTGCGCAACTTCCCTTCTTCCTTGCGCTGTATCCAGGTTAGTTTGCTATGGACTTTCATGCCCGGAACCCCATTAATTACATTAGCTCCTTCTTCCTGTAGTTTATTCGACCAAAATATATTGGCTTCCTCGTCGAAACGTGCCTGAAGCTCGATAACCACGGTAACATTTTTACCGTTGCGGACCGCATTCAGCAAAGCATTAACTACTTTTGAGTTGGCCGCAACACGGTAAATGGTTAATCCAATTTCTTTTACCTGCGGATCGATAGCTGCTTCGCGTAAAAAATCGATGAAGTGATTAAACGTTTGGTAGGGGTAATGAAGCATAATGTCTTTCTGGCGCATTACTTTCAAAATGCTGGTAAATGGCGGCAAGTCTTTATGGCGGAAAGGTGGCAGCTTGGTATAATAATGGTGTTTCTTTCCGATTGCCGGAAAATTCATAAAATCTTTCTGATTGTGGTAACGTCCGCCCGGAACAGCATCACTACCTTCTGCCATTTTCATTCTTTTTAATAAAAAATCAAGCATCACTTCCGGCATTGTCCTGTCGTAGATTAAGCGTACAGGTTTTCCTTTTATCCGCTTTTTAAGACTGGTTGTCATTTTTTCCATAAAACTTTTCGAGATATCATCGTCTATGTCTAACTCTGCATCGCGGGTAATTTTTATGGTGTAAGCTTCAAAAACATCGTAATCGAAATAAAAGAAAATGTCCATGGCACAGTAGCGAATGATATCGTCAACCATTATCACAAACCGTTTGTCTCCTTCTTTTGGAAGAACAAAAAAGCGGGGAACAGAACGTCCTGGAATTCGAATAAGCGAATAGGCAAAATCTGAAGGATCATCTTTTTTCGAAAGTTTAAAGGCCAAATAGGCCGAGCGGTCGCGTAAATACGGGAATTTATTTTTCCGTAACATTATTGGAACCAGGTTCGGAAGTACCTTGTCGTAAAAGTATTTTTTAATGATCTTTCCCTGTTTCTCCGAGAGCTCATTTTCATTTAGCATAAAAATGTTATTCTTTTTAAGCTCCAGTTGAATGTCGTTATAAATTTTATAGACCTTGTTTTGCTGCTCGTTAACAATGTTTTGTATTTTCTTATAGAGAGCCTTGGGAGTTAAGGCTCCCAATAGATTTTCCTCGTCTTTTCCCAGCACCACCATTCGTTTCACTGTTGCCACCCGAACCCTGAAAAATTCATCGAGGTTATTGGAGAAAATACCAATAAAACGAATTCGTTCAAATAAAGGAGTGTTCGGATCTTCGGCCTCTTGTAATACTCTTTCGTTAAACGACAACCAGCTAATTTCGCGGTTTATGAATTTTTCTTTTGAATACATCGATGCTCCGTTTTGTAAAGGTTAAAATGTTAAACTAATCTTGTTACAAGATGGTAAAACGAGTTTGAATTTCCAAAAAGCCAGGCTGTATTTTAATGCTTATTTTCCACCAAATTCCATGAGGAAAGCTTTTATAAAACCGTCGATTTCGCCATCAAGAACGGCATTTACATTCCCGGTTTCGTAGCCAGTACGTACATCTTTTACCATTTTGTAGGGCTGCAACACGTACGAACGAATTTGAGAGCCCCATTCAATTTTCTTTTTCTGCGATTCAATGGCAGCTGTTTTTTCGTGGCGTTTGCGCAGCTCTTCTTCGTAGAGTTGCGATTTTAAAAGGCGTAATGCATTTTCTTTGTTGCCGAGCTGCGAGCGGCTTTCGGTGTTCTCAATAATTATTCCCGAAGGCGCGTGCTTTAATCTAACACCGGTTTCTACTTTGTTTACATTTTGCCCACCAGCTCCTCCACTTCGGAAAGTATCCCACGAAATATCTGCCGGATTAATTTCAATATGAATTGTATCGTCAATAAGCGGTGCCACATACACCGATGTAAACGAGGTCATCCGTTTGTTCTGGGCGTTAAAAGGCGAAAGGCGCACCAAGCGGTGAACTCCGTTTTCGCTTTTAAGGTAACCATAGGCAAATTCTCCTTCAATTTCGATGGTGCAGCTTTTAATTCCTACTTCATCGCCGGCTTGCATATCGGCAATTTTTAGTTTGTATCCTTGTTTTTCAATCCAGCGCGAATACATCCTGAACAGCATTTCTGCCCAGTCGTTACTTTCTGTTCCGCCGGCTCCGGCATTAATCCGTAGCACTGCGCCCAAACGGTCTTCTTCGTTGCGAAGCATGTTTTTAGCTTCCAGCTCCTCAATTAATACTACCGTTTCGGCATGCCCCTGGTCAACTTCTTCTTCGCTGGCTTCTTCCATTTCGAAAAATTCGTAAAGCACTAAAAAGTCTTCGGTTGCCTGGTCAACTTGCTTAAATCCATCGGTCCACACTTTTATGGTGCGGATTTTTTTCATTTGGACTTCGGCTGTCTTCGGATTATTCCAGAAATTAGGATCCTGGGTTTTGAGTTCCTCTTCTTCGAGTTCTAATAATTTAGCATCGTAGTCAAAGATGCCTCCTCAGCGCATCCCGGCGCTCAACAAGGTTTTTTACCTGTTCCTTTAAAATCATTAATTATAATCTTTTAGTGATTAGCAAAGGTAGTAATTTTGAAATTGCAGTCGCCTTCGTAAATGATTGTAATTGTATTTATATTATTTTGGGTAAAAAAATAATGATTCCTGTTAGTGCTGCAGCTATGGCGCTTGTTAAAACAGCAGCGGCTGCTAAATCTTTTATCTTCTTTAGCTGAGGGTGTTTGTCGGGCGAAATAAAATCGGCGATATTTTCGAGCGAAGAATTAAACAGTTCGGAGGTAATGACAAAACAGCTCACGATAATAATAGCAAGCCATTCGTTGGTGGATATTTTAAAGAGAATACCGGCTAAAATCACTAAAGTCAATGCGAAGAAATGAATGCGGGCATTGTGCTCTTCTTGTAAAAGAATTCGGAATCCGTTAGCAGCATAGTTGAAACTTTTCAATCGTTTGAGGATCGAGAAATTTTGCTTTTTCATGTAAATGAGGTGTGAGAAAAGTTATAAAGTTAATGTGCGTTTCTTAAAGGCGTAGAACAATTTTTATCACTCACTTTTATATTAGTCCAGGGCTAGATTCATATATCGGTGAATTAATTCCGGCTCGAAACCACGGTTTTGAGCGTAACGGATAACCTGGCCAGTTTTGGTGAATTTGTCTTTGGATTTAATCGATTTGGCTTTGTCTTTCATGGTTTTTATCAGCAACGATTTGTATTTCTCATCATCAATGGTGTCAAGCCCATGTTTAATCACCTCGTCCGATAAGCCTTTCTGACGAAGGTAATGGCGCATTTTTACTCTGCCCCATTTGTTTATTTTAAATTTGTCGTTAACGTAAGCTCGCACAAAACGTTCGTCGTCGATGTATTTTTCTTTAATAAGCTTTTCAAGAATTTCTTCAACAATCTCATCAACAATTTCGTAGGCTAGAATTTTTTTGCGAATGTCGGCAGAGCATTGTTCCGAGCGGCTGCATAACTGCGCCATTTTCGAATATGCCTGTTTTACATTTTCTTCGTAGTTTTCCATGTGTAAACAACTTTTAAGGAAAATAAAAATAAGGAAAAATATTGCCTTATCCTATAGCCTTATTCAACAGTATAAAGGATTTGGGCTCGGGGAAATTAGTATTTAACCTTCCATAAAGTCAGGTTCAGCCTTAACTCCGGTAAAGAATTCTTCTAATTCTGCCAAAGTGGAGTCTGTTTTTTCAACATCGCGAACAATCTCTCCTTTTTCGAGAATAACAATGCGCGAACAAACATCGGCAACGTGGTCGAGGTCGTGGCTCGAAATCAGTAATGTTTTTTCTTTTTGCTGCGAATATTCTTTAATTATATTTCGGAGTTGGTATTGCGACGAAGGATCGAGATTGGCAAAGGGTTCGTCTAAAACAATTACTTCAGGGTTTCCCATAAGTGCTCCAACAACACCCACTTTCTTTTGGTTTCCTTTCGACAGGTCGCGGATGAATTTCTTTTTGCCGAGAATTTCGTCTTTAAAAAAGTCATTATAATCTTCTAAGAAGTTAGAAACATCTTTGGCATTCATCCCGCGCAACTCGCCAATAAACTCAAAATATTCGTCGGGGGTAAGGTAGCCAATGGTAAAACTTTCGTCGATGTAGGCTGCCACCAGTTCTTTCCAGTCTTCTGATTTGGCCACCGCAATATCGTTAATTAAGACTTGCCCTTTGCTGGCCCTGATTAAATCGAGAATCAGCGAGAATAAAGTGGTTTTTCCGGCGCCGTTATTGCCCACCAGGCCAAACACTTCGCCTTTTTCAATAGTTAAAACTTCGAGATTAAGAACGGTGGTTTTGTTGTATGCTTTTTGTAGATTTTGTATTTGTATCATGATGTATTTTGTTTGAAAATGGAAGCGCAGAACACGTTGTCTTACTTCTGCACTCCAGCTTTGCTTTTTAATTTTGTATTTTAATTTTGAAAGCTTTTAACATGCTCATTAACTTGATTGAGAATTGATAAATGCTGTCGAATTACTGCTTCAAGCGGCTCTCTTTCGTTGTGTTTTTAACTGGCTTTGTAATTGTAAACCATCCTATGTTTCCTTTTCAGATATTGTCCGGTAAAATAGTCGATTAAACGAGGATGCAGAACGATTCCAATTAAGCCTAAACTTCCGAGAATGAGTAAGGCTGTAATATTGTTAAAAGCCCAGGAGAGGAGTCCGAATGCAGCCAGAGGTCCAAAAATAATGGGGAATGTCATCAACCATTGAGTTGCTCCAACTCCCTGGTAGTTAAACATGGCTCGCTGGTTAAGTTCTATGGCTCGTTTACTGTTTAGTCCGAGTGCGAAAATTACCCACGAGTTTACCCCAATATTGTAGAGCATAACTGCAAAATGGATGTATAAAACCTTGGGCGATATGTACATGTAACCCAACGAAAGCAGATAGAAAATAACGTTGGTAACAGCCATTAGGAAAAAGGCTGATTGAAGGACCTGCTTCATTTTTAGATTTTGCGACATTAACAACGGATAATATTTTCCGTGCCAGGCAGGAAAAAATTGTCCGTACATCATACTAAAAATGCCGGTCATGAACATGCCGCCCAATACGAAGATAAATTCTGGTATTTCACCATCTCCATGGTCTTTGTAAAGAATTAAGCCATAAAAAATGAATAATATCGACATCATTGCCGTATTTTTTGGGCGTTTGTTGCGCATAATCATTTTTACCTCCAGCGACAACATTTTGCCGTAATCGCCCACATTGTTTAACCACGAAAAATCGTGCGTGGTGCCTTCTTTTTTCTTTTTCGAAAGTTCGTCGAGGTAAAAACGGCTGTTAATGTAGCCTTGGTTTAAAAAGTACAGGGCTGCAATAAGGGCGGGGAAAATTAACGCTGCCAGCGGATTGACAAGCACAAAATCGAAAACCTTTCCAAATGTGCCTGTAACATCGAAAATATTAAAATAGTTAATGGCGGTAACCCCGGCAGCCAAAGCCAGGAATCCGTAGAACAAGGTGTCCGACTCATTGGTGCGCCATTTTATATACAAGGCCAAAAAGTGGTTCACAAAAATCATAAAAAACAACGAGGCCAGCCATGCCCAGAAGATGGGGGGTTCGAGAGTGGGCGCTGCAATGCGCAAAATAAAAGGCAAACCCAAAAACCACGGCATAACATTAAAAAAATGCAGCAGCGACTTGTTTAGCATGTAACGCGCAATGCGTTTGCGTTTTACCGGCAATAGCAAAAAGGGCTGAAACCCAAAGGTTGGCAGGTTCTGAATCATTATGCGAAGTACCAGCTCGAATCCGAAATATACAAATATTAAGGCATTAAAAGCCTGCACCGGGTTTTCAACATTTTTTAGTTTGTCGGTTAACTGGAATCCCATAACTAATGCTACCAGCGAAAAATAGAGGGCAAAGAAAATGAGGATTCCCTTGGTAGCCATGTTTTTATTTTTCGAGGCCGACCTTAGAAATTCGCGCCAGGCGAAATAGAAGAAATTACGTTTCATAAAGAGTATTGATATTTTTAATACTGTGTATTTTGTTTCTTATAGTTAGTTATGCAAAAGGGCAAAAAGTTACACTGCAAACTCACCAAATTCTTCCATAAAATCATGTTTTATTTTTTTGGGGACATAAAAAAAGTAACCCCAAATTACGATACTTGAACTTACTGCGAAAAATGCAACTATAAATGAAATGTAGATATTGTTGGATACGTTGTAGTCGACAGATTTAGAAATGGCATGTAAAACAAGAGGCGAGTTTCCGATAAGAATAGAAACAAGTTTTGTCTTTTTTAAACTTTCAAGCAGCAGGAATGACTTGCCGGGGGTTGTTTCTATCTTTTGATTTGAAGCATATCGTGAATCATAAATATACATGGATGCTAAAAAAATCATGATAAATGATGCGAGCACCCAATATGTGCAATTAAGTTCTTGAAAAGAGAGAGACAATACCAAGCTTATTGCCAGTGTAAACAACATTTTAGGCCACCGATAAAACTCAAGTAAATAATGCCATAGAATACGATTGTATTTTCGTGTAAGTGCCTTTTGTTTTTGTTCTTTTACTTTGTTAAATCCGGTGCTGCCAAATTTTTGGTAGGCTTTATACAGGGCATATTTAAACGGATCTTCCGGTTTTTCGTTCCAGTGTTCTTCGATTAACAATGCCAGGTGGTCGACCAGTTCAATCTGCACATCGTAATGTTCCACTCCTCGTTTTTTGCAATAAGAAAAAAGGTATTCGGTTTCTTGTTTTGTTATTTGTCGGTTCATATTTGTTTGTTATTGGGCAAACTCAGCAAATTGTTCCAGAAAGTGTTCCTTTATTTTTTTAGGGAGATAGAAAAAGTTTCCATAGAGAAGGACAGTAAACGCCACCATAAAAAAGGAAATAGCAAGAAGAATCCATTGGTTTTCAATGCTTCGGGTTCGAGTAAGGTTAAAGAGCTGGAAAGTTAAATTTGGTACTTGAATTACTACTGCATAAACTGATGTAATCCGTTTAAACTGTTCGGTTAAAAGAAATGTTTTTCCTGCTATTGTATTTATTTTAAGTTTTTTGAGCATAAAGAAGTGATACAGAATTATTCCTATAAATAGTAATGAAGAGTAGGCTACAATGAGCCAAATAAAATGATTTGTTATTTGAAAAAGAAGAAATAAACCAAGAGTAAAAACGAAGGTGCTTAAAACTTTGGGCCAGCGGTAATAATCGAGCATAAAATGCCAAAGGAGCCTGTTGTATTTTTTCTTTAATTCCTTTTCTTTTTGTGTTTTTATTTTGCTGAAACCATATACTCCAAATTTTTTGAAAGAGTTTTTCAAGGCTTTGTTAAAATCAAGGATTGGGTTTTCAATCCATTGCTCTTCAATTGATGAGGCCAGGTGGTCTACCAACTCTATTTGCACATCGTAATGATAAACATAGTGTTTCCGGCAGAACTGAAATAGCTGCTTGGTTTCTTCTTGTGTTATTTGTTGACTCATTTTTATTGTGCGTATTCTCTATAATGGGTAAAAAAGTATTCGCGTATTTTTTCGGGCATAATAACGAAGTATCCATAAAACAGTACAATGCTTAATGCTAGAAAGACGGAGGTACCTAACTCAAAAGCTAATTGGTTTGTATAATCGCTTGCGTTATGATAAAGACTAACCCAGAAAGGGAGTTGGATAAATACGCCAACCCTTAGGCTTCGTTCTTTTAAATATTCAAGGAGCATAAATGATTTACCATCAACAGGTTTAACTTCAATTTTGTTTGGGAAATAAAAATAGTTGTAAGCCAGTGCTAAAAGAGCAAAAATTGCAGCAAGGCTAAAAAACAGTACTGTATTTTTATCGAGCAGTTGCAAGGTGATGAAAAAGAATAAGGTAAGCGAAATGGAAATTAGGATTTTGGGTAGCTTAAAATATTCAATAAAGTATTTCCAAAGTAAACGGCTGAATTTTAAGCGCATTTGTCGTGATAGCCTCGATTCCAGTTTTCGGAATGCTCGCCAATCTAAATTGTTAAAAGATTGTTTTAATGCCCATCCAAATCCAAGTTTGGGGTTTTGTTCCCACTTGTTTTCTATTGCCGATGCCAAGTGGTCAACTATCTCAATTTGCACATCGTAGTCGTAAACTTCGTATTTCTCGCAAAGTGCAAATAGCTTTTTTACTTGTTCCTGGGTTAATACTTTTTTCATTTTAGGCAAGTTTAGGGTTTAGCAATACTTCCATATTTTCCATAAAACTCCGCATTTCGTTTAACAGGTTTGCGGTTTCTTTTTTGCCTTTTTCGGTAATGAAATAGTATTTGCGCGTGCGGTTGTTCACTTTTGCCATTTCAACGCTTAAAAGCCCTTTGGCCTCCAGTTTATGCAGGGTGGGGTAGAGCGCTCCTTCGGTTACAGTTAATTTGCCATTGGTAATTTTTTCCACTTCGCGGGTAATTTGGTAACCGTACATTTTGCCTTGCTCTTTTAATAAGCTAAGCACTATGGTTGAAAGGCTGCCTTTGTACAAATTGTTTTTTTGCATGCATTAAAGTTATGAAAAATATAATACCTAAGCAAATTAGGTATGTGGGTTTTCGGGATCTGCGGTTTCTAACCGCAGCTAAAATACAAGGACTTTATCAGTAGGCTGCTACTAAAACTGCGGTTGCAAACCGTAGGTGCTTATTTTAAAATCTTCGTCAGAACCACTCCATCCTTAAAACGCTTAACATAACCTTCTGTATTGAAGATTTCAACCAAAACCACATAAACACCCAGCCTCAGAGTATTACCGCTTCCGTCTTTCCCGTTCCAGATTATTTGTTCCGAAGTGCCAAGTATATTGTTTTTAGCGAGCTGAGTTACCTGCCTTCCAACCGAATCGTAAATCCAGATATTAGCAATGTAGCCCGGTTGGTCAAGTTCAAGATTAACGGAGTAAACATCGTTGTAGCCATCGCTGTTAGGCGAAAAGGATTCGGGTTCGAATGAGACTGAAATTTTTTGTAAGTCTTCGGGCAAGAACTGTGAATTTTTGTAGCCAGGAGTGCCGTATCCCGATTCTGTTGAGGCGGAGTGCCAGTTCGAAGGCTCATTGGTAGATACCGAAAATGAGGAGCGCTCCAGTGAAACTCCTTCCACATCATAAAGCAGCGAAGCATGCATGTCTTCGTTGTAAAAGAATTCGTCGATTACCAGCATCTCGTTGTTTAGTAAAACCACGTAATCTTCGTCGTTGTTAAAGGATGGGAATTGACTCATTTGCAGAAAGCATTCGGGGCATTCGATGGAAAACCACGGAAAAACGCCATTCGTATCTTTTGTAAGAACAAGGTACGTTTGTGGTTCAAAAATAATATTTTCGGTAGTAAGCGAATAAATTTGGGTAAGCTCCAGATCGTTATCGCGCGAGGCCAGGTAAAGTTTATTTACTGGAATTTCTTTTTCTGAGTTGTTGTAAAGCTCTACATAATCTTCTCCGTTGGGAATCGGATTGAAAAGGATTTCGTTAATCAATGCATCACCGGAATTTATTACCACAGGATTTTTTTCTTCGCCGGAAACCACTATCTCATCCAGAATAACTTTATCGGCCGAATAAAAGTTACACATACGAACTACGATTTGTAAATTATCGCCATTTAACCCCGACTGATAAACAGTATCGATTCCCCAGTTACCCAGGTTTTCTCCCTTCGTTTCAAACTGAATTTCTGCGCCATCGTCGAGTTTGTAGAAAGCTTTCAGGTACTTTGTGTTCTCGTTCGCACCACTTCCCGTTTCCTGGGCAATAAGTTCAACCTTCACATCTTTATAAGCTGAAATGTCTATTTCTTCGGAATACCAGATTACTTCACCATTTATGTCTTTACATTCAAACCTGCCGCCCGAGGTGGTAACAGTTTTGGCATAATCTTCCGGGTTGTCCGGGTTAATATTAGAGTAGTCGAGTGTCCAGGTTGAAACACCTTCAAAATTAGTGTTGATAAGCGATGTGTCATTACTTCCCCAAACGCCTTTGTCGGGCACAGAAAAACTTTCGCCCCAAATTTCCTGGGCCTGGCTGTTAAAATGAAAGAAAAGAGTCAAGAATGTTAATAATTTTAGAAGAATGGGATTCATCAGATTTAAATTTAGAACCAAAATACTAACTTTGGCTCACTTATTTAACAGATAGATAGACTTTTAAATTTAAAAAGAAGAATTAACATGAGAGTTGCAATTGTTGGTGTAAGCGGTGCGGTTGGACAGGAGTTCCTGAAAGTGCTTGCAGAGAGGGATTTTCCTATGGACGAGTTGGTAATTTTTGGTTCGGCAAGAAGTGCTGGCAGAACTTACGAATTTAAGGGTAAACAGCTAACAGTGAAGGAGCTCAAGCATGGAGACGATTTTAAAGATATTGACATTGCACTTACTTCTGCAGGAGCCAGTATTTCGAAAGAATATGCCGAAACGATTACGAAATATGGTGCAATTATGATTGACAATTCGAGTGCATTCCGTTATGTTGATGATGTACCGCTGGTTGTGCCTGAGGTAAATCCTGAAGATTCGCTTAACCGGCCGCGTAATATTATTGCCAATCCAAATTGTTCTACTATTCAAATGGTTGTTGCATTAAAACCTATCGACAATTTGTCGAAAATAAAACGTGTTCGTGTTGCAACCTATCAGGCAGCAAGTGGTGCAGGTGCTCAGGGAATTGCCGAATTGGAAACTCAGGTTCTTGATGTTGCGCAAGGAAAACCAGCTAAAGTTGAAAAGTTCTCGCACCAGTTGGCGATGAATATTATCCCTCACATTGATGTTTTTCTGGAAAACGATTACACCAAGGAAGAGATGAAAATGAACTGGGAAACCAAAAAAATAATGCATACCGATGCTGAAGTGAGTGCAACTTGTGTTCGTATTCCTGTTGCGCGTGCACACTCCGAAGCGATTTGGGTGGAAACAGAAAAACCTCTTTCGGCAAAAGAAGTTACCAAGGCGTTTGAAGCATTCGAAGGATTAACCGTTGTTGATAATCCTGCAAAAAATGAATACCCTATGCCCTTGTTTGTTTCGGGTAAAGACGATGTTTATGTTGGGCGTATTCGCCAGGATGTTGCCGACCCAAACAGCATTACTTTCTGGTGCGTTGGCGACCAAATTAAAAAAGGTGCTGCCCTTAATGCCGTTCAGATTGCCGAGTGGCTGGTTGCAAATGGAGAAGTGAAATAATGAGATTTTAAAATATAAGTACTAGGTATTTAAATAAAAAGCCCGGGAGATTTATTTCTTCCGGGCTTTTTTTAGTTCACAACGAAAAGAAAAAATTGATGGCCGTATTTTCGATGCACTTGTTTTTAGACCGTGCTTTTTCTACTTTTATCCGTTCATCAGTTCAAAACCTAAATTAATTTAATTTCAATGAAAAATGCTCTCATGACTTTTCTACTGTTAACTTTTTGCTTAACGGGTTTTTCTCAGGTAGATATAAAGAATAAAATTGTTGCATTTAGCGACTCAACCGAGCTGCTCATAAGAAACGGGAGAAGTTTTATTGTTGAAAAAACCCTATTAGGCGATCGAGAAACAGCGATAATAGCGATTGATTACTTAAAGAAAAATATTGATGAAACTTATGTGGTCTTTTTTCCTGCAGAGGAAATAATTCTCTCCATTGCAAATAGTAATTTCCAGCAGTTTTTATATGTTGCTAAAAATTTCGATAGCCTGCTCGAAGGGAAAACAAAACAAATTGGTATCGATAATGTTATGGGGCCGGTGTACGCGTTTATTTCAAACGAGATTTCTTTGATTAAGAAAGACATAGAAAGAGCTGATTTAAAGGAAGAGGAGAAGCAGCTGCTTCGTATTTACATGAAATACTACGAAGGAGAGGATAAGATAGAATTGAACAAAGAAATTAAGCAGTATAAAAAAGTTTATCCGAATACTGACTATTCTAATTTTATCAATCAGTTGAGCTTTAGCACACGGACATCTTATTTAAATTTCTGCCTGGGTTATGGCCACGAATTTTTAACAGGAAATATTTCAAAAGTATTCGACGAGCATTTTCCTGCAATGAATTTTGAAATGGAATGGTTTGTCAATCAATTGTATTATTCACTTTTTATGTCTGGGAGTGTTAGTCCTCTCCATTCCAATCAGAGTATTCCGGTTATAAACAACGATTACATTCATACACCCGAGGATGATGCTTTTAGTATAAAATACGGCGGTAAAGTGGGAAGGTCGTGGTACAGAAACCAAGCCTTTAACGTGTTTTCTTATGTTTCAATTGGAGGTTATCAGGTGAAATCTCAAAAGTCGAATTTTGATATCCCTGATTCAGAAACCGCTAATCTAAAGCTTACCAATACCTTTTTTACAGGAATAGGAACAGCATGCGATATAACCCTTAAAAGCTTTAAAAATAAAATTACCGAAGAGAAAGTTGGAGCATGGTTTATCCGGCCAAATGTTGGCTACGATTTCTTCTTAACCAATAAAGAAATAGCCAAAGGTGGAAGTTTTTATATTAATGTATCTATGGGAATTGGTTTAGGCGGATAAAAGAACAACATTTGTTGTAAGTATTGATGTACTCGTATTTTTATTCGGTTAAGTTGCTTTTTTGTTCTCCGAATAAATACCTCAAAATGAAATGCTGAAAATCCATTTGTTTGTCACCATTTTAATGGGAGAGAGTTGGATGCCATTGCTCCTTTTCGGGATGGAGGAGTTAGTGAATAATTAACTTGCATAAAGGCTTTTACTGTATAAGGAAATTTATTTTAACAACTGTTTCAAACAGAAATTGAAGAGTAATAACGAAAAACACATATAATTTATGGATGAACAATACCTCTGTATAGATCTCGAAATGTCCGGTTCAATTCCCGGAACACACGATATAATCCAAATCGGAGCTGTCCTGTTAAATCAGAATTTCGAGGCTGTTAGCGAATTTGAGTCTCTTATTTATCCGGAAAACGAGGCTGATTTTGATCCGGGAAGTAAAAGAATACACGGTATCTCGCGGTTCGAACTGGATGAAGCCCCATCGTTGGAAGAAATGCTCGATGACCTTGAGGCCTGGCTTCAGGATGAAGGTGGATACACCTCGCGCAAAGCCATGCAGAGCATTAAAATTTGTGGGCAAGGAATAAATAATGACATTAGTTTTTTAAAGGCCTCGTATGAGACGGTTAATCTGACCTGGCCTTTTGCCTATCAATTTATCGATCTACAGGATATTGCTTTGTTTTACAGGCATATGCTTCAGGCTAACAATATGGATTTTCCACAGCGATTAAGTTTGGATGCCATTGCCCAATTCTTAAAAATGGAACGCACCCGAGATAAGCACAATGCCCTTGAAGATGCGGAGTTGACCGCACGCTGCCTTGCCGAATTATTTCGAAGAGCAAAAGAAATTAAACTTGCTTAAGCGTTTGCTTGGGTTAATAAAGAAAAAGCCCGGAAAACTTGAGTTTTCCGGGCTTTACTTTTATATTTTAATTTGTTGTTTAACCAACAATTCTATTATTAGTCAATAATTTCGAAACCTGTATAAGGCACCAAAACTTCCGGAATTTTAATTCCTTTAGGAGTTTGGTTGTTTTCGAGCAAGGCAGCTACAATACGTGGCAGTGCCAGCGCGCTACCATTTAAGGTGTGTGCCAGCTGTGGTTTTTTAACACCTTCTTCGCGGAAACGCAATTTTAAACGGTTGGCCTGGAACGATTCGAAATTGGAAACAGAACTTACTTCGAGCCATTTCTCCTGCGCAGTAGAGAAAACCTCGAAATCATAGGTCAGTGCAGATGTGAAACTGATGTCGCCACCACACAAGCGTAAAATACGGTAAGGCAATCCAAGTTTGGCAACCAAGCCTTCGACGTGCGCTACCATTTCGTCTAAAATAGCATACGATTTTTCGGGGTGGGCAATCTGTACAATTTCAACTTTGTCGAATTGGTGCAGGCGGTTCAACCCACGAACGTCTTTCCCGTAAGAACCGGCTTCGCGACGGAAACAGGCACTGTAAGCGGTGTTTTTATAAGGAAGGTTTTTGGCATCCAATATCACATCGCGGTAAATATTGGTTACCGGAACTTCAGCCGTTGGAATTAAGTATAAATTATCTTCGGTGGCATGGTACATTTGTCCTTCTTTGTCGGGCAGCTGACCCGTTCCAAAACCAGAAGCTTCGTTTACCATAAGAGGTGGCTGAATTTCTTCGTAACCAGCCTTTGCGCCTTCTGCTAAAAAGAAGTTAATTAATGCGCGTTGCAATTGAGCTCCTTTTCCACGATAGACAGGAAATCCGGCACCGGTAAGTTTTACGCCCAACTCAAAATCGATAAGGTTGTATTTTGCTGCCAGTTCCCAGTGTGGCAATGCTCCTTCGTATAAAGTTGGAATTTCGCCAACCGATTTTATTACCTCGTTATCTTCTTCCCCTTTTCCTGCCGGAACCGAATCGTGAGGTAAGTTAGGTAACTGCACCAAAAGTTCATATACTTTTTCTTCGATGCTTGCAAAATCAACATCAAATTGTTTGATGTTTTCCTTTAAAACCGAAGTGCGCTCTTTTGCCGCATTGGCTTCTTCTTGCTTTCCCTCGCGAAAAAGCTGACCAATTTCTTTCGAAATTTTATTCATTTCGGCTTTGGCGTTGTCGGCCTCGCCTTGCAACTTGTTTTTTTGTGCGTAGAGGTCTATTATAGTTGAAACAATCTCAGATGCATCGAAATTCTTACGTTTTAGTTTTTCAACTACCAACTCCGGATTGTCTTGAATAAATTTTAAGTTAAGCATAACTATCTATTTTTAATGCGGCGTAAATGTACAAGGAAAAGTTTAATTCAGAAAGTTGCAGCATAGTGGTTTTCGCTTGCTGCTGAAATTTTAATAATTTGTTTGAAGATGTGTCTGGATAACTGTATAAAAAAACTCCTGCCGCAAGCGACAAGAGTTTTTAATATTGTTTTTGACGATAGATTAGCGTACGATTCCGCCGTCTAATTTGTCTTGTAAAACTTTTAGTTCGTCCCATTTGCCATCAGCAGCTAATTGAGCTTGTTGAGGCCAGGTACTTGGGTTTTTAGAAGCGTAGCGACTTCCTGCTTCAGCTAAAATTTCTTTTAACTTCTCAGGGTCTGTACTTGCCATATCTTTAAATGTGATGATTCCTGCATTGTTGAAAATCTCAGCGATTTTTGGGCCAATGCCTTCAATTTTTTTTAAATCATCTGCTACTGTTTCGTCTTTTGCAACCGGAGCAGCTTTTGCTTTAGGAGCTTCTGCAACTGCAGTTTCAACGTCAACAATAGGAGCAATCGATACATATGAACGATTATTTCTTTTCTTTCTGAAAACAACAGTTCCGTCGATTAATGCAAAAAGAGTATGGTCTTTACCCATTCCTACATTTTCACCGGGGTTGTGTGTTGTTCCACGCTGGCGAATTAAAATATTACCAGCTTTTGCAAACTGACCTCCGTAAATTTTTACTCCAAGTCGTTTACTTTCCGATTCACGTCCGTTTTTCGAACTACCTACACCTTTTTTATGAGCCATGGTAAATTTCCTTTTTTAATTATCCAACTATGGTTTCTACTTGAATCTGAGTGAATTGCTGACGGTGACCGTTCATTTTTTTGTACCCTTTACGGCGTTTCTTTTTGAAAACGATAACTTTATCACCTTTCACTTGTTCCAGCACTTTTGCTGTAACTTTTGCACCTTCTACGGTTGGTGTTCCAACTGCAATTGTGCCATCGTTGTCGACTAATAAAACTTTATCGAAATCAACTGAGTCTCCAGCTTCTGCATCTAAACGATGCACGAAAAGTTTTTTGTCTTTTTCTACTTTGAATTGCTGTCCTGCAATTTCAACAATCGCGTACATAACTTCATTTTTAATGTTTACACCGTCAGGCGGGAAAATAGTGTTTTTCCTCTTCTTCGAGCCTGATCGATTCAAAATTCGGACTGCAAAAGTAGTTATTTTTAGATAATTAGCAAATAATTCGGAATAAATTACGCCGCAATTTTCCTATCTTTTTTTTCGCATTGTATATGGCATATACTTTTGCAAGGGCTCGTTTAATAAGGAATGCTGGCTTTACATTTGGCACAATAGGGCCTTTGCTGTAAAATTATATTTGCAGAGTTAAGGTATATATACTTGTAAAAGAAATTTGGAGAACGGTGATGGAATCAGATTTTCAGAATTAACCAAATGTATATATATTTATATAGTAAACGTGAATTGTCCAATAAATAGTCGTCTCGAAACCGATTCTTTTGTTTTACATTACAAAGTGGATTTGTTTGCTGTTTGTCGGACAGTTATAATTTAGTATAAAACAGCTTTTAGTAAATAGCAAAAAATAACAGATAATGCTCGTTTTTGAACGAAGCAATGAGGAAGCTGCCTAATAAAATATTTCCAATTTAGGTATTAAACCAAAATGATTGTTATATTTGTTTTTGCTGAAAATACAGGCCAAAGTTAACATGCAGAAAATTCGCTTGAACATTTTAGGACTCTCGGTAAGTCAGACTCAGTCAGGGGCTTACGCGTTGGTGTTGGCAGAAGAGATAGGGGAGCGACGGATTCCTATTATTATTGGGCCAGTGGAGGCCCAGGCTATTGCAATCCAGTTGGAAGGATTAAAGCCTCCTCGTCCGCTTACCCACGATTTAATTAAAAACATAGCTTTGGCATTCGATATTACCTTGCTCGAAGTGGTGATTTACAAACTTGAGGAGGGTATTTTTTATTCCGAACTACTTTGCGAAATGAACGGAAAAGAAATACGAATCGATTCGCGAACTTCGGATGCAGTGGCTTTGGCATTGCGGTTTCGTTGCCCGATTTATACGACTGAAGATATTTTGCGCCGGGCAGGTATCGTTCTGGAACTCGATGACGGTCAGTCGCCGGTACGAAGTGTTTTCGATGATGATTACGAAGAGCCCGGCAATTCTTCGTATGCGCAGTATTCGACAAACGAACTAAAGGAGCTGCTTGATGATGCCATAGAAAATGAAGATTACGAAAAAGCATCGATAATTCGCGACGAATTAACTAAAAGAGAAAAATAAAAAATACAAAAGGAATTTAATAACATCACTCTTGTTGCTGCTTCAACGCGATTATCCCTTGATAGGGGCAGAAGAGCCCAAAAGGCAACAAGGGATAAGAAACGGAGATAAATGAAATACTTACTTGTCTTGCTGGTAGTTGTTACCGGCATTTTCTTTTTTCAGCCTGCATCAGCTCAGGAAGATTATCAAACTCAGGAAAACACAGAACAAATTGTTAAACAAACCGACAAATCGAATATTCTTTTGTCGAAAGAGAGACAAAAGCCTTTTTCAGTAATGACTTTGTTACGTGGATTGCTTGGGATGGCAGCCTTGCTGGCTCTTGGTTTCGTGTTCAGTTCCGATAGAAGAAATATTCCATGGCGTACCGTTGGGATTGGGCTGTTGATCCAGGTGGGGCTGGCACTTGGGGTTTTATATGTCCCGTTTATTCAATCTACATTCGAGTTTTTTGGACAGATTTTTGTCAAAATTCTCGACTTTACCAAAGCAGGGAGTGAGTTTTTGTTGGGCGATTTAATGAATGCCGAAACCTATGGGTTTATCTTTCTTTTTCAGGTTCTACCAACTATTATTTTCTTTTCGGCTTTAACCAGTTTGTTGTTTTATTGGGGAATTATTCAAAAAGTGGTTTATGTATTGGCATGGTTGTTTACCAAAGCGCTTCGAATTTCGGGCGCTGAAGCACTATCTGTGGCCGGAAATATTTTTTTAGGGCAAACCGAGTCTCCGTTAATGATTAAAGCTTATCTCGATAAAATGAGCAAGTCGGAAATTCTTTTGGTAATGACCGGCGGAATGGCAACCCTTGCCGGTGGAGTTTTGGCCGCCTACATTGCACTGCTTGGTGGCAACGATCCGGTGCTTCGTCTCGAGTTTGCAAAACACCTGCTTACCGCATCGATTATGGCAGCACCAGCGGCTATAATTTTTTCGAAAATGTTGGTTCCGCCCACCGAAGAAATTAACAAAGAAATAGAGGTTAGCAAAGATAAAATTGGCAGTAATGTGTTGGATGCCATTTCTAATGGAACCACAGAAGGCGTGAAACTGGCCGTAAATGTTGGTGCCATGCTTCTGGCTTTTATTGCTTTTATTGCCATGTTTAATTTCATTATTGGAAAGGTGGGCCACTGGACTCATTTGAACGAGGTAATTACCAACATTACCGACGGAAGGTATCACGAGTTGTCGTTACAATTTATTTTAGGCTATACTTTTGCGCCGCTTATGTGGCTAATTGGCGTTTGCTCCGAAGATATTGCCGTTGTTGGTCGGTTGTTGGGCGAAAAACTTATTCTTACCGAGTTTATTGGTTACATTAGTTTAGCCGACTTAAAGGCTTCCGGAGCTTTTACCGATACAAAATCAATAATTATGGCTACTTATATATTATGTGGTTTTGCCAACTTTTCATCCATCGGAATTCAGATTGGAGGAATAGGTGCGCTTGCCCCAAAACGCCGGGTGTTACTTTCGCAATACGGCATGAAAGCACTTTTGGCAGGTACATTAGCTTCGCTTATGAGTGCTACTATTATTGGTATGATTTTGGGATAGCTAAATTGCGTTTTCGAATTCAGTTCGCTTACAAAGGGAAAAAGCCATTCGCAACCGATTCTTCCTGTTGCCAATAAAAGAATACATGCATAAAATTTATGGTGTTGAATGCAACAATTGGAATGGATGATACTGTTGTTTAAGCGAGGTCGATAAAATACTGCCTCATTTTTAACTCAGACAATGCTTTGGGCTGTTGTCCCGGAATTACATTGAAATGCGCCTTATTATTTCGTTATTTTGAGTTTCTACTTCGTTGAGAAATTGCTTAGTAGCTAAGGCTTGGCCTAAATTCTACAGCCTTTCATTACTTAAAATATTCAAAACAGTTTAAGGCCCATTTAAAAATAAAATTAGCATTGGTAGCCGGGTTAACCTGCACCCTTATACCTACAACCTGCAACTTTCTATTAAACTTTGGAGGTAGAACCCGAAACTCTGAACCCGAAACTCTGAACTTTCAACTATAAATTGTACTTTTGCCCTCCAAATTTTACGTAGTATTTTCAAGATGAGTCAAATGGAAATTCCAAGCAAGTACAACCCCTCTGAGGTTGAAGATAAGTGGTACAAATACTGGATGGACAATAAATTTTTTCATTCAACACCCGATGAGCGTGAACCTTACACCATTGTAATTCCGCCGCCAAATGTAACCGGTGTGCTGCACATGGGGCACATGCTTAATAATACCATTCAGGATATTCTGGTCCGCCGCGCACGCATGACCGGTAAAAATGCCTGCTGGGTTCCGGGTACCGACCATGCATCGATTGCTACCGAAGCAAAGGTTGTTAATAAACTCAATGCTGAAGGAATTGATAAATATGACCTTTCGCGCCCTGAGTTTTTAGACCATGCGTGGGAGTGGACGCATAAGCACGGAGGAATTATTCTGGAGCAGTTGAAAAAATTGGGTGCTTCATGCGACTGGGATCGCACAGCTTTTACCATGGACGAAGTACGCAGCGAATCGGTTATTAAAGTTTTTGTCGACCTGTTTAACAAAGGGCTGGTTTATCGTGGAGTGCGCATGGTAAACTGGGATCCTGCTGCAAAAACTGCGCTTTCGGATGAAGAAGTGATTTATAAAGAAATGCAGGGCAAACTGTATTATTTAAACTATAAAATTGAAGGAGAAGAGGAGTTTGTAACGATTGCAACAACGCGCCCTGAAACCATTTTGGGCGATACTGCCGTTTGCGTAAATCCTGCCGATGAGCGTTTTTCTCACCTGAAAGGGAAACGTGTTTTAGTACCGCTTTTAAACCGTTCGATCCCAATTATTGAGGATGAATATGTGGACATGGAATTTGGTACAGGTTGTTTAAAGATTACGCCTGCTCACGATATTCATGATTATGAAATTGGACTAGAGCACAATCTACCGTCGATTGATATTTTTAACGACGACGGAACCATGAGCGAAAAAGCACAGATGTTTATTGGTGAAGACCGTTTTGATGTTCGCGATAAAATTATTTTTGAGCTGGAAAAAGCCGGTAATCTTGCGAAAATTGAAGATTATACCAACAAGGTAGGATTCTCGGAAAGAACAGATGTTGTTATCGAACCAAAACTTTCGGCACAATGGTTCCTGAAAATGGAAGAGCTGGTAAAACCCGCTTTGGAAAATGTGATGAATGACACCATCCAGTTTTATCCACCGAAATTTAAAAATACCTACAAACACTGGATGGGCAACATCAAAGACTGGTGTATTAGTCGTCAGCTGTGGTGGGGACACCAAATTCCGGTGTATTATTTACCCGATGGTTCTTTCGTTTGTGCCGTTTCGGCAGAGGAGGCTCTAATTGCTGCTAAAGAAAAATCGGGAAATGCAGATCTAACAGCTGCCGATCTGAAACAGGATGAAGATGCTTTAGACACGTGGTTTTCGAGTTGGTTGTGGCCGATTTCGGTTTTCGATGGTGTTAATAATCCTGAAAACGAAGAAATACAATACTATTACCCAAGTTCTGATTTGGTAACAGCGCCCGATATTATTTTCTTTTGGGTAGCTCGAATGATTATTGCCGGTTACGAGTACCGCAACGAATTTCCATTTAAAAATGTATATTTTACAGGAATGGTACGCGATGCACAGCGTCGTAAAATGTCGAAGAGCCTTGGAAACTCGCCCGATCCGCTTGATTTAATTGCAAAATACGGTGCCGACGGGGTGCGTGTGGGAATGTTGCTTTGTTCGCCTGCTGGTGGCGATTTGCTGTACGACGATGGAATGCCGCAACAGGGAGCCGGATTCTCTACTAAAATATGGAACGCATTTCGCCTGGTGAAAAACTGGGAGGTTGCCGATGATATTGAACAACCGGAGCACTCGAAACTGGCCATCGAATGGTTTAGAAATAAACTGGGTGAAGTGGTTGAAACATTAAATTCTCAATTCGACCAATTCCGTATTTCAGAAGCATTAATGACTGTTTATACAACGGTTCGCGATGAATTTTCTGGATGGTTACTCGAAATGGTGAAACCGCCTTACCAAAAACCAATCGATGCAAAAACGTATGCCGACGTAATTGATTTGTTCGACCAAATGTTACGTTTAATGCATCCGTTTACCCCGTTTATTACCGAAGAAATCTGGCAGTTGCTGGAAGACCGAAAAGAAGGGGAAAGTATTATGGTTTGTCAGATTTCGAAAGGTGAAAAATATGATGCTGAGTTATTGGCTACTTTCGAAGATGTAAAAGAAGCGGTTTCCGGAATTCGTAAAATCAGAAAAGATAAAAATATTGCCTTTAAAGAGGCCATTGAAATTGCAGCACAAAAGGGCGATAAAGGATTTGATGAAGCGTACAACAGCATTTTAATCAAACTTGGTAATCTTTCGGCTTTAAATTTAGTCGAAGAAGAAGTAAAAGGAGCAGCTTCATTTCGCGTTAAATCGACCAATTTCTACATTACACTCGATGGTTTTATTGATGTAGAAGAAGAATTGAAGAAACTGGAAGAAGAATTAAGATATACCAAAGGATTCCTGAATTCGGTATTGAAAAAACTGAGTAACGAACGTTTTGTAAGCGGTGCGCCCGAAGCTGTAGTTGCTAAAGAAAAAGCAAAACAAGCCGATGCTGAAGCCAAAATTAAGGTTCTGGAAGAACGCATTGCTTCAATAAAATAGAAGCACATTACGAACGAAGAGAGAGCTTTGTTGTATCGTTTTACTGATGCTACAGACTTCTCTTTTTCGTTCCTTTAGTTTTAGCAAAGACGTTCGTCTGTTCTTAACAGTTGTTAAAATCCGGTTAAATAATGTTATCTTCCTTATGGGTAAATTCTTTTGAATAATTTTGCAACGGAAACAGAACAAACCTTATATGTTTAAATATTTGCCTCTACTGTTTTTTGTATTTGTATTTCTGAATGGAAATGCCCAGGACAACGAATATGAAGTTGATCCGATGCTAATCGAACTGAAGGCAAAAATCCTCAGTACGGCTGATAGTTCAGCCATACCCTATGCAAATATTATTTTGTACCGAACCCACAGCGGAACAATTACAAATGGCGAAGGCGAATTTACGCTCGAGATGCTAAATATCGACTCTCTGGAGGTAACTTCGGTGGGTTACAAAAAAATCGTTTTGCACATTCCGTCGTATTATAACGGATACGAACAGCTTACTTTTTACATGAGCCCGCTTGTTTATAACGTGGGTGAAGTTACCGTTGAAGGCAAGGCACAGAGTCTCGATTATTTTGAACACGGGAACCCGACTGAGATTGAAATGAAACTTCGCGCAGATGCATTTAATGATAAACCTTCGGTTTTAGAGGCCGTAATAAGTCCTTTGTCTTTTATGCAGTATCATGGAAAGCGCGAAAAACGTAAGCGTAAAGTGCGCGAAGACATGGCATTGATGAAAAACTGGGAAATGCACACCGAAAACTACAACAAAGATATTGTTGTGAAGCTGACGGGATTGAACGAAGCCTATGCCGATACCTTTATGGTGTGGTTTAATGGCCAGAATGTATTGCCATATACCGCTTCCGAGTACGAGGTACGTGCTGCAATAACCGAATATTTTCAGGTTTTTAAGCTCGATTACAATCTCGAATAATCGACCTAAACGTTCGAGCAAGTAGGGTTCCAATGTTAATAAAATACCAAAAGGTATTTTATTATTCCAACTTGCCTACTTTCAATTTATAAGATGGTACAGCGAATAAATAACAGATTAAAATATCTTTATCTGTTTTGATGCATATTTAATACTTTTTAGTCTCTTATTGTTTCGATATAACAAATCCAATTTGTTTACGCATTATTAGTTTGTGTTTCTCAGCATGTAAAGCTCATTTTTTGTCGCCGTAACTTGCAGCTGCAACCAAAAAATAGTTAATTATGAAACGTTTAATGCTAACTTTAGCTGCCACAGTTCTCTTTGCATGCATCGTAGAAGCTGAAGGCAAAAAAATTCCTCTAATCGGTTCAAAAGCCCCTAATTTCAGTGCAGAATCAACGCAAGGTAAAATTACATTTCCTGCCGATTTTGGTAAAAGCTGGAAGATTCTCTTTAGTCACCCTGCCGATTTTACTCCGGTTTGTTCCTCTGAATTGCTCGAACTGGCCTACCTGCAGCCCGAATTAAAGAAGCTGGGAGTAAAGGTAGCTGTTATTTCTACCGACAATGTTGAGCTACACAAGATGTGGAAAGCACATTTAGAGAGTATTGATTACAAAAACAGGGGAACACAAACGATTGAGTTTCCTTTCTTTGAAGACCCGAATGGTGTATCATCGCAATTGTATGGGATGTTGCATGAACCTGTAAGCACGAACAAAGATATCAGGGGCGTGTTTATTATTGATAGTGATAATATCGTACGCTCCATTAATTTCTACCCCATTCAAATTGGTCGGAACATGGACGAAATCGTACGTATTGTTGAGGCACTTCAAAAAACGGATTCTGAAAAGGTATTAACTCCGGCAAACTGGAATGTAGGCGACGATGTGCTTATGCCTCACTTCCCTTATACGAAAGCCGAATTAGCACTTGATCCAAGTTTAAAAGACAAGTACTACAGTATCGACGATAGAATTTGGTTTAAAAAGGTGAATAAATAAAAGAAAAATTGTGAAGACATGATAAGGATTGGTCTTCATTTAGTTATGGAATATTTTGGGTCTGATTAGTTATGTAAAAATTGAAAGCCTGGGTAGTGGAACCCAGGCTTTCTTGCAACCAAATAATTTCATCCAAACGGATTAAGTAATTACTTGAATATTTATTTAACAAATGTAATTGCGTTTTGTTAAGCTGAACGGTAATTTTTTATCGTTCAGCTTATTGACCAATTTGGCTTTTTAAGAGTTTTACCTGATTGGTAAGTTTGTTTATTTCTGCAACTTTTTCTTTCATCTGCGACTGTAACGCGGCTGTTTCAGCCTTCGATTTCTTAAGTTGTTGCTGTAGTTCAGGTAGTTTCCCCTCGCTGGTTTTTATTTTTCCTTCCAAAACTTTGGCCTGTTCGTTTAATTTTCCGATTTGGAAGTTTTTTTGGTCAAGAAGCGAATTCTTCTCTGATATTTGGCTTTCGAGATCGTTAACTTCTGTTTGCAACAAGCTAATCGTATTGTCTTTACTGTTTAAAGCATTGGTCAGCCTTTGTTTTTCAAAGTCGAGGTTAAAACTGGTTTCCTGCAACGACTCGGTTTGTTTATTCAGTTTCTGCGAGAGTGCATTCATATCGGTTTTTAGCGTATTAATGTACTGGTCTTTTAAGGCATTGCTTTCCATTAGCTCATTTTTCATGGCCTCATAATCTGCAATTAACGCTTTAATCCTTTCTGCTTTTGCGTTGTTTTCTGCATCGAGTTTACGCGAAAGTGTCTCGGCATTTAAACGACCTGCTTCCATTTCCAGGTATTTTTTTTTCGAAACACATGATGAAAGCGAAACCAAAACAATGCTGAATAGAATTATAAAATATTTTCGGCTCATAATAAGTACTTCTTTTTTTGATGATTAAAAACAAAGATAAACAATAATAATTCTGTAATACAACGTTCTTAATTTATGATTGTTATTATTTAGGTTCTGATTATTTAATTTACATGTATGAAGCAAGTAATGATTTATCGGACAATTGAGTAGCGAAGCCGGCAATTTTGCCGCCTTTTTTATTCGGTAGAGTTTCGTTTTATTTGTTTACTTTTAATAAAATTTAGAAAAATGAAGACATTAACAATATTCGTAGTAAGCCTTTTTTTCGTTGTTTTTGCAAATGCCCAGGACAAAGGTAAAGTGGTTCGAACCATTAAAGGGAAAGTTGTGAGTGCGGAGAGTAACCGACCGGTTTCGTATACCAATATTGGTTTGGATGGAACACTCCATGGTACTGCCAGTGATGGCGATGGTAATTTCGTGCTAAAAGTTCCAGCGGAAATGTTCGGCAAGGATATTTATTTTTCAGCAGTTGGATTTATAAATGAGCAATTTCCCGTTCAGCAACTTTTTAACAAAGAGTTTAATATTATAAAAATGCAATCGCAGTCGTATGATGTCGACGAAGTTGATGTTGCGGCACAAAATATGGTATTGATACGCATCTTAAGAATGGCTTCGGAGAGCATAAAATATAATTATGGAGCAGGGCCGTTTAATTTGCACTGCAATTATCGTATCCAAAAATCGATTGACGATAAGGTTACAAACCAAACAGCTTCGGTGTTGGTTTACGATGAAAAAGGTTACAGCCTGCCTTCAACAAAAGATGCCTTTATTTCGCGGAATTATTCGGTAACGAAAGAAAAAAATGACGATGATTACCGTTTTTCCACAGCATTAACAAACATCGACGATTTGTTGGGATTGGACTGGGTACGTTCGGCGTCGAATGTTTTAAACCCTGCGTTGCTTGTCGATTATAAACTGAAATTAGAAAGTCAGCCCAAAATTGCAGGTAAAGAATATTGGGTAATTTCTTTTCGTCAGGATAAACCAACGCCTGAAGGTTCTGGAGATTATTATGCCAGTGCTTTTAAAGGAAAAATTACCATTGATAAAGAGGATTACTCGGTTCTGAAAATTGAAGGCGAAGTGCAATCCCTAAAAAATAACCTACAGGGAAGAGGACTGGCTGTTGATGCTTCCAATAAAAATTTCTTTAGCGATGTTTCGTATACTTTCGAGGTTGATTACAAAGATTTGTTGCTGAGTAGGGTTGCCTTAAATAAAAATTACAAGACCAATGGGAAGGGGGTTGCAGAGCAATCGATTTTAAAAATTGACCGTGCACATTCTAATAATTTAACCACTATTGAGCAGCGCGAGTATTTTCCCGGAGAGTAATTGCAAATTGACCCATAAATGACGCATATGAATTGATTCTCTTTCCTGTTTTTAAGGCATAAAAAAAACTATCATAACCCTCGCGCTATGATAGTTTTTTATTTTAAGATTATTGCTTTATTCAGTGCAGCTCAGACAATCGTTATACTTTAATGCTGCTTAAATTCAATATCATACAACGCTCATTTGGCTCTTTTATGTATCAGTTTTATTTCTTTTCTTTAAACAATTCCTCTTCACTTACTTTATTTACCAGCATACTGTCTTTTAATGTTCGGTTAATGGCGTTATAAGGTGCGGTTACTACCTCGTCGCCTTCTTGCACTCCCTCCAGAATTTCAATGCTGTTGTTGTCCTGAATTCCAGTTTTCACCTCTACTTTTTTCACCCGGCTGTTGGTGTACAAAAACACAACTTCCTGTTTTTCTTCTTTGGTTGATGTTGGAGTTTCATTGGTTTCACTGTCGGAGGCTTGCTCCTCTTCGTTGGAAACTTCGTTGGTGCCGCCGCCTTCTTTCTTAATTCGCGTTGTCACCGCCGAGATAGGTACTGAAATAACATTTTCACGAGTTTCTGTTCGAATATCTACAGTTGCCGACATACCCGGACGGAATGGATAAATGTTTCCATTTTCCACGTCGATTAAATCTTCGTACGATTCTTTTAGCAGGAGAACTTTAACATCGAAATTTGTAACCTGGTCGGCAGTGGAGCCTGTTGTGCTGGCAGAGTTGGCAATTTCGGTAACAACTCCTTTAAATTTGCGGTTAAGATAAGCATCCACTTCTACCAGAGCGGTATCGTGTTTCATTACTTTTACAATGTCGTTTTCGTTTACCTCCACCTGAACTTCCATTTTGTTGAGGTCAGCAACGGTCATCATTTCGGTTCCTATCATCATACTCGTTCCAACTACACGTTCTCCTTTTTCAACATTCAATGCCGAAATTGTTCCCGAAATAGGAGCGAATATTTTAGTTTTTGTTAGTTGCTCCTGTGCCTCTTCTACCGATGCTTCCGCGCTGCGAACCGAGTATTCTGCTGCACGAACTTCTGCTTCCGAAATTTTGTAAGCCGCTTCAGCAGCTTCGTATTCCGATGCAGGTATTGTGCCCCTGTCGTGAAGCTGTTTGCTGCGTTTATAGGCCAGCTGGCTTTCAATCAGTTGGGCTTGGGTTTGCGCCAAACGGGCTTTCGATGAGTTTAATGTTGCTTCGGCCCGATTTAATGCCGAGATATACATTTCAGGTTTAATAACACATAGAGGATCGCCTTTTGTAACAGCATCGCCTTCTTCAACAAAAAGCTGAACAATTTCTCCTGCAACATCGGGGCTTATTTTAACTTCTGTTTCAGGCTGAATCTTGCCATTGGCTGTAATAAATTCTGTAATGGTTTTGCTTTCAACCTTTTCGGTGGCTATACTAATAGTGAGGTTGCTGCCAAACCAACCTTGTTTTTTTCCAACAATTAATAAAATTATCACAAGTACAACTAATCCGATGGCGTAAGGAAGAATCTTTTTCTGCTTCATTTTTACGAAGTTTTAGTAATAAGTAGAAATTAGTTGTTTAAAATTACAAGAAAAAATGGTACTTCTTAAATAAATTCAACCAGAGACCGTATTTTAATCTTTTACAAGCATTCTGGCCGTTAAGCGACTGTGCTGTTCAAGATAAATATCTTTTTCTTTTACCATCCAGTCGAGCACCTCTTCTGTATAATGTCTGATGGTTACCAGGGTTAACTCTGTGTTGTATCGGATGTTGTAGAGCGAGGAAAGTTCACCAAACAATTCTTCCAGATTTTCGTCGGAAGCATCGGCAACAATATTTAAGTCGATGGCCGATTGTTGCATAAGCGTAACTTTTATAAGTTTGCCCATCAGAAAATTTACTACACGGTCGATATCCTTAACCGAAATAATGGAAAAATCTTTGGCAGAAAGTGTTATCAGAACCTGGTTTTCTTTTAAAATAAAGATAGGAGGAAGTTCAATCTTATGATCGATTTTGTGGATAACGGTTCCTGCATCCTGGGGCTCAACGAATGATTTTACGAGCAAGGGAATTCCCTTGTTATGGAGCGGCTGCATGGTTTTGGGATGAATTACTTTTGCACCTGAGTGTGTCATTTCCACAGCTTCTTTGTACGATAGCTCCTTAATTTTTACCGTATCTGCCATTTTTTTCGGATCGGCACTCAAAATTCCAGGTACATCTTTCCATATTGAAACACTTTTTGCATTGAGCGAGCTTCCTATAATGGCTGCAGTAAAGTCTGAGCCTTCGCGTCCCAGTGTGGTGGTAAGGCTGGTTTTGGTCGACCCTATAAATCCCTGGGTAATGTATAGATTGGTGCCGGAAAAGTTAAATTCTTCCTTAATCAGTTCTTCTGTCCATTCCCAGTTTACTTTAGCATCGCGAAACGTGTCGTCTGTTTTTAGGCAGGTACGAATATCAATCCAGGTGTTTTTCAGGCCTGAGGCATTTAAATAATCGCTAACTATTTGGGTTGAAAGTAATTCGCCAAAACAAATAATCTGATCGTATTCGTAGTTATAATCGTACGATGGCCGCGAATTAAGTTTTTGTTCCAACTCCGTAAAAAGCTGGTAAACATTCTGTGGCATTCCTTCTTCACCAAACAATTCCCCAAGTATTTGTATATGGTAACTTTTAAAGTTTTCGAAAATTGTCCATTTGTCATCGTTGTCCTCAAAATAGACTTTAATTAAGGTTTCGAGCAAATTTGTACTATTGCCCATGGCCGAAATTACGACCACAAGTTTGTCGTTTTCGTTTTTTATTATCTGAGAAACATTTTTCACCGCCTCTGCATTTTTTACTGAGGCTCCACCGAATTTGTATATTTTCATAAAGAACAATTTAGAACAGGGAGCATAAAGCTATGTGCATTTTTTTGTACAAATCTATAATTTTTCAATTTCAAGATAGGGTAATATTTTAAATCGAACTTGGGATGTTAGATAAATAATTCTTTTAAAAATGTTATTTTAGTTGGCTTCTTGAAAAAACGCTGCCAGAATGAAACTATTCTGAGAAAATTTTTACAGCCATTAGAATGAATTTTAAATGGGAGTTTTCCAGCGGGCAGTGGATTACTAAAAAAAATAAACATAATAAAAAGATGAAACAAGCATCACGAAATTTGCCACACAGGAGATTGATTAAGCGCTGGTTACATCTATACTGTAGAAAACAAAATTTTTAATAAGATGAAACGAGCATGAGAAATTTTTCACACATAAGCGAATTATTAAAGCATGCGAGTTCCATCTTATACCTTAGAAACAAACAATTTTAATAAGATGAAAAAAATATTTCTTTTTCTCCTCCTTTTTTCGGTTGTAACCGGATTTTCTCAAACTCATAAAAACAATAAAAGTACGTTAACCATTGAGAAGATTATGCAGGATCCGGATAAATGGATTGGTACTTTACCTTCCGAAATTCAGTGGTCAGAACAGAGCGACAAAATTTATTTTAATTGGAATCCTGACCACGACACACTATCATCTCTTTACAGTTATTCGCTAAAAACAGAGGAAATTGAAAAAGTTGCCCTGGACGTAAAATTGAAATTGCCCGGCCGCGACGGAAATTACAATAAAGCAAAAACGCAGAAAGTTTACACCCGAGATGGAAATATCTTTTTACTCGATGTTGAAAGCGGAAAGGAAACGCAATTAACAAGCTGGTTGGAAAGGGGTTCTTCGCCGGAATTTGTTTTAAATGATAGCGAAATCTCATTTGTAAAGAATGGCAACTTGTATTCAATAAATTTAAATACACGAATAATAAGGCAGTTAACTAATTTTGTTTCCGTTAAAGAGAAATTGCAGGAACCCGCTAATGGACAGGCAAAATGGCTGGAAGAGCAGCAGATGGATTTGTTTGTAGTTTTAAAGGAACGTAAGGCAAAACAGAAGGCGCTTGAAAAGCAGCAAAGCCTGGAAAAGATTGAGAAGCCCCTTGAAATCTATACAGGGGAGAAATATATCGGAAATATTTCGTTAAGTCCGGGCGGTAATTTTGTTATTTACTCGATGTTCGAAAGAGGCAAAGGCAAAGCAACTTCGGTTACCCATCATGTAACCGAAACGGGGTATACCGAGGAACATGAAGCCCGCGTAAAAGTTGGCAGCCCACAAAGCAGTGTCGAAATGGGGATTATCGATGTAAAAAACAATAAAATCATAGAAATCCATAAATCACAAATTCCAGGCATAAAAGATCTTCCTGATTATTTAAGCGACTATCCGGATAAGATGCCAAAAGACAGTTCTGAATTAAAAGAGCGCGAAGTAAATATTTTAGGTCCTGTTTGGAACGAAACCGAAGACCTGGCAGTTGTTGTGGCCCTTTCTGAAGATAACAAAGATCGCTGGATTTTATTACTGAACCCGGCAACCGGCGATTTGAACCTGATTGATCGTCAGCGCGACGAAGCGTGGATTGGTGGCCCCGGAATTGGAGGTTGGGGACGCTCGGCCGGAGCCATTGGATGGATGCCCGATGGAAAATCGGTTTGGTTCCACTCCGAGGAGTCGGGCTACTCGCATTTGTATGCAGTAAATATTGAAACGAAAAAGAAAACGACACTTACCAAAGGCGAGTTTGAAATTTCTGATGCCTTTATTTCGAAAGATAAAAAGTACTTTTATTTTACTGCCAATAAAGTTCATCCCGGAGTAAAGCATTTCTACAAAATGCCGGTTTGGGGTGGAGAACTCACACAAATTACCTCTTTGGAAGGAGGAAATGAGGCAACGCTTTCGCCCGACGAAACTTATATTGCTCTTCGCCATTCTACGGCAAGCCAACCTTGGGAATTATTTTTACAGAAGAACAAAGCAGGTGCGGCGGCTCAACAAATTACTCAATCAACAACCGGGGAATTTAATAAATACAATTGGCGCACTCCCGAGTATATAACATTTAAGGCCGAAGATGGTGCTGATGTTTACGCACGTTTGTACCGGCCTGAATCGTCAGAAAAACAAGGACCTGCCGTAATTTTTGTTCACGGTGCAGGATATTTGCAAAATGCGCACAAGTGGTGGAGTGATTATTTCCACGAATATCAGTTTAATAATTTTTTGGTTGACAATGGTTACACGGTTTTGGATATGGACTACCGGGCAAGTGCAGGTTATGGCCGCGACTGGCGAACCGCAATTTACCGATGGATGGGCGGCAAAGACCTCTCCGATAATGTAGATGGCGCAAAATTTTTGGTTGAGAATTACGATGTTTCGCCTGAACGTATTGGCATTTACGGTGGCTCTTACGGTGGATTTATTACCCTGATGGCTATGTTTAATTGCCCCGATGTTTTTAAAGCAGGTGCAGCCTTGCGATCGGTTACCGATTGGGCACATTACAATCATGGTTATACTTCCAATATTTTAAATACGCCTGTTGAAGATAGTCTGGCATACGTAAAGAGTTCGCCCATTTATTTTGCAGAAGGATTGGAAGGCGCTCTTTTAATGTGCCATGGCATGGTCGACGATAATGTGGAATTTCAGGATATTGTACGTTTAACCCAGCGTTTAATCGAATTGGGAAAAGAAAAATGGGAGTTGGCAGTTTTTCCTGTTGAGGCCCATGGATTTCGCGAGCCAAGTAGCTGGACCGATGAGTACAAGCGAATTTATAAATTGTTTGAGGAGAATTTGAAGTAGCCTGCAATAAGCTTAATTTGGATAGCCTTGTATTGCGAATAATGACAAAAACAAATCAATGATTTTTATTAGCCCAGGTTCGATTCATAATTTTGGTTTAGTTTTAATGAATTTTTATTTCAAATCTTGCTCATTTCAGAGGGTAAAAGTTAATGTTTGAACCCGGGTTAATAGTTTTTGGTATATTTTAGAATAAATGCTGATGAGTACATAACCATCTTGTGCCATGAAACAATTCTTAAATTTAATAGTTCTGATTGCTTTGCTGGCTTGCTGTAACGATGATAACGAGCCTGATGTTGAAACCGAATTGTATTTTCCGCCAATTGGTTCTGATAGCTGGGATACAATAGCACACCGAAGTTTAAACTGGAGCGACGACGCTTATAATGATTTGTCCGGTTTTCTTGAGGAGAATTCTACTCGCGCATTTATTTTGCTTAAAGATGGGAAAATTGTTTGTGAAGAATATTGGGGGAACAACATTCTGAATACGGCAACATTCGACGAAAATTCGATTTGGTATTGGGCTTCGGCAGGAAAAACATTGACAGCTTTTTTGGTGGGATTGGCACAAGAAGATAGTTTATTGAACATCAACAATAAAACCTCTGATTACTTAGGTGTTAACTGGTCGGGTGCACCTTTGGAGAAAGAGAATTTAATACTTATTAAACACCAGTTGAGCATGACAACCGGATTGGATTATACGGTTTCGAACACCGATTGTACCGACCCCTCGTGTTTGCAATATAAGGCCGATGCCGGAACCCAATGGTATTACCACAATGCGCCTTATTCACTATTGGAAGAGGTTGTTAGTACAGCCGCAAATAAAACTTTTAATGTTTTTACCGATGAAGAAATTGAGGACAAGATAGGGATGGATGGAACTTGGGTAACATTAGGCGATAATAATGTGTATTGGAGTACCGCCAGAGATGCCGCTCGTTTCGGATTACTTCTGCTTAACAAAGGGAAATGGGACACCAATGAAGTCATGAGTGATACGTCCTATTTTAATTCAATGGTAAATTCTTCGCAAGAGCTAAACCCTTCGTATGGATATTTGTGCTGGTTGAATGGAAAATCTTCGATTGTTTTTCCCGGGTCGTCAATAAGTTTTTCCACTTCCTTGTCGGGTAGTGCTCCTTCCGATTTATTCGCAGCAATGGGTAAGAATGGACAATTTATAGATGTGGTTCCCAGCGAAAATATGGTTGTTGTAAGAATGGGAGAAGCTCCCGGAGATGAGCTGATTTCTGTAAATTTTCACAACACCATGTGGGATAAAATAATGGCTTTGCCTGACTTTTGAATTGGTATTAACACGAGTTGGACTAATAATCTGAGGTTAAAAATTACTAGTCGAACCTGGATTATTAGAGCCATCCAGGTAAAATTTTATAATTTTATTTTTGCAAACCTCAATTGTAAACTACGCTTTAGGCGAATTGAATTTCAGAGAAAATCATGTCAAAAAAAATAAAAACCAATGCCCTCCGTATTTTAGACCGGAATAAAATTGATTATGAGGCGCTCTCGTCGGAAAATATTGAAGGAGTGGTTAATGGCCTGGCTATTGTTAAAAAGTATGGAAAAGATGCTTCGCTGGTGCATAAAACCCTTGTGGCGCATGGAAACAGCAAAGAACTTTACGTGTTTATAATTCCTGTTATGGGCGAGCTTGATTTGAAAAAGGCCGCTGCTGCAACTTCCGAGAAAAAGGTTGAAATGCTTCCTCATAAAGAGCTGAATAAATATACTGGCTATGTTAAAGGTGGTTGCTCGCCACTTGGTATGAAAAAACTGTACAAAACATTTATCGACAGCAGTGCACGCAAAAATGAAACGATTATTGTAAGTGCCGGTAAAATTGGCTTGCAGGTTGATTTAAAAGTTGACGATTTGCTGGCGGTTTTGAATGGAGAAATAAAGGACTTATTAAAAGAGTAGGCTGTTATTTGTATATAGTCCTCAAACAATGGTTAATATTGAATTGCAAGGTTATTCCATTCCCGCAACCTCAACCTGCAACTTTGCATCTGTTAAATCTTAAAAAAAAAGTTACCCGGAAGGGCAATCTGTTTCAACATCCGTTTAATTTTGTGCGGTTAAAATAATAATTATACAGACTTAATTTTTAACCTAATTGTATAAACAGACAGCAAAATGCATAAGATATTAAAAAAACGGACACTGAATTCAGCCGTTGAAGAAATGGTTGTGGAAGCTCCTTTTGTGGCCCGAAAATGTCAACCCGGACAATTCATAATTATTATTGTTGAAGAAGGTGGCGAGCGAATTCCGCTTACCATTGCCGATTACAACCGCAAAGAGCAATCGGTTACCATGATTTATCAGGTAGTGGGAAAATCGACAAGGCTTTTGAGTGAAAAAAATGAAGGCGATTATATTAGCGCTGTGGCCGGTCCCCTTGGTTTGCCATGTGCAAATCACAAACCCAAAAAAGTGTTGGGCATAGGTGGTGGTGTAGGCGCCGCTCCCTTGTATCCACAAATAAAAATGCATGCCGAAAATAATGCTGAAATTGATATCATTTTAGGTGGGCGCAGTTCCGATTTTGTTATTCTGAAAGAGGAATTTTCGGCTTTGGCAAAGGTACATGTCGCTACCGACGATGGAAGTCTTGGAACAAAGGGTTTTGTAACCACCATTGCACAAGAACTTCTTGAAAACGGAAATACATACGATGAAGTAATTGCCATTGGCCCTATTCCGATGATGAAAGCCGTGGTTAATGTGGTGAAACCATTTAATATTCCGGTTTCGGTTTCGCTGAATCCATTGATGGTTGACGGAACAGGAATGTGTGGAGGCTGCCGTGTTTCCATTGCCGGTAAAACAAAATTTGCCTGTGTTGATGGCCCCGACTTTAATGGTTACGAAGTTGATTTCAACGAGATTATGAGTCGCCAGGGAATGTACAAAGACCAGGAGCAAGGGCACAAATGCCGGATTGGACTATCGCACGACTTAAAAGACGGGCGAAAAATAACTGCTGTTGAAGGGCAAATGAAAGGCAAATTTAACATGCAACCTAAAAAAACGCCAATGCAGGAACTTAACCCTGTTGAGCGCAGTAAAAACTTTGGCGAAGTTGCAATGGGTTACACGGTTGAAGAGGCCGTAAACGAAGCGAAACGTTGTATTCAGTGTAAAAAACCGGCTTGTGTTACTGGCTGCCCTGTTAATGTTAATATTCCGGAGTTTATCGCAAACATTGCTGCCGAAAATTTTAAGGCGGCATATAAAAGTATTAAAACATACAATAGTTTGCCTGCCATTTGTGGCCGTGTTTGTCCGCAGGAAAGCCAATGCGAGGCGATTTGTGTGCGTGGTAAAAAAGGCGAGCCGGTTGCCATTGGTCGTCTTGAGCGTTTTATTGCCGATTACGCCAAAGAGCACAAATTTGAAGAAGAAATGCCACAACTTAACGGAGGACACAAAGTGGCTGTTATTGGTGCTGGTCCGGCAGGAATTGCCTGTGCCGGCGAGCTGGCGAAAAAAGGGCACGCGGTTACCGTTTTTGAGGCGCTGCACACTCCTGGTGGCGTGCTAATGTATGGTATTCCTGAATTTCGTTTGCCCAAACAAATTGTAAAAGAAGAGATTAACTCCATTAAAAAAATGGGGGTAAAAATAGAGAAGAATGTGATTGTGGGTAAATCGCTGACGGTTGATGATTTGAAAAATGATGGTTTTGAAGCTGTTTTTATTTCGACCGGTGCAGGATTGCCACGATTCTTAAATATAGAGGGTGAAAACCTGAATGGTGTGTATTCCGCTAACGAATTTCTAACCCGTGTAAACTTGATGGAAGCCTACAAAAGTGAAACCCCAAGCCCTGTAATGCCCGGCGATAAAGTGGCTGTAGTAGGAGGTGGTAACGTGGCAATGGATGCGTGCCGTACCGCTTTGCGTCTGGGGGCCGAAGAGGTGTACATAATTTACCGTAGAAGTGCTGATGAGCTTCCCGCACGTGCCGAAGAAGTTGAGCACGCCAAAGAAGAGGGTATTCAGTTTAGGTTTTTATGCAATCCGGTAAAAATTAACAGCAACGGTTCGGGTTGGGTGGCTTCCATGGAAAATGAAAAGATGGAGCTTGGAGAGCCCGATGCATCAGGACGAAGAAGACCTGTTCCGGTTGAAGGAGAAAACTTTACCCTGGATGTAAACAAGGTGGTAATTGCAGTTGGGCAGTCACCAAATCCGCTAATTACGCAAAGCACCAAAGGCTTGGATTTTCAGTCGTGGGGCGGAATTATCGTGAATCAGGATTCGCTGGAAACCAGCAAAGAGAATGTGTATGCAGGGGGCGATGTAGTAACCGGTGCCGCAACCGTAATTCTGGCAATGGGAGCCGGAAAAACAGCTGCTCAGTCTATTGATGAGCGTTTGAAACAGAACTAAGTAGAGATTTTTATAAGAACAGAACGGGTGGTCAGGGTTTGGCCGCCCGTTTTTGTTGGTTCTTGTTGTGTTATACGAAAAGAATTTTAACGAAGTGATATTTTTTCTATTTTAGCATAATTCCAGTTTTGTTATAAAATGAGCTGTAAATTGATTCGAATATTTTGTTTTTAGCATGTTGCGAAATGAAGGCATTGCCTTTGCTACGGCGCAATTTTTTGACGAAGAATAAACCAAAATAACAGAAAAATTAGGCTCATTGCCAATGCAAAAATAGTATAAAACGTAATTATGATGAAGATAGTTTATTGGCAACTTGTTTTGATTATTCTTTTATTTTTAAATGGTTGTAAAGTTAAAACTTCTAGTGTTGAACAGCCTGGAAACATTCGTCAGGTTGTTGATACTGTTGGGTTTGCTCATTGCGATTGGCAAATGGATTCTGTGGTTTCGCGAATTTCAACACAATTTGGCAGCGAACTGCAACAAGTGGCACAAAATCCTGAATTAAGCTGGCGCGCTGCCATTTGCCCTCATGACGATTATACATATGCAAGCTGGTTGTATCCTGCCGTTTTAAGAAATGTAAAAGCAAAAACACTTATTATTTTTGGAGTGGCACATAAAGCCCGAAATTATAATCTACAGGATAAAATTGTTTTCGATAGTTTCGATGCATGGCAGGAGCCCTATGGAGAAGTGAAAGTTTCGCCATTGCGCAAACAAATTATGGATAAATTACCCGAAGATATATATTTGGTGCACGATAGTATGCAGATGGTTGAGCAATCGGTTGAGTCGATGATACCTTTTTTGCAAAAACAAAATTCCCAGGTTGAAATAATTAGCATTTTGGTTCCTTATATGGAGCAGTCGCGAATGGATACTATTGCCAATTACCTTTCTTCGGCATTGCACGAACTTGCAATTTCCGAACATTTGGAATGGGGGAAAGACTTTTCGATTTTAATAACAAGCGATGCAGTTCACTACGGGTGCGAAGAATGGGGAGGTAAAAATTATGCGCGATTTGGTTGCGACAGTGTAGGATACGAAAAGGCATTAGCCTACGAAATGGAGATTATTAATAATTGTTTTGTGGGAGAACTTAGCGATGAACGAACAAATCGTTTTATAGAATACACCGTTCAGGAAAATAATTACAAAGAATACAAATGGACTTGGTGTGGCAGATATTCGGTTCCATTGGGATTGAAGGTGGCAGATAAACTTCAGAAAAAGAATAATTCGAACAAATTAGAGGGCGTTTTTCTTGCTTACGAAACAACAATTAGTCATCCCGAATTGAAGGTGAAGGATTTGCGAATGGGAAAAACGGCCAATGCGCAGCTTCAGCATTGGGTAGGATTACCAGCTATTGGATTTAAGTAAACGTACTCGACATGAGTTAGGTTGTAAAAGTTCCGTTCTTGCATAATCCCGGTTTTTCCTGCAGCAGGCAAAAAAGAACTCCTTCAAAAAAAATGTATTTATTTCGTCTAATATTAGTTGAATCGGAGGCCGGAGCAATAGTAGAACACGGGGTATTATATCTTAAGAAGCATTTGCGATGTTACTTCTTTTTTTTCGCAAATTTCTCTCAGCGGACAGCCTTTGCAATTTGGTGTTGTTGTACAAAAGGCTTTGGCATGTTCCACCAGTAAACCATGGTAATTATCGTAGGTTTCAATGGCGCGGGGAACAACATTCTCCAGCATTTCACGAAAGTCATCGTAGTTTTTGGGAACTGCAAAACCTAACCGGCTAAATATTCGGCGGGTGTATGCATCAATTACAAACGATGTTTTGTTGAGGGCATAAACTAAAATGCTGTCGGCAGTTTCTCCGCCAACGCCGTTAATGGCGAGCAATTCTTCGCGTAAGTTCCTTTTGTCAACAGCTGTGGCTTTTTCAATATTAAAATCATATTTTTTAAACCATTGGCACAATGCTTTTAGTTTTTTTGCTTTCTGATTGTGGTAACCACTGGGGCGGATAAGTTCTGCTAATTCGTCGTTTGGCGTTTTTAAAATGAATTCAGGATTTATGTTTTCACCAAGCCTGTTGAGTGCTTTTTCTACATTGCCCCAATTGGTATTCTGGGTGAGAATTGCCCCGGTCATCATTTCAAAGGCTGAATGGGCAGGCCACCACGAAGTTCTATTGCCCCAGCCATTTCGGTGAATATCGCCGTAATAACTGGCAAGTTTTGTAAACACGAGGTTGATTCTTTCCAAATCGATTAAATGCTTTTTCATTTCCAGACCGTAAGCATAGCCAACCAATTTTTTATTGGCTCCCAGTACCCGGTGACAAGGAATAATAATTGGAATGGGATTGCGGTTGTTCGCCAGTCCTACAGCCCGCGATGCTTTCGCATTGCCAGTTAGTTCGGCAACCTGTTTGTAGGTGAAAATTTCGCCATACGGAATTTTTGCTAAGGTTTTCCAAACTCGCTTTTGGTATTCAGTTCCTCCAGGATTTAGTTTCAGGTTGAAGGAGGTTCTTTTCCCTTCGAAATATTCGGTGAGTTGCTTTTCTGCAGCAGAGAAGAATTTACTGGATTCTTGCCAACTGGCATCAATCACAACAGGTTTTGTATTGTTGGCAATCATTAGCTGCGAAATGCCCTGCTCGTCTCCGGTAAGTACAATTTCGTATCCTTTTGTTTTAAATTTATGGTATTTCATAATCTGCTAAGCCCGTACAAAGTAACCTTACTTTCCTGTTATCTCACTATAAAAATAAAAAGTAATTTGTCTATCTTTCAAACTTTCGCGCAAGTATGGAGAATATGAGAAACAAAAACTACGTATTTATTGCCAGGAGTTTGGATGGTTACATTGCCGATAAAAATGGGGCAATCGATTTTTTACATACCGTCCCAAATCCGGGGCAGAAGGATTTGGGATATAATAAGTTCTTGGCTAAGGTAGAGGCTATTGTAATGGGGAGGGTAACTTTCGAAACGGTGTTAAGTTTTAACATCCCCTGGCCATATACATTACCTGTATTTGTGGTAAGTAATTCGTTAAAAGAAGTTGCAGACGAATATAAAAATAAAGTGGAGATTGTAAATGGAACACCGCAGGCAATTATCGGGCAGCTAAACAAAAAAGGTTACACACAATTGTACATCGATGGAGGTACAACGATTCAAAGTTTCTTAAAAGAAGACTTAATTGATGAATTGACAATCTCAACAATCCCCGTGCTTTTAGGGGGTGGAATTCCATTGTTTGGAGCTCTCTCAAAAAACTTGGAGTTTGCTTGGGTAGAGTCGGAAATTTTTTTGAATGCCATTACCCAGGATACTTACCGTAGAAAACGATAAAGTCCTTTTTGGTAAACTCTTTTCGTGTCCTCTTGTTTTTACAGAAATATGGAAAGAGGAAGTATGATAGATTTTAATTTTGACAATACATATTCGAAACTGCCCGATGAATTGTTTTCCAGGGTAACACCTTCGCCTGTATCGCGACCGCGGTTGGTGTTGTTTAATTCTGGACTGGCACAGGAACTGGGAATCAGCACCCATGCAGCTACTGAAGACGAACTTTCTGCTGTTTTTGGAGGAAGCAGCCTCCCGGATAATGCTGCTGCAATAGCACAGGCCTACAGTGGCCATCAGTTTGGCCATTTTACGATGCTGGGCGACGGCAGGGCAATTCTTTTGGGCGAACAAATTAGCCCTTCGGGGCAGCGCTACGATTTGCAGTTTAAAGGTTCGGGAATTACTCCTTACTCGCGCCGTGGCGACGGAAGAGCTACCTTAAGTGCGATGCTTCGCGAGTATATTTTTAGCGAGGCCTTGAATGCCTTACATATTCCGGTAACGCGAAGCCTTGCCGTAGTTGCAACAGGAGAGCCTGTTTACAGGGAGGATATGAATGAGGGAGCCGTATTAACGCGGGTGGCCCAAAGTCATATTCGGGTTGGTACTTTCGAATACGCTCAGCGTTTTTGTACGCCCCAAACCTTAAAACACTTGCTCGATTATACTATCAAACGGCATTTTCAGGAGTTGCACAATGCTGAAAATCCGGCGCTTGCCTTGCTTCAAAAGGTTATGGAATTGCAGGCGGAATTAATGGTAAATTGGATGCGGGTAGGTTTTATTCATGGGGTAATGAATACCGACAATATGTTGCTCTCGGGCGAAACCATAGATTTTGGCCCCTGTGCTTTTATGAATAGGTACAAGGCGTCCACTGTATTTAGTTCCATCGACTATTATGGACGTTATGCTTTCGATAAACAACCGTCGATTGCCTTATGGAATCTTAGCCGCCTTGCCGAAAGTTTACTTTCTGAAATTCATTCTGATTCTTCGAAAGCAGTTGAATTGGCAACTCAGGTTCTGTCACTTTTTAAGCCTTTTTTTAAGGAGACATATCAAATTATGATGGGGCATAAACTGGGCATTGCGCATATTAAGCCGGAAGACGTTGAATTGGTGAGCCGGCTTACCAGCTGGATGGAAAAATATAAGGCCGATTACACCAATACCTTTGTTCAGTTGATGTACCCCGAAATGAATTTGAATGACTGCTTCGAAGCAAAGGAAGTTAAGCTTTGGTTAGCCGATTGGAGAAAAAGACTGGCTGTTAAGCTTGCGCCAGATGAAGAACAGCTTAAACTGATGCAACGAAATAACCCTGTGTACATTCCTCGAAATAATGTGGTTGAATCTGTTTTAGTAAGAGCATCGAAAGGCGATATGAGTTCCTTCAACATGTTAATGAAAACGCTTTCTAATCCTTATGCTGTCGATATTTTCGACACAGATTATATGCAAGTGCCCGAGATGGAATACGATAAAAACTATACCACCTTTTGTGGAACATAAGCACTAAAATAACATTCAGCCACAGGGCGTTTCATTAGAAATTTTGTTTTTCGTAAATTTTAATTGTACAGATTCTATTCCATCCAAAATTTATTTTTTTTGAAAATGCTTTTGCTCCAGTACACAAAAGGAGTATCGGCAGCAGCAACAATAAATTTTAGGAAGTAGGTGGTCATGAAAATTTCGAATAACATAGCGGTTTCGAAGACTCCGTAAAAGGCGATGAGCACAAAAACTACGCTGTCGATAAGTTGCGAAATGCCTGTGCTAAGGTTGTTGCGTAGCCATAGTTGCTTGTCTTTTGGGAAACGATTGCGCCAAAAATGGAAAGCCCAAACATCGTGACGCTGCGAAAGCAGGTATGCTGCCAGACTTGCCACTGCTATACGCGGCATTAAACTAAAAATGGTACTGGTGGCTTCGTGGGCAACACTTGCAAATTCGTCACCTTCGAGTGGTAAAAATTTCAAAGCCAGGTTCATTAACAGCGTCATAGAGATTAGGCTGAAAAAGCCAATCCAAACTGCTTTTTTGGCTTCCTCTTTTCCATAGTTCTCCGATAGAATATCGGTTACAAGAAAGGACGTTGCATAAACGATATTGCCGAGTGTTGCAACCAAGCCAAAAAGCTCAACCGTTTGAATAACCTGTATGTTGGCCACAATTACCGAAATGGGAATCCACATGATTAAACCCCATTTGCCGAATAAACGGTATGCTAAAGTTATAAGCAGAAAATTTGCCAGCAGCATGGCCAGCCATAGTAGTTCGTTTTGCATTTTTTTATTTTTTTATTTGCAGGGTGATGCCACCTGCTGAATCTTATTCAATCAATTTTTGGGCTGCAAATGTAAGCGAAAAAGTTAAAAATGAAAAGCTTAAAGCTATTTTGACTTATTCCGACAGTGTTTTAAAGCACCCATTCTGATCGATGGAAAGTTTAAACCCTTTTTGGGTACTAAGAAATACATGGTATTTATTCTCCCGGGTTTTTAAGGTTAAGAAAATTTCAGTATCTCCTTCGTTAAAATTTTCGGGCACGTCTAATTCTGAAAGAGAAGTGGCATATTTGCCATTTTCTTTGCTGAATTTGTGTTGTTTGTAGTAGATTAACCAAAGGTATTTTGCAAATTTCTCTTCAAGTGGTAATTGAAATTTCTCCTTTGTGCCATCCGCCTTATGCGTTGAAAAAAGAGCCATGCCCCAACGTTCGGGATAATGCATGTCAATAATACCCTGTGGACTCCAAACCCAATTGTATTCCGGAAGTTTTTTGTTTGTAGCCGGGTTCTTTTTAGGCACATAATTTCCTTCAATAATATCGGTTTGCCACTCAACTCGTGAGAAATTTATTTTCCATACATCGCCATTTTGGGGCTGCATGTAATTCTCATCGGTTGTAAGCGACGAAAAGGGAATGGCCATTTCAATCGTCCATTTTTTGTCTTTATCGTTTGGATTATTTAAAGTGCCATCAATGTCCACCGCGCTTTTAAAACCATTGGCGTTCCATTCTATATTGGCATTGCCACCGTTGCGGTAAGGGACGTCGAGGTGTAAGTCGAAAAGGGTGTTTTGAGCATTTACCTCAAATTCGTAATAATTATGCGTGTCGCGGTCGGGATCAATAAAAACTTCAAAATCGTTTTCGTGATATACAATCATGTCGTTTGTTTGATAATATGCCCAAATGTGAGGCTCTTCCAGTTCTGCCAGGATGTATAGATTGCTTTCGTTCCAAAGCATTTTTACCTGCGTTTTGTACAGCGGCTTTGGTTTTTTTTCGCCCTCAATATCCTTAAAACATTCCGACCAGTCAGCACTTTGCCAATCTGTTTCAGTTGCTTTTCCATCAATCGTAATTTCAGAAGATGTTTTGTATATTACGTATGTTCTGGCCGGAACAAATAGGTGCTCAAACTCTTTCCAGATATTCTGAGCGCTGGAAGTGAACGAGGTAAAAATAATTAACCCCCAAAGGATTAAATAATTTCTGTATTTCATTTCATCTTGCTTTTTGCAGGCGAAAAAAAGGTTTTATGACATATCAACCTCGCGTGTAATATAAGTTTTGTAGTCTTTTATTTTGGGTTCGTAATTTTCGTGGAAAAGTTCAGATGTTATCATAAAATCAGCTGTTGAGCGGTTCGAAGCCGTTGGAATGTTGTACAAAACGGTGATTCGGAGCAGGGCTTTTACGTCAACATCGTGAGGCTGTGGTTGCATGGGATCCCAGAAAAATATGAGCATATCCACTTTCCCTTCACAAATAAGTGCCCCAAGTTGCTGATCGCCACCAAGCGGTCCCGATTTCAATCGTGTTATGGTGGGAGGAACAGCGCCATGCTTGTGGCAGCTTTCAGCCAAGGTTTTTTCTACCATCTCTCCGGTTGTGCCTGTGCAAATCAGATCGTGCTGAACCAATTCTTTCCAGTTAAATGCAACCCACTCCATAATGTCTTTCTTTCGGTTGTCGTGGGCTACAATTGCTATATGTTTTTTCTTTTTCATTTCGTTTTTTTGTTTAGGAAGTCAGTGTTTTTGTGACTTCGGGTTATGTAGCGCAAGGTAGCTGCTTTTTTTGTGTGAGAATAAGTCTAAGTGCCTAAAGAGCAGAAGCTTATTGTAAAATTAATTTAAGGTGCAACAAATTACTATTCGTTTTCCAGCTTGGTTTGCACAAAGTGCAGTAACTATTCTTGAACCCGGCAGTACCGGATTATTATTAAATCAATTCTTTAATCTCATCAATCATTTGTTGGGCTAAAGCATCGGCATTTTTCATTGAGTTTGCTTCGGCGTAAATCCGAATGATTGGTTCGGTATTCGATTTGCGCAAATGCACCCACGAATCATCAAAATCGACTTTTACGCCATCAATATCAGTAACCTGCTCGTTGACGTATTTTTCTTTCATTTTTACCAGAATTCCATCCACATCGATTTCGGGAGTCAATTGGATTTTGTTTTTCGAGATGAAATAATTGGGGTAGGTTTTTCTAAGTTCCGAACATTTCATTCCGCTTTTAGCCAGTTGCGTTAAAAATAAGGCAGCTCCAACCAGTGCGTCGCGGCCACTATGGCTGGCGGGGTAGATAATTCCACCGTTTCCTTCGCCGCCAATAATTGCATTTGTTTCGCGCATTTTGGCCACTACATTTACTTCGCCAACAGCAGCGGCAGAATAACTTTGTCCGTGTTTTTCGGTAATTACACGCAGTGCCCGGCTCGACGAAAGGTTTGATACTGTATTTCCCGGTGTTTGGCTAAGTACATAGTCGGCAACGGCAACCAGGGTGTATTCCTCGTTAAACATGCTGCCATCTTCGTTAATAATTGCCAAGCGGTCAACATCGGGATCAACTACAAAGCCCACATCTACTTTGCTTTTGCGGATAATTTCTGAGGTTTCAATCAGGTTTTCGGGAAGCGGCTCCGGGGTGTGCGCAAACTGTCCGGTTGCTTCGCAGTTTATTTCAACAATATTTTTAATGAGAAGAGCTTTAAAAAGAGCAGGCATTGCAATTCCTCCTACCGAATTTACGGCATCAATTGCTACCGAGAAGTTTGCATTTTTTATGGCTTCAACATCAACCAAATTTAAATTTAGAACATGTTGAATGTGAATATTGGTATAATCTTTTTCGCAAACTTTGCCCAGGTCGTCAACTTCAGCAAAATTAAAATCTTCGGTTTCGGCAACTTCCAATATTCGTGCACCTTCTTCAGCATTTAAAAATTCGCCGGCTGAATTTAGCAGTTTTAGGGCATTCCATTGTTTGGGATTGTGACTGGCTGTTAAAATAATTCCGCCGTCGGCATTTTCTTCGGTAACGGCAATTTCGGTGGTTGGCGTGCTTGCCAGTCCAATATTTACCACATTGCACCCCATTCCGCTAAGTGTTGAAACTACCAGCGAGCTTACCATTTCGCCCGAAATACGGGCATCGCGGCCAACAACTATGGTTATTTTTTCTTTCCCTGTATTTTCTTTTGCCCAGGTTGCATACGAAGCTGTAAATTTTACAACATCCAATGGACTTAGCCCTTCACCGGGTTTACCTCCAATGGTTCCTCTAATCCCGGAAATAGATTTAATGAGTGTCATATTTTGTTTTGTTTGAAGTTCAAATATACGAAGTCGATAAGAAAGAAATACTATTGCCCCGAGTTCTACTATTAATTTTTAACCTCCGAAATACAGTGATGGGCACGATTATTAATCGAACTCGGGTTATTATCCGATTTCTTCCAATTCATTTAATGTTAGCCTAAGTTTTTGAATGTAGTTGCCATAAAGTTTGCGAAATCCCCAGCGAAGAAAAAGGAAGATACCGGTAACCAGTGCTGCAATAATAACAAAGCCAATTAATGCAGCAAAAACAAGTCTGCCCGTTTCAATGTCAGAAACGTTGGTTCCGTTTTGTTCCAGGCCTGCGTAAAAACCTTGAAGCATTCCGGTAATAAATTCAAAAACAATAGTGATGAGAAAAACAATTAAAGCAAAATAAAACATTCTTTTATAGATGTTTAAGGTGCCAATTATTCGCGTTAAAGTATTTTTTAAATTGCAGGCAACATTGCATTTCTTTCTAACAATTGTATACTTAATTGCAAAATAAATGAATGTTATCAGAATAATAAGGTTGCTGGAAGCACTTAACCACAAAATCCATTGTGGTATTTCTATATTGTATTCAATATTTTTTAGCAGGTATGACGAAAACGCACTGTCAATTATTACGAGCAGAATAAATACAAGCAGCACCACAAAACCAATTTTAATATTCCGATCGATTTTCTCAATCATACTTTTGGTTCGCGAGTCGAGCATTTCGCGCAACTGGCCTTCGTCCAGTTCTTTGCCGGGCGACATTTTGCACCATGTTTTTTTCAGATCATTTAAATCCATTCCCTCTACTCTTCTGTTACCATTAGTTTCCTTAACTTCTTTTTTATACGGTTCATTTTTACCCGCACATAGTTTTGGGTAATCCCGGTAATTTCGGCAATTTCCTCGTATTTCTTATTTTCGAGAAACAGTAACACAATCGATTTTTCGATGCCTGTTAGCTGCTTAATTGCCGAGTGCAACAGTTTAATATTTTCTTCGGTTTCGGTATCATATTTTTCCTCTTCAATATGAATGTTTTCGTACGTTAAGTTACTTTGGTCAGGTCTTCTTTTGCTTTTTTTGAAGGTTGTGATGGCCGTATTCAGCGCCACCCGGTACATCCAGGTAGAAACTTTTGCCTCATTTCGGAAGGATGGGTACGATTTCCATAGTTGCGCCACTATCTCCTGAAACAAGTCATTACGGTCCTCATCCGTATCGCAATATATATTGCTTACCTTGTGGATAATTCCCTGGTTTTTCTGGATTATTTGTAAGAATTCCTGTTCCAAAATCGAAGTATTAGTAACTGAATTTATTAATAATTACAATTTCAATATGATGATTACAACAATAGGCTAAGCCATAATTAACAAATTTAAAAATTATAATTACTAATCGTGAGCTTCCCCTTCGATTAAAATATAAATACTGTGATGGGCTTAACTTTAAAAAAGGTTTTTTTAGAATTGCTTAGGATTACATCATTTTCAGGAACTTTACTTCTTTTTCGCTTAGCAATCGCCATTTGCCTCTTGGAAGGTTTTTTTTGGTTAGTCCGGCAAATAGTACACGGTCGAGTTTTTTTACACGGTAGCCAAAATGTTCGAAAATACGGCGTACAATACGGTTTTTCCCCGAGTGGATTTCAATGCCTATTTCGGTTTTGTCATCCTTGCTAATGTAGCTTATTGCATCGGCAGCGATGGGGCCGTCTTCCAGTTCAATACCCTCAGCAATCATTTCTAAATGTCCTTTTTCAAGCGGTTTGTCTAAGGTCGCCTGATAAACTTTTTTCTTGTTATGGCTGGGGTGGGTTAGTTTTTTCGACAAATCGCCGTCGTTGGTAAAAAGCAATAAGCCGGTGGTGTTTCTGTCTAAGCGGCCAACAGGATATACGCGTTCGGTGCAGGCATCTTTTATTAAATCCATAACAATTTTATCGGCGTGAGGATCGTCGGTAGTTGTTACATAGTCTTTGGGTTTATTTAGTAAAAGATATACTTTTTTTTCCGCATCAAGCTTGCGTCCATCGAAACGAACTTCATCGCCGGGCATAACCTTTGTGCCCAATTCAGTAACGATTTCTCCGTTAATGGTAACCATACCTGCTCCAATAAAGGTGTCGGCTTCCCTTCGTGAGCACACTCCTGCATTCGAAATAAAACGGTTTAGGCGCATTCCTCCTTCCGAAAGCGTTTTGGGTTTTGTTGAGGAACCCGCTTGTCCTTTAGGCTTCGATGCAGGCTTTTTATAACTTTTTACAGGAGAAAATTCTCTTTTAGGTTCTGTCTTTTCAACGATTCTTGATTTTCCCACTCGTTTTCCGGAAGATTTAGAACTGGTTCTTTTTGCCGGATTATTTGTCGTGTTTTCTTTACGGGCACCACTTCTGCCACCACTGTTTCTCTTTTTCATACTCGTTAACAATTTGTGCAAAGATCAGTAAAAAATCTGATTTAAAGTTCTGATTAAATAAAATCAATTATTTTAGAGATGGAAACTAAATTCAGACAAGAATGAAATCGCATGAAATTGACTATAAAGTTATAGGTCACGATGTGCAACTGGTAGAAATTGAGCTCGATCCGGGCGAAACTGTAATTGCCGAAGCAGGGGCAATGTTGTACATGGAAGATGGAATTGAGTTTGCTGCCCACATGGGTGACGGGTCAAATCCCAGAGCCGGGTTCTTTGATAAACTTGTGTCGGCAGGCTCCCGGTTAATAACCGGCGAATCATTATTTCTAACTCATTTTACCAATCAGGGCTGGGGCAAAAAGCATGTTGCTTTCTCGGCTCCGTATCCCGGAACAATAATTCCGTTAAACTTACTTCAGTTTGGAGGACGAATAATTGTTCAGAAAGATGCTTTTTTGTGTGCAGCAATGGGCACTAAAATTTCGATTACTTTTAACCGGAAACTTGGCGCCGGATTTTTTGGCGGCGAAGGTTTCATTCTTCAGCAAATTGAAGGCGACGGCAAAGCATTTATTCATGCTGGTGGAACGTTAATTGAAAAGCAGCTGAACAACGAAACATTACGCGTTGATACCGGATGTATTGTGGGGTTTGAAACTTCGGTTGAGTACAGCATTGAACAAGCAGGCGGATTGCGCTCGATGGTTTTTGGTGGCGAAGGCATTTTTTTGGCAACACTTAAGGGAACCGGTAAGGTTTGGTTGCAAAGCATGCCAATTCGTAAATTAATTGCCGAACTGTCGCCCCGCGGAGGTAACGTAAACAAAGAAGCCAGGAGAGGGCTCCTGGATAATTTGTTGGAATAAAAGAAGAGCGTATGCAGGAGCAGTCGTAGTTTTCAGGTTACAATAAGCTAAAAACTGCGACTGTCAACTTTTTAAACAAATCCCGGCAAACTAATTCCCTTAATTTTGCGGTATAAATCAAGGGCAAAAATATCGGTCATCCCCGATACAAAATCAACCACCGACTGAATTTTTAAGTAGGGTGAATTCGAATGCGGTTTGTATTGCGCAGGTAAAAGCGAGAGTATTTTTTTGCTGTATTGGTCCTTTGTATCCGTGTTCATTATGGCATCTACAAATTCTTCTAATAAGGTGCCAATAATTTTATAACCGGCAATTTCAATTTCAACTACCGAGCGATGTGCATAAACTTCTGAAAATGAAATCTGCTGAACCTTTTTCATGGCTTCAGCTTGTATCCCCGGGAGTTTGTCAATTAGACTTCCGAAAAATTCACCCGACATAATGGGGTCGTAATTAGCATCGAAAATGCTAATACACTGATGAATAAGTTCGCCAATTACATTTGCTCTGAGGTAACTTATTTGTTCGTTTATATCACTTACTTCAGTATAATTTTGTTTAAGCCGATTAATGCGTTCTTCGTCAAAGAAATTTAAAAACAGCTCTTTTATACGCTCGTAACTTAAAATACCCAGTTTAAAAGCATCTTCAAGATCCATAATTTGGTAGCAAATGTCGTCGGCCGCTTCAACCAGGTACACCAGCGGATGGCGCGAATAACCGCGCTCACTGTTTTTCGGAATGCCAAGCTTTTCGGCAATTTTATAATAATTATCCTTGTCCGATTGGAAAAAGCCAAATTTAGGCTTAACTGCTTCTTTGGCTTCGTAAGGATATTTTACTATGCCTGCCAGGGTCGAGTAGGTGAGGGCATAACCTCCTTCTCGTTTTCCATTAAACTGGTGGGTGAGGGTTCTGAATGCATTGGCATTTCCATCGAAGAGAATAAAGTCGTGCCATTCTGCATCAGATAATATGTTTTCGAATTTTTGCCCGGCGCCTTTTTTAAAATAGTTCGAAATGGCTGCTTCGCCAGAGTGCCCGAAAGGAGGATTTCCAAGATCGTGAGCTAAACAAGCGCTTGAAACAATGGTGCCAATTTCGTGAATGAACGGATTGTCGGGAAAACGGGGAGCCAGCTTCTCGGCCAGCATACTTCCGAGTGAACGTCCAACACTGGCCACTTCCAGGCTGTGCGTAAGACGGTTGTGTACAAAAATATGCTCGGGCAGCGGAAAAACCTGGGTTTTGTTTTGCATTCGTCGAAATGGCGATGAAAAAATAATACGGTCGTAATCGCGTTGAAATTGAGTGCGATCTTCGTGCGAAGCCGATGCTTTTCCTTCGGTGGCGCCCAGCCGTTGTGTTGAAAGAAGTCTGTTCCAGTTCATGTCTTTTTTTTGATTTATTGCGAAAATAGCTGATTTTATTGAAGTGGGAAACGCGGAATTGTGATTTAAATAACGTTGAAAGAGAAATCGGTTGTGTCTGAAAGTGAAGGGGACACAATTTATGCACCAACATCAGAAGTCTTTGTTTTAGAGGGTGTAGGTTGAATATGTTTTTACTTGCGAAGCCAATTCCCTTGCCCGGTTGCTGGAAACTTCATTTAGCCGTTCCCAAAACTTTGGGCCATGGTTTTTAACTTCAGTATGCACCAATTCGTGTAACAATATATAGTCAATCAGCTCCATTGGCATTTTCATCATTTGCAAATTTAAGCTGATGTTGTTTTGCGATGAGCAGCTTCCCCAGTTTCGGCGGTTATTTCTGATACTTACTTTGTTGTAAGAAAATCCAAATTTTTCGGCCATTTGTTTGAGCCGGCCGGGCAGCAAGGTTTTTGCCTCGAGCCTGTAAATTTCGCTTAGGCAACGCTCCAGGTAAGCTGTGGCCTCAGGGCTGTTGTAATTGCTAACTTTTATGGTTATTTGCTTGTCTTTTTTTTCGATGCTGTTTCTTTCCCCTTCAAGAAAATTAACTGTAAATAGTTTGGTTTTTAATTCCGAGTCAGGATTTATTTTAGTTTTTCGCGCATCCATTTTTTCCTGCTGCCGGCTTATCCAATCTATGTTTTTGGTAACAAAAGCATGTGCTTCTTTATGTGAAATATAAAAAGGATACGAAATCAGAATAGATTTGTCGGCTTTTACGCTAAGTTTTATATTTTTAGAGCGTTGGTTCTGCGAAAAGGTTACTTTGCCGATGCGTTTTAGTTGAACTACTTGGCGAGCCATATGTTATTGTTAAAAATAAAAAAAATCAAAGATATTAAACATGGCAAATAAAAAAATGGAGGTTTTCGTAAACCTCACAAAAAAAGATACAATTGTAGCATTAGACGAAAAAATTCTTCCAGGAAGCTTGGTTTTTGAGTCGCTAAATCCTTTCCCGGGGTATTACCACGAATTACCAACCGATGTTAGTTCGATGTACATTTACATGGTGCTCGACAAACAATATCCGTTGGAAGTAATCTTACGAGCTACCCAGAATATTGAAAAAGAGTACGATTGGAAATTTGATGCCGGGAAAGCGTATATTTCTATCGGCTCGACTAGTCTCCAGGCAATTCGTGTGCGTCATTTGCCTTCGCTCGATATGATTGAAAAAATTCAGGAAGCATACGTAAAACAGGGCATTAGCTTTTTATTGAATAAAAAATTGAAAGGGAAATTTGAGAGCCGTGTAAAAATTGTAAAGTTCTTGAGACTCGAGGAGATGGCCGAAGGTATTTACCTTAATGCAGAAGAACCGACTTTCGCTTATGTTGAAATTTCGAGATATCTGGATTCTGAGGAATTTGGAAAAGTTTCGATGGATGTAAAATATAACTGGGAAGGACACGAATTTGATGCGGCCAGAGCCTCCTTTTATAAGGATGGAACTCTTTTTGAGACCGTGCGCATACGCTCTGATAAAATGGATATTGATTACCTGAGTGGTATAAAAAAATTATATGCCGATAAAATTCGGTAGAAACTATTGCTCAGTATTATAGCAGAGGTGGTGCATTTTGCATCACCTTTTTTTGTGCATTTATTTCTGGTCGGTATTTTAAATCAATCGCTAAATTTTTTTAGTATATTTAACTCATAATCTAAAAACCTATCAATTTCCTATGCGAAACAAAACTCGGTTATTCATTGCTATATTAGGTGTTGCCGTAGTGTTGAGCATCACCGTTATTTTTTTGTATTCAAAATTTCATGTTCCAAAAACCTTAAAAGCAGGATCGTTTAAAACCGAAACCGTGAAACCCGGGAATGTTGTTTCGTCGATAAAGGCAAACGGTGTGGTTGTGTCGGAGAACGAAGAGCTAATTTTATCGCCGGCACGGAGTGTTATCCGAAAAGTGTTGAAAAATCCAGGAAGCTGGGTCGAAGAAGGGGATTTAATCCTTCAGCTTGACGAAAAAAATGTGAAGGATGAAATTGAACGCTTGTCTGATCAGTTGGAGATGAAAAAAAATTCGCTGGTAAAAGCGCAGCTGAATGCTGAAAGTGCCCGCCTCGATTTGAGCTACAACGAAGAAGTGAAAAAACTTAGGGTTGTTTCATTGCAATCGACCCTGGTCGACCAGGAAAAGTTACTCGAAACGGGAGGGATTTCGATTGCCCGGATTGAAAAAACCAAACAGGAAATTGTACTGGCCGAGAAAGATCTTCAAAAACTAACCGAGAAAAATTCAATTCGTTTGAAACAAATGGCAGCCGATGAGAAGGGATTGCAACTACAGATAAAGGTTCAGGAAAAAACACTGTGCGAAAAACAAGACCTTCTTGAAAAAATGAACATTACTGCTCCTTCTACTGGAATAATACTCGAAGTCGCCGGAAATGAGGGAGTAAGTGTTGATGTTGACAAGGTACTGGTTCGAATGTCAAATCTATCGTCGTTTAAAGTTTTGGGAACAATTGACGAGCATTTGGCCAGCCAGGTAAAAACCGGTAAACGCGTTATTGTTACCATTGATAATGAAGAGTTGCAAGGGCGTGTGGGAGTTATTACCCCAGTGGATGAAACTACAAAAGTGCAGTTTGATGTTCACCTCGAAGAAAAACGAAATACAAAGTTGACTGACAATAAAAATGTTGAGATGCTTATTATGACCAATGAAAGAGAAAATGTGCTTCGCGTGAGGAAAATTGCTGGGTTAGGGGAAGAAATGCAGCAGCCAATTTACGTTGTAAAAGGAAACGAAGCTGTTAAATCAGAAATTATATTCGGAACCATTGGTGACCATTGGTGCGAAATAGTGTCAGGAGTTGAGGACGGAGAGCAGATAATTTTGGAATCAATAAATGTACGTGAATTAGATAGAATTAAAATTCGGAAGTAGGGGATTTAACGCGGTTGGCTTTTTTTATTATGATAAGGATGAAATCGTCAGCCAGGAACAATAAGGAGGTTGTAATGTCTGAAACGTGCTGAATGCATCTGCTTTTGTACGTTGCCGATAATAAATTTCAAGGAATTTACGTATGCAAATAGAAAAGAGCCACAAGCAAAATTGTAATTCTACGATTATCAAAAGGAAGAGTGTCGGAGTCGACCCGCGAATCTTTTAAGCGCCAGTCAAATTTGCTTCTTATGAATTTGTGTTATTTGTTGATAATCAGTAATGTAAGGAATTTTGTTTTCCGTTAAATTCCTATGTTTTAGCATTAATTGCTCTATTTGTTTGTCTCAAAATTAATATCCGTTCTGTTTAAAGCCTTAATAAAATAGCACGATAGGAGTCTCCTCTGCAGGCGGATATTACAAAAGAGCACGTTAAAAAGACGGTACATACAATACAATTGTTTAGTCGACATGGATGGAGCACCGGGAAAACAACTCTTTTGCAAACGTTGGTTTGAGCATAGCTCGTGCGACTTATCAATGTGATTCAAACAGGGGCAGAAATTAATTCATTGTGGCACTCTCAATATACTCTTTCGGGCTAACTCCTGTTTTTTTCTTGAAAAGACGGGAAAAATATTGCGGATATTCAAAACCCAATTTATAAGCTGTCTCAGAGATTGAAGCATTCGGGGCAAGCAATAAATTTTTAGCTTCTTCCACCAAATACAAATTAATCTGGTCTACCGCTGTTTTTCCTGTTTCGGTTTTAATGGTATCCCGC
>JBFHFE010000008.1:0-156226 GCA_041583785.1 Draconibacterium sp. | reverse complement strand
GTTGCCCCGGATTCACCGGAAGCAGTAAGAACAGATTCTCCACAGTTATTTTCAACCGATATTGTTGGGGTATTTGGCGGGTTCGGGTCAGAAAGGCTCGCATTTATTCCAGTTGCTGAAGCGCATCCATCCACCGAAATGCTCAGGTTATTGTAGGTTCCGGCAGGAGTTTGAACCGTTGCTGCATTGTCCGCAACCTCTACGTCGGCAAATGTGCTGAAATCGTAAGAAATAGCGTAGGTTCCGTCGGGCACGTTGGTAAATGTAAATTCCAGAGAACCCATTCCCTGGCATTCAGTAGGGTTGGTTGAAGTAACAGCAAGCGTGGGTATGGATTTGGGAGCAGCTGTTGCCGAAGCAGCATCGCTGGTACATCCGTTAACCGTTTGTGTTACTGTGTATATTCCAGCAGTTGCAACGTTAATACTTTCGCCGGTTTCAGTTGTGCTCCATGTAAATGTTGCCCCGGATTCACCGGAAGCAGTAAGAACAGATTCTCCACAGCTGTCGGCCACCGAGATCATTGGAGCTGATGGCACAGTATTAACTGTAATAAGGATTTCATTGGAAGCATATTCAGAGGCACATCCAACAAATTCTACTAAACGTCGGAAGGACATGGTTTCTGAGAGCGATTCGGTTGTATAATTAATTTCGGTAGCCCCTGAAATGTTTTGCCAACTTCCACTAACAGTTTTCGATTGCCATTGAAAGGTTGAGTCTGTAGATGGTGTTATAGCAGGAATTGTTCCAGTAAAACTGATGATTTGTCCTGCACACATTACCGTGGCATTTGTTGTACTTATGGTATTATTCAAAACTTCATCGGGGCACTCTGCAGCAATTTCTGCAGGAGTATGATATTCCTCAGAATGTTCAACGGAAATGCGATTATTATCAGTAAGTGCATTTCTGGCGCTTAATATATTGGGTGAATTTGAAAGAAGTAATAGTATTATCAGGAAGGTAAACTTTGTTTTCATGTCATGTTATTTTAGCAGAATTAACAATGTTCAATATTTCTACAATGTCGTTTAACGTACATTAAATTGAAGTTGGAGACTAACCTGATGGGCGATGGTGAAATACTTTATTGAGTTTTAAAAGTGCTCATTTACATCTGTTTAATCAATCAATTTACGAAATAGCCACGATAAATACCAAAAAAGGAAGTTAAATTGTTTTTGATTATCGTTATCCGCTTTACAGAAACTCCTGAACAAGTTGGAGGAGAGGAATAAAAATAAATTTTAATGCTGCTACAAATTTTCTGTTGAAACTCATGAGATAATTTATAAATAAAGGATATATCAAATGTACTTTTGTTTGAGTTGTTTTATTTTTCGAAGTTCTTGTTGATTTTCTTTTCTCTTTTAATATCTTCGTCATATATTAAACATTAGTTCTGTTTCTCTGTGAAGAATAGAAAAGGTTGACTAATATTTTTAATGTCTAATTGTGAAGATGGCGCCAATATGTTTTGTGTGGAGTTGTATAAAAAGAACTGAATAATTAGAATGTCGCGATCGGTCATAATAAAAGAGGTTATTCTGTATTTATCTTAGGTTATATTTGTCAAGTTGCTTATTTATAGTGTTTAGAGATACTGTGACGCGTTTGGCATGACCTGCAAATAATGGGAATGAATATCGTGGATAATTATCATTAATAATTAGAGAATAATCCATAAAAGAATAATTGATAGGAATTGATACTAATTCTTGTTTAAAAAAAAATAAAAATAAAATGGCAGTATTACCAACAGCAGTATGTAAAGCTTGGGAAGAAAAAGAAGGTCCGATTGTTTTTTCAACAGTAAGCGAAGAAGGAGTTCCAAATTCTATTTATACTACGTGTGTTTCGAAATATAACGATGAAACACTTGTGGTTGCCAATAACTATTTTTCTAAAACGATGAAAAATATTGATGCCGGAAGTAAAGGTTCGATTTTGTTTATCACTCCGGGAGGGAAAGCCTATCAGGTAAAAGGAAGTATCGGTTATTTTACCGAAGGCGATATTTATCGGGATATGAAAAATTGGAATCCGGCAAAACATCCCGGACACGGAGTAGTCGCTTTAAAGGTGGAAGAGGTTTATTCGGGAGGTGAGAAACTGTTATAATCCTAAAATAAAGGATTCCTTTTACGTGAAATAATAGGCCTTTACCTGATTTTATATTTGGTATCAGGAAGAGATGAAACTCTTTGAGTTTACTGGTATGAGAGAGATGTAGTTGAGTCTCTATATGAATGTAATAATCCAGACGAAAAAGGGAACTATAGCGAATAGCCTGTTAAGACGCCTATAAAAAAGGCACAAAAAAAGCCGGCATAAACCGGCTTTTTCGAATATAATATTCTATGCTAACATTCTGATTCTTTTCCTTCGGCTTGCTCTTTAAACCAGCTTAATGGGTGCGAGGTTGGTCGCTCTATGGGCATTCCGTAAATGCGGTCGTTAACCAGTGATGCCAGTACCCCTAGTGCACGCGAGACACCAAACATTACAGTGTAGAATGTGTATTCCTTAATCCCGTAATGGTACAGCAGCGAACCACTGAACGCGTCGACATTAGGCCATGGATTTTTAATTTTGCCTACAGATCCAAGAATTGGAGGTACAACCTTGTACAATTGATTGACCAGGTTCACCATTTTATCGTTTTTTATGTATTTGTCGGCAAAATCTTGCTGAGCCGTAAATCGTGGGTCGGTTTTGCGAAGTACAGCGTGTCCATAACCCGGAATAACGCGCCCTTCTTCCAGTGTTTTTTTACAGTATTCTGCCAATTGCTCATCTGTCGGAGTGTCTGTGTCTAGCTCTTCAATCATTTCGAATATCCAGAAAATGACATCCTGGTTGGCCAAACCGTGTAACGGGCCAGCAAGTCCGTTCATTGCAGCCGAGTATGCGTAGTAGGGATTGCTCAAAGCAGAGCCAACCAAATGAGCTGTATGTGCAGAAACGTTACCACCTTCGTGGTCGGCATGAATAATCATGTACATACGGAATAAGCGACGAATGTCTTCTGAGTCGAAACCCATCATATGTGCCAGGTTCCCTGCCCAGTCAAGACGTGGGTTGGGGTCAATATGGTCGCCGTTGTGAAACTGGCGACGATAAATATAAGCAGCAACACGTGGTAAACGAGCAATGAGGTTCATTACATCTTCGTAAGTGGCATCCCAAAAGTATTTTTTGTTTACTCCTGCACGGTAGGCTTTTTGGAACGAAGATTCTGTTGCCATTGATAGAATAGCAGCGCTAAACTGTGTCATTGGCTTCGAGTTTTTAGGCATGGCCTCAATAACATCGAAAGTATGTTGTGGTACATGTGCGCGGGTTGCCAAATCTCTGGAAAGGTTTAATGCATCTTCTCTCGTTGGGATTTCGCCAATTAACATGAGGTATAATAAACCTTCTGGGATGGGTTCTCCTTCAGGATTAATTTTAGGCAGTTTTTCTCGAAGTTCAGGTATGGAAAATCCTTTAAAGCGGATGCCTTCTTCGGGATCTAGCTTCGATGTGTCGGTAACCAAAAGAGGTATTCCCTTCATTCCTGTTAAGACTTGTCCGAGAGTAACTTCACCTAATACAACATCTGCATGTTCTTTTTTCAGGCGCTGAAATTCTTTTGCACATTTGTTTGCTTTCTGGTAAAATCGGTACTTGATATATTCCATTTGTTCTAAATTTATTATTGATTATTTTATTTTCGTTTGACCTCTAAACATCAAAGGAGATTTTTTCCTTTCCTCCGGTGAAGTTAGGACTAGCTTTAGTGCATATTTTTTATAATAGCATCGGCAAATTCGCTTGTTGTTAGCAGCGTAGCTCCTTCCATTTGAGCATGCAGGTCGGATGTTACAAGACGTTTGGTAAAAACGTGTTCCATGGCATCGTAAACATATTCGGCGGCTTCCGGCCAACCTATGTATTCCAGCATCATTACCGCCGAAAGGATTAATGAGCCGGGATTGGCTTTTCCGGTTCCCGCAATATTCGGTGCGGTTCCGTGTGTTGCTTCAAAAATCGCATAACCACTTTGGTAGTTAATGTTTGCTCCTGGTGAAATTCCAATACCTCCAACCATGGCAGCTAGCTGATCTGAAATATAATCGCCGTTTAAGTTCATGGTTGCAATTACCGAATGATCCCATGGATGCAACAACGATTCTTGTAAGAAAGCGTCAGTTATACAATCTTTTACAATTACTTTGCCAGCCTTTTGTGCTTTCTCCAATTCTTTTTTTGCGTCCAACTCGCCCTTCTCATTTTTTATTTTCTCGAACTGGCGCCAGGTAAAAGTTTGTTCGTTAAATTCGTTTTCTGCCAAATCGTAGCTCCAGTTTTTAAAGGCACCTTCGGTAAACTTCATGATGTTGCCTTTGTGAACGATGGTCACTGAAGGCAAGTTTCGTCGGATTGCATATTCGATTGCCGCTTTTGTTAATCGCTCGGAGCCGTCTTTTGAAATGGGTTTTACTCCAAACGACGACGATTCGGGGAAACGTATTTTATCAACGCCCATTTCGTTGATGAGGAAGTCGCGGAATTTTTTGGTATTTTCTTCGCCAACCATGTATTCAATTCCGGCATAAATATCCTCAGTGTTTTCGCGGAAGATGTGCATGTCGACCATGGAAGGATATCGAATAGGAGAGGGAACTCCTTTAAACCAACGCACGGGACGTACGCAAACATACAAATCGAGCGTTTGGCGCAGTGCCACATTTAACGAACGTATTCCTCCGCCAACCGGAGTTTGCAGCGGTCCTTTAATTCCTACAAGGTGTTCTTTAAATGCTTCGATGGTTTCTTCTGGCAAATAAGAGCCTACTTCGTGGAAGGCTTTCTCACCTGCCAACACTTCTTTCCAGGTAATTTTTTTTGAATCGCCATAGGCTTTTGCCACAGCAGCATCTATAACACGTTGCGACGGGCCGGTAATGTCCTTTCCAATACCGTCGCCTTCAATAAATGGAATTACCGGATAGTTGGGCACTTCCAGTTTTCCGCTAATTATTTTGATTTTTTTTGTCATATTATTTCACGCAGATTATGCGGATGTTATAAATTATTTGCAATACGTCTTATTGTACTTGACATATAGTCAGAATTAAAATTGACCAATATTCCAGATTTTTTCTTTGATTGCCGGATAAAGCGGTTTGCTTAAAATGTCGTCTTTCCATTAATTGTTTTTCTTATAGTATGGAAAATCTGACTTTCATCGCTTTCCTTAAACTTTTCTTTTCAAGTTACGAAAGAATATTAATTCCGAATTAAATATCCAGTAGAAAATTTGGTTATGCAAATGGGTGCAAATTTTCAGCTTATTATATTCTAAAATTATAAAAGTCAACGAGCTAAGATTAGTTTAATTTAGCTTTTAAATTTATATCCAGTGCCTCAAGGAACTCTTCTGTAGTTAGATAATGCTCGGTTTTTAATTCTTTTTCATGAATGAGCAAAGCCAAATCTTTGGTCATTTTGCCCGATTCAACGGTTTCAATGCATACCTGTTCCAGAGTGTGTGAAAAGTTAATCAGTTCCTGGTTATTATCCAGTTTGCCACGGAAAGCCAATCCACGCGTCCATGCAAAAATGCTGGCAATTGGGTTGGTCGATGTCGGATTTCCTTTCTGGTGTTGGCGGAAGTGTCGGGTTACTGTACCATGAGCAGCTTCTGCTTCCATGGTTTTTCCATCAGGCGTAACCAGCGTTGAGCTCATTAAACCCAGAGACCCAAAACCTTGTGCTACGATATCGCTTTGTACATCACCATCGTAATTTTTACAAGCCCACACAAATCCTCCTTCCCATTTCAGAGCTGCGGCAACCATGTCGTCAATTAAACGGTGTTCATACCAAATTCCGGCATTTTCAAATTTTTCACGGAACTCATCTTCAAAAACCCGTTGAAAAAGATCTTTAAACCTGCCATCGTAGGCTTTCAGTATGGTATTTTTTGTTGACATGTACAGCGGCCAGCCTTTGTCAAGTGCCTGATTCATACACGACCGGGCAAACCCAATAATCGATTCGTCAGTGTTGTACATGGCCATGGCTACACCGCTTCCGTCAAAATCGTAAACATTATGCTCGATTGGTTCGCCATCTTCGGGAGTAAAGGTTATCGTGAGCTTACCTTTCCCTTTGGTACGAAAATCAGTAGCTCGGTACTGGTCACCAAAAGCATGACGCCCAATACAAATTGGTTTTTTCCATCCTGGCACCAAACGTGGAATATTCGAAATCATGATGGGCTCGCGGAACACAGTTCCTCCCAAAATGTTTCGGATGGTTCCGTTGGGTGATTTCCACATTTTTTTTAGGCCGAATTCTTCTACCCTCGCCTCATCGGGAGTAATAGTGGCACATTTTACACCAACCCCGTGTTCTTTAATGGCATTGGCTGCATCTATTGTTATTTGATCGTTGGTGGCATCGCGGCTTTCTATTCCTAAATCGTAATATTTCAATTCAATATCCAAATAAGGAAGAATGAGTTTCTTTTTGATGAAATCCCAGATTACGCGGGTCATTTCATCGCCGTCGAGTTCTATAACCGGGTTATGTACTTTTATTTTTTGCATGATCGTATTTAATTACTGTTTATGGTAAGCGTGTTATTTCAATCATCTTTCAGGAGTGCGGCGCAAGTGCTTCGTATTTACAAAAATCTGCTGCAGATGCGTCTTGAGCCGTATTGTATTTAGCCCCCGGCTGAAACCCGGGGGATTCATGCTCACTCCTTTCAGTACTGTTATTTTTCAGTATTTTGCTGACGAATTAAATTCAATGCGGAACCTGCCTTAAACCAATCAATCTGCTGCTCGTTGTAAGTATGGTTCAGTTTAATGGTGTCTTTAGATCCATCGGCATGAACTACCTGAAGGGTAAGTTGTTTGCCCGGTGCGAAATCGACTAAATCAACAAAGTTGAATGTGTCGTCTTCCTGAATCAGGTTGTAATCGTTTTCGTTGGCAAATGTTAATCCCAACATTCCCTGTTTTTTCAGATTGGTTTCGTGAATGCGTGCAAACGATTTTACAATTACAGCTTTTACTCCCAGGTGGCGTGGCTCCATTGCTGCGTGTTCGCGCGATGAACCTTCCCCATAGTTTTGGTCGCCAACAACAACCGTTGAAATACCGGCTGCTTTGTATTCGCGCTGAACGGCAGGAACAGCATCATATTCACCTGTCAACTGGTTTTTTACCTTGTTTGTTTTGTTATTAAAAGCATTTACCGCACCAATTAGCATGTTATTGGAAATATTATCGAGGTGACCGCGAAAACGCAGCCAGGGACCTGCCATTGAAATGTGGTCGGTGGTACATTTCCCCAAAGCCTTAATCAGCAATTTTGCACCTGTAATATTTTTGCCATCCCAAGCTGCAAATGGATACAGCAACTGAAGCCTTTTGGATTCTTCTGAAACCGAAATCTTAATAGCTGATCCATCAGCTGCCGGAGCCTGAAACCCTGCATCTTTCACCTCAAAACCTTTGGATGGAAGTTCTTCGCCTGTGGGTAAGTCTAACTTTACTTCCTCTCCATTTTTGTTGGTAAGCGTGTCTGTTGCCGGGTTAAAATCCAAACGACCGGCAATGGCCAGTGCTGTTACCATTTCGGGAGAGGTTACAAAAGCGTGGGTATTTGGATTGCCATCGGCACGTTTCGAAAAGTTACGGTTAAACGAGTGAACGATGGTGTTTTTTTCTTCTTTTTCAGCACCTTCGCGCGCCCACTGACCAATACATGGACCGCATGCGTTGGCAAAAACCTTTCCTCCTATTTTTTCGAAAGTATCGATAAAGCCGTCGCGCTCGATCGTATAGCGCACCTGCTCCGAACCCGGAGTGATTGTGAATTCGGCTTTGGTTACTAAGCCTTTTTCTTCCGCTTGCTTTGCTATTGATGCTGCCCGCGAAATATCTTCGTACGAAGAGTTGGTACAACTTCCGATTAATCCAACCGAGACTTCCAGCGGCCAGCCATTTTCAACAGCTACTTCTTTCATTTTCGAAATAGGGGTTGCACGGTCGGGAGTGAATGGTCCGTTTACATGTGGCTCCAATTCCGAGAGATTGATTTCAATAACTTCGTCGTAGTATTTTTCCGGATTTTTGTAAACGTCTGGGTCGGCATCCAAATCCGCCTTTACCGTATTTGCCAAATCTGCCACTTGGGCACGTCCGGTTGCACGCAAGTAACGCTCCATACTTTCGTCGTAAGCAAAAATACTTGTGGTTGCACCTACTTCGGCTCCCATGTTGCAGATTGTTCCTTTTCCGGTTGCTGAAAGCGACTTAGCCCCTTCTCCAAAATATTCGATAATAGCCCCGGTTCCACCTTTAACCGTAAGAATTCCGGCAACTTTTAAGATCACGTCTTTAGGAGCAGCCCAGCCACTTAGTTTGCCGGTAAGCTTAATTCCTATCAGTTTTGGCATTTTCAGCTCCCAGGCCATTCCTGCCATCACATCAACCGCATCGGCGCCTCCAACACCTATTGCAACCATTCCCAAACCACCCGCATTAACGGTGTGCGAGTCGGTTCCAATCATCATCCCTCCTGGAAAAGCATAATTTTCCAGAACTACCTGGTGAATTATACCGGCCCCGGGTTTCCAGAAGCCAATTCCGTATTTATTCGAAACAGATTCAAGAAAATCGTATACTTCTTTGTTTACATCTTTTGCAACACCAAGGTCGGTTTTTCCTTCCACTTGTGCCTGAATAAGGTGGTCGCAATGTACAGTTGACGGAACTGCCGTTTTTAGTTTTCCTGAGTTAATAAATTGAAGCAATGCCATTTGTGCTGTTGCATCCTGCATGGCTACTCTGTCGGGAGCAAAGTCAACATAATCGGCTCCACGGTTAAAAACCGCTAATTCCTGTGCTGCAAACAAGTGAGAATAAAGGATTTTTTCTGCGTAGGTCATTGGCTTATTCAGTAGGCTTTTTGCCTTTTTAACTCTGCCGGGAAGTTCTGAATACACTTTTTTTATAAGATCTAAATCAAACATAAGATTTTGTTTTTTTTGAATATTGTTGGCGTATTATAATTTGTTTTCTCTAACAATAAATTTCGCAAAAAGTTGAATGCAGGACAATAGAAAATTACTATAATATATGAATAAAATCGATAAACACATGCATCAACAAAACCATCTTGCAAGGATGTTTTTTATTGGCTGCTGTTAGACATAAAGTTAGTATTTAAACCAGAATAATTGAATTCCAGGTTTGCTAAAATTAGAAAAAGAGACTTTTCTTTTAAAGCTGATTGTATTTTTACAAGCATACCGAAAGATTTTGATTCTATAGTTAGTTGCTAGCTAAAGTGTTTTTCTACTCTTTTGAAAGCCAGTTGTGAGCTGATAATTGCCATAGGAATACCTGCGCCTGGCACTGTTGACGCGCCTACATAGAACACATTTTTATACTTTTCATCAATATTTCGGGGCCGTAATATACCAATTTGGTTCATGTTGTGCGACAGTCCTAATCCGCTGCCTTGGTGTAAGTTAAATTTGTTTTGCCATTCGTAAGGTGTATAAATCGTTTTGGAAATTACATCATTTTTTATGTTCTTTCCAATGCGTTCAGAGAAATCATCGATTATACTATCCACAATTTTATCTTTATCCGACCAGTCTTGCTTAAAGTAAAGATTTGGCACCGGGCAAACAAAAAACAAACTTTCGCATCCGGCGGGGGCACATTCTGGATTATATTTAGAAAGTACATTGACATAGTAGTACGGTTTTTGAAGCGTATCCGGATTTTTCATCACATTCTGAGCATAATCTTTATAATTGGTTCCCAGATAATAATTATGATGATTTACTTTTGGCAGCTTGCATTTTAGTCCAATGTAAAAAGTCAGGTAACCCATAGTCCAGCTCATTTTATCCAATTTTTGGGGCGAATAAGCCGCTCGTTTAAAGATATTTCCCCGAAACCAGGCTGCGTCCGCATTTATTACGTAACTGTCAGCTTGCCAGTGGTTTCCTTTCGTATCGGTGAGAGAAGTTAAATGACCTTTTTCTTTGGTGTAGCCATTAATATTTGTATTGTAATGAATTTTAACTTTTTTGTCTTCGAGCAGGCTTACAAATCCTTCTATAATTTTATACATGCCGCCTTTTACATTAAAGTAGCCGTCGTGCTTAAATTCAGTGTAGGAAAGCAAACTGTAGATGGCCATGGTATCGAAGGGTGTACGTCCCAGAAAAAAAGCCACCAGAGAAATAATTTGTTGCGCTTCGACCGATGAGAAATATTGACAAACATGACTCCAGAAGCTTTTAAAAAGCACAGGAATATGAACGGGATTGACTCGCATCAGGCTCCAGATATAACCAGCCAGCGAATCAAAATTTTGTTTTATTACAATATCAATGGTGTCATTGAACAGAGCATCCGATTTTTTTAAATACTTTTCGAATTTCGTCTTAAAATCCGGTTCAATATCTTCAAATTGTTTAGCCAGTTTTTCAATGTCTTTGTAAAGAAAATAGTTTTTATCTTCACCTTTAAAATTTACGGTATACAAAGGATCCAGTTCAAAATATTCAAAAGGGAGTTTAATACCGCTTTCTTTTGCAAACTGTTCGAATTCATATGACATGCTGAAAAAACTGGGACCAGTATCGAAAGTAAACCCATCCTTTTTTATTTGGTTTAAGCGCCCACCTGCCTGTTCATTTTTTTCCAGGATTTCTACTTCGTAACCTTTATTTACCAGGCGAATGGCCGTTGCCAGGCCTCCAATTCCTGCTCCAACAATTAATACTTTATTTTTCATCTTATTAAACATGTTTGTTGTCTTAGGTAAAAGATGGAACTTGCATGATTTTACTAAATCACTTAGGTGTAAAATTTTTGCTCATGTTCGTTTCATTGCTTTGTATTTTATTGAGAATGTTAGGGTAGAGTTCTGTTTTAACCCATTGAAATTCTGGTTCAAATTCAAGTGCCTTCTTATAAATCTGAATGGCTTTTTGATAATCTTTCAATTCTTCGTAGGATTGACCCAATAGTGTCAATAGATTTAAATAATTCCAATCATATGGTAAGGTCTCTGAATTTGTTTCCATCAATATTAAGGCCTTTTCAAAACTTGCAATGGCGATTTTTTTTGAGCCGCCAAATATTGCAGGCATATAAAAATAAGCAATTCCGTATTGCATGTGCCCAAACGCCAAAGTAGAATCGTTCTCTATCGCCTGCTTAACATGTATTATCGATTTTCTACCGTAGAAAGGAGCCTTCAGCGGGCTGATGCCAATTTTGAATCCAAAAAAAGCTGATTTATAGGAGTCAACAGTGGCTTTTAAAGAAGGTACTCTTTCTAATTTAGTAAGATGTTGTTCGGCTAACTGTAAATATTTTTTAGCTTGTTCTTTATCTTTATTGCCCAAACAATAACTAATGTAGCCATACTGGTAATTAATTAGTTCAAGTAAAAACGTCGTTTCAGTTGTTTTTTGTTTTTCCATTTCATCAATAACCGTTTTCCAACTCTCCATTTTGTTACTGATATAAGCATTGTAAATTTTTGTTTTATTGGACGCAAACAAGGCCTGAGTGGTAAAACAAAAGATAAGTACAATTATGATATAACTCTTCCTTTCCATTTAAACTCTTTTTTTGAATTGTTTTTTAATGCCCGTATAATAATTAGAAATAGTGTTATTTGCTGGGGAATTGTTAATGCCAGGTTTACAGCGATGCTTTGCCAACTCGCCACCGAAACAAATACTCGGGTAAGTACAAGTATCAATAAATAGGCAATCAGATATTGACCTGGTAAAATAAGCCATATAAACAACCATCCCAAACTCGTAATAACCCAGAATAAAATAGCTGTCAATATTGAATTTCCAAAAAACATAATTACGTTTTTTGAAAAACCATTTACAGCATCCGAAAAACCAGTGTACATTTTGCATTTTACGTCGCTTTTCCCCGATAAACAGGCAATTCTTATTTTGCTCCGTTTAAAATACCGGGCAATTTCAATATCTTCTACTTTGCTGTTTTTTGTAAATTTATGTGGATTCGTTTTTTTGTAAGTAGGCGCATCGAAGAGCATAAACTGTCCGTTTGCTGCGGCAAGCGACGGATATCGCGATGTGCGAACAAAAATAAGAGGGAGCAACGAAAGTAAAATAAAATTCATGTTGGGTACGGTTAGATTCTCGCCTAACGTAAGCATAATTTGTTGTGGAAAGATGCTAAGCAGCCCAAGCTGGTGTTTTGCCGAAAGCGAAACCGTATTGTCAATTATATTCCCTTTTATCCGCACATCGGCATCGAGAAATAAAAAGTAGTTTCCTGTGGCCTTTTGGGCCAGCGAATAACAAGCGTAATTTTTCCCCAGCCAGCCTTTGGGCAATTGGCGTGAGTTGAACAGTTTTATTCGCTGGTCGTTTTGCGCATATTGGTTTACAATTGCAGCTGTATTGTCTGTCGATAAGTCGTTAAAAACCAATATCTCAATATTTTTATAAGGTTGGTTTTGCAAGTCGTTTAGTATTTTCCCTATATTGTTTTCTTCGTTTCTGGCAGGAATGAGTACTGATACCAAAGGAGTGGTGGTTGTTAATGTTGGTTTTAAAAAAGGCTGCGAAAAGACAACATTGGTAGTTGCCACCAACAACTGTAAAATAGCAACTGTAAAAACAATATAAGCCAGCACTTCCATTTAACTTACTTTTTTAATTTGAGTATTGATGCATTGGTTGTAAAAACGATTGTACGAATCTTCGAGAGCTTGTAAATGCGCTTCCCCCAGGTGTTCATTAACCGTAATGTTAAGAGTCGGTTTGCTGTGCGAGAAATAGTCGATAAGGTTGACAACAAAAACTACTTGCACCGGATTTTGTAATTTTTTAAGGATGCTTTCTACTCCTTTTGAGAATTGAAAAGTTGACTTGTGCATACTTTGAATACTTCCCTGCGGAAACAGGAGTACAAGGTTGCTTTGTTTTTGCAGCAATTCAACAGTGTAGTTTACTGTTTCTATAATGGTTTTCGAGCCCGGATTAACAGAATAACCTCCCGTATAGTTGAAAAACCAATTTTTACGGAGTTGCTTTTCCAGCATCATAAAATGGTATTTTCGTTTAAAAAGTTGCTGATTCAGGTAGAGTGTCCAAATTCCATCCCACCAGCTAATGTGGTTGCACAGGAGTAATACTGGCTGATTTTTATCTTCAAGCTTTCCATTAATTTCGGTTGAATAAAAGGATTGTTTCATTTTCCAGATTACATAAAACCGGAAGAAGGGGTCTAAGAAAAAATTATGTTTTGCTTTTAATATCAAGGTTTTACTTTAAGGTGATTAAAATTGTTGTAAAAAATAGGAGTTGACAGATTAAAATTACGGGGGCCATCCTGTTTTTCATATTAATGCCTGAATATTTTAACAACGCTGCAAAAAACAAGGCAATAACAAACCATGCAATGTAGTTTCGAACAGGCACCCGATTGTTTTCCCAGCTCCACATGTTTAGCAGTGGCGCAACCGGTTCTAAAATCAAGTCGTAGGTTAATAGTAAGCTTGCGGTGAAGAAAATCTTCGTCCATTTATTTGTTTTTAGTAAGTCAACGGTAGAATAAGCGATGTAAGTTAGTAGCAGCCAATTGATCCCAATAATTAATGGGGTGTTTAAAAGTTGTAAGCCTAAGCCGTTGTGGTAGGTGTAGTTTCCAAAAATATGCCCGGTTTTTACCCCAATAACTTCGAGGCTAAATCCTGTTAGAAAGATGATTGTAAAGACAAGTATTGTTCTCGGCGAATAATCGGTATGAAAAATTAGAACGGCAGCGGTGCTTAACAACAAGGCCAGCGGAATTAAATGCATAAAAAGCGATGAAGAGAAGGGCATTGAAATGCCTAAAATACCCACAAAATAGAAAATAGCGAAGAATGTGAACACCTTTGTAAAGTGACGGTCTAAAATGCTTTTTATGTTTTTCTTGGCTTGCATTTACCTAATTTGTTTTTTACTGTTCTCAACAATTAAAAGGTTCAAAAAAATCAGGCTAAAGGCGTAAGCAAAATCTTCAACCGGAATTGTTAGAAAGCGGATGTTAAGATTTTCTTCGTTATTATACCAAACCACTTCTTCCTCGATACCACTTCCTGTTAAAATACCGTTTACAATTATAAATGGAAGAAGAATTACCAGAAAGGTAAACAGAAAGGAGCGAATAGTTGCTGACTTATCGAGCACTAGTGAAAGTAACAGGATTAATGCTAGTTTTGAGAAAATGTAAACTGTGTATATCTTGTCGGAAAATATAAAAGCTGCTACGATTAAAATGGCCATTAATATAATACTGAGCCACTTTGCAGCTTTTAAACTTAGTTTTATTTGTGGAAAATATTCAACGATAGAGTAATGCAGAAACAGACTGGCAAATACAATTGCAACAAAAAAAAGCCATTCTTCGAGGGGGAGGTATAGTATAGTTATACCCGACAAGTGGCGGGGATTAAATCCCCAAATACCTTGTTGCGTTAAAAAAATATCGAACGCAATAAAAAGCGGAGCAACAATTAGTATTGCCCTAAAGACAAATTTCCAACTGCTGTAAAAATGCAATCGTTTATCGAAACTTAGCGCTAAAGGCACGGCAACAGATGCCAGTAAAAGGATAAAATAAAGCGACATGTATTACTTTTTTAAGAAACGGTGTTGAAAAATAAGAAGCCCGTAATTGTTGAAATCGTGTATGTTTTTACCGCGATGGTGCGCCAGGTGTGCTTTTATTACCGATTGCAAATAGCGATTTTTGGTATGAATTAAGAATGGAATTTTAAGTCGATGGTGAATCATAACATCGTGTAGGGCAAAATAGGTCAAGCCATAAGCCGAAATGCCTATCCCAATAGCAATTATTGGTGAAATAGTAAAATAAATTCCAACGAGTAAAAAGATAATTGCCGGTATCGCATAAACCAGAAAGAAATAATCGTTTTTCTCAAAGCCGGGTTTGAGTCCTTCAGTTTGGATTGCATTTTTCTTGTGGTCGTTTATGTGGTGGTCCTTATGCCATTTCCATAAAAAACCATGCATTATGTATTTATGGTTCGACCAAGCTACAAACTCCATAAAACAAAAGGCTAATATGGTAATAATAGCGTTCATTTCTTTTCCAATAAATGTTGCTGAACACGTTCAATTATTTTCAAAAACCAAACAGTGTAGTTTTCCGGATATTTAGCTGTATCCTCTTTCAAGGCATTGTAATCTATATATTTCCAATTCACTACTTCATTGGTATTTATCTTCGGAAGGTTATCGCTTACGCCAATAAAAACATGATCTAATTCGTGCTCAATAAGATCGTTATCAAGATTCTCTTTATATGTAAAACTAAAAATCCCGGTTAACTGGGTTTTTATTCCCATTTCTTCCATTAGGCGACGATTGGCGGCATCTATGCTTTTTTCGGAAGGGTAGGGGTGACTGCAGCATGTGTTTGTCCACAACCCTTTTGAGTGATATTTATTTAAAGCGCGTTGCTGCAATAGCCACTCGCCTTTTGAGTTTACAATAAAGACTGAAATTGCCCGATGAAGCACGCCTTTTCTGTGAGCTTCTATTTTTTCCATTTGTCCAATTTCGTTATCATAAATGTCTACCAGAATAACCTTTTTCAATGGCAATGTATTTGTCATATTAAGTGTAAGTTATAAAGCGTTTTTGCTTTTAGCATTATTAGTAATTTTCTAAAATTCGTTATCCTGATCCTTTTTTTGCAGATTTTTGAAGCCGGTGTCCTTTTTAATTCGTTGAGTAAAATGCGGTAATAATAGTAAGCCAGAAGCACTGCCAGCTTCGAGCGCCCGGGGAGTTGCTTTATTCCCTTAAAAGCCTCATCAAAATCACCATCTATTTCTTGAATAATCAATTGCTTTTCAATTTTTCCAAGCGTTCCATTTTTTATTGCAGGGAAGTAATTTCTGCCGAGGGTTTCTGTATCTTCCTTATAATCTCTTAAGAAATTTACTTTTTGAAATGCTGAACCTAATTTCATGGCAGGATGAAGCAGTTTGTTGAATTTTTCATCGTCACCATTGCAAAATACTTTTAGGCACATTAAACCCACAACATCAGCCGAACCATAAATGTAATTGTCGGCTTCCAATTTGGTTTTGTATGTTTTTTTTTCCAGATCGCATTTCATACTGGTTAAAAAGGCATCAACATAGGAACCCGAAATGTTATATTTTTTAACCGTTATTTGAAACGAGTTTAGTACGGGATTGAGACTAATCCCGTTATCCATAGCATCTTTAAAGTCTTCTTCGAATTTATTTAAGAGATAATTTTTGTCGAATTCGTGAAAGGTATCCACAATTTCATCTGCCAGGCGAACAAAACCGTAAATGCTGTAAATGGCATCGCGGTGTTCTTTTTCCAGCAAACTGGTTGCATACGAAAAGGAAGTACTGTAAGTGGTTGTAACCGTTTTACAAATTTTTGCTGAACATTTATTGTATAGGTTCATCTTATCTCAAATCTCTTTATCTACAAAAAGATAAGAAATAATCTATCACTAATCAACAGTTCAATTTTATTCAGTTTGTTTTCAGGGGGTAGTTTTGTTCTCGAAGCGGAAAAGCTATTCAATGAGAAGCATTCCTTCATTCCGGAATATGCAACTAAAAATCTATTAAAATCAGTTGGCTATAAAATGTTCCTGTCAGAAATCCAGAATTGTGCAAGCTCTGTGTAAAGTACGATGAATGTATAGCAGGCTATTTAAAAACAATTCAATTTTTATAAGCTATTAGCCGGATATAACTTCAGCATCTTGTATCAAACTCTGCTAAGATTAGCTGAGCCTGAGTAGGTATTTTTGCGAGAACTTGGGGTATTACTCTTTGCTCTGGTGTTTTTAAGGATTTATATTCTCACTATGCAGGAATCCGGTAACCAGCCTTTATTGCCGTCGGCCAGTTTAATTTCTGTCCAGGTGTTTAGCTCATCTGTTACTTGTAGTTTCAGTCCTTCATAAATCAGGAATAAATCGGTTCCAGATTCGCTTGGCGAACTTTTTACTGTTACCCTCGGGCAAAATACAATGGCATTTTTGCGATTGTTGATTTTTTCTTTTTGTTGCGCTGCCATTGAAAAGGTAAATATTGAGAAGAAAATGGCTAATATTCCAAACCAGAACGAAATTCGCTTAACAGAAACAAGTCGGCTGAACAGGTAGAATCCCAATAAAATAAGAAATAAAACAAATGCACCAATGCTGATGTAAGCCCAGGTGTCGGTAGGATATTTATTTACTATTGATGTTCTCCAACGCAGGAAAAAAGGTTGCGGCAAGGCTTCTATTTTGGTTACCACGTATTGGTTGGCAATGCTAAGGTTAAACTCAATGTCTTCGTCGTGCGGTGCAAGTATTTTGGCCCGCTCGTAGTTTAAAATTGCATTGTTTATATCGCCGGTTTTGTAATAAGCGTTGCCCAGGTTGAAATAAAGTTTTGCCGATTCTTCGCCAGAAGCAACGATTTGTTCGTAAGTTGATATGGCCTGTTCGTATTCTTCGGATGTATAGAATGCATTGGCATTTTCCCACAATGTTGTATTGTTGCTCTGGGCAAACAGTAATATTGGGGCGATTACTAATATGAGTGTAATTATCTTTTTCATCTTATTAAATTGTTTGTTTTCTAAGGAATAAGATGGAACTCGCATGGTTTTAATAAATCGCCTATGTGTGAATATTTCTCATGCTCGTTTCATTCTATTCAACTTAATGTTGTCAGGCGCATAGTTTCCCTGTTTTTCAAACTCCGGGCATTTGATGCGTCTTCTTTGTTTTTTTTAATGTAGCACTTATGGTCTACGTTAATATATTTCCTTTTAAGGGCTTATTTTTTGTCGACAAACGTTGCTACTTGCAATTAGCGTTTAATTTGTTTCTCAAATAAGCTCATCGTTTTTTCTGCCTTTTTATACAATTCGTGACGCGCCTCGGAACCTCCACTTGGTGCATAACGGGCAAATTCGCATTGTTCAACTACTTCTTCGAAATCCTTTATAACGTCTTCCAAAACATTACGTTCCTGAAGTTTGTCAATGGCAGCTTGTCTGTTCAGGTCGGCAACCGGAATGCCCAGTTTGTCGCTTAAGTAACCCCAGAAAGCTTTTAATATAGCTTCGTGGAAGGCTTCGTTGTTATTCTGTTTCATAAAACCGTTTGCAGCCTTCAGGCGTTTCACAGCAACACGGTTTGCTTTTTTGTTTCGTACCAGTGCAATGTTGGCATTTTCGCGGACTTTTTTCCGGTAAACCAGATAAAGCAAAACAAACAATACGGCGCTAACCAGATAAAGAAGGTAGAATGGCCAGCTTCCGTAAAAAGTATAACCTTTTATTTGTAGCATTGCTTTTCCTTGTTTGATAAAACGAATATCCTGTCCAATCAAACGAACATCTTCTTTACGTAGCGAGCTAACCACTGTAGCCGATTGCTCTTCGTCTCCTTTTTCTACATGAAGGGTGTATGTTTGAGTTGATTTGTTAACGTACTTTCCACTTGCCGGATTGAAATATGCAAATTTAATCGATGGAATTGTGTAGTCACCCTCGAAGCGCGGCTGGAACAAATATTCTATCGTTTTAGTGCCGGAAACGCCTCTGTCGGTGGCTGTTACATTATCAGTAGCCTTTGGGTCGTATACTTCAAAATCAGAAGGCAATTCCAGTTCAGGAGTGCGAATAAGACGGATATTGCCGTTCCCCGAAATTGTAACTTTCAGCGTAACCGCATCGTTGGTTGTTACGTTTTCGCTATTTATTTGGGAGGTAATATTAAAGTCTCCCACACCACTTAAGAAATTAGCAGGAGCAGGTGGTAAATCTTTCACATTAACAGTTACCGCACTGCTCGTAACGCGGGCTTTTACTGTCCGGTAATTGTCGAAAAAATCGTCGAAGAAACTACGTTGTTTCATTCGCTGACGAACCAACAAGGCTAAACTAAATGGTTCTATTTTAATTTTTCCATTTTGTTGCGGAAACAGGATGGTTTTTTTCAGAACTCCAACCTGGTAAATTTTATCGTTGTAAACTTCACGGGTAAAGTTAATTTGCTGCGGAATTTCAATGTCCTGGGTGTAAAAACCTTCGTAAGTAGGCAGATTAACTTCGTCGAAATCTGAAATTGGAATATTTGGATCGACATAAAGTTTTACTGTTGCAATAATTTGTTCGCCCCGAAAGGCATTTTGTTTACTTAGGTCCACCCGTGTAAAAAGATTTTCTTTGTCGAGGCTAATATCTTGCGATGTGCTTTGTCTTTGTCTTTGAGCGCCACTATTTTGTTGTTGAGTTGTATTCGACTGTGCTGCTACAACCTGAATTTTTAAGGTGTTCGATTCAAATACTTTTCCTCCAACCTCAATCGATGCAGGACGAATTTCGAAAGTACCCTCTTTTTTCGCTTTTAGGATGTAGGTGTACGAATAAGTTACCTGCTTTGTTGTTTTTCCGTTAATGCTTTGTATGCTGGTTGATTGACCAGTACTTGGCCCCATTAATATTTGGAAATTATCGCTCAAGCCCGCAGGTAATTGCAGGTTATCTCCGCGCGCGTTAAGTTGGAAACTCAAGCGGAATTGCTGTCCGTTTTCCACCGCACTGGGTGCCGACATGGTAAAGCGTGTTTGCTCGGCCTGTGCTGCCAGCACTGTGCAAATAAGAAATATATATATTATCAGTTTCTTCATCATCGTTTCAATGCCTACAAAATTATTGTTTTTGCTGAATTGCTTAGCAATGTTTCTTATTTATCAATAAACTTTAAGTTATTATTAGTTAATTAGTCACATGCCAGTCGTTACCTGGAGAAAATAATGGCGACAGTTAACTTTCTACTACCATTCTTTTTCTGTTTTTGCGCGTTGTGCATTCGCCGCTTTCGCTTTCTTTACTTTATCCTGAATGTCACGTTCGTCGTTTTGTAAAGCCTGCAGTAATTGCTCAGCATCCTGTTTCGAAATTTTATTTTGCTGAGGTTGCTGTTTTTGCTGCTGGTCTTTATTTTGTTGGTCTTTGTTTTTATTCTGATCCTGATTTTGCTGATCTTTGTTTTGATCTTTATTCTGGTCTTTGTCCTGATCCTGCTTGTCCTGATCCTGCTGATCTTTATTTTGATCCTTGTTTTGGTCTTTGTCCTGGTCCTTATTTTGATCTTTATCCTTGTTTTGGTCTTTGTTCTGATCCTGTTTTTGCTGTTGTTCTTCCTTCTTCTTTTTCAACATTTGCGCGTAGGCCAGGTTGTATTTGGTTTCAATATCATCTGGGTTTTCGCGCAAGGCTTTTTTGTACGACTCGATGCTTTCGTCCAGCTTTTCCTGCATCAGCTGAGTATTTCCCAGGTTGTGGTTAGCGCGGGCGCGTTCTGTCGGTTCTTCCATTTTTTCTGCCAGTTCGGAAAATTTTCCTTCGGCTTCTTCAAAACGTTGTTGCTTGTACATTGCATCACTCAGGTTGAAATTCCATTTTAAATCTTCAGGGCGTTTTTCCAATGCCTTTCGGTACTCGGTTTCAGCATTGCTATATTTTATGGAGTCAATTTTTGTTGTATCATTCACTGCCTCCATAAACAGCTTATTGCCGTTACGTACAAATTTTCTTTCGTTTTGCCCGAAGGCAAGCCCGGAAATGGTTAATATAAATAATATGAAATAAATCTTTTTCATCATCTTTTCATTATTCAATTGACATTGGTTACTCGGAGAACTTCGGTCTTCATTCTTTGTGTTTTCAACTTCGGTTTTCGTCCTTCTACCCAAACAATTTTATATTTTTCAAATACTTGTTTTTGCGTTCAAGAATTACAAAATCAAGCAATAACAAAAACAAACCCACAGCAAAGAACCACTGGAACTGGTCGTCGTACTCGGAATAAGAACGCGTTTCCATTTCTTGTTTTTCCATTTTATTTATCTCGTCGAAGAGTGCATTTAAACCAACCTGTGCATTGTTTGCTCTAACGTATATACCTTGTCCGGCAGCTGCAATTTGCTCCAGCATTTGCTCGTTTAACTTGGTAACCACTACGTTTCCATCGCGGTCTTTCAGGTAGTCGGTTTGGCCGTTACGCAGTACTGGAATTGGCGAGCCAGAAGGTAGGCCCATCCCAATGGTATGAACAATGGCACCTTCTTCTACCGCAGCTTTTGCTGCAGCTTCTGCATCGTCTTCGTGGTTCTCTCCGTCGGTAATAATAACGATTGCTTTATTGGCATCGCCGTTAGGAGTAAACGAGCGACGTGCCAAATCGATGGCAGCACCAATGGCCGTTCCCTGCTTGGGTACGATTTGCGTATTCACCGAATTCAGAAATAATTTTGCTGAATTATAATCGCTTGTAATTGGTAATTGGGTGTACGCATCGCCGGCAAAAACAATCAATCCTATTTTATCATCTTTCAAGCGGTCCACCAGTCGCGAAATTGCACGTTTTGCCCGTTCCAGACGGTTAGGCTGAATATCTTCGGCCATCATACTGTTCGATACGTCGAGCGCAATCATCAATTCAATGCCTTCGCGTTTTTCGGTTTTTAGTTTCGAGCCAAACTGAGGACGAGCAATTCCAGCTATAAAAAAAGCCAATGCAATCATCAGAATTATAAACTTTGCCACCGGACGGTTTTTCGAGCTGTAGGGCATTAGCTGATTCAATAATTCTTGCTGACCAAATTTTTTAAGCGCACGGCGGCGCGAAATGCGCGACCAGGCAAAAAACATAAATAGTAGTGGAATTAATAGCAATCCCCATAAATATTCGATATTTCCAAATCTAAACATTTCCATTTTTAACAACTTTATGGGATACTTCTAAAAATTGTAACACGCAAGAAAAGGCTTGCAAGCAGAAAGAACGCTCCGAGCAAGGCAAAGGGCATAAATTCTTCCGATTTGCGGCTAAACTCGCGTACTTCTATTTTCGATTTCTCCAGAGCATCAATTTCTTTATAAATTTCTTCCAGCTTTGTGTTGCTGGTAGCACGAAAATATTTCCCGTCGGTTAAATCGGCAATTTCCTGCAATGTTTCTTCATCAATTTTAACTTCCATGTCGCGCAATTGAACACCAAATTGCGTTTGAACAGGATAGGGGGCAGTTCCGATGCTTCCCACACCAACAGTATAAACGCGTATGCCAAAGGTTTTGGCAATTTCGGCAGCCGTAACAGGAGCAACTTCTCCGCGGTTGTTCTCTCCGTCGGTTAGCAGTATAACAACCCGGCTAACTGCCTTGCTGTCTTTTAAGCGTGCCACCGAGGTTGCCAATCCATTACCAATTGCCGTTCCATCTTCAATTATTCCACTTTTTATGTCTTTAAAAAGATTTAGCAGAACAGCCCGGTCGGTGGTTAGCGGACACTGGGTAAATGCTTCGCCGGCAAAAACAACAAGTCCCATGCGGTCGTATTCGCGACCGGAGATAAACTCCATGGCTACGTTTTTTGCGGCTTCAAGGCGGTCGGGCTGGAAATCTTGTGCCAGCATAGAGCTTGAAATATCGAGTGCAATTACAATGTCGATACCTTCAGTTTCACTTTTTTCCCAGTTTTTCGACGATTGTGGACGAGCCAAAACCACCACAAAAAATGCAATGGCAATAAGCAGGCAAATAAACACCAGATGGCGCAAATAATGTCGAATGGTTTTTGGGGCTTTTACTACCGAAGCTGTGGATGAAACCTGAATGCTTGCAGTAAATCTTTTTTGCCTGAATAAGTACCACGCCGCCATGGGAATAAGCACCCACAAAATATGGAACAGTTCAGGGTTTTTAAATGTTAATCCTTCAAACATCCTACACTATTTAAATTCAACTTCTTCAACATTATCATCATCTTTATCTTTGCCTCTATCTTTGTCTTCGACTTTTTTCGGCTCCTCTTTTTTCGTATCGTTCACAAAAAAGTAGGCATTAACCAACGATAGATTATCGTCGTCGGGAAGAGGCTGGTACTTTGCAAATTTTACAAGATCGGCTAGTTGCAAAAGTTGGCTCAGGTTAGCAAAGTGCTTCTCGCTAACCAAACCTTTTTGACCCCGAAAACTTTCAATGGTTTCATCAGATGTTTGCTCCATAGCCCTAATCCCAAACCGATCTTCTATGTATGTTCGTAACGCATCGGTAAGCTCGCTGTAATACTGTTTGGTTTTTCCTTTTTGCCAAACTTTTTCCGATTTTATCCTGTCCAATTCGCGGAGAGCCACAAGGTGGGCAGGCTCCTTGGGTTTTTTAGCACGGGCAAAAATTGGCTTATTGTTTTTCTTTCGTTTAATGGAATAAAGCAGAAAGAAAATAATAGCACCAATTAGAATAACACCTAAGATATAAGGTGTAACTTCCTTTAAAGTAAGCGGTGCACCGTAGGGCATTTTTATGTCGGTTGGGCCTTTGGTCGTGTCAACTTGCATGGAGTAAACATTCAGCGAAACTCCATTACTAGGAATCGAATCAATTGTTCCGTCCATATCTATTTTAAACCAGGATGGAGGGATACGGTAGCTTCCGCTGTCGAAACAGGTAATGGTGTACGACTGAATTTGCTTCATGAATTTTTCATTGTCAGCCTCAAATGTGTCAACACCCGAACGGCTCAGCACTTCAATTAAACCAACAATTGTATCGGGAACAGCCGGAAATTGCACCTTTACATTTTTCGGGTGGTCAATTTCGAGGAACAGTTTTACCTGGTCGCCAATTAGAATTTGTGCCGAGTCGAGACTGGCAGTAGCTTTTATCTGCTGGGCATTTACCGTCCCGGCAAGAATAAATAATGTAAAAACAACTATCAACTGAGCCCCCAACTTGTTTACCCTTCTAATACGTTCTGGCTGAAGGTCAAAGCAAGCGGAGTCGAGCTGCGAATTGGTTTTATCTAATATTTTATGTGTAAACTTCATTCTTCTCTATTTTAATGCCCGCTTTTTAAACAGGGTCATTAACGATTTTACGTAGTCTTCGTTGGTATTTATCGAAACGTAATCAACACCACTTTTTTTGAACATAACATCAAGTGTTCCCATGTGCTTTATCCACCAGTCGGCATAAAGTTTACGAGTTTTTCGCGAGCTGCTGTCTACCCAAACGTAGTTGCCTTTTTCGGCATCTTTTACTTTAATCATCCCAATTGGAGGAAGCTCGGTTTCGCGTTGGTCATAAATGTTCAGCGCTACCATATCGTGTTTGTTGTTGGCAATCGATAGGGCCAGTTCCAATTCTTTATTCTCATCCATAAAGTCGGATATAACAAAGGCGGTGCAACGTTTCTTTATGGCGTTGGTAAGGTAACGCACGGCCTCGGTAATATCCGTACCTGTACTTTCAGGGTGGAAGTCGATTAACTCGCGAATGATACGCAGAATATGGCTTCTTCCTTTTTTTGGAGGAATGAATTTTTCAATTTTATCGGAAAAGAAAATTACCCCGATTTTGTCGTTGTTCTGAATGGCAGAGAAAGAAAGCACTGCCGAAAGTTCGGTGATTACATTCTTTTTCGTTTTTTCGAAGCTTCCAAACTCTCGCGAGCCACTGACATCAATCAGCAGCATTACTGTGAGTTCGCGTTCCTCTTCAAAGACTTTAATATACGGCGTACTATATCGGGCAGTAACGTTCCAGTCGATGCTTCGTATGTCATCGCCAAACTGGTATTCGCGCACTTCTGAAAATGCCATACCACGCCCTTTAAAAGCACTGTGGTATTCGCCTGCAAAAATATTGCGCGACAAACCACGTGTTTTTATCTCAATCTTCCGTACTTTTTTTAATAACTCACTTGTTTCCATGAAAAACGTTTCGCGTTGCACATTTCATATTGCAGTTTTTGGTTTTCATAAACCTCTGTACCTGCAAACAGTAACCTTTCCCCTGTAAGCGGTTAAGGCACTTCTATTGCATTCAAAATATCAGTAATAATCTCTTCCTGAGTAATGTTGTTGGCTTCGGCTTCGTAGCTTAATCCTATACGGTGGCGAAGAACATCGGGACAAACAGCACGTACATCTTCAGGAATTACATAACCACGACGTTTGATAAAAGCATAAGCTTTTGCTGCCTTAGCCAGACTGATACCTGCCCTTGGCGATGCTCCGTAAGCTATCATTTCGCTGTATTTACCCAGGTTATAGTCGTTTGGCTCGCGTGTGGCAAACACAATGTCGACAATGTATTTCTGAATTTTCTCATCCATGTATACATCATTTACCACGTTGCGGGCTTTAATAATATCTTCGGGTTTCAGAATTGTTGATGTTTCGGGAAACTGAGCCAGCAGGTTTTGATTGATAATCTGGCGCTCTTCTTCTTTTTTCGGATAACTAATAACCACTTTCAACATAAAACGATCGACTTGCGCTTCGGGAAGTGGGTAAGTACCTTCCTGCTCGATTGGGTTTTGGGTTGCCATAACCAGAAAAGGTTCATCCAGCTTAAAGGTGTTGTCGCCAATTGTAATCTGGCGTTCCTGCATGGCTTCGAGTAAGGCCGACTGCACTTTGGCGGGAGCCCTGTTAATCTCATCGGCTAATACAAAGTTGGCGAAGATAGGTCCTTTTTTTATGCTGAACTCTTCTTTCTTTTGGCTGTAAATCATGGTGCCTAAAACATCGGCAGGGAGCAAGTCGGGCGTAAACTGAATACGCGAAAACTTGGCGCTGATGGTTTTTGAAAGCGAATTAATAGCCAGTGTTTTTGCCAGCCCGGGAACACCTTCCAATAGAATATGGCCGTTTGAAAGCAGGCCTATCAAAAGGCTTTCAATCAAATGTTTTTGTCCAACAATTACCTTGTTCATTTCTATGGAAATCAAATCCACAAACGAACTTTCTTTTTGAATTCTTTCGTTTAATTCTTTAATATCAACTGCCTGGTTCATAAACTATTTTTATGTTTTTATTATTTTTCGATTTGCGGTGCTTCTTGTTTGCGAAAGCGATAAAGATAGTTTGTTTGCATCTTTTGCCTAACAAACCGGCACCTGTTTTTTTTGATTGCACGAAAATAAGCGATTGCAAATATAAAATGCGCTTATAATTGTTAAAAAATTTTAAGTAAAGAATATGAATTGAAATTTTGAGTTTAAGTATAACTTAAAAATCGATGAAATTGTTGTTGCATTGGTCTGAATTGATTTAAAATGCGAACCCTAATGTATTTAATATTCATGCCCGATTAAGAATAGTGCCTCAGTTTTTGCTAAAAATTAGTGAAGTACGAAGGGAAATTCAGAAATAAATAATCTTTAATCCAAAAGATTTTGGAGATAGCCCGCTGCTCAGCCAAAATTTCAACTTCTAATCATGCACATTCTGAGGTTAATAGATTTACTAGTCGAATTTGGGTTAGTAAGTTCGATTTATAATTGGAGAACAATACAATTTATTTTTATTGAAGTTTGCTTTTTTATATTTATATTTATCAACGAACGTTTAGTACGTTTATTTTAGGGACAAATAACTTTATCTACTTTTTAATGGAAAATGGAGCGAAATTTGATTTTGATCTGCAAAATCGAATTCTGTTTAAGTATTACTATGGTGATATTTGGATGGAAACAATTATAAATACCTGGAAAGAAGCTTTGGCAGAAGAGATTATACCAAATAATACAGTAGGTTTTATAATTGATTATAGAAAGGCTAACATTTGTTTTAATCCGGAACGCCATGCTGAAGTACCGGATTTTTACCAGGCTAATCTAGACGTATTTGGGAATAAAAGAATTGCATTTGTGACCGATAACCCAAGGGATATTGTTTATCCTATCTTATTTCAAAGTAAGGATAGAGGTTATACTTCGCAGCCATTTAGTACCATGGAAGCGGCAATAAGGTGGGTGCAATTTGCTACGGAGATGGTTTGGGTCAAGTAGCCGGTAATGACCAGTTTATGTAATTTGTGCCGGCTTTATTAACAGCATAAGTACAATCTTGCTATTAGCAATTGTTAATATAATGCTTCTTTATTTTTGCATAACTTTAATGTTGGATTGCTGCCCCTGAATTCGTTCCAATAATTTCCTTTATTTTTGAATTCGATTAGTGTTATAACAATGCCATACCGTTACTTTTTACAAATTAGTTACAAAGGAACCAACTACCATGGTTGGCAAATTCAGCCCAATGCCATTTCGGTGCAGGAGGTGATGGAAGATGCTCTCTCGAAAATTTTGCGCGAACAGATTGCGGTTGTTGGTGCCGGACGAACCGATACCGGAGTGCATGCTTCGTTTTATATTTTGCATTTCGATGTTAAAAATTCGATTCCTGAAAAGCTGGATCTTGTGTACAAACTTAACAGCTTTCTTCCATCGGATATTGCAGTGCAAAAGTTTTGGCCGGTCGATATCGAGACACATGCCCGTTTTAGTGCGACTTCGCGCACTTACCATTATTTTATTTCGACCGAAAAAAATCCGTTTAAAACCGAAATAAGTTACCAATATTTAAAACCGCTTGATGTAAGAAAGATGAATGAGGCGGCAAAATTACTTTTCGATTATAAAGATTTTACCAGTTTTAGTCGTTTGCACACCGATGTAAAAACCAACAATTGTAAAATTATGCAGGCCGAATGGAGCTTAGACCAAAAATATCTTGTGTTTGTTATTAAAGCCGACAGGTTTTTGCGCAATATGGTTCGGGCTGTTGTAGGAACCTTGCTCGAAGTAGGAAAAGGCAAATTAACCATCGACCAGTTTCGACAAATCATAGAAAAAAAAGACAGAAGCTCCGCAGGAGCGTCTGTTCCGGCACAAGGCTTGTTTTTAGTAGATATTGAATACCCCTAATACTCTTAACTTTCATCAATAACTACTCCTGTGTATTCGCAAATAAAAGTTCCAACTGCTATAGCGACTAACAACTTTTTCCTACATTTGCACCCGTTGGTTGCGAATTTTCGCATTAAGGGAATCCGGTGCAAGACCGGGACTGTGCCCGCAGCTGTAAATCCATTTTTATTGATTGCTACTCACGCCACTGTTTAAAACCAAACAACGGGAAGGCCGCAATCGGAGGATAAGTCAGAAGACCTGCCAGCAAAATTTTTAGATGAACGAACTTCGGGAATAAAGTTTCGGGAATTAATCGACTGATTTCTGTAAATATTATTTCTGTTCGAAAATGTAACTCTGCCGCAGTTATGAAATGAGTTCGGCACAATTTTCCCTAATGGGATATACTGGGGCGAAGTTTTTGATTTAAACGAATTGAAATGAATTTATTAAAAAGCAAACTGTTTCTAATATTTGTGCTTCTCAGTTTTTTGGGAACAGCCCAGCAGGTAAAGCGTATTATTTCGTTAACACCTTCAATTTCTGAAAATATTTATTTAATTGGAGCGCAAGATAAATTAGTTGGCTGCACAACATATTGTACACAGGCAATAAAAGATGGTATTCAGCAAGTGGGCTCAACGGTTGAGGTAAATGTGGAAAAGGTTCTCTCGTTAAAGCCCGACCTGGTTTTAGCAATGGAACTCACCAAAGCTCAGGATATTGCAACTCTAAAAAAGTTGGGGATTAAAGTCGAAATAATACATTCTCCAAAAACATTTCAAGAAATTTGCGCACAAACCTTGCATCTGGGGAAATTGGTCGGTAGCACTGCCGAAGCCGAAAAAGTTATTCGGGCAACACGAGTAAGAGTGGATGAAATTAGGCGCGAATCGCAACGGCTGGCGAAATCAAAAATATTCTTTCAAATAGGTGCCAACCCAATATTTACGGTTTTACAAAATACGTTTATGGATAATTTTATTACGTTCTGTAACGGTGTGAACATTGCAGCAGGAATGACCAAAGGAACCATGACCCGCGAAAGTGTTCTGTTAAAAAACCCGGATGTGATAATTATTGCTGAAATGGGAGGGTTTGGAAGAGAAGAACAAAAAGTGTGGAATACCTATAAAGGAATGGCAGCAGTAAAAAATAAAAAGGTATTTCTGATTTCTTCGGAAACCTCGTGCAGTCCAACGCCAGCAAATTTTGTAAGTGCACTTGAAGATGTGTACCGATTTGTAAGTCAGGAAACAGTGCGATAATTTAGAATATATGAAGAGCAAATATATTAAGTGGTTACTTTTTTTAGCAGTACTACTCGTATTACTAATTGTTTCTGTGGTTGTTTCTCTGTCTTCGGGCGAAGTAAAGGTTTCTCTTTCGAAACTACCCGAGATATTTTCTGATAAAACCTGCATTGAATATACGGTACTGACAAAAATACGTATTCCTCGCCTGTTGCTGGCCATTGGAGTAGGAGGTGCATTAAGTTTATCGGGTGCCATTTTGCAAGGTATTTACCGCAATCCGCTGGTTGAACCTTACACCCTTGGAATTTCGGGAGGTGCTGCATTGGGAGTAGCTGTTGCCATTGTTTTTGGCTTGAATACACTGAGCTTTTTTTCGTTGCCTGCTTTCGGATTTATAGGAGCCCTGGTTACCCTTTTTGTGGTTTATTTTTTAAGTATTAAAAAGGGAGGGCTGAGTATTAATAGCATGTTGCTGATTGGTGTGATGGTGAGTTTTGTGTCGTCGTCAGCCATGATGTTTCTGATGTCGATAACCTCCACCGACAACCTGCAGAGCATTGTGTTTTGGGTAATGGGCTCGCTGGACGAATCGAATAATACATTGATAGAGATTGCCTTTTATTCAGCTATAACAGGGCTTGTGCTTACTTACTTTTTTGCGCAAACATTAAATGCACTTCGTTTGGGCGAAGTAAAGGCCCGCCACCTTGGGATTAATACCAGTGTGGCAATAAAATTCTTGTTTTTTGTTGCCTCGCTGCTTACCGGAATTGCAGTGTCGGTGGCCGGAGTTATTGGGTTTGTGGGGCTGGTAATACCTCACCTTGTACGCTTGATAATTGGAAACGATTACCGTGTTTTAATAGCTGGATCTTTTTTGGGAGGTTCTATTTTTCTCATTCTTTGCGACACACTGGCACGCACTATAATCTCACCAAACGAATTACCCATTGGGGTTATCACCGGCTTTGTGGGAGGTATGGTGTTTATTGTCGTTCTAAGTCGTTCAAAATCTCATTTTAACTTGAATTAGCATGGAGAAGTTTGTTCAGATTAATAATTTTTCGTGCGGCTATCCGGGCAAGTTTGTGCTGGAAGATGTGAGTTTTAGAATTGCAAAAGGTGATTTTGTAGGTATTATCGGACCAAACGGTTCAGGGAAAACAACCTTATTTAAAGGTATTTCGGGAGAGTTGGACACTCTGGCAGGAGAAGTGCGTTTAAATGGTGAACTAATTCAAAGAATGGGATTAAAACAACGGGCTCAAAATCTTGCAGTGGTAACTCAAACCATTGAAGTTGGTAGTATGACCGTTGAAGAATATGTTTTAATGGGGCGTATTCCTTACAAAAAGCAGTTCCAGTTTTTCGAAACAAAAGAGGACATCGCTATTTCGAAAAAGTACATGAAGCTTACAGGTGTCGATCGTTTAAAAGATAAAAATATGAATGCCTTGAGTGGAGGAGAGCAACAACTGGCAGGGATTGCCCGTGCCCTTACCCAGGAGCCGCAGTTACTTTTGCTCGACGAGCCAACATCTCATCTGGATATTACTCACCAGGTGCAAATCCTTAACTTAATTAGAAGACTCAGCCGCGAATTGGGATTAACAGTTCTGATGATTATTCATGATTTAAACCTTGCCGGTGAATATTGCGACTCGCTAATTATGATGCAAAAAGGTGGTATGCGCAAAAAAGGGACTCCTTTAGAGGTGTTAAATTATAAAGACATTGAAGCTGTTTACGATACAGTGGTGATTACAAGAATTAATCCGGTTTCAGGAAAACCTGTTGTGTTTCTGGTTTCGGAAGACCTTATTCAGAAGAAGTAGCTTGTTTCGGGTTTAATAATAACCGTAGTTCAGCTAAATTCTGAGAATAGTATTTCGAATGGAATAGAGATTAATGGCAATTAAGTAGAGAAAGATTGTGATTTTTCGCCGATTAAAACGAAAAATCACAACAATTAACAGAGCCCGACTTTCGTTTCTACTTATACCAGCTGGCGTACATGCTGTAAGCATTGGCAATGCGTTCTACTTCGCCATGTAACAGCTCGGGGCTGATGTCTTTTACTTTTTTAGCCGGAATACCAGCATAAACACTGCCCGATTCAACAACAGTGCCTTTGGTTACCACCGAACCGGCAGCTACTATTGAGTTGCTTTCAACTATGGCATTATCTAAAATAACTGCATTCATGCCAATCATTACGTTGTCTTTTAAGGTGCAGCCATGTACAATTGCCCCGTGAGCAATGGTTACGTTATTGCCAATGTTGGTTGGCGATTTTTTATAAGTGGCATGAATGGTTGCATTATCCTGAACGTTGGTGTTGTTTCCAATTTTTATGTAATGAACATCGCCGCGTAAAACGGCACTGTACCAAATGCTGCAATTATCGCCAATTTCAACGTCGCCAATCAAAGTAGCGGTTTCTGCCAAAAAACAGTCTTTCCCAATTTTTGGGGTTTTATTGTTAAGTTCTTTTATTATTGCCATTATCTGAATTGATTTTAAATAGAATGCAAAAATATGAAAATCCAATAACTATCATATAAGTCATTCAAAACTTGTTAAATAATGGTTACTTTTGCCAGTGATTTTAGCAAACAGCTATCAGTAAAATCGGTTCTGAAATTATGATTTATTAGTTTTAGGGGCGTTTTTTTTATGGAATGAAATTGAGGCGATGCGTGCATAAAATTATAAAAGTCGTACTGTTACACTAGTAAGATAGATTCGACATAGTTATAGAAAGAAATAAACGAGTCCCCTGGTTGGGGATGTTTCTTGCGGCTTACAGGTTGGCAGGAAGCAGCAAATAAACAGACAATATAGAATAAGATGAAAGAGACAAAAGTAATCGAACTGGAAGAAGTTACCATTAGGTTTTCCGGTGATTCCGGCGATGGAATGCAACTTACCGGAACATTGTTTTCGGATGCTACGGCATTGCTTGGAAACGACATTTCCACCTTCCCTGATTATCCTTCAGAAATTCGCGCCCCACAGGGAACAGTTGGTGGGGTTTCCGGCTTTCAGGTACAATTTGGGGAAAAACAAATAAATACCCCGGGTGATAATGCTCATGTTTTAGTTGCTATGAATCCGGCAGCGATAAAAGCCAACGTCCGGTACATGGAACCAGGAGCAACTATTATTTACGATTCGGACTCGTTTACCGAAAAGAATCTTAGAAAGGCAAATTTTGAAAGCGATGATCCATTTGAAGAATTGAATCTTCAGGATTACGATAAAATTCCGGTTCCTGTTACTTCACTTACCATAGAAGGATTAAAAGAATTTGGCCTGGATAATAAAAGTGTTCATCGCAGTAAGAATATGTTTGCATTAGGTTTGGTGTGCTGGATGTTTGGCCGGCCACTTGACTATGTAGAGGAGTTCATAAAAGCAAAATTCAGCAAAAAACCGGTAGTGGTTGAGTCGAATATCAAGGTATTGCACGACGGGTATAACTACGGGATGAACATGCAGCACATGACTCCTCGATATATGATAAACCCCGCACATATCGAAAACGGAACGTACCGAAACATTAATGGTAATGATGCAACCGCGTATGGATTTCTGGCTGCTGCCGAAAAATCAGGCTTAGAGCTGTTCCTTGGTTCGTATCCTATTACTCCGGCAACCGATATTCTTTCTTCTCTTTCAAAAAGAAAAGATTTGGGGGTTAAAACCTTTCAGGCTGAAGATGAAATTGCAGGAATTTGTTCGGCAATTGGAGCTTCGTTTGCCGGCGATTTAGCTATTACAACGACTTCAGGTCCTGGATTGGCTCTAAAATCAGAAGCCATTGGTTTGGCAGTAATGGCCGAACTTCCTTTGGTTATTGTAAATGTGCAGCGTGGTGGTCCATCAACCGGTTTGCCAACAAAAACCGAGCAGTCGGATTTAATGCAGGCTCTTTATGGACGAAATGGCGAAAGCCCTGTTGTGATTTTGGCTGCAAGTACTCCATCCGATTGTTTTTATTACGCATTTATGGCTGCAAAGATTGCCCTGGAGCGTATGGTTCCGGTAATTCTTTTAACCGATGGTTTTCTTGGAAACGGTAGCGAGCCCTGGAAAATTCCTACAATGGCAGAGCTTCCAACCATTACTCCAAGAATTGCAAAAGAAGCAGAGGGTTTTCAGGCCTACGCTCGCGATGCTGAAACATTGGCGCGCGAATGGGCAACACCCGGAAGAAAAGGTTTTGAACACCGTATTGGCGGCCTGGAGAAAAATATTACCGGCACCGTTAGTCACGATCCGGACAACCACCAGAAAAATTCTGAAATCAGGGAAGAAAAAGTTCAACGTGTGGTTGATCTTGTTCCAGATATCGAGCTTTGTGGCGACGAAGATGGAGGTGATGTTTTGGTTGTTGGCTGGGGGGGTACCTACGGACACCTAATCAGTACTGTTCGCGAATTGCGTTTAGAAGGTAAAAAGGTGAGCCTGGCTCATTTCAATTATATCAAACCACTTCCAAAAAATACTGAAGAGGTATTTAGTAAGTTTAAAAAGATTATTGTTTGTGAATTAAACCTTGGCCAATTTGTTGGTTATTTACGCGATAAATTACCTGGTTTTACTTATTATCAGGCAAACAAAGTAAAAGGGCAGCCCTTTACCGTGAGCGAGTTGAAAGAAAGTGTGACTAAATTGTTGGAGGACTAAAAATGACTGACTTAAAATATACTGTTAAGGATTTTAAAAGTGAAAATGAAGTACGGTGGTGTGCCGGCTGTGGCGATTTTGCCATAATGAATGCAGTGCAGCGGACTATGGCCGGTATGGGAATTCCAAAAGAAAAATTTGCCGTTATTTCAGGTATTGGCTGTTCTTCGCGTTTCCCTTACTACATGGATACTTTCGGGTTTCATACCATTCACGGCCGTGCAACTGCAATTGCCTCTGGTGTTAAAGCTGCAAATCCCGATTTAAGTGTGTGGGTAATTACCGGCGATGGCGATTCGCTTGCAATTGGTGGTAACCATTTTATTCACTTGCTTCGTAGAAACATTGACGTGAACGTGATTCTTTTTAATAACCGCATTTATGGTTTAACAAAAGGACAGTATTCGCCAACTTCGGCACGTGGTTTTGTAAGTAAAACTTCACCGTTTGGAACTGTGGAAGACCCATTTGTGCCCGGACAACTGGTAATTGGTGCAGGTGGTACTTTCTTTGCTCGTTCGGTTGACGGAAACTTGAAGTTGAGCCAGTCGATTTTCGAAACTGCTGCTGAACACAATGGTACATCGATGGTGGAAGTTCTGCAAAACTGTGTGATTTTTAATAACGGAATACATAGTGCAATTACAGATCCAAATCACCGTGCTGACCGCCAGCTAATTCTGGAACACGGGAAACCAATGCTTTTTGGTGCTGAAAAAGAGAAAGGTTTGATTTTCGATAAGGGCAGGTTGAAAGTTGCGATTATTGGCAAAGATGGTGTAAGTGCAGATGATATTTTGGTACACGATGCAAAAGAAGAAGACCCAACTTTGCATATGGCATTGATAAATATGAAGTTGCCCGATATGCCGGTTGCTCTGGGGGTTATCAGAAGTGTAGATGCACCGGTTTACGATGTTGAAATGGAAGCTCAGATTAAAGAAGTACAGCAAAAACGTAAAATCACTTGTGTTGACGAGTTGTTAAAGTCTGGCAATACCTGGGAAGTAACAGGTAATGAAAAAGATTCGTCTCCGAAATGTTCGTAACAAATATTTGAAAAAATAGTTAAAGAGAAAGGCTCTGCAGAAATGCGGAGCCTTTTCTGTTTTAAGAGGGATGACTTTATTGGTGGGATTTAATTGTTAATGAGCGTAGTTTGCTTATTCTTTATCATTTCAACGTTCCATCTTGTACCTTAGAAAACATGCAACTTTATTATGATGAAAAAATGTTAAATTGATAGATCTTGGCAGTTGATATTCTAAAATGATTAATTTTAGGTCATAAAAAATAAAATGGTCTTGTTCAAAGGTCAATAACTGCTACAGTTAAAATTTTAACTTATACTATACATGGTTATTTAACCAACTGATATTTAATTATGATAGAAGAAAAACAACTTCCAAGAAGAGATTTTATAAAAACATCGGCAGCAATTGCCACCGTGGCAAGCATACCTGCATTTCTGACTACAGGCTGCAATGAGAAAGAGCAAATTGAAGAAGAAAAGATTTGGCCCGAGAATAAACTGAACATCGCAGTAATTGGAGTGGGAATGGGCTATTCAAACATGAAAAATTGTTTGGATGAAAATATTGTTGCCTTGTGCGATGTCGATTTGGAAAGACTGAAAGTCAGGATCGACATGATAAAAAAGGATTATCCTGATATGACAGTTCCGTATCAATACCAGGATTACAGAAAGATGTTTAGTGAAATTGGTGACCTTATAGATGCAGTTGTTATTGCTACGCCGGACCATACGCATGCAAAGATTACTCTAGATGCAATGAAGCTTGGTAAACATGTGTACTGTCAGAAACCTTTAACACATTCGGTTTCCGAGTCGCGTATGCTTACCCGTGCAGCCGAAAAATACAATGTAGCCACACAAATGGGCAATCAGGGAGCCTCGGGCGACGATACAGCCTGGGTTTGTGAAAGTATTTGGAACGGCGATATTGGTGAAATAAAGGAAGTGCACGTGTGGACCAATCGGCCAATTTGGCCTCAATGTTTAAATAAACCAGAGGAAACTCCCCGAAAACCTAATGGTTTGGATTGGGATTTATGGTTAGGACCTGCTCCGGTTCGACCATATTCGCCGTTATACCATCCCTGGAACTGGCGCGGTTGGTTCGATTTTGGAACCGGTGCGCTGGGTGATATGGCTTGTCATATAATGGATGTAGTGATGCGAAGTTTGCGGCTAAAATATCCAACTGGCATTCAGGCAAGTTCTTCGAAGTGGACCTTGGAATCGCCACCGGAGTCGGAAAAAATTAGCTTCATTTTCCCCGAAAGAGAAAAGTATAGAAACGTGGAAATGCCCGAGGTAAAAGTTACCTGGTACGATGGCGGTTTAATGCCCGACAGGCCTGTTGAACTCGAGGATGGTGAGATGCTGGGAGATCGCGATGGTGGAGTACTTTTTATTGGTACGAAAGGAAAAATTATGGGTGGTTCGTATGCACGAAATGCCAAGCGTTTGCCAACAAAAGAGTTTAAAGATTATTCGCCCGAAATAAAAGAGCGACTCGTGCCGGGAGGAGTCGATGGACACGAAAAAGACTGGATTCGTGCCTGTAAGGAAGATCCTGCTAACCGGGTGAAACCCAAATGCCATTTTGGCTATTCCGGCCCTTTTAACGAAGTGGTGGTTATGGGAACTGTGGCTGCCCGCCTGGCAGGATTGAGCCGCATTTTAAAGTGGGACGGTGAAAATATGAAATTTACCAATATTAAGCCCGGAGAACAAATGAAGGTGCCCAAAACGGTTAAAATGGATACCAGCGGAACATCGCCGCGCTACAACACCGAATACGAGGTGATTGATGCCTACGAGTATGCTAAAAAGCTTATCGAGCGAAAACCCCGCGAAGGCTGGGAACTGATTCTGTAAGCGTTAAAAAAATATTTTCAATTCTTTAGAGAGCTTGTCAGGTTTAGGCAAGCTCTTTTTATTTGATGTTAACTATTACACCCAAAAGAAATTCAAAAGAACGATATAAATTATTGCTACGTTCGTCACAGCTCAAGCAAGATTGGCTTTGCTCTCTCTGGTTGCAATTATTCTTCCTTTTGCCCTTCTTTTTCATTGTAAAATAATTTGGCAGCTATGGTTTTGAAAAGATTTTTCGCTTCAAATATGAAAAAATAATGCAATTTATTTATTAATCCTTTGGACATGAGTTTGGTATAAGATTCAAATCGAACTCGGATTTTATGTTTCCCTGACTTAACTAATATGCAAGAACCTCTATTGAGTATTTTAGGTGAAACATGAATATGAAGTCAGAGCCGTTCTTGAAGTGCGAGAAGAGCTCTTGCCTTTATTTCCGAAGTCCGTAAACCTCCGAAAGCTTAATCACAGGCATATTTTCGAAATCCTGTAGCGCGTTAATCAATCCCACTTTCTGATATTTAGATAGGTCTGCTGTGGTAATTCTGCAAACTGAAATCTTGCCTTCTTCTATTAGCTTAGCCCTTTGTGTTCCCGGAAGAAGGGGAGTGTCAGGAGTCCACCATTCTGAGCCATCGAAAAAAATTGAATTTGCAGTGAGACTATCGGTGATGCAACCATTTTTGACAATGAGTATATCGTCGCAAATGCCTCTTTTTTCAAATAAACAATTTAGGTTTTCCCGGTCGGAATATTTGTAGGTGTAATTAATATCGTTGTCTTCGATCAATCTTAAACTTTCAATTTTTTTGTATCGATGAGGCAGGTATTCAATTTTTTCGATGGATTTGGAATAGGTAATACGGCATCGGAACAAACCCTTCTTAAAACTAGAAGGAATTTTTATGAAATTTGTCAGATTCATTTTGGTATGCAAACCAAAATATTCTTTACGCGCCTGGTTAAATCTTATGTTATGCCAGTGAATGTTGTACAACTGCGAGTTGTGACATTTAATCGTTTCAATTAATTGGGACATACACTTTTTTTAGCATTTCTTCATATTCCTGTTTCGCATCACTCATATAGGTTATACCGCCGCCGCTTTTATAAAGCAGTTTGCCGTTTTGGTTCTCTAAGTAACGAATAAGTACGCAACTATCCAGATTTTCACCATCAAAATATCCAAAGACTCCGGTATAAAATCCACGGTCGTATTTTTCGGCTGCTTGTATTATCTCAACGGTCTTCTTCTTGGGAGCCCCGCAGATGGAACCTGCCGGAAGCATTTTGAAGATAATATCGCCAATATTTTCAGCATAATTGCCGGGAAGGTCGCCAGTGATTTTCGAGCTCACCTGCCACAAATCGTTCAGGTTGGTTTGTACACGTTCCAGGTAACGGAATTTCTCTACAATAACATTTTCTGCTACCAGACTAAGGTCGTTGCGTATTAAATCTACAATGGTGTTGTGCTCGGCCAGTTCTTTCGAATCGTTTAAAATGCGTTCTTTCGAATTAGGAATCGAAGCATCCATGGTTCCTTTCATGGGGAACGACGAAATTTTACCTGCTTCAATTTTTACAAATATTTCGGGCGAGAAACAAACAAATTTATCTTTTGCCAGAATTTTGTAACGCGCAGAGCTAAGGTGAAAAATATCTTCCAGCGAAAGGTTGGTTTCAACGGGTGTAGGTTGGGTAAAATTCAATAAATATGTATCGCCGTTGTGAATGTGGTGTTGCACCAAATCGAATCCCTTCTTATAGTTAGAGAACGAAATCGGATGGCTTTTCCAATGTTTAAGCTGGACTTTTGGCCGCAGAATATTAAAATTCGAATGACCATTTGCCTGCCACAGAATTTGCTCTGTTTCGTGGGCAGGAAAAAGGTGGGCATTATTTCCTTCAAAATCAATAAGAAAAACAAAGGCTTCTCCTTTTTTTCCAAGAGAATTCATTTGAGTCACTATTTTTTCCTTTACTCTCATTTATGAAGCAAAGGTACGAAACCAGAATCAAGTAAAAAGAACAAAGGCACAAGTACACCGTACTTTTATTTCAAAAGAATGGGCCCTCTGTTTAAAAATATCTGCCGGCTTCAGTCTTTGGTCTACCAACTAATTGCTATTTTTACGAGAAATTCGAACAAACAATGGGAATTGCGAAGAATATTATTGAAATAAAGAAAACTCTGCCGCAGGGAGTGCGCCTGGTTGCTGTTTCTAAAACCAAACCAAACGAGGATATTTTACAGGCCTACCAGGCGGGGCAGCGCATTTTTGGAGAAAACAAAGTTCAGGATTTAACTAAAAAATACGAAGAACTTCCAAAAGATATCGAATGGCACTTTATTGGTCATCCGCAAACCAACAAAGTAAAATATATTGCACCGTTTATCAGCTTAATTCATGGTGTCGACTCTATAAAGCTGTTAAAAACAATTAGCAAGGAAGCTGTAAAAAATAAGCGCAATATTAAGGTGTTGCTGCAGTTTCATATTGCCGAAGAAGCTACAAAGTTTGGCCTTTCGGAAACCGAAGCAAAGGAGCTTTTAAGTTCTGATGAATTTGCTGAATTAAAAAATGTAGAAGTTGTAGGTGTAATGGGAATGGCAACGTATACCGACGATGAAAATCAAATCAGAAAAGAATTCAGGATGTTAAACAATATTTTTAATGCGCTAAAAAATGAATACTTTGCTTTTTCAAATTCTTTTACTGAAATTTCAATGGGTATGTCGGCCGATTATCCTGTTGCAGTTCAAGAAGGAAGTACCTTAATTCGTGTTGGAAGTAAAATCTTTGGAGCACGTAATTATTAAAATAGATTTTTAGATTATTTGATTTGAGTACTAAAACAGAATCCGGATGCGGAACGTTTTACTCTAAATTTTAAACAATATAATATGAGCAAATTAGAAACCACATATCTGGGATTAAAACTTAAAAATCCATTGGTAGCAGCAAGTTCTGGTTTAACAAGTTCTATCGAAAAAATTAAAGAGCTGGCTGATGCCGGTATTGGAGCTATCGTTTTAAAATCGCTTTTTGAAGAGCAAATTAATAACGAGATTAGCAACATGTTGCAAAAAGACCAGCATAATATGGGCTATCCCGAAGCAGAAGACTACATTAAAAATTACCTGCGCGATAATACCGTTACCAAACATCTTGAGCTGCTGAAAAAAGCGAAAGAGCTTGTTGATATTCCGGTGATCGCCAGTATAAATTGTGTGTCGTCGTCCGAATGGACTAGCTTCGCTAAAGAATTTGAAGAAGCCGGTGCTGATGCCATTGAGTTAAATATTTTTTACCTGCCAACCGATAGAAACGAAAGACCCGGAGTAGTAGAACAGCTTTACCTCGATGTATTGAAAAAGATTAAAAGTGAGGTTTCTATTCCTGTTGCAGTAAAGTTTGGGATAAACCACAGCAATATTATTGGTATGGCCGATAAATTAAAAGCTAATGGCGCCGCAGGTGTTGTAATGTTTAACCGTTTTTACGAACCCGACATCAACCTCGAAACTTTAAAATTAACTTCTTCAGAGGTATTTAGCTCTCCTTCCGATTTGCGTCGTTCATTGCGTTGGGTAGGAATTGTTTCTTCGGCAGTTCCAAAACTCGACATCGCAGCTTCAACAGGAATTCACGATGGTGACGCTGTATTAAAACAACTTCTGGCTGGAGCTCAGGTAGCCCAGCTTTGTTCAACACTTTATGTTAACGGAACAGGGGTTGTTAAAAATATACTTGAAGAAATTAACGCTTTCATGAATAAATGGAATTTTAAGTCGGTTGATGACTTCAGGGGAAGACTGTCGTACAAAAATATTCCGGATCCTTTGGTATACGAGCGCTCGCAGTTTATGAAGTATTTTTCAAATCGAAAATAAGCCATTCAAACAAACATGCCTGCAACTAAACCGGTATTACTCTTTTTAATTATTTTTTTGATGAGCAATACCGGTTTGGTATTTTCACAAGTCCTTCAAATTGTTAACGATGGTGAATCTGTACAATATTATTGTAAGGATTCTGTTGCTGTTATGCCAGGTATTTCCATCTCAAATGCCGAAATAAAGGGTGACGAAGAGGGCATTAAAATATCAATTGCCGACAACTATGTAAACGGGGAAGATGTTCTTGTTTATAAAAAGGTTGCTGATTTTGAATATTTATGGGATGCAGATAAAGGGCAACTCGAAATTAAAGGAGCTGGTACCGATGCCGAATACCAGACAGCAGTATCTAATGTGTTTTATAAAAATATAGCTGAAATTCCTACCCGAAAACAACGATCGTTTTCTGTTAGTTTGCTTGATGCCGATTATTTGCCTTCAACCGGGCATTTTTACCAGTATTATAAAGAAACTGATATTACCTGGAAAGAAGCAAAAGAAGCGGCTGCGGGAAAAGAATATCATGGTTTACAAGGTTATTTAGCCACCATAAGGTCGCAAGAAGAAAATGATTTTATCTGGACAAAAGTTGAAGGCGTAGGCTGGATTGGAGCAACTGATAGCGAAACGGAGGGAACAACTGAAGGTAAGTGGATTTGGGCAACTGGTCCAGATGCAGGTATTCAGTTTTATGAGGGAGACGAAGATGGTTCTGCTGTAAATGGCGAATTTGAATATTGGAATACAGGCGAACCAAATAATCAGGGTAATGAAGATTATGCACATATCAATTATAATGCAGCCTTTCTTGCTAAATCATGGAACGATTTGCCAAACTCCGCAAATCCAGATTCTGAATATTATAAAGCAAGAGGTTATGTAGTGGAATTCGGCGATATGGAAGATGATCCGGACGTGAAACTTTCGGCTTCGGCATACATAACGGTGATTAAAATTGCGTTCTCCGATGAAAGGGAATTCGAAATTTGTTATGGCGAATCGCAGATGCTGAATGTTGATTTAGAAGATGTTGCTCCTTCTGTTTATTCGTGGACTCCCAATGAAAATATCAGTTCTTCATCAGTTCCCAATCCTGTTGTAAATCCCAGTTCGACTACTACTTATATAGCAACCGGAGAACTTGGAACCTGCACCGATACAGCCAACTTTTTTGTTCAGGTTAATCCTATACCCGAAAGCGAGTTGATAGACGAAAACATAATTTGTAAAGGCGAATCGCTTACCTTAAATCCGGGAGAGCATGATACCTATGAGTGGTGGAATGGAGACACAAGTGCAACGGTTAATATTTCGGAAGAGGGAATTTACTGGGTAACCATTGGCAACGATAATTGCAATGTTACCGATACATTTGAGGTGAAGTGGAGCGTTCGTCCTGTTATCGACTACAGTAGAGTAGCCAACATGGTGTGTGGCAGCAAAACGCAAAGCCTGAACATGTCGTTTGTGAGTGGCGATGCGAGCACTCTGTTGGTTGCCTTTCAGCCCGATAATGTGACAATTGATAAGCCGACTAGCCTTGTGCCAACTATTACCGTCGATGAATATGGTGTATATCAGTTTGAAATGCAAATGAACGACGAATATGGCTGCGAGTTTCGCGATACCCTCGAAATCGAATTTCATAACCAGCCAGTAGCCTCCTTTAGTATGGATTCGTCAACATGCAAAGGATACAATCTGGAGCTCGTTTTCGATGGAGAGACCGTTGAAGAAACTATGTTTTCGTGGTATTACAACGATGTGCTTTACGAGTCGGGAGTTGAACTGGATAGAATAATTATTCTGCTGGGCTACGGAGAGCCTGGAAGAACAGTTGGTTTAACGGTGAATGAGCAGGGATGCACCGACTCGTTAACAACTTCGGTTACGGTAACTCCTGATATAACTATTGTGGCCGATAACAACGAAGGCTGCACGCCTTTGCTGGTAAATTTTGAAGCCCGTTCAAGCGAACCTGCAGAAACTTATGCATGGGATTTTGGCAATGGAAATACAAGTGACATTCGTAACCCTGCAACCAGTTTTGTAAACCTGGGATTTGTCGATTCTTCATTTGATATTAGCCTTACTGTTGAATCTACTGAAGGTTGTACAAATACAGGGGTGATTAGCGATATGATTACTGTTCATCCAAAGCCAACGGTTGATTTTTCTTTTTCTGAAGACGATTGCAATCCGCAGCAAATGGAAATCTGGTACGAAGGTTCAGGCTACGATGCTGATACCTATTATTGGGATTTGACCGATTTGAAGCCTGAAGAAATTATTAAAGATCCCGGAACTACTAACGATCCGCTGGAAATAAACCGGAGCTCGGAACCGATGGCTACTATTGGCATTCATGTTGTTTCAGAATTTGGTTGTGCTTCCGATACTCTGGTAAAAACATGGAAGCGTAAACCGGTTTTCGAAATTGAAGTTGACACCACCGAGGGCTGCCCTCCTTTGGAGGTTACAGCAGAGGCTCTTGTTTTGGATGAGGTCGATGTGGTTAGTTTCGAATACAGTATGGGTGATGGTATTATCGGAAGCGGAGCCTTGGTTGAACACACTTTTTCGGAACCAGGTACAAATAATCAGATAAGTTTTACCGGAATTTCTTCGGTAACGGGGTGTTCCAATACCTTGGAATACAACAAAGATATTGAAGTTTATGCTGTTCCCAATGCAGCTTTTACGCCTGTTCCCGATGTTGTTTTAATTAGCGACCCTGAAATTGAATTTACCAACCAAACCATCGGCGCAACATTGTACGAATGGGACTTTGGCGATATGACGGGGATTTCTACTGAAGAAAACCCGAAACACCGGTTCTCAGAAATGGGGTTTTATTCCGTTTTGTTAACAGCTCTTAACGATTCTGCCTGCTACGATACTGTTTCTCATCGGGTAGCGATATCGTTCGATAAACTTTACCCGCCAAGTGCTTTTTCTCCCAATGCCGGTTCGGAAGAAGATCGCGAGTTTCGTATTTATTCGGAAGGGGTAGTTGACGAAGGTTATAAGTTGTTGATTTTTAATCGTTGGGGGCAAGTTGTTTTTGAATCGGACAGCCAGGAAAAAGGTTGGGATGGGAAGATGAAAAACGGGAATTATGCTCCTGCTGCAGTTTATACCTGGGTATTGCAGTACCGCGATTTTACAAATAAAAATCACAGACAGAAAGGTATCATTACCTTAATTTTCTGATAGATAGTGTAAAAAATACAATAATTATTTTCTGCTAAAAATTTGTAATAAGTTGTAAAAAGACTTGACTTTAGTCATATTTCACCATAACTTACAACTTCTTTAAAAAAAACAAAACGCTTTTTTTAAGTAAAATCTTTTGAAAGAATAGTAAGAAAACAATTAATAATTAATGCGATGAAAAGAGGTGATAGAACTAGAAATGATGATAAGCGTAGAGATTTCCACGTTTTTAAAGGATATTCAGTGGATGAGAGTGTTGACAACCCGAAAAAACAAGACTATTTTATTGTCCCATGGGAAATGAAAAAAACACAAAATAGAAGTGTTTTTTATTAAATCATCGGGATTAATAATCGATTGCGTATGGGACTGCTTCCTTGGTTTTTCAGGAAAAAAGTTAATGATATTTCGTGCGTACCATGGCTGTAATACGAAAGTTCAGATAGGGTATAATCGAAACTATACCCAAATTTGAATTTTTCGCGAGCCAACCCTATTAAGGCAATAATTGCATCGGGGCGTTCGTCGATGTTATTTCGAAACCACCCTCCAAATAAAAATGATTTTTCAATCATATATATTCCAAGATTTAATTGTTTAAAGCTGCCTTGTTGTTGATATAATATATTTGGCGATACGGTAAATCTTCGCGACAAAAGACCGTGATGAAATTTGTGTGTTCGTGCCCCGGCATGAGCTGTAAATTTCATTGGCAGTTCTACATTCTGACTGTCGTCTATTATCGACTCGTTGGGTTGCGTTAAATGATGGATGCTTGCTCCCCAAAAAAATCCACTGTGTTGTCCAACCAATCCAACTGCAAAGTCGGGATAAAGCCTTTTTTCATTGCTAATGGTAATTGTAGTGCTTTGGGTAATAGTTCCGGTTTGCTGGTTAATTTCAGAAGGAAAGATTAGTTCGCCGGTGTTGTACTGTTTAATTACAAAACCTGCATCTAGTCCAAGCGTCATAAAGCTTTCGCTCCCCAGTTCAAGGTGGTACGAGTAGGATGCTGAAGCAGAGCTTGAATTGATATAATTACCGGGTTGGCTGTCGTAGTTAAGCTGAAAACCAACACCTGCCTTTTGTTTTTTTAACAGGCAATCGTAGGATAAAGAATAAGTATTATACGAATTTCCGTTTTGTGGCCATTGCTTGCGATAAGAGGCAATGGCTCTAGGTAACTCGGATGTACCTGTTAAAGCCGGGTTTAAATGCAGTGGATTGGCAAAAAACTGGGAGTATTCAGCATCTTGAGCAAGCAAAGTTCCTGGAATAAAAAGCAATGAAAAAACAAGAGTCTTTATGTTCATTTTGTTAGGCTCAATTCAATAATTAAGGCAAAATACAAAATGATTAGTATTTTTTCCGCGGCGCCCACGGATTTATTTTCGAATAATATGTCTGAGGTATAATCATGCTTAATGAAAGTTCGCAATTGACTCCTGTTTTATCCGAAACCTCTGGAATTCCTATGCCTGCGTTTAGGTTTATTCGCATATTTTTGTGTCGGAAACCTAATATGCCACCCAGGCAATGAATGTTATTGCTAAAATCGCTTTGCAGGAAAATACCATAACTTCGGTCGATTTGTTTTATGCGCAAAGTGGCACGGCTTAAAATAAAGTTGTCGTTATAAAAAACAAGTAGTTCGGGAGAAAGCTCATAAGGGCTCGATTTTAACCCTTTGCGATTGCCACCTATTTTTTTAGAAATATAAAAACACAAATCCAGAGGAAACTGCTCATCGTCGGGAAATAAATCCTCTTCGGAAGGAGCTAAGTTGTATTCGAGTGGAAAAACTGCTGATAATCCATATGTAAAAGCTTGTGCGTCGTATAAAATACCAAAGCCAGGTTTGATTCTATAATATCGAGTGAATTTTTTCCCTGGTGGACTCGGTGTTTCTGTTTTTCGTAATAGAATCTCATCGAGAAGATAGGTATACCATTGTTTTGTTGCCAGAAGTAAGCCAGTGCGTGCCGATACTATTAATTTGCCGTTTGAAGTTTTACGGGCAAGCCTTGCATAGGAGAAATCGAACTCTGAAGTGCTGATATTTTTGTTGCCTATTATTCCTTGCCGAAAGCTGGCTCCAATACCTCCCTTTTTTTTATTTAAAGGAGTATCGTAGGTCGCATAAAAGAGGTTGTATCCCAGGTCGTTGGAAATATGGTAATACTGGTTTCCTGTGTGGAAACTCGTATTGTTGTTGTATCCTGCAAACGACGGATTAATCAGCAATGAGCTTGCAAATGGTTGCAAATAACTTTCGCTCTGGGCTCGAGTTGTGATGGCTGAAACAAGGAATAAGCCACTTAGTAATATTTTAAAAACATACTTCAAATTTTAATCCCTTTTTATGAAGTCATTTTTAAGATCTCTTCAAGAAAATAGGCTTTTTGTTCATCGGATGATTTTAACGCAGAGGCAATTTTAAGTTTGAGTATTTTCAGTTCCTCTTCGGGAGGGAAATGTTCCAGGTTTTCGATAACAGTGAAAGCCTCAAAAGCGATTTCCCATTCATTTGAAATTATCAAATTAATAAAAACTTCCATATAGGGGCTAAAATCCAATCCGCTTTGCCAGCACGTTGTTAAAATTTCCTTCCTATTGCTGCTAAATTTCTCTTCTTTTAGGGCTTCTATAAAAACAGGAATGGTTTCTTTATCTTTAATTGCTCCCAATAATTCTAGAATTTCTTTTCTTAATTCTTCTTCGGGTTGATTCCCCAATAATTCAAAAAGAAGAAATAGGTAGTCTTTGTTGCCCTGTTCTTTTAACTTATTAATTGCTGAAATTGCTTCTGCGGTATTGGCCGAGAAGAGCTTGTTTTTTAACTCCTGATTTATTTTAGTCTTTGTCATATTGAAAATTTCAAAGACGCAAATTTACGTTATTAATCGAGCTTAAACAAAGGTGCTCTATAAATGTTTCTTTATATTCTATACCTTTGACCGACTCATGAAGAATATAGACGAATTACGAGATGCGCATGTCGGCCGCTTAATGCTGAAATACTTTATTCCTGCTTTTATTGGGGTATTTGTTAATGCACTTTATAATATTGTCGACCGGATTTTTATAGGCCAGGGTGTAGGAGCGGAAGCCCTTTCAGGCATCTCTGTTATTTTTCCGGTAATGCTGATTATGATGGGGTTTGGTATGCTTATCGGAATTGGCTCCGGGGTTTATGTGTCGATAAATTTAGGGAAGAAAAATTTGGAGCGTGCCGAACAAACTTTGGGAACCGGTTTTCTGCTGATGCTGATAGTTTCCGTGATTATCATGATCGTAATTTATGCGCTAAAAGTACCCATTTTACGTTCGTTTGGCTCAACCGAAGAAACCTTTCAGTACGCTAACGACTATCTCGATATAATTCTTGGTGGAGTTGTGTTTATGGTTGTTGGTTTTTCTTTGAATAATGTGATTCGTTCCGAAGGAAATGCCAAAGTTGCTATGATTTCTATGATTCTTAGCTCGCTGTCAAACATTATACTCGATTTTATTTTTATTTTCTGGCTCGAAATGGGAGTAAAAGGTGCTGCGTATGCAACGGTAATTTCCATGTTTGTTTTAATGGTTTGGGTGCTTTACCATTTTCTTAAAAGTAAAAAGGCAGTAGTAAAACTTCACCGAAAAAACATTCGCATTAACTGGGGAATAGGATTAGAAATTCTGGCCATCGGAATGGCACCGTTTTCGATGCAAATTGCCGGTAGTTTTGTGCAGGGGCTGCTAAATAAAAAGTTAATTGATTTTGGCGGAGACTTGGCTGTTGGGGCTATGGGGATTATCAATTCGGTAATGACCTTGTTTATCATGACTATTGTAGCATTAAACATGGCTTCACAACCGATAATCGGTTTCAGTTATGGGGCAAAAGAAGTGGGGCGTATTAAGCACGCACTTCGCATTTCGCTGGTGTGGGCAACCATAATAGCTATTGTTTCTTTTGTTTTTTTAGAAGCATTTCCCGGCTCAATTATCAAAGTGTTTAACAAGGATAACGAAACCTTATTTCAGATTGCCACACGCGGGTTGCGAATTGTGGTATTGGCCTTTCCAATTGTGGGGTATCAGGTGGTTGCATCTAATTTCTTTCAGGCTATCGGAAAGGCTGGTTTGTCGATGTTTGCTACTATTTTTCGTCAGGTAATCGGATTAATTCCTTTATTATACATTCTTCCCATATTTTGGGGGATTGATGGTATTTGGCTGAGTTATCCGCTTGCCGATGCTTTGTCGGCTACTGTTGTCGGTTTTCTTTTGTACCGCGAATGGAAACGTTTGCCTTTAATTGCTCATAATCAATAGTCTAGAATCGTACCGACTGCGTGTTGAAATGAGCATTAAAAATGTATAAGACCCATTTCAATGTAATTTTAATTGAGAAACAGTTATTTTATTCCAGTTTCTCTTTAAGTGCTGCTCCGGTATACGATTCTTCGACTTTTACCAACTCTTCGGGCGTCCCTTCAAAAATTAATTCACCTCCATTTTTCCCTCCCTCGGGGCCAAGATCAATAATCCAGTCGGCCGATTTAATAATTTCCATGTTGTGTTCGATAATTAAAATTGAATGGCCTCGGGAAATTAAAGCATTAAATGAATCCAACAATTTCTTTATATCGTGAAAGTGCAGTCCTGTTGTGGGTTCATCGAAAATGAACAGGGTGGGAGAGTCTTTTTCTTTGGCAAGGAAGGAAGCTAGTTTTACCCGCTGACTTTCTCCTCCCGAGAGTGTACTGGAGGATTGCCCCAGTTTTACGTATCCTAAGCCAACATCTTGAAGTGGCTTTAGGCGCCTGGTAATTTTCTTTTCGGTTGAACTTTTTCCTTTTTCGAATAGCTCTATGGCCTGATTAACCGTAAGGTTTAAAATGTCGTCGATGTTGTGTTGCTGATAACGAACTTCCAGAATGTCTTCTTTAAAGCGTTTTCCCCCGCAACTTTCGCAAATCAGGAAAACATCGGCAAGGAACTGCATCTCAACTTTTATGGTTCCTTCGCCCTGGCATTCGTCGCAGCGGCCCCCATCAACGTTAAATGAAAAATGCGAAGGTTTTAGGCCCTGTATTTTTGAGGCCTGTTGTTCCGACATTAACTTCCTTATTTCGTCGTAAGCTTTTAGGTAAGTAACAGGGTTCGAACGCGACGATTTTCCTATGGGATTTTGATCGATAAACTCAATAGCATCCAGCATTTTGTAATCGCCCAGTATGGCGTCGTGATACCCGGTACGTTCGCCATAACCACCCAGTATTTTTGTTAATGCCGGGGTTAATATCTTTGACACGAGCGACGATTTCCCCGAACCACTAACCCCGGTAATAACGGTTAATGTATTCAATGGAAACTTAACCCGGATATTTTTCAGGTTATTTTCCCGTGCTCCAACTACTTCAATGTAATTGGTCCATTTTCGGCGTTGTTTCGGGACTTCAATTTTTTCAATACCCGTGAGGTATTTAGTCGTTAAACTTTCAGGTTTCTTTGCCAGCTCCTGATGATTGCCCTGGAAAACCACTTCTCCACCATGCTGCCCTGCCAACGGGCCAATATCAATTACTTCATCGGCTGCTCGAATAATTTCTTCGTCGTGCTCAACTACCAAAACGGTGTTGCCAATTTGTTTGAGACGGCGCAATACTTTAATCAACTTTTCGGTGTCGCGCGAGTGCAGACCAATACTTGGTTCATCTAAAATATATAGCGATCCTACCAAAGTGCTTCCCAGCGAAGTGGCCAGGTTTATTCGTTGCGATTCTCCACCCGAAAGTGTGGAGGAAAGTCTGTTTAAGGTAAGGTAACCTAATCCAACATCGCATAAAAATTCCAACCGGTTGGTAATTTCAATTAAAATTCGTTTAGCAATTTCATATTCGTGTGGGGTAATTTCAATTTCATTGAAAAAAGTAAGCAATTCATTGACAGGCATTAGTACCAGTTCCTGTAACGATTTTTCGGCTACTTTTACATAGCCAGCTTCTTTTTTTAGCCGGCTGCCTTTACATTCGGGGCAAATTGTTTTTCCCCTATAGCGCGAAAGCATTACCCGGTATTGAATTTTGTAGCTGTTTTCTTCCAGGTATTTAAAAAAGTGATTCAATCCCTTGAAATATTTGTTTCCGGTCCAAATCAGGAATTTCTGTTCTTCGTTTAATTCGTAAAAAGGCTTGTGGATAGGGAATTTGAATTTCTCTGCCGAATAAATTAACTCTTTTTTCCATTCGCTCATTTTTTCGCCTTTCCAGCAGGCAATGGCATCCTGGTATATCGAAAGCGACTTGTTGGGAATAACAAGGTCTTCGTCGATGCCAATTACTTTTCCGTAACCTTCGCAGGCCGGGCAGGCTCCAACCGGGTTGTTAAAACTGAAGGTGTGAACAGTTGGCTCTTCAAATTCAATTCCATCGGCTTCAAACAGGTTTGAGAATTTTTGAGTTTCAGTTCCTTCTTTTTTGAAGATTTTTACCACACATTCGCCATGCCCTTCGAAAAAAGCAGTTTGTACCGAGTCGGCTATGCGGCTTTGCGAATCTTCGTCGTGCTGAACCGAAATACGGTCGATAACGAGGTTGCAGCTCCCCTTGCAAAAATCTTCGGTTTTGTTTTGTACCAACTCATCTATTCTTTTTATTTCGTCGTTGGTTTCCAATCTCGAAAAACCTTGCTGCATCAGTAACTCTGCTTCCTGTAAAATTGTTCTGCCTTTTTGGGGTTGAAGTGGCGACGCGATTATCAATCGTGTTCCTTCTTCGAAAGAATTAATAAAATCCACCACATCGGTAACCGTATTTCTTGTAACTATTTCTCCTGAAACTGGAGAAATTGTTCTTCCGATTCTGGCATATAGTAATTTTAGGTAATCGTATATCTCCGTTGATGTTCCAACAGTTGAGCGTGGATTTCGGGAGTTTACCTTCTGCTCTATGGCAATGGCAGGAGGAATTCCGTTAATGAAATCGACTTCGGGTTTGTTTATTCTTCCCAGAAACTGACGGGCATACGACGATAAGCTTTCAACATACCGGCGTTGCCCTTCTGCAAAAAGAGTATCAAAGGCCAAAGAAGACTTTCCCGACCCCGAAACACCTGTAACCACCACAAATTTATTTCGCGGAATTCTCAGGCTGATGTTTTTTAAATTATGAACTCTTGCGTTCTGAATCTCAATGTATTTCGCCTTTTTGCTATTGGACATAATTATTTAATAAATGCAACAAAATGTTAAAAAAACTTGTTATTGTCGGTAAAATGTTTCATTTTTGAATGGTACAAAATTAGAATAATACTTTTACTACACTAAAAAAGAGACGCCTATTGATAAACTTTACTTTTTGTTTTCACATAAACTAGAAGGTAATGTTCAGACTAAACTCACTGAGCGACAATGAACTCGTTCAACATTTTATCAATGGCGATCATGATTCATTAGAAGCTTTAATCGTACGTCATAAAAGTAGGATATTTTCATATATTTTACTTATTGTGAAAAACCAGGAATTGGCAGAAGATATTTTTCAGGAAACTTTTATTAAGGTTATCCGTTCGTTGAAAAAAGGAAAATACATTGAGAATGGTAAATTCGTTTCCTGGGTACTTCGCATATCACATAATCTTATTATCGATCATTTTCGAAAGGAAAAGTTAAACGGCACCATTTCGAATGACAGTTGTGAGGTTGATATCTTTAACTCGCAAAAGTTTTCGGAAGATACGATTGAAGATAAAATAGTGAATGCGCAAATTCTAAAGGAGGTTAGATATTTGGTAAATGAATTGCCAGATGATCAACAACAGGTTATCCTCATGCGGCATTACATGGGGCTTAGTTTTAAAGAAATAGCGGAACAAACCAACGTTAGTATTAATACTGCTTTGGGACGTATGCGCTATGCTTTAATTAACCTCAGAAAGCTGGTTGAAGAAAAGAAATTGACATTGACAAAAGTTTGACAATTATTAACACAATAATAAAGTTGGAAAGGCGTTTCTATAGAAATAATAATAAAATGCCTATGGAAAATTTCTCTACTTTAATTTATGTTGTTAATAGCTTTCAATATAACAAAAGGCCAGTCTGTAATGATGAGGTTGAAGGTGGTATTGAAAAATCCTTAATTCCGATGGACGCTGAGCCTTCGGAAAGTTTAATAAAAAATATTCTTGATTTTGCCCGGTCATATGATACTTTGAAAACAGAGTCGACCGGCTATGTAGAAATGAATTTAAATTGAAAAAAAGAAGGCACTGACAAGTGCCTTCTTTTTTTTTCTAATTATATGAATTTCCTTTAATGGTTAGTCGGAGAGTAAAATAACCCAATGTTCCGGCAATCAATGAACCAAATAGAATGCCCATTTTTGCCGAGTTGATAAGTGCAATATCGGTATATGCCAGGTTGTTTATAAACAGCGACATGGTAAATCCCAAACCTCCCAGAAAGGATACTCCTGCTAATTGTTTAAAGTTTACATTTTCGGGAAGCTCAGAAATATTCAATTTTATGGATAGCCACGAAAAAGAGAAAATTCCGATAAAGTTTCCAAGAATCATACTAATTGCGATGTTTAAGGAGAGTGCAAGGTTTGTGTCGCCCGAAAAGCTAAAGACTACACCTGCATTGGCAAAAGCAAAAGCGGGCATTATTAAGTAGGATACCCAGCCGTGCAAGCCATGTTCGCTGTGTTGGAGAGGCGATGTTGTGGTTTCCGTAAGTTCTTCCAGCTCGTCGATGGACTGAAGTTGCTTTTTGGTAAGAACTTTTTTTTCCCCTTCGCCTTGCGTGTTGCATTCGTGTAAAAAATCGTCTAAAATATCTTTTCCCCTTTCGTAAAACGAGTCGGTATCGGTTTTTCGGCGTAATGGAATGGTAAGCGCCAATAAAACTCCGGCAATGGTCGAATGTATGCCCGATTTCAGAAAAAGTACCCAAACAAGAACTCCACAGATGAAGAAAAAGTATTTGGAATAGTAATCATACCATGATAAAATGCCAAGAACTACTACAATACCGAGACCAATAAAAAGGTTTGTCCAAATAATGTTTGAGCTGTAAAAAAAAGCAATAACCAGCACTGCTCCAAGGTCATCGATGATGGCAAAGGCCATTAGGAAGATTTTTATTCCGGATGGAACGCGATTACCTAAAAGTGTTAGTATTCCGAGTGTAAAAGCTATGTCGGCCGCCATAGGGATTCCCCAGCCGTGGCCGCCGGCATTTCCTGCATTTAATACGGTGAATAATGTTGCCGGAACGATCATACCTCCTATTGCTGCAAAAAGCGGGAGTGATGCTTTTTTTACATGGCTGAGTTCACCTGTCAATACTTCTCGTTTAATCTCGAGGCCAATTAGAAAAAAGAAAATAGCCATTAATCCATCGTTAATCCATTTGTATATGGGTTTCGACAGCTCAAAACCGGGTAGGCTAATCGTGACGTAATTCTTCCATATATTTAAAAATTGTTCGCTTAAGGGGCTGTTAGCCAGTATCAGAGCCGCAATGGTGGCGCTAAATAAAATAATGCTACTCGAAGTCTCAAGCTTTATGAACTGATTAATAGGAGCTTTGATGAATCTCATTTTGTGATTTTTTTGAATAAAAATGAAGAATGTTTTGATTAATAATGAATTGGCAAATTTATGAAATGAGTGTGAGAAAACAAATCAGTATTACAAAATTGCCATCTGTTATTGACTTTTGATAAATTTAGGTTAACTTAGTGATATCAAAATAGTATTATAATGCTTAAAAATTAATGTCATGGAAAAACAATATTCAGCAATGTCGGGTTATATGTTCCTTTTGGTGGAATTGATTCTTTTTTTCGTAATTATTTTCGGATTTGTGCGCGGAATGATAATTCCCTCAGTCGCTTTAATTCCAGTGTTTATTTTACTTACCGTTGGATTTACCGTGGTTGAACCAAATCAAAGTTGTGTAATGATTTTGTTTGGAGCCTACAAAGGAACCATAAAAACCAACGGCTTTTATTGGGTAAATCCTTTTTTTGCAAGGAAACGAATATCGCTACGTGCCCGTAATTTCGATAGCGAAACCATTAAGGTAAATGATAAATTGGGAAACCCGATAATGATTGGTTTGGTGTTGGTTTGGAGAGTGCAGGAAACATACCGGGCTGCTTTTGGCGTTGACGAATATGAGCATTTTGTGGTTGTACAAAGCGAGGCTGCCCTTCGAAAACTAGCCGGACTTTATCCTTACGATAACATTGAAGATGAAAGTGCAAAAGTTACTTTACGCGATGGAACGGAAGAAGTGAATGATGAATTGGAGCGCGAAATAATAGAGCGTTTGGAAATCGCCGGTATAGAGGTAATTGAAGCACGAATTAATCATATTGCCTATGCTCAGGAAATTGCCCAGGCCATGTTAAAACGCCAGCAGGCAACTGCCATTGTTGCAGCTCGTTTTAAAATTGTGGAAGGTGCTGTAAGTATGGTTGAAATGGCTTTGGAGCAGTTAAGTCAGAAAGAGATTGTTGTTTTGGATGAGGAGAAAAAGGCAACCATGGTAAGTAATTTAATGGTTGTATTGTGTGGCGATAAAGATGTTACGCCAATAGTTAATACAGGATCAATTTATTAAAAGATCATGGAAAAGGTTCTTTTTAAGGAAGAGCAACGTTTTACGCAATGGTGGATGTGGTTATTGTTGGGATGTGCATTTCTTATTCCTATGCTTTTTATTCTTCTCGAATTAGTAAACAGCGACGATAAAGCGGAGGCCTTCTTTCTTCTATTTATTATCACAAGCGTTGGTCTTGTTTTTGGCTGGTTTCTAATGAGAATGAAACTGAATGTTGAAATTACTCAAGAAGAAATTAGGTTTCGTTTCGCTCCTGTCTTGTCGAAATGGAGAAATATAAAAAGGGAAGATATTAATAGGTTTGAGGTTCGTACATATCGTGCAATTGCAGAATACGGAGGCTGGGGAATAAAAGGAAGTAGAAAAAATAAAGCCTACAATGTTCGTGGAAATATTGGCTTGCAGCTTTATTTGAACGACGGTAAAAAACTGCTGCTGGGAACGCAGAAAAAACAAGCCATTAATTTTGCCATGCGGAAATTAATGGGTGAAGGCAAAATTATCTTACCCAGACAGCGAAAAAGTTCTAAAACCGTGGCACATGGTAATAATAGGTTGAAAAAATTCTTAATAATACTGGCAATAGAAATTGTATTAGCCATTGTTATTTTTAGTCTGATCCAGGTTTTTAAGTGATTCCTGACAAAAGAAGTGAGAGGATATGGCGAAGAAAAAAACATTTGTATTACGCGTAAACCCGGAAATGATGGAGGCCGTTGAACGATGGGCTGCCGACGATTTTCGTAGCATAAACGGGCAGTTGGAGTGGATTATTCATAATGCATTAAAAGATGCAAAACGGTTAAAAAAAGGAACAAGTAACGAATAGACAGGAGCGCTATAAAAAACAAAATAGGAAAGCCTTTCGGAACTAAAATTAGTCTCGACATAAATTCCATTATTAATGGCTTTGGCAATTGAATCCGGTCTTTTTTCGATACACTTAGTAATGTATTTGAAAAAGTAATACAAATGTTTTGAAAAAAATAAACACCATATAATGCAAAAACATTTTAGCTGTCCCAAGTGTAAAAATTGGGAATATGAAGAAGATGAAATCAGAACGACAGGTTCTGGTCTTTCTCGATTTTTTGATATTCAAAATCGTAGGTTTATAACAATATCATGTAAACGATGCGGTTATACCGAAATGTACAAAGCCGGAAGAGGAAGTACTGCCGGTAATATTCTCGACTTTTTTACCACTTAATCTTTGCGTAATTTACTGTCATTTCGAAGGAATTGAGTAATCATTATTAATTTAAAAATTTCAAAGTCATTTTTCCTTCGAAATGACAAAATTTGTATGATTCTTTCGTGTTACTCAAATAGAAAAGACAAAACTCTTTTCATCCCCTTTAACTTTACTTTAAATTCTTGTTCCCAAATTTTACAACAGAGGGTTTCACCGTAAATAAGCGTATTTTTGGGGCGCTTTAAAAAAGAAACATATAAAATATAATACTATGAATATTAGTGCATTACAAAAAGAAAGGGCTAAGTATCAGCCAAAAGTTCCTAAGTCGTTAACCGGTGCCGTTAAATTGGTTGAAGGTGCAAAAACCGAATCGGTTGGCGATCAGGAAGAAATAAAGAAGTTATTTCCGAATACTTATGGAATGCCTATAATATCTTTCGAAGCCGGAGAAGTTAAAAAAGACAGAGCGCCTCTTAACGTGGGTGTAATTCTTTCAGGAGGTCAGGCTCCTGGCGGTCATAATGTAATTTCAGGAATTTTCGATGGTATTAAAAAACTAAATCCTGAAAGTAAATTATACGGTTTCCTTGGAGGCCCCGGAGGATTGGTTGAGCACAAATATATTGAGCTAACTGCTGAGATTATTGACGATTACCGTAATACCGGAGGTTTCGATATAATTGGTTCGGGCAGAACTAAATTAGAAGAAGACTGGCAATACGACAAAGGTTTGGAGATTGCAAAAGACCTTGATTTAAATGCATTGGTTATTATTGGAGGCGACGATTCGAATACGAATGCTTGTGTCCTGGCAGAGTATTATGCATCGAAAGGCGAAAGTCTTCAGGTAATTGGTTGCCCTAAAACAATTGATGGTGACCTTAAAAACGAAATGATTGAAACATCTTTTGGTTTCGATACGGCTACAAAAGTATATTCTGAGTTGATTGGTAACATACAGCGCGATTCAAATTCAGCAAAAAAATACTGGCACTTTGTAAAACTTATGGGGCGTTCGGCTTCGCATATTGGATTAGAATGTGCTTTAAAAACACAGCCAAACATTACTTTAATTTCTGAAGAAGTTGAGCAAAAACAGCAAACTTTAGACGAGGTAGTAACATATATGGCCGATATAATTGCAAAACGTGCTGAAAATGGCGACGGCTTTGGAGTTGCTCTTATTCCTGAAGGATTGATCGAGTTTATTCCAGAAATGAAAATTTTAATTTCTGAGTTGAATGAGCTTTTAGCAGAAGGAACGGTTACCGAGAAAGAATTTCAGCATTTAAAGAAAAGTCACCGCGTTGAGTGGGTTTCTGAACATATCTCTCCTGAGTCTTCGAAAGTGTTATTGTCGTTGCCAATAGGTATAGCTAACCAGTTAATGTTAGACCGCGATCCGCACGGAAACGTGCAGGTTTCGTTGATTGAAACAGAAAAACTTTTGGGCGAAATGGTTGGTACAAAACTCGACGAAATGAAAGAGCAGGGAAAATACATTGGAAAATTTGGTGCTCAGTACCATTTCTTCGGTTACGAAGGTCGTTGTGCTGCTCCTTCAAACTTCGATGCTGATTATTGTTACTCGTTGGGTTATACAGCATCGGTACTTATCTCTGATGGTTTAACCGGCTACATGGCATCGGTACGTAATACCACTGCTTCTGCCGACGAGTGGATTGCGGGTGGTGTTCCGGTAACCATGATGATGAACATGGAAAGACGACATGGACACATGAAACCAGTTATTCAGAAAGCTCTGGTTGAATTAGACGGTGCACCATTTACATACTTCAAGGCTAAACGTGGCGAGTGGGCATACAGTACCAACTTTATTTATCCTGGACCGATTCAGTATTGGGGGCCAAGCGAAGTTTGTGATGTAACAACCGAAACATTAAAATTGGAGCAAGCGAAATAAGCTTCCCAATTCCATACAATAGAAAACCTTTCTGTGTCTACAGGAAGGTTTTTTTTGTACTATTTTCTATGAATTCACTTCCGTGAATAACTGCATAATTTTGATTATTAGTTGGTTTTAGTCTGATGCATGCAATACTTTTAAACTTTGTGTCGTATCTTTATAAATATCCAAAAATAAAACTTATGAAACGATTAGTTGTTTTTTCACTTATCCTTGTAGTTTTAACATCGTGTCACAATTATAAAAAAGAGGCTAAAATGTTGACACTACAGCGCGACAGCATTGAATCAGAGGCATTCTTTCGCGATTCAATTATCGGTGAAGCCTTAAATGACTTTAACGAAATTCAGGCTGCACTCGATTCAATAAAAGTACTTGAGCAAATGGTATCGGTACAATCAGCCATGGGTAATGAAATGAGCCGAAAACGAAAACTTCAAATTATTGACGACATTGCATTGTTAAATAAACTGATTCAGAAGAATAAAGAACAAACTGCTGCCCTTCAGAACAAGTTAAACAACTCCAGCTACAGAACCGGAAAGTTAAACACAACCATAGCGGAATTGGATAAAATGGTGAAAACTCTTGAAGAGCAAGTGGCCGACCGCGATGCCGATATTTTTGCTTTGAGTAATGAAGTGAGTAAACTCAATATTGATATTTCAACATTGACGCAAAAAATAACTCAGATTGAAAACGAAAATGAGCAAAAAACATCGACCATTAATTCGCAGATTCAGGAAATGAATAAAGTATATTATGCCTATGGCAGTGCGAAGGAGCTTAAAGAGGCGAAGGTAATTGAAAAAGCTGGTGGACTATTGGGAATTGGTAAAACAGCAAAAATAATAAAGGATTTTAACCGCGATTATTTTACGGAGGTTGATGTTCGCAACTTCGATTTTATACCACTTAATGTAAAAAAAGCAGAAATCGTTTCGGTTCATCAACTCGGTTCGTTTCATATTTCAGGAGAAAAAACAGCCGATACTTTGTTTATCGATAATAAAGAAGAATTTTGGAAAGCTTCGAAGTATTTGGTGATAGTTACAAAATAAGTAAACCTTGTTATTTCGAAGAGTGTTCCATGCAAAATCTTCTCTAAGAATGTAATTTTTAGCAGACGAGCTAAGGGATTTTTACGCTCTAAAGTGATTAAATTTTATTGGCACCTATGAAGTTTATTGTGCTGTACTGAAACTGCCGGATGTAGCATTTTTATTGTTTAACGCAAAGAACGCAGAGGTTTTGTCAAAGGCGCCAGGTGAGTTCTGTTCATGTTGTCTGCTTTGCGATCTTTGCGTCTCTTAAAACTTTGTACGAATCTGATACTGCAAATCGATTACCCTATAGTTTTTTTCATCACCCAAGCCATATTTTCAGCCAAGGTTCGTATAGTTTGCATGCCTTCTTCATCGTTTAACACGTCGCCGGGATTTTTGCCAAAAGCAAAGTTCCAATAGCTCGAACCCGGAACAATCATTTGGTTGATGAGGAAGAAGCGGTTCATGGCATCGAAGGTTGGCATGGCACCCCCACGTCGCACTGCAATAACACCAGCAGCTACTTTACGTTTTAGCAAATGTCCGTTGCCTCGGGTAACATATCCTGCCACATCTATCAGGGCTTTAACTTCGGTGCTTACATCCGAGAAATAAACTGGTGAACCCAGAATAATTCCATCGGCCTCAATCATTTTCTCAATACAAAAATTTAGGTGGTCGTTTTTTATCTGGCATCTTTTATCCAACACTTCCCTGCACTTTCCACAAGCAGTACATCCGTGTACCAGTTTGTTTCCCAGCTGTACAAGTTCTGTTTCAATGCCTTCTGTTTTAAAGATTTTAAATGTCTCTTCAATTAGCAGTGAGGTATTTCCTTTTCTACGGGGGCTTCCGTTAAATGCAACAACCTTCATAGTAAAATAAATTAGAATTGATATAAAGAGTAATTGTGTTTTTATTGATTAAAAACGAAGCTAATAATATTCGCGCCCATTTTTAGTGCTTTTTCGCGTAAATCAGCAGGGTCGCTGTGCACATCAGCATCTTCCCAGCCATCGCCAAGGTCGGTTTCGTACGTGTACAGAAAAACCATCCTGTCTTCGATAAAAATACCAAATGCCTGTGGCGGTTTATTATCGTGCTCGTGGATTTTTGGAATTCCTTCGTTAAAATCGAATTTCTGATGGAAAATAGGGTGAGAGGGAGGCAATTCTATAAACTCTTTGTTTGGGAATACTTTCTTCATCTCGCGGCGTATGTATTCATCTAATCCATAATTATCGTCGACATGTAAAAAACCACCGCCTTCAAGATATGTCCTTAAGTTCATGGCATCGTTTTCCGAAAGAATAATGTTTCCGTGCCCGGTGAGGTGGACAAAAGGAAAATTAAAAATCTCGGGGCTGCCAATTTCAATGGTCGATGGTTCGGGTTCGATGTTGGTTTTCAGGTTTGTGTTGCAATAATTTATAAGGTTAGGCAAGGCTGTTGGGTCGGAATACCAATCGCCGCCGCCGTTGTATTTTAACAAAGCTATTTTAACGCCGTTGTTTTGGGCTACTCCGCCAAAGGCCATTAATATGAAAGTTAAAAGAAGGAGACTCCGCATATCTGATTTTTTTCCGAAAATACAACAAGTGGTTGGAATGAAAAACTATTCATTCCCCAAATTTACAATATGACAGGCCACAATACCAGCAGTTTCGGTTCGTAAACGAGCTGTTCCCAGCGATATTTCTTCGAAGCCTTGTTTTTTTGCAAGTTCTACTTCTTCGGGGCTGAAATCTCCTTCGGGGCCAATAAGGATTAACACATCGTTGCCAGGAGAAATTACATTTTTCAGGTGTGTTTTTTCCCCATCATTGCAATGAGCAATGTATTTTTTTCCGGGAAAGGAACTTTCTATTAGCTTTCTGTACGGTGTTAGTTCGTTTAGCTTTGGCAAATAAGCTTTTACCGATTGTTTCATTGCCGAAATCAGAATTTTCTCGAGGCGTTCGGGTTTAATTACTTTTCGTTCCGAATGTTCCGAGAGAAGAGGGGTTATTTCGTCGATGCCAATCTCAGTACATTTTTCGAGAAACCACTCAAAACGGTCGATGTTTTTTGTGGGAGCAATGGCAATATGTAGTTTGAAATCTTTTTTGCCAAAATCCAGTTTCGATTCAACAATAGCGAGTTTGCATTTTTTCGGATGTGTTTCGGTAATCTGAGCTTTATAAAACCCACCAGAACCATCAATTAGCTGCAGTATTGCACCTTCTGATAGACGAAGAACGCGTACGGCATGTTTCGACTCGGTTTCGCTAAGAGTAACTTCAGGGGGAGAAATATTTGGAACGTAAAATAGTTGCATGTATTTACTTTAAGCATTAAACTAGAAGCTACAATTGCTTAGCTTGCTTGTAGCCTGAGGCCTGCGCTTGTAGTTTTTTATTTAAACATTTTTGGAATAAGCAGGAAGGCCAGCTTTCCGCTTCGTGTCTGTATTTCTTGCCAGATGTTCACATCAAAATCGATTCCAACGGTCGATGTGGTGGGCATGTCGCCATAAAACTCTTGCAAAAGATTACAAACGTAGTAATAAAATCCCGGATTGTGTCCGAAGAAAAATACGGTGTCGGCATTATTGGGAAGTTCCTGTACAATGCCCAAAAACTCGCCGGTGGTTAGGCCGTGGTAAATATCTTCGATCTCCACAATCTTGTTTTGTTCAAAATCAAGGTTTTTAGCAAAAATACGAGCGGTTTTTAAGGCCCTTTTTGCGGGGCTCGAAATCATTTGGTCGGGGAAAATACCTTGTTTTTTTAACTCCTTACTAATTAGTTTGGCATCGCTTTCTCCCCGTTCGCGCAGGTCGCGGGTAAAATCGTCTTCGTAACCGAAAGGAACTGCTTTGCCGTGGCGTACTATTACTACTCTTTTCATCTTATTAAAAATGTTTGTTTTCTATGGTATAAGATGAAACTCGCATGGTTTTAATAAATCGCCAATGTGTGAATATTTCTCATGCTCGTTTCATACTAAGAAGTTAGGAACCCGAAGTTGCTAGCGCAATAACTAAGAACTTCGGTTAGGTTTTAATTAAACAGGTTTATATACGTCAACTTCTACTTTTGCAATTTCAACAATTTTTGGAATGGCTGTTGTAAAGTGTGGCGTGTTATTGTGAAAGTCGATGGCTGCCTGGTCTTTCCATCTTTCAATCATACAGTAAGTTCGGGCATTATTTATTTCTTTGTGCAGTGCATACTCTATATTGCCGTCCTCGTTTTTCGAAGCCTTAACCAAACCTTTCGTTAGTGCTAAAAAATTTTCTTCCTCACCGTTGTTTACAATAAACTTTGCTACAATTGAAATCATATTTTAAAATTTTAAATTTTCTTATTCAGTGCAAACAAAATTAACTTAATTTGTGCTGAAAATTGTACAATACAAGGGTGTTTTTAATCTAAAAACTATTTAAAATTATCCATCTGTTTGATTATACGTCTTTTGGGTTTATACTGCGTTAAATCTTCATCTTATTGGTATTGTTTAATCAATGGCATTCGGTAGAAACGCAGGATTCGTTTTTTGAAGGAGCTGGTTTATTTGCGCCAAAACTGTCTCTTAGAAACAAAAGCCACATTATAATCATTCTGAGAATAGATTTTAAATGGTTTCAACAATAATTTAAGATGAAAGATATCGATAGTGATAATTTTTTTAACTACGGGCTTTCGTCTTTCTTTTTTATCAATTATGAAACGAATTGGCTTACTTTCTGACACGCATGGATTTATAAACGAACGTATTTATTCGTTTTTCGAAAATGTGGATGAAATATGGCATGCCGGCGATTTTGGAAATATTGAAACGGCAGATAAACTAAACGAATTTAAACCCTTAAGGGGCGTTTACGGCAATATCGATGGGCAGAATGTGCGTGTTGTGCATCCGCTACACCAGCGTTTTATGTGCGAGGGAATTGATGTTTGGATGACGCACATTGGCGGTTATCCCGGACGCTACGAACGTTACGTAAAACCCGATATTTATACCAATTCGCCAAACCTTTTTATAAGCGGGCATTCGCATATTTTAAAAGTTATTTACGATAAGAAACTTGATTTCTTGCATCTCAATCCCGGGGCAGCAGGAAACTATGGCTTTCATAAAGTTTGTACTGCATTGCGTTTTGTTATCGACGAAAAAGATATTCGCGATCTGGAAATTTGGGAGATGCCAAGAAACGAGGCATTGCTCAAAATTGAATAATCTAAAAGGTAAGCCGAGTTCGATTTTAAATATTATCCTCATAGTACTTTAAAAATCAGCATTAATTTCTACTAAAAATTAGTCGAGACTGAGGCGTGATTTTACATCGAACCCGGGTTAGTATCAAAATGATAGAAAAGTTCTGTTAAAGTCGCTCAAAATTTGCGTTGTAGTGTTTTTGCAGAAGCTTTTATTTTTTGAATGAATACGAGACCCAGTTGTTTTTTTCTACGAATCCAGATTCGCTAAGGCCCAGGTTTTCGGCTTTGTTTTTTATATCGGGCATATCTTGGGTGTAAAAGCCACTCATAATTAAAGTACCACCATTGTTTAAAACCTTGTAGTAAGCAGGCATATCGTTGAGCAATACATTTTTATGGATATTGGCAAAAATAAGGTCGTATTTTTCGTTGCCCAGCAGACTGGCATCACCTAGTTTAATATCAATGTTTTTAATGTTGTTGAGTGCGGCATTTTCGGTAGTTCCTTCGTACGACCATTTATCGATGTCGATGGCTGTAATGTGTTCTGCTCCTTTCATCGATGCCAGGATGCTAAGAATTCCTGTGCCACAGCCCATATCGAGAATGGTTTGCCCAGTTAGGTCGTTTTGTAAAATAGATTCGATTATTGTTGCTGTTGTTTCGTGGTTCCCTGTGCCAAAGGCCATGTTTGGTTCAATAACAATTTCATAATCTGCATGTGGATATTCAGTGTGGAAAGGTGCCCGAATCATACATTTTTCACCAATTACAAGGGGTTCAAAATAGTTTTTTTCCCACTCTTTGTTCCAGTTTTGTTCTTTAATAATCTCCGAATCAAAAAGGAAATCAAAATTATCTTCGTACGCACTTAATACTTTATCGAAGCTAATTAAACTAAAAAGCTGGGCGGGAATATAAGCATCGATACCATTTGTTATTTCCACAAAACTATCGAAGCCAATTTCTGCTAACTCAGATGTTAAAACATCGCGAAACCATTCTTGAAACGGGTCAATCTGTATACTTATTTTTCGGTAGTCCATTCTTTAAAATTTTGTGCTAAGGTAAAAAAAACAGCCATCCAATTTACGGATGGCTGCTATCACTGTCCAATTTTTCCTTTATCGGAAAAATTTAGTTGGAAAGGAATTTAATACGAGTTAAAATACATAACCAATGCTTGCTTTTAACTTCGCAAAAGAATCGCCAATGTACGATACGTTAAACGCTTTGGTATAGCGGTACTGTATCCCTCCATAAATTTTATAGTTATCCGGTAATGCCTTTGTGTAACGAAATTCAAAAGTTCCGCTTGCACGTGAGGCTGTTAAGTACTCATATTCGCGATATAAATAGCGATCGAGTGTTGCATAGTTTTGCGAGACATTAACATAGCTGCCGTCTTCTTTAACAGTTCCCGAGCCCGAGCCGTAGGTTCCGCCCAGAGTAAAACTATACATATTATTATCTTTAATAATGTTTCGTTTAACCGTTGCAGTAGCAATTGCCTGCTTTACATCCTGTTTTCTATAATTGGGATAAAGTGTTGCCTTTTGGTCTCTTCGCCACAACGAAACACCGGCATCAATAACCCATTCCGGATTATTGTCGTTAATTTTCAAATTAGCGGTATATAAAAATGAGGCTTTTGACAAAGTACGATCTAACACCTCATTATCGCCATAATAAACATAGGTGGTGTTGCCACCTTCTGTAGTTGATTCCTGATAGGCTTTTTCGTAATTATTTAAATCTTCGCGGGTGAAAGAAAGCGAGAGTTTATGTAAGTTTTCATTCTTTTTCAAACTTAAAACTCCTGTGTAATGGAAAATATCCGCTTCGTGTTCGGTGTACTGAATATCGACCGATGATTTCTGTCCGAAATATCCGCTTCTCCATTTCATTCCCACCTCGTTAAAAAAATGAACATTTCTTTTTGGGAATAAATCAATTTGGAATGAAGCTCCGTGAACGTAATCAACAAAAGGGTTATTGTCTTCACTTCCTGTCATACCTTCGTCTCCAAAACTTTCTTGCGACCCAAAAAACGATCCCCAACTAATTAATGAATTAAATTGTTGATCGGTATTTCCTTCTGACTGATAGCATGTATTCTCAGTTCTTTTTCTGAAGTAATAGTTTAATCCTATGTCAGCAACTTCGCCAAGTGGATAAGATAATCCGACTGTCGTTTCCAGATTCATAATATCGTTGGTATGCCTTAGGTCTTTAATTTTGTAATAGCTAATGGTTTGGTAACTTCCTTTCAGCCCCAACAATAAATCGTTGTACAAGGCGATGCTTAGCGCCCCTGTCAGGTGATAGTTTTCCATCTTTTTTTCTCCGGCAGTACTATCGGCGTATTCCATAATATCGAAGGGTGAAAAATAAGGATTTAAAAGGGTGGAGACGCCCATATTCTTGCCTGAGAAATTGGAATATTCCATTTTACCATAAAAAACAACCTTGTTTAGGCGATAAAAGGATTCGGTTATTCCTCCGAACGAGTAGCTGTTATCCGACTGGTAATAATTAATAAAATTGCCATTCTCAGTAGTAATGTTTGCTTCAATAATTGAAATTTTATCTGTGGCTAATTTATCCAATCCTGCAGCATTTTCGCAGGTTAGCCAACTGTTTGCGTTTTTAATATACTTAAAATCAGTCCAGGTATTTTGTTCCTGAGCCGATAATTCGATCACACAAAGAATACTTGCTGTTATTAAAAGCCACCCTATATAAATATGTTTAATCATTGTTTTGCTACTTACTAGTTATTACGTAAAGAGGCTTTAGCCCTTTGGTGGAAATCGTTTGTTGAACTGTTAGTGTCGCTGTAAATTATTCTTGCTCCGTTTGCAACCGACGCTTCGGCATCAATGCCCGATGGATCGGTACTACCATCATCGATTTCAGTTGTACCACCTGAATACTCGTAAACAATTTTTCCTTCATTTTCTTCCAGTGCTTCAGTAGCTTCCTGATCCACATTTCTGTACAAAGAATATCCATAGGTATTGGTAAGGGTTACATAGCCTGCATCAATGGTAGAGGGTAATCTTTTCTGGTTATCATATCCCTGGCGGTATACCTCAATTCCATCAATTACCCATTCTATTGGCACTTTCGAATAAACCTGTGTTGACAATCCATTATAATAGCCCAGGTTATCTGCATTACTGGCAAACTCTTCAGGAGTTTCACCATCAGTCATAAAAATAAAGAATGCCGGAGAAGAATAACTTACCGACCAGGCACTTCCTGTGGAATATTTAACAGCAGAAAGATAATGGGAAGTGGGAATGAGCGATGAAGGAGCCGGATAATATAACTCGTGATCAAACACATCAATGTCGTAAGTAGTGTAATAATCGGCATTGGCAAAATTTATTGCCTGACTGTAGGTTACCGTATTATCAATGGCGGAATTTATTGCAATAACAATCTCTTCTCCTGGATCGAGGCTAATTCCGTTGGGAACATACCAGATTCCCATAGCAGCAGGCATCCATCCTTCGGCAACAAAAGAAAGTTCTCCATCCTGATAAAAATAGTTGGTTGAATTTGAATTATATGGGTAAGCAACGCCTAAGCAGAGATTATCCACGGATACTGAAGCTTCTGAGTTATTGTATATAAGCACATACTGTCCTCTGTAAAAGGTGCCGGAACCATCATCTTTTGGACATCCTCCGTTATATAATTCTTTAATAATAAGTGCTGTTGTTTCCGATACAGAAAGATCTATTGTTATAACATCCGAATTATCATCGGTATCGCTAACCGTAACACTTTCGTTTCCTGTAAAAATATAGGTAATGCCAGACATGGTCCGTTGTTCGGAAACAGAAGCCTCGTAAATACCACTGGGAACCTCGAAGCTTGTATAGCCATCAATATCGGTGCTGTCGGTATAACTTGTGCCATTGGTAGAGTTAACCAACGAAATAACTACATTTTCTGCGGATTCATAGTCGTCAGGATAGTTTAATTGAATGGTTAAGGTGTATGTCTGGTAGAAATCGTTGTAGTCGTTTTTACACGATTGAAAAAACAGGCCTATAATGGTAGTGAATAGTAACAGATAAATACTGATATTTTTTCTCATAACTTACTTCTTAGTAATTTATAGTTTTACGCGCATCGACAGTCCGTAGTAAAATTTAGCAATTATACCTGAACTGTTTTTGTATAGCGATTCCTCATTCCCGGTCTGGCTATTTGTTATGGTGCCGGTATTGTTAAAAAAGTTGGTGGCCTGGAAAGTAATTGAAAAACGATCGCCAATTTCTTTGGTAACATTTAAATTGGCACTAAAATACGGATTGTATTTTTCAGCCTGGAAATAATAATCCTTGCTCGATTTTTTAACCAATTTTGTTAAGTCGCTGTATAATTCGGTATCATTCTCTTGGGCCCACAGATACTTTTCCAGGAATGGCACTTCTGTTTCCATATTATCGATGGATTTATAATACAAAGGATAAGTAGCCACGTAATTGTTTCCGGCATAAATGCTTTCTCCCGACCCTGAGGGTATGTACGAATCAGAATTATCCAGAACATAACTTCTTGTTCCTCCCGAATATTCGCTTAAGCGGCGCGAATAATCATACAAACAGCTTTCTAGCCGGCACGACACAATCATTCGTATAGCAGGAATGTGGGTTGTAACTGTTAGGTTTGTTTTAAATTTCTTAGTTTCCCAACCATTACTTACCGCATCGTCACCAACATAAAATCCAACATATTTATAAGGGCTTCCGTCGGCAGATAAAGCACTGGTAGAGGTTCCTTCTTCAATGGTTTGATTAACTCCTTTGTAGTGATAATAATTTCCATCGATCCTTACCGTTGTTTTTAATGCTTCTATTTTTCCGAAATCAATAATCCATTCAAGCCCTTTTCTCATAATCGAAGAACCATTGGTATAGTACGAATTGGATTGAAACACATCTTTTACGGTGTAGCTGAGTTCCTGGCTTTCGAAATTCCCTGTTGCATCTGAAACTGTTACAATACCAGTTGTCTGGTCGATGGAGTAAACACGATCGCTCTCCGGAATTTCGCAGTTTTCTAAATCGGTTTGATCGGTTAAGTTGTAGGAAATTGCAGAATAGGTGCTCGCTCTGCGATAAGGATCGAATGTTTTATCTCTAAAGGCTGTAACCGATACTTTTGTGCTTCCCAGCATAAAATCAACTCCAACTTCCAGTTTTCGTCTGCGTTGCCATTTTAAATCGGAATTATAAATGGTGGATATCGGAATGGTGTAATAGGCATAATAAGCGGTTCCTTCTTCGTCAGTAGTAGATGTAAAAGCCAGCTTGTCGCTGTAAGCAGGTCGTGGGTACAGGATATTTGCTGAAGGAAGTTTTATGGCATCGCCCCAACCTGCATGGATTTTTGCAAATTTTAAAAAGGCACTTTTATTTTTATACAACATGTATTGTCCATTAACACGCGGCGACCATCCCTGTACAGTACCATATTCAGTCCCTTTTATTGAAGTGATGTCGGAACGTAATCCTGCCTGAATATCCATTTGCTTTCCAAACAAAGGAAATATAACTTTATCTTCAGCATAAACAGAATAGGTTTTTATAAAGGGTTGTTCATCGTATCGGTATTCTCTCCAGGTAGGCGCATAACGCATATCGTCGTAGTAAATACCTTTTCCGTAATTTCCCGAAAAGGATATTTCGCCTCCAACTTTTATATTGTTGATTAGTTTTCCCTTTTTATGTACCCAGTTGGCCTTTAACTTGGTAGAATAGGTAACTGGTTTATCGTCTTCGTACATTAATTCGTACCACGAACCTGCAGGAATTAGAGTAATCTCGGCATCCGGATTTTCATCGTAGTCCTGGGCAATAAAATAACCTTCGTCAGTAGAATGTATAGCAACTGTTGATGCAGAATTGTCTTCATTATTCTGTTCTTTACTTTTTTTATCAGCATAATTTACCGAGGCAGAAAAGTCGAGACCCGTTAAATAGGGACGGTTTAAAAGCCACTTTATATTCAGGTTAGTACGCAATGCATAGTCCCGTTGTTTCTCGTAAGTCCCCACAAACATGTCGGGGTCATTCTCCTTATTATAGCCTCCCAGGTTTCCGATTACTCCGTATGTTAAATCAATGGGCTGACTTTTTTTTCCAAAGGTATTTCGGTAGGTAAGCGATAAATTATTTCGGGTATAAGTGGTATAGGGAGACACCCGATCTTGTATCGATCGTGTATGCTCTATGCTGGTATTTATCAGGCCTCGTTTTTCGCCCAAATCGAAACCTTTTGTTGCCGAATAACTTTTGGTATTGGGCTTGGTAACCACTTCCATTTCGAGCGGCGACTTTCCTTTTCGGGTATGAATTTTCATTAACCCGGCAGTAAGGTCGCCATTTTCAACCGATGGCAAGCCCGTAACAATTTCGATGGATTCGATATTGTTTACCGCAATATTCCGAACGTCAACTCCATCAATCCCATCGGAAGCATAACTGCTGAAATTGGAGTTTGAAGTTAATCGCACTCCGTCAACTTCAATGGCTGTCCCAAAGGAGGGATTATCCATCTCTGTTTGCGAATCGGCGCGCAAAACAACCTGTTGGTTGCTTGTTACATCCGATTCGTAACTTGTTTGTCCGCCCGGTAACTGCGACATTAAATCGGAAATATCTTTTGTTTGGGCATGAGTTAAAGCAGCACGATTAATGGAATAAGAAGTTGCCATTTCGTCTTTCTTCTGTGCCGTAACAACCACTTCTTCCAACGATAAATTATTTTCTTTTAGGTAATAGGTCTGATTCGAAATCGATTGGTCTATAATTGTTACGTTAATGGTTGTTTTTGCATAGCCCATACACGATAAAAACAAAGTATATGGCCCTTTGGGTAATTCAATAGTAAAATCGCCGTTATAATCGGTAATAGTCCAAAAATTATTGTCGGAAGTAACGATGGTTGCAAATTCGACCGGAGTTTTTTTATCTGCATTAAGTACTTTTCCCGAAAGAGAAGTTTGACAATATGCCGCATTGATTGTACTTAGTAAAACTAATACTACAAAGAATGTTTTTTGCATAGAATATTTCGATTTTACCATTATCTAATTACCTGAAAAATTTATTAGGGAAAAGATTAACTGCAATAAAGCCAAATAAACCGCTCACGGCAATAATTCCAAAATCAACAATCTGATTTTTAATGTTTTCCTTTCGTTTGCGAATTATAATCAACTGAACTACCACTAAAAGCAGACTTAGAATAATCCATGAATATGACTTGTTACCTTCAAAAAAGAAGCGAACAAAACTGGAACTATTATCTGTCATTTTAAGTTGTGCAGGAAACAGAAATTGAGCAATTTTTCCTTCAGTACGCTCGTCGCTCGTGAGCCATGTTTCGTTGTATATATTAACCTTCTCAAAGTCTTTGTTAAGAACCTGAGCGCTTATTTCTCCATCGCCGGTACTAATTACGTTATAGTTAAATAAATCGCCGTATATTCTGATTTCGTTTTCTTCCGGATTGATGTTTTCTACATCTAGCTTTACCAACTCGTAATCGTATTGTGTTAAAACATATACGTTATTATCGGTTGAAAATAAGTAGGCGTAATAAAGCTTATCTTTAAAATCGACACATTTTATACATCTGAATTTGAGTTCATCAGGAAGCTCTGCTTTCTTTACAAAAGGTTTCCCCTTTATCATTTTAATATGAAAGAGCTGGTCCATAGAGTCTACAATTAAATAGCCTTCATCGCACGATTTTCGGGTTGTTGGAATGCCGTTAATTGATTTTGCCGGAAATTTGAAACCACGGTTATAAAGCACTGCCGAAAACATCCGGCTTTTCTCTTCATTAATTTTATTTGATTCAGCATCAATAAATTCCATGCGCCATGTAATTCTGAAGAAATCCTCGGGCATTTCCAGGTTTGCTCGTCCCGACTGCGATTCGAAAAGCGGAAATAAGCTTGGTTGAGGTGCATGAATTTCTCTTGGTCGAACTCTGAATGTTGAGGAGTTACTGCTTATTTCGTGCAGATCCATTGCTACTCCGTTAATAGAATCGGGCATGGTGTTATTCATTAATAACTGCCGGGTATACAAAAGCGGAAGTTTAACCTCGTATTCTTCTCGTGTGAAAATAGTACCTTCCGCATTGGTGCGGATTACCTGGTCGCCCGAACGTATAAGCATAAAGTCGTGGTCGACACAACTGTATTGAATATAGGGGGCACGAATGGGTTTTGCAAATGCTACCCAATATAATTTTGGAAGCGCAATTCCAAATCCGATGATGGCTATGATAACTAAAAAATATCTGCTAAGTTTTACCATTTTACATTTCTCCTTTTCTAAATCGATATCCTGAAAACAACAATGAAATACTTATGATGACTACAAGAAAGGCCAAAGCCAGGTTCACCGGTACGTATGCTCCTGTGGGGGCAGACTGAAGATATACAGGAACAAATGTTCCTGCCACAATAAGGTAGGCTATCCGGTATTTCCAAACGGGTTCTAATACAATTAAAGCCGACAGATAATACGTAGCAAAACCTGCTAGAAACCAAGGAGTAATTGAGGCTAGTGCCGGTATAGTAATATCTGAAGGGAAAACAATGAAACTTAATCCCAGAAAAATAGCGAGCTGAATAAGGTAGCAAAGCACCAGGCAAAAGGTTCCGTAAAGCATCATCATTAACAGAGCACGGTTTTCGTTTATTGGTAGGTGAAAGGTTAACTTAATTCGTTTATTAACGGTTTCGGGAAAGTACTGGGCAATAGAGATTGCCAGAGCTCCGGCTACAGGAACAAATTTAAGCGAACTAAAATAACTTATCCCCATAAACATAATGGTGTACCAATAATTGTTGGCATCGTTAAATTTAAAATCGCGCTGTACGTTTAAAAAAAGATATGCAATAAAACCTAATCCCAAAATTGCATATAGAATCACAAACCATCTGGTTTTAATCCATTCTTTATAAATTACTGATTTCCACATAATTTTATTTTTAGGAGTCTGAAGTTCGAAGTCGGGAGTTTGGTGCTTTTTTGTCCGACAACTTTCTTCTGTCTTCCGACTTTTAATATTTTCCGGTTAGCCCAATAAAGGCATCCTCAAGTCCCATTTTTATTTCTTTAAAGTTGGAGTATGCTATTCCATTTGTTTCGAGGAAATTCTTGACAAATTCTTCTGATTCGTAGGTATAGATTTCCACTTTGTTGTTTACCTTTTCGAAATTAGCAACAAACTCTTCGTTCGATAAATCAATTGAAGTATTTTCAACTTCGAGGTTAAATTGTTTGAATTCGTGCATAAACTCATGCACATTTCGTTGTGTGAGCACACGGTTGTAATCCATTATCAGTACATCGTCAATCAGGCGCTCCATATCCTGAATAATGTGAGAAGTGGTGAAAATGGTTTTGTTTTTCGATTTGGCATATTCGCGCAGGTAATCAATAAACAAACGTCGGTATCCCGGGTCAAGCCCCATCGAAAAGTCGTCTAGAATCAACAAATCAGGATCTTGCGCCAAAATAAGCCCTAAGGCCACCTGCGAGCGTTGTCCACACGACATGGTCGATATTTTTTGCGTTGGTGTAACTTTTAGCTTCGACATCAACTCCCAGTAAGGTTCCTTGTCCCACTTTTCGTAAAAACCCGAGTAGAACTTTTCAATCTGGTGAATATTCATAAATGCGTATTGCACATGGCCTTCTATTAAAAAACCAATCCTGGCTTTATTTTCAGGTGTTAAATGCTGCGAGTTTTCTCCATAAATCAGGCATTCACCGCTACGCGGTTGCAAAAAACCATTCAGTATGTTAATTGTTGTGGTTTTTCCAGCCCCGTTTTTCCCTAATAATCCTAGTATACTGCCTTCCTTAACATGGATATTAAGGTTTTCGTACACCAGCTTTTTTCCATAATAATGGGTAAGGTTGTTGCATTCTATAGCATTGTCGCTCATATTATTATTGTATTTATTCCTCGTTGTTAGGCGATAATATTTTTTACACTTTTAAATAGATTCTTAATCATAAATTTTATGTTAAACGCTAAAAAGAACATAAAATAATCCATGTATAAGGCGAATTTACGTGGTTGATACCGACAAAAATTCCTTATTTCAAGATGCTTTTATTTTAACTTAGCTGCGGATGAACAGATTATGATAAGTATTCGTGCATCCGCAGCATTTTATGATAATTCGAATTGATAAAAGTTGACTTATTTCAATACTATTTTATTTATATAGCGTTTGCCATCAACAAACGAGTTTACAATATAAATACCCGGCATATATTGGCTATTGTATATTTTAAAGGTATTGCTGTTAGGCTCTGCTGTTTTCATTAACTGGCCGCTTACCGAGTAAATGGAATAACTGTCAATTGCATCGCCTGTTGAGGTGAAATCAACCGATGATGTATTGTAGGCTACGCTTAGGCTGTTTTCGTCTAATGCTACTACCGTAACAGCGGTTAGCATATCGAAATTCGACAGGTCGTTGCTGTAAACAGACTCTCTTGCCAGGGCGTATAGTTTATCGTTGTAGACTCCTCCGATTCCAAAGATTGTAGAGCCAGGGTAACAATCGTCCCAGGTTTCGCCGCCATCGTTTGTATACATCGATTTACCCTCACCTCCAAGAAGGATGTATGAGTTTTGATCAAAACGATAAAAGTCGTTTGACCCTTTTATATTTCCAAATGTTGAGAATGTTGCTCCTCCATTACTAGAAAAGTGGCAGCTGTCAGCTGAAGTCGTAACGAAAATATCGGCACCGTCAACATAAATGGAGTAGATGTACATGGCATCATCTTCTCCTTCATCCAGTACTGGATATAAATTCGTGAAATCTAATGTGTCGGTAGTGGCTGTCGTTAATTCTGCCTGATCAGAAAAAAGGAATAGACTACTTCCAACAATGTAAAGCGAGTCACCTGATACTTCAATGTCGTTTACATAATGATTCTCCAAATCAGATGTTATGGCTACCCAGTTTTTACCTCCATCAACGGTTTTGAATACACGTGAATGCTCAACCTGGCTTCCTGTTGAGAAATCGTACCAACGAACCCAAAGCAAGAGAACATCGTCGCCCAGATATTTAATGTATGAAGTATTTACCCCATTGCAATCGTCATGATTTGGATTTATTGAAGTATCATCTTCGTCTTCTTTCCCTACTTTGGCAATATCAAGATTGTCGACAGTTTCCCAATTGTCGTCGGTATACAAGATGCCTCCCGACCAATAAATGTCATGGTCTTCAGAATCAGAAGGGTAGTCGACAAACTTAATCCGGTTAAAGCAGGCATAGCCTTCATCGCCATCCATGCTTACTACTGAAAAATCCACTTCTTCGAGGAAGGCCTCAAATTCAGGATTGGCAGGAAGTTCATTTGCAGTCCAGCTTTGCCCTGCATCGCTTGAGCTATAAAAGTTTTTATCATTTCCTACAACGATTATGGCATCTCCGCTAACATAAGCCTTTTGCAAGTTATCGTCACCAACCGTTTGAATCGTGAAATTGTAATTACCTGTCACCACATCCGATACTGCACATTTGTAAATAGCAGCTTTTGCCATCATATAAATTGAGTCGTTTACGATACCCGCAATTTCCCAGATTGAAGTGGAGATGCCCATGGCAGTCCAGGTTTGCCCGTTATCGGTTGATGCATACGATTTGTTGGTACTTCCTCCAACAACAAAAGTTGAGTCGTTAACTTTAATAATATCCCAACCGCCTTTTATACCAGCGAATTTATTAAAGGAGTCGCCTCCGTTGTCTGAAAAGTAAACACTATCGGAAATGGTTGTGAATAAAATTTCGCTTGAATCGACAATAGTTATGTCTGAAACATAATCGTAGTCGTCTTTATAAATATCAACAAGCGTATCGCATGAAGCATCGGCTTTGTACAGGTTGTCGTTACCTCCCAAAAATCCAGAGGTGCCATTAAAAACAATAGAGGTAGTTACGTTACCATCGAGGTCTCCGCTAACGTTTATCCAGTTAGCTCCTCCATCGCTTGTTTTAAAGATACCAGAGTGGTCTTCGTTGCCACTTTCTGTGTATTCATACCAGCGTAAAGCACAATATGCTACCGAATCGTTAACTGTTTCTACCGATTGAAAATCAAGACCATGACAAAGATCATTACTTGGGCTTAGCGCAGGATCAGATTGCAGGCCTAAGATTACATTATCTATTGCCGACCATGTAGCGCCACCATCAAGTGTTTTTAAAATGTAGCCATTGGTATAAACATCGGGCGATGCATCGTATAATTTTTCGCGCAAGGTAACAATATACCCAACATTATCTTTAATACTAATGTCGATAAGGTTGTATTCCGGATTAAACAGATTTAAGGAATCCCAGCTTGCACCATTATTTACCGATTTAAAGAATGAATTTCCATATCCTGCAATAATGGCTGAGTTGTCGTTAATTGCCATGGATTTCATGATACTTCCTTCGCTTAGTTCGGTTTCCTGCCAGTCGAAAACGGCAGTTTGTGCTGTGGCACATATGGCCAGCACACTAAAAATCATTAAAAGAGTAAAATTTTTCATACGCGTATAGTATTATGAGTTAATAAGTATTTTATCATCTATTCATTTTCTACTTGTTTCAGGCTTTCAATCTCTTCCGAGAAATCGAACATATTTTCAACTTTTGCTTTGTTTCCGTTCGAATACGTAATGGTTAACGAGTCGCTTAAAAGGGCGTTTTGTATGTTTTCTATTGTTGTCATTGAATCAACAAAAGCTATTTCGGCTAGCTCTTGGTAATTCTCGCTCAATTTTGTAGTAAATTCTACTACGCCATCATCGTTCGATAAGTGACTTACCAGGTAGGTTAATTTGTTTTTGTATTTCGTATTCGTTCCCATAGGAAGTGTGTAGGATTTTATTACATCGTCGCTATAAAAGTTTTTATGATTAAATGTTCGGGAAAAAGGTGTAAACAAGTTACTTATGTACTCTGCCTTTGAAGTGGTGAAAAACTCCGGAGTGCCGGCTATTTCATAGGCCAGTTCAACTGTTTTGGGGCCCTGTGTGGTTTCAAATGTAAACTCTTCCGATTCGATTATAGCAAACAGTTCCTCTTTGTTTTCTACTTCGGCAGGAAAATAGATTTTTACAATAACCGGGCAGGCGAATTCCGAAATAAGACCAACTGCATTTGTTTGTTTACTCAACATTGCACTTAGGTAACTAAAGTCGTAACTGTCGAAAAAGTTTTCGAGTCTTAACGAAACTCCATAAACCGTTTCCACTCCTTTGGGCAAAGTTCTTATCGGTTTCAATTGTGGGGTAAATAGCAATTCCTGAATTTTTGCATCATTTAGTTTGTCGGGATTGTAATATATTTTTACCCGGTTATGTTTCACATAAGTGGCAACTTCATAAACTCCGTCAACCTGCTTCATTTTATTGGCAAATGCCATGGAACTACCGTAGCACTTAATATTTTTCAGTCCCGACTGTGTGAAAATTTCTGCACTTTCAATTTCATCGGCATCTCCCCATTTTATATCGATTGTTGGAACTTCCCAAACATTACCTAACACAATTCCGAGAGTAACCAGCACAACAGTGGCAATAACAGGCAGCCACTTTAATTCTTTACGTTTATTTATAGTAAGCGTATTTTTAGCCGGGCAAACTAATAGACAATCACCACACAAATTACAGTCCACATGTTTTACCGTTTCTAGCGAAGCAACATCAATTCCTTGCGGGCATTTTTTCGAACACAATTGGCAATCGATACAAGAAGAAGTATTTCGGGTAATCTTTGCCAATGGAAAGAATTTACTTTTCTGCCCTAAAAGCTCGATTATATATCCTCCGGCGCAGGCAACTGCAAGTGGCCATACATAACTGATTTCAACACCCAGCTTTAGCAAAACCAAATAAACTGCCAACGTGGCAATAAAAAACAGGCTGAACTTGAAAATATTTGAAATGGCACCCAGCGGGCACAGATATTTGCACCAAAACATGCGAATAAAAATTGAACCAAATACGACCAAAATAATTGAAATAATAGCGTAAAGCACAACAACATCCATATCGAAGCCAGATGTTAAAGCGTAGTAAGGGTCGAATTTCTTACAGAACAATTCGTTGGATTGCAGCGTAAAAAAGAGGGTAATAAACAATAAAATGTATTTTATTGAACGTAAAATCTGATCTATAATCCCTTTTATGGTAATTCTAATTTTTAATTTTTCACCTAATTTCCCCAGCCATTCGCTAATGGTTCCAATGGGGCAAATAAATGAGCAAAAAAGTTTACTAAACATTAGAATGCCGGCAAATAAAATTATCCCCATAACAATTTGGGCACTGGTCATTGTACACGAAAGGGCCTGGCTTAACAGGTAACTTCCGAGTGCCTGCAAACCTCCAAAAGGGCAGTAGGCTTCGAAATCGGGTGATGCTATTCCGGTTATTCCCGGGAAAAAAGCAAGTAGTAAAATAAATAGAACAACTCCCCACTGAACAGCAAGGCGTGGCCAGTTAGTACCTTTGATTTTTAGTTTCATTATAATATAAATTTACAGAAGCAGGATTAAATATATTTTTGTTTTAACCTGTTTATTTAATAACTAGAGTCTTCCAAATGACGATAAATCAGACAGATGAAGCTTTTCTTTTAACTCAATTAAAGCTTGTTTTTCCTTGTTCTGTTTTTTGTTAAACGAATTAATGTCAGCATTTTTCCCCATTACAATACCAATGCAAATTGCAGCAGCAAAAACGACGGCAATTTGGAGGTATTTCGAAAAATCATACTTTATTGGTTTTTTAACGAAAACGGAATCTTTCTTTTTGATTACTTTTTCAACCAGTCCATCCGGGATTTCCACATCGATATCCAGGCTTGCCAGAATTTTATCTGCTTGCATTTCTAAGTTTGCCTGAGTCGAGCGACTTTCAGTTTTGTTAATTAAATAGTTATTTTCTTTCTGATTGTTATTCATCGTTGATAGTTAAGACGAAATTGAAATTAAAATCTGGCGTTGGTAGGTGAAGAAAAATCAAAATAATTTTCTTTTATATTTTGAGTTATTGTTTCTGAATTGATAATTAAGCATTTAAAGTTTTGTAAAATTGAGGACTGCGAAATTTATTATTCAGTTTTGTTCAACGAAATTGAGCCATATTGCCTATTTAATTATAAATTATCGCAATTGATATGCAGATTCGCTTTTGTTTGTACAAGGCAAAAATTGAAAGAATAGCCTTAGTTCTGTGCCATTTATTAAGCCCGTAGAAAGAAAAATAATTAATTTATATGCAGTAATTTGTGGTCAGTTTATAAGCCCTAAAACCCCATCAATGTTTTTATGAGTTACAAACTTATCGCTTTGGCAGGATGTTCGCCTGTTTGTTAATCCAAATAAAATAGAACATAGTAACTAAACGATTTAATTTTCCTCGAGCTGATTTCTACGCGAGCAGTTGGCTTTGTTGCAGTATTGGCATTGGTCGCCTGTTTCCATCATTTCCAGCAGAAGATTGTGGAGTAATAACTTTTGTTCGTCGTTGCAAATACTTCTTATATTTTCGAAATGGGTTACTGTTTGCCTTTTTATCAGGGCGTGGTATTTTCCAATTTTGTCGGTTAGCCTTTTTAATTCTTCCTTCGAAGGGTTTTCTGACGAGAGTTCTTTTACCAATTCGAAATTTGTTTCGCATTGAACATCAATTAAAAGCTGGTAATTCCGAAATATTTTTCGGTCCATTTCCATAATCTTTTCAAACTGACTGTCGGAAAGATTTAATTTTTCTTTTAAATACTCGTCAGAGCTGTAAGCATCAACTTTTTTTGTTTCGTGAGATTGATTCATGAACAAAAATGTTGCAAAGGCCGATAAGTTAATTACCAACAGAAAAATGTTAAGCCATTTTATTGATTTTTGTTTTGTTTCCATTTGGTCACGAATTATGTTTTAGAAAGTCTGTTATTCTTTGTTTCAGGTTCTTTTTGGCCCGGTAAATTAACGATTCAACCGAGTTGGTAGATAAATTAAGCCGCTCACAAATCTGTTTTTGCGAAAGTCCTTCGAATTTATGGAGAAGTAAGACTGTTTTTTGGTTATCGGGGAGTTGATCAATTAGGCGGTATAAGTAGGCAACATTCTCTTTTTGTTCGAGCTGCCTGGCCGGAGTATTGCGTTCTATTAATCGTTTGTTCTGATTTTCAATCGTTGCATTTTCGGGGATGTTATTTGCTCTTGCCGGATTTTTTTTGCGTAAAAAACTAATGGACTTGTTATAGGCAATTTTATAGATCCACAGGGTTAAATCTTCTTCATTTTTTATATGATGGCACGATCTGAATATTTCCAAAAATACATCCTGGAAAATGTCTTCGGCATCGGTGTGATTGTGTACAAGACGAAACGCTGTATTGTAAACCAATTTCTTGTATTTATCAATCAGCGTTCGAAATGCAAGGTTATTGTTTTTTTGAATCTCATTAATGATTTGACTGTCAGTCATCAGTAAATTGAGGTGTTAGTCGACAGTTACTTTATCCGAGCTATTGTAAATATTTAATTTTTTAAGGGCAGCAATTGCATCTTCTCTTGTCAGGTAAAAATCACCATCTTTTTCGTCCCAGGTTTCTCCTTTCGAAATTCCCATTTTTGTGCAGCCTTCAGTTTCAACCAAACTTACTGTTTCTAAAGCCTTCATTTTAACTGCATCTTCGCCAATTTGTACAATTTTAGCTTTTATCGATTTCCCTTTAACCGGATTTTTATCTTCATCAATTTGCACCACCAAACCGTAACATATTTTCCCTTCTTCAATCCAGTTGGGCATTTTCGCTTTAAGATCGGCACTCATTTCCACTTTTTCTTCTTTATAGGAGTACGATGCAACTTCATCCGATTTTTTTGAAGAATTGCAACTAAAAAGGAAGAGGGCTAAAACAAAACTTAAGAAATAAACAAGGTTTTTCATAGTATTTAAATTTTAAATCAACTGACTTTTTGAATAATTATGTTTCCGATGTCGATATAGATAGTCGACAGCGTTATTTTGTCATAATATTCGCGAGTAAAAGTAATAATTACCACAAATGATTGTGCATTTAAAGCAAAATGTTTGACATAAAAAAACCACATCGTTGTCCATTGACAATGATGTGGCTTCAGTATTAACGGTTTAAGTATGTAACCTAAATATTAAAATCCGTTGATGATTCCAACGAAATCTTCAGCTTTTAGGGCAGCACCACCAATTAAACCACCGTCAACATCTTTGTTGGCGAAAAGCTCTTTTGCATTGCTTGGTTTGCAGCTACCTCCATAAAGAATTGAAGTTCCTTCAGCAACCTCGGCACCAAATTTAGCAGCAATTGCAGCGCGAATGTTAGCGTGCATATCTTGTGCCTGATCTGAACTTGCAGTAACACCAGTTCCGATTGCCCAGATTGGTTCGTACGCAATAACTATTTTTTTGAAGTCGTCTGCAGGAAGTTGGAATACAGTTTCTTCCAATTGTTTAACAACAAATTCGTTGTGAGTTCCGGCTTCACGAATGTCTAAGGCTTCACCACAACAGTAAATTGGAGTTAATCCGTTTTCTAAAGTTAAGGCAACTTTTTTGTTCAGAATTTCGCTGGTTTCACCGTAGTATTCTCTACGCTCTGAGTGACCAAGAATTACATATGTTGCTCCAGTTGATTTTACCATTTCTGCAGAAACCTCTCCAGTAAAAGCACCTTTTGCTTCAGCAGCACAGTTTTGAGCAGCTACTCCAATTCTGTCGGTGTTTACTGTTTCAACAACTTTTGTAATGTGAGTGAATGGTGCTCCCAATACAACTACTACGTCTTTAGCGCCTTCGCTGGCAACTAAAGTGTCAACTGCTTTTGCCAACTCAACACCTTCTTGTACAGTAGTGTTTAATTTCCAGTTTCCTGCTACTATCTTTTGTCTCATATTATTGAATTTTTGTTTAATAGAATTTCAAAAATCGAACACAAAATTAGCCTAATTTGTCGAATATCGGGCAGAAGAAAAAATGGAGTTTTTACAATTAACTATTTGTTATCAAAGAGCAGAGGTAGCCTGTAAAGACACAAGAGGTTGTGAGCTCTGAGCATGGTGGTTATCATCTGCTCATAATCTCTAAAATTCAAATTACAGAGGAAACTCTGCCTGAAAATCTTCCGGCGTAGGGATATCGTTGTAATGCCATTTTCCAACTACGTTTCCACCTTTTAAAACCACTAAGCCGGGATTCGCTCGGATGATGGTTTTCAGTGTAATTTCATCGCAATTAAAAAATTCGTACGGAGCGTCATTCTCTTCAGCAAAAATCGACGATTCTTCAGGAAGGGTAGACGTGAGGCAAATAAAGGATAGCTCATGCTCCATAGCCCAGTTGGCCAAGGTGTTTATTTTATCCTGCGATTTTGTACTCGATTTTTGCAAATCGTAGGCAACCAGCATAAATACATAATTTTCGTCGTAAATAAAGAAATCAATTATGTTTTCGCCATCTGGGGTTTCAATGGAAAAATCGTGGATTGGCGGTTCATAGCCTTCCTGAATTAATTTCGATTCCATGTCGTGATATACCCAGTTTGTGGTGTCTTTCCAGGGGTAATTATCTTCGGTAAACTTTTTAACCTTGCCTGTATTTTTGTTCTTGTAGTAGAACATATTCTCGTAAATAGCTTGCGGTGCATCTTCGGGGGTCCCCATGGCTTCTGGAATGTTTGTTCCAATTTTGTAGGGTCTGAAATCGATAATTGGCAAGTGCTGGTACGATTGAAAAACGATTCCGAAATAAGCTACAAAAGTTAGCAAGCTTAAAACAGCAGGTAATTTGGTTTTTTCCTGGTTTGCAAACCAGTTTCGGTTAGTTAAACTTATTATTGCCAGGGTAATAATAAATAGGTTTTTATAAAAAGTCTCCCAGTTTGTAAGTACAAGAGCATCGCCAAAACAACCGCAATCGCTCACCGGATTTTTTAGAGCAATCCATAGGGTAAGTGGTGTAAAGACCACCATAAACAGAAAACCCAACCACGAAAACAAACGCATTCTCCAGTTGAAAAGGAAGGCAATTCCGATGGCAAACTCAGCAAAAGCCAGCAATACGCCAAGTGGGAATGCCGCCCAGTTAAGCAATCCCAAATCCATAGCATTAAAATAATCGGTGAATTTGTAAGCCGACCCCCAGGGATCGATGCCTTTTACAAATCCTGAGAAAATAAAAACTATTCCAAAAAGAATTCGGGAGATATGTTTTAATAAGTTCATTGCGAAAGTTTATTCTTCGTTTTCAAATTCAATTTTAATCAGGGCAAAAACGGCATAATTTAACATGTCCATATAGTTGGCATCTATTCCTTCCGAAATAACGGTTTTGCCTTTATTGTCTTCGATTTGTTTGGTGCGTTTAATTTTCATGAGTATTAAGTCGGTGTACGAACTAATGCGCATGTTTCTCCAGGCTTCGCCATAATCATGATTTTTGGCCATCATTAATTTTTTAGCCTCGTTAAAATAATTGTCGTAAAGTTCCTGTGTTTTTTTGTTGGGCATTTCTTCGTCCGATGGACCTAACTCGAGCTGTATTAAACCCATAATACAGTAATTTATAATCCCAATAAATTCAGGCCTGACTCCTTCGTCAACCTTTGTAATGCCCTTTTCTTCAATGCTTCTAATGCGTTGAGCTTTAATGTAAATTTGGTCGGTAAGCGATTTTGGTCGGAGAATTCGCCAAGCTGTTCCGTAGTCGGTCATCTTTTTTAAAAAAATTTCGCGGCATATCGAAATTACCTGGTCGTATTGTTTATTTGTTTTTTCCATTCAGTATTCCTTTTTTTATTTATTGAAATCGGAATTTTTCGTTGAGATTATTACCGATAATTCAGGATTCATTTGTTAAAATGACGGATAAAAGTATTAAAAAATGGCAAAATTGAACGGTTTTATTCTACATTTGTAGTTAACGATTTGTTAATCCAATATTGAAATTGATGACTAGGTTTTTATCTTTTTGAAATTGGAAGTCTGCCGAAACTTAAAAAACAGAATAATTAGGATAAACGAATTTTAATTAAATGTTTTTTTCGAGGTAGTACAAGTCGAAAACAGTTTGTTAAACATAAAAACTTTGACCTGATGTTGATCACACAGTCGGCAGGCAAATTCCTAAAACGTAAGAGTTCGATTCAGTTAGGCGACAATACCATAGATTTATCTATTCCTATTGTAATGGGCATTGTAAATATTACGCCCGATTCGTTCTACGACGGAGGTAAAATGGAAGACGAAACCACCATGCTAAAAGCGGTGGAGCAAATGATTTCGGCTGGAGTAACGATTATTGATGTTGGTGCTGTTTCAACGCGTCCAACTGCCGATAGCATTTCAACGAAAGTTGAGCTGGGACGTTTGCTTCCGGCGGTTCGGGCTATTCGAAAAAATTTCCCCGATGTTCACCTCTCGATTGACACCTTTCGTTCGTGGGTTGCTGTGCGCGTTGTTGATGAGATTGGCCCGATAATTATTAACGATATCTCAGGCGGTTCGCTTGATTCGAAAATGTTTGAAACCGTAGGGAAGCTCCAAATGCCGTACATTTTATCGCATATCCAGGGAACTCCACGCACTATGCAGGATAACCCGCATTACGATGATTTAATTAAAGAGATTTCGACTTATTTTGCTGAAAAGGTAAAAAGGCTAACCAAATTTGGAATAAACGATGTGATTATTGATCCCGGTTTTGGTTTTGGAAAAACTCTCGATCATAATTACAAGTTGTTAAATAAACTCGATTCATTTAAAGTTTTTCAGTTGCCTGTTATGGCCGGATTAAGCCGAAAATCAATGATTTGGAAAGCGCTTGATGTTGAACCTGAAAATGCACTAAACGGAACTACCGTTGCTAATACCCTCGCATTAATGGGCGGAGCTGATATTTTGCGGGTTCACGATGTAAAAGAAGCTGTGGAAGCTGTAAAGATTTTTTGTGAAATTAAAGCATCATTACTTTAATGCTGACATTTATTACCATACGGTTTCTCGATATCCTCGATATTTTGCTGGTTGCGTTTTTGCTTTACCAGCTCTACCGCTTAATTGAAGGCACTGTTGCTTTTAATATTGTCCTCGGATTGTTTTCGCTTTATTTAGTTTGGCTGATAGTTAAAGCATTAAACATGGAGTTGCTGGGCACGATAATGGGCCAGTTTATTGGGGTTGGAGTATTGGCTCTTATTATTGTCTTTCATCCCGAAATAAGGAAGTTTTTGGTTTTTATTGGCACAAATTATAATTTAAACCGGGTTTTGTCGCTCGATAAGTTGTTTGGCGCCGGGAAAACGAAATCTATTAATCGGCAGCAAATCGATAGCTTGGTTGACGCTTGTGTTACCATGGGTAAGGCAAAAACCGGAGCTTTGATTGTTATCACCAAAGATTTGGAATTAAATGAACAAATCAATTCGGGTGAAAAAATAAACGCAAGAATATCATCAGCCTTAATCAGAACAATATTCTTTAAAAATTCACCTTTACATGACGGAGCTATTATTATTAAAGGAAATAGAATTGTTGCAGCCGGTTGTATTCTTCCGCTTACTCAAAAAGAACTCGACCAGGCTTTGGGCTTACGTCACCGCGCGGCTATAGGTATGTCTGAAAGTTCAGATGCATTGATTATTATCGTTTCTGAAGAAAGAGGCTCAATATCCGTGTCGCAAAAAGGTGAAATTAAAAGAAGGATTTCAAAAGAAACACTGACACAAATTCTCGAGGAAAACTTTGCGATTGAAATTCCCAAAAGCTAATAGTAACATCCGTAGAATTAAAGTCTAAATCCCAATTTCTATTAATTAATAAAATTTTAAACCGATGAATAAAGTTTGTAAACTTTTTAATATAAAATACCCCATTATTCAAGGTGGAATGGTTTGGTGTTCGGGGTGGAAACTGGCTTCGGCGGTGAGTAATAGTGGAGGTCTTGGTTTGATTGGTGCCGGTTCAATGCACCCCGAAACGCTGGAAGAACACATCTTAAAAACAAAGGCTGCAACCGATAAACCTTATGGAGTAAATGTACCCTTGCTGTACCCCGAAACAGAACGGATAATGAATATTATTGCCAAACACAAAGTTCCGGTGGTTTTTACATCAGCTGGCAGCCCCAAAAAATGGACTGGTTGGTTAAAAGATAAAGGCATTACTGTTGTTCATGTGGTTTCGAGTTCGTTTTTTGCCGAAAAATGTGAAGCTGCCGGTGTTGATGCTATTGTAGCCGAAGGTTTTGAAGCTGGTGGTCACAACGGGAGAGAAGAGACTACAACTTTAACATTGATTCCGTCGGTGCGAAAAGCTACCAGTTTGCCTTTGTTGGCGGCAGGAGGTATTGGTTCGGGCGAGGCTATGTTGGCAGCCCTTACTCTTGGTGCCGATGGTGTGCAAATCGGCTCGGCATTTGCCGTTTCTGAAGAATCGTCGGCTCATCCCGATTTTAAAAGACTGGTTACAGGGCTTGGCGAAGGCGGAACAAAACTTGCATTGAAAAAACTGGCTCCCACGCGCCTAATAAAAAATAGTTTTTTCGAACAGGTTGATGAGGCCGAAAAGGCGGGAAAATCGATTGAAGAGATGCGTGAGCTGTTGGGACGCGGACGTGCTAAAAAAGGAATGTTTGAAGGAGAGCTTGACGAAGGAGAATTGGAAATTGGTCAGGTGGCTGCCCAGCTGAAAGAAGTGTTGCCTGTAGCTCAAATTATGCAAAAATTGCTGTCGCAATATCATTCAGCAAAAGAGAAAATGAATGAGGACCGGTTTTCTTTTTAGTGATGTAATTATGCTTTTTTTCGGATAATAATTAAAATATTAATACAATGAGTCTTTCAAGAAGAAATTTCCTGTTTAAATCAACGGCAGGAGCGGCAGCTTTGGCTACTGTACCAACTATTGTATCTGCTTGTATTTCTCCTTCTCCAAATACAAAAACTATAAACTTTGCATCAGGGGATACAGTCCTGTTTCAGGGCGATTCCATTACCGATGCCGGCCGCGATAAAACGAAAGAATTACCCAATAACTCCAAATCATTCGGGATGGGATATGCTTTTTTGGCAGCGTCAAATTTGTTAAAAGCTATGCCCGAAAAAAATCTTACTATCTATAATAGAGGAATTAGTGGCAACAAAGTTTTTCAACTTGCCAACCGTTGGGAAAAAGATTGTTTGGAGCTGAAACCGAACATACTGAGTATCTTAATTGGTGTAAACGATTACTGGCACTTGCGAAATGGTAAATATGATGGTACAATTGAGGTTTATGAAAACGACTATCGCAAACTTATTGAAAGAACTATAAAGGCATTGCCCGAAGTTCAACTGGTACTTTGTGAACCTTATTATGTGTTGGAAACCAGCGCTGTAGATGAAACGTGGATTGAGCCAATGAAAAAATACCAGGCAGCAGCCAAACGAATTTCTGATGAATTTGAAACCCTTTGGGTGCCTTTTCAAAAGGTTTTTGACGAAGCTATCAAACATGCTCCTGCAACATATTGGACAGCCGATGGTGTACATCCTGCAATGCCTGGTGCCCAGCTTATGGCAGAGGCCTGGTTAAGAGCAGTTAAATACTGATTATTTAGGTCCCAGCATATTGTATGATTTAAGTTTTAAAACTTGCAACCTGTAACAGGTAATCTGTTGCCCGCTTTGTGCCGTTTTTTTGTGTAGAGCACTGCAAATACCATATAACAAAAACTTGCAGAAAGGCTGCCTGTCTGGCGTTATGGAGATATTAGCGAATTCAGTGAGACGTTTTGTATTGAAGTATTTTTAATGTGGTATAGGAACTCTGATACAGATTTCGGGTTTAATCGGTTAGAGGTTTTAAGATTGCATTTCGGTATAAAACAGTTTGCACAACTCCACGCGAAAACATAAATAACAGCATCCCCACCCAAAGTGCGTGGTTACCCAATTGATGATTTAAGAAAAAATAAACCGGGGCAAATACAGCAAAGGCAGAAATGAGCAACGTGTTGCGCATGGCTCTGGAAGCGGTTGCTCCAATGTAGACTCCGTCCCATATAAACGAGCTAAAACTTGCAATTGGAACTAAAATAACCCAAATAAGAAACGGTTGGGCGCTGGTAATAACTTCGGCTTGCGAGGTAAGAAGTTTTAAAATGAAATTTACTCCCGGAAGATAAATAATGGTAAAAGCAATTGCCAAACCAATTCCCCAGAAAAACAGGAGTTTTATAACTCGTTTGAGGTTTTTGATTTCTTTTGCCCCAACAAATTTACCGACCATTGCTTCACCCGCAAAAGCAAAACCATCGATAAAAAACGAGAAGAAAAGTAACAGCTGAAGCAATAAAGAATTAACCGCCAAAATGGTGTCGTTAATACTTGCTGATTTTGAAGTGAAAAATGTAAATACCACAATAATGCAAAAAGTGCGGATAAAAATGTCGGTATTTACTTTAAAGAATTCTACCAGAATCTTTAGGTTAAGAATTCCTTTTTTTGATACTTTCTGAATGAGGTTTTTGTATTTCTGTGCGAACAGGATAAAAGCAATTACCAATCCTATGTACTGTGAAATGGCTGTTCCCAGAGCCACTCCATCTGAATTCATATTCAGCACAAAAACAAAAAACATACTTAAAATGATGTTTGCTACATTAACAGAAATGGCTATAATCATAGGGTAGCGGGCATTTTGCATGCCCAAAAACCAGCCGCTAAAAACAAAGAGACTTAGCGCAGCCGGAGCAGCCCATACCCTGATTCTGAAATAATTTTCGGCCAGAGTTTCTACTTCGGGGCTTCCGCCTATTATTTTAAAACTTCCCCACGCTATAGGAGCTTGTAATACCAAAATAAAAAAGCTGATTATTGCACCAACCAGAAGTGCCCGCACTAAAATAGTAATGGCTTCGGTCTGATTTTTCTCGCCAAAAGCCTGCGCTGTAAAACCGGAGGTGCTCATGCGTAAAAAACTAAAACCCCAGTATATAAAGTTGAAAATAACACCACCTAAAGCAATGGCTCCGATGTAAATTTCTGAGTCGAGATGCCCCATTAAAGCTAAATCAACCAACCCTAGCAGGGGAACAGTGATGTTGCTAACAATATTTGGAATGGCTAATTTGAGAATACTTCGGTTCATGTGCAAAAATTGAAGGGCAAAGGTAGTTATTCTTAAGATAGTTGGAAGCTGGCTGAATGGTGTTGAAATAAATTTTAAAGATTTCTTGGCACGCCAGTTATCTGCTTCCCTCAATTAGCAATTCGTTTGAAAGATTGAATAGCCTTATTGTTTCTTTTTTTCGAAATCATTTTTATCGATGAACAATAAAAGATATTTATGTGTTTTATTTTGAAAAGATTTGGAATGATTCTAAATAGCGTGTACTTTTGCTTACAAGAATAAAATATGTTTAAATCTTTAAAATAAAAGTTATGGCATTCGAATTAGTAAAATTAGGATATAATTATTCAGCATTAGAACCTCAAATTGATGCTAGAACAATGGAAATTCATCATACAAAACATCATGCGGGGTATACAAATAACTTAAATGCAGCAGTTGCGGGAAGCGAATTGGAAGGAAAAAGTATCGAAGATATTCTTTCCTCAGTTTCAGGAGTATCGGCTGCAGTGCGGAACAACGGAGGTGGTTTTTATAACCACAATTTGTATTGGGAGGTAATTGCGCCCGGCGGGGCACCTGCTCCGGAAGGTGTACTTCTCGATGCAGTTAATGACTCTTTTGGTTCGGTAAAAAATTTCCAGGAAGCTTTCGTTAAGGCTGCGGTAACGCGCTTTGGCTCTGGTTGGGCATGGTTGGTTCTACAAAACAACAAACTGGTGGTTTCGTCAACGCCCAACCAGGATAATCCGCTGATGGATGTAGCAGAAGTTCAGGGAACACCCATTTTGGGAATCGATGTGTGGGAACACGCATATTACCTGAATTATCAAAACCGACGTCCGGATTATGTGAATGCGTTTTGGAATCTCATCAACTGGGATGAAGTCGCCAGACGGTTTAAAGGTTAGTTGATTTTTGGTTTTTTTCCCCGGGGCAGAGGCTCCGGGGTTTTTCTTTCCCTTTTTTTAACATTATGTTAGCTCGTCTGTGTTTCTCCTGAATAACAGACGGCGTATATATGCCCTTATTTATTTACCTTTATTTTAAACGGACTTGTTTGCTTGGGCTTTTGCTTTTGAAACATTATTGATTGTTGCGGCTGTGTGTTCTTTTGTGTTTCCTGCGCGATATTATTTTTTGAGGTAATTGATTTTAGTAATTCCTGAGCTTCACGGTTGATCGGATCCAACTCTAAAGCTTTGTCTAGGAACTGTTTGCTTGAATCTTCACTGTTTTGTTTTAAAACATACATGGCCCTTAAAACAAATAAATCAGCATTGTTGTGTATGTTTCTGGCCATGTTTAAGTATCGTCCTGCAGTATTCATATCATTTTTACTCATGGCAATCCGGCATTTCACTTTTACAGCTTCCAGGTCATTTTTGTTTTTTTCTGGTATCGAATTAAGCAGCTTTTCTGCTTTTCTGTTATCTTTTAACAGGTGATGGCATTTGGCACTTAAAATGGTTGCATATAAATCGTTTTCTTTAATTTTGAGAACCTGGTTATAAATACTAAGTGCTTTCTTGTATTGTTTGTAGTTAATTAATATTTCTCCCTTTTGCATATGCGCCTTGTAAAAATTATTATTTATACCTGTGGCTTTTTGAAACTCTATTAAAGCTTTGTTGGGGTCATTCAGGTTTTTAAGTGCAAGGCCTTTCTGGAAATGTGCCTCATCAAAATTTTCTTTATATTTTAGCATTTCGTTACAGCAGTCTAACGCATTCTGATAGTCTTTCTGAATAGTAAAAGCAGATGCTTTTAGCAATAGCGCACCTATTTGCATTGGGTTGTAGGATAACGAACTGTCGGCATACACTATTGTCGAATCAAATTTATGTTCGAGGAGCATGGCACGGGCATAAGCTTCCAGCACTTCTTCATTTTCGGGATATACTTTTAAGAAGTTTTTAAAGTGTTTTTTTGCTTCTTTTACGTGTCTCTTTTTTAGTGCATTAAAACCTTTTAAATCTTCTTTTGATATACGTTTTACTACCACTCCAATTGGAAAGCCATCTACATTTTCGGTATGTATGGTTCCTTTGGGTGGCCAAAGTTTGTTGGTAATCTGGCTGGGATTTATATAAGAGCAATATAAAATGGCATAATCCCAATCTTCTTTCGACTTGTCGTAATATCGAGAGTACTTCGATTCGACTTTGTCGCTAACTCCACGCAAATAATAGCCGGTGTTAAATCCGTCGTTTGTAATAACTTTAACCTTATTGCTGTCGACCGTTAGTTTTGGCAATTCATTCTCAATAAACCATTCGGTAGAATGTCGAAGACTGTGTTGAAAGAAGTCGGTTTCATATTTATCTGAATTATTTATTGTTCCACCCGATAATTCATTAAAATATACATAATTGTAGGGGGAGTTTTTTATGTTATGGATAATGGGAGGAAGGCTCAATACAAATACCAATATAAATGGCAATAGTCGGATCCATTTTTGTTCTTTTTTATGAAGTAAATTAGATAAGAATTTAATACCTATTATGGTAAGACAAACAGCCAGCGGATAGATGAAAAGTAAATGCCTCATGCCTCCATAAAAATTAGAGTTCTTTAAACTCATCCAAGAAAAAACGAAAATGAAGCCAAAAGCGATGGTGAAAAAATTAAAATGATTTTCTTTTTTTAGGTTAAAAGGGAAAAGAAAAACAGATAAGGCCATTCCAATTAAAATTACCAGCGGATAAGTCAAAATCAGATATTTTAACGAATAGTGTTTAGGTATATGACTCGATTGAATTAGTTGCCCTTCGAATAATTGATTTAAAGAAACAGGATGGGAAGAGGTTGCATCGAGAACAACCTTAATGTTTTTAAGGGGAGCTTCGAGCATAAATGGCCAAAAGGCAATGCCTATAAAGTATCCCACAATAATAACCGGCGGTAGAATAAGAACCAGTTTTTTTAACGTATTTAGCTTTGATTTTCTAAAAAAAGAAAAATAAGGTTTTTGTCTAAAAAAATGAAAGGCACTAAATAAACCCAAAAATCCAATGGTAATTAAACCTGCCAACCGGATACTAATAGCAAAACCAATTCCGAAGGTAAGCAACAAAATACTTGTTAATTTGGGTTTGGGCATTTGTTTTAAAAATAAAAGAGTTCCGTAAAAGCTTAATATAAAACCAAAAGCAAAGGGAATATCTTTATTGTTGTTTAAAGCATGGCCGATAAAACGCGGAGAGATAAAAAGCAAGAATATAGCCAGAATGGCTCCTTTGTATCCCCATAATTCTTTTGCAATTAGCCCGGTAATAAGTATTATCAGCCATCCAATTAAGGCATTGAAAAAATGCCTCATCTCCATGTTGTTTTCAACATTAAATGTTTGTTCAATAAAATACATGGCATTGTCGAACGACTGTCCGTTGTACTGCATCGGATCAATCCCCGTTTTTTCGAGAGCAGCTTTGTCTTCTCCTCCCGATTTAAAATAGTTATAAACCTTTTCTGCTTGCAGGTAATGCCTGTGTTCATCAGCCGAAATACCAATGTGTTGACTTCCAATAAGCATCGTGGCCAGCTGCACTAACAGAATAGTCCAGAAGATATATGTTGTTTTATTTTTTAATACCAAATCAGTCAATTTCATAGTGTAATTTATTTGTAATTCTTAATTGTATAATTAAATCGGACAGAATAGTTCTCTTCATGAAATGATTAAATTTTATCATTGAACTACAAAATGAGATTTGAATGTCTTTCATAATTTATCAACGAAGTTTACTTAAAATATTTTAAGGGGTTAGTAGTTTTACTTAGGTTAGATTTTGCTTAAATAATATTGCGATAACATAGCTCTACTACTTTTTTTTTGAAACGCGCAGAACCACCTGTGTTATTATAGGTTGTTTTCTAGTCTGGTTTCTACGCTAATCATCTCAAATTATTACCTCTTCAACTCTGGTGTGTGGAATATCTGCATATTCTTTTTCAGTGTCGACTAAGCATTACAAGCAGGCATTACCCCTCTTAAATATCTAATTTGTTATTCTTTCAATTTGTTAATTTTCGAAATTTCATACACATAGAATTTCTCATCTTGTCTGATACAATCCTGATCAAAATCTCGAAGTAATTTAATTTTTAGATTTTTTGAAATTCTCGCTTTTGAAATTCTGTGTTTTTTATTTTGTTGGTTATTGTAATAAGGTCTTTGCGAAATTAAAATTAGTTTTTCAAAATTCATGTATTTTTTTATGTGATTTTCGAGACTTGTAAAAATATTTTGTTTGTTCTTAAATCGTTTTTTGTCAAAGATGGCAAAATTACAATCTTCATCACGAGCAATAACATATACCGGTTTTTTTGAATAGAGAACAAATGGTGTTGTTAAATAATCTATCTCACCAGCTATGGGATATTTATACAACTTTCTTTTTTTTATAAATTCTCCTGTGGCTTGTATATTGGAATATCTTTTTGAAAGATCTTCAGTATATCTCTTTACTCCTGATATACCTTGTAAAATTGCAATTAAGATAAAGAGAATTAGTGCAAGTTTAGTTGTAAAAGGTTGTCTTCTTTTTAAACTGGTAAGAACAGGGGAGTGATTTGTATTGTTTCGGGGTTTAATATAGAGCCAAAGTGATGAGATAAAGAGAACAGGAAGAATACCTAAATAGCGCAGGTCGTTTTTGCCTGTGATATAAAGAAATAAAACTATTCCTATGGTAGGAATTAAATAGAATAAGATTGCAAATAAGTTTTTTCTGATACTGACAAGTATTACTGTAGCGATAAGCACACCAATGTATATATTGGTGGTTTTTAACAAATGTGCTTTTGTAAATACGGCAAGTGTTTCAACTAATCTTTCTTTATTAAAATTAAAAGTATATTCAAAAGGCATGCTTACGTCCGGAGCGGGCTGAATTTGCAGAAAGGAAATAATGAAGCCGCTTGTGGCAATAATTATTGAAAGAATGAAAATTAAAAATTTTCGTTTTTGTGTAAAATGCTCTTTTAATTGTGGTAGTATGTTGATTAAAATTGCAAAACCAGTACCTAATGCAGTAATTAATCCCCAAATGCTTGTGTTTGAGAGTAGTAATAAAACAACCGAAATGTAAATTAGGTTTTTAATAGGTTTATCACACAAAACAACCAAAATATATACAAGTAGTATGCCTAAGCCATAGGCTCTGCTTATAATCATGTATTCGTATAAAAGATAGTGTCCAAATGCCAGAGATGTTTTTTCAATCAAAGAAAAAGGAGAGTACCAGAAAATAAGAAATATTGAAGCAGTGGCAATGAGAACATGTATGACCTGCATCGAAATTATTGGGAGATTTAGCTGAGTTGCAATAAAAAGAATGGAATGCCATAAAATAGGGTGTCCTTCATATCTTGCATTATAAGATAGTTCAAGTAGGTTTTTGCTGTTGGAAGAGATTAACCAGGCTCGAATTTCATCGCGCCACATTTCATGGTGATAGATTCCAATGATGCCAACAATAAAATAAACGATTGTTAATACAATTACTATATTTTTTTGATTGAGAGAATTGTGTAATTTTTCGAGGGGCATTGGTTCCTTTTTTTCCATCTTGTCCCGGTATTTTATAGCGTGTATGGACAATACTTTTATAGTGTAATTTTGTGTCATTATTTATGTCCAAAAAAAGTGCTTGTTTTTATGGTTTTATAATATTTTGGGGAATAGGGTGTTAGTTAAGAAAATAAAAGTCATTGACCCGATTCTTTTTTTTCAACCAGGTCACGGGCCAAATTCGCGGAGACTTTACCAACAATGCATATTTCTTTATTTTTATCCATGAGTGTTTTATTCCTATTATGAGGACTAATTGATTTGATAGTTTGGTTACAACTGATAAGATATAAAAGAAGTTACCTGTTTAATAATAGTTCAAAGCTGAGAATTGTGAGCCCAACAAAATAAATAAGGGCTAAAATTACTCATAAATTTTTATTCAACAAATTCATAAAGTTTGGTCAGTATGTTATGTCAAAAAAAGTGACACTTATTTAAATTCCTTCCAAATTAAAGAATTCATTAATCCTTTTCCCCAAAAAAACGTTGTAACTTTGGTTTAAAAAAACAAACAAAATTATTAACCTTTAATTATAAAATTATGGCATTTAGTTTACCAAAGCTTCCTTATGCAGTAAATGCTTTGGAACCTTTTATCAGTGAAAAAACATTTGAATTTCATTACGGGAAACATCATCAGGCTTATGTAAATAATGTAAATAACCTTATTGCCGGAACTGAATTTGAAAATGCAAAACTTGAAGAAATTATTGAAAAAGCCGAAGGTGGAATTTTTAATAATGGGGCACAGGTATGGAACCATACTTTTTATTTTATGCAGTTTAGTCCCGATGGTTGTCGTGAACCTAAAGACAAATTAAAAGCTGCTATTGATGCAAAATTTGGTTCGTTCGACGCGTTTAAAGAAGCTTTTGCGAAAGCTGCAGCAACCTTGTTCGGTTCGGGTTGGGCTTGGTTAGTAGTTGATAAAAAAGGTGATTTGGAAATTGTTCAAACCAGCAACGCCGGAAATCCAATTCGCGATGGGAAGAAGCCTTTATTAACTTGCGATGTTTGGGAGCATGCCTATTATATTGATAAGAAAAATGCGCGTCCGGCCTACATCGAAGATTTTTGGAAAATTGTTGACTGGAAAGTGATAGCTGATCGTTTTAACGGATAAAAGAGTTTGAAATGAGTACAGAGAAAGTTTTGCAAGCCATGCAGGCTGCCGGTAAACCAATGAAGGCCGGAGAAATTGCAGAAGCTTCGGGCTTAGAAAAAAAAGAGGTGGATAAAGCGATGAAAGTTTTAAAAGCTGAAGAAAAGATTGTGTCTCCGAAACGATGTTTCTGGGAGCCAAAGTAAAACCCCTCCTGACCTCCCCGGGGAAAGGAGAAAAAAAAGGCACGATTCCAATTTTGGAATCGTGCCTTTTTCATAAAACCCCATCCCTCAAAGGAGGATGAAGGGAGTATTTTACTTCTTCCAGAGTGCTTCCATCTCTTCCAGTGTTTTTCCCTTGGTTTCAGGAACCATTTTCCAAACAAAGAAGAATGAAAGTACACTCATTGCGCCATAAAACCAATATGTTCCGGCACTACTAAATTCCATCATGGCAGGATAAGTTGCCGATATAAAATAGTTGGCAGCCCACTGAGCAGCAACCGCAATTGCAATTGCCCTTCCTCTAATTTTGTTGGGAAATAATTCTGAAATAAGAACCCAGCATATTGGCCCCCACGACATCATAAATGAGGCAGTATAAATAATAATGAATACTAATGTTCCCATGCCAATAATTTCCAGGTAAGCCAATAAGCCAATGGCAAACATACCAATTGCCATACCAATTGAACCGACCATTAACAATGGTTTACGTCCCCACTTATCAACAGTAACAATGGCTACTACAGTAAATACTACATTTACCAATCCCATAACTACTGTTTGTAGCATCGAAGCATCTTTTTCGGCTCCCATACTTTCGAAAATACGAGGTGCATAATAAAGTGCGACGTTAATTCCTACAAATTGCTGAAAAACAGAAAGTAATATTCCAATTACGATGACAATTTTTCCGTATGCAAATAATTTTGAAGAAGAAGACTGAAGTGATTTTTTAATGTCACTGAAAATAAGTTGTGCCTGCTTTTGTCCATTTATTTTGACTAGAATGCTTAAGGCTTTGTCGTTATTTCCTTTTAGCGCAAGATAGCGAGGTGTTTCAGGTACAAAAAGGAGTAAAAGTCCAAATAGTCCGGCAGGAATGGCTTCCGACAAAAACATTTTTCTCCAACCAATTGTGTTTATCCATTCCAGGGTTTGCCCGTTTGCAATTCCCCAGTTTACAAAATAAACAACCAGCATTCCAAAAATAATTGCAAATTGGTTAAACGAAACTAACCTTCCGCGAATATCTGCAGGGGCAACTTCGCCAATATACATCGGGCAAACTGCCGATGCCAGTCCAACTCCAATACCTCCAATTATTCGGTAAAAATTAAACATGTACAAGAGGCCCATGGTTGGGGTGCCCTTCTCGAAAAACAAAAATTCAGGATATCCCGAGCCCAGGGCAGATAAGAAAAACAAAAAAGCTGCCAGTAATAAAGCTCTTTTTCTACCAAGTTTTAGTGCAATAATTCCAGAGAGGCTTCCACCAATTATACAGCCAATTAAAGCGCTCGAAATAGTTGCACCATGAACCAAAGAACTTAATCCAAGCCCATTAATCAGGTAGGCTTGAACCGACTTCTCAGCACCCGATATAACAGCTGTATCATATCCAAAAAGTAATCCTCCAATGGTGGCAACCATAGTGATCCCAAAAACAAACAGATTGTTTCTTTCTTTCATATTATTTAAATTTGACAAAGGCCGCCGGTTAAATTCCGGCAGCCTGAATAAGTTTTATTTGTTGATTATTAAGACAATACAAGGAATGTTCGCTTCCCCGGATTTTTCTTAAATATACCAGTTAATTAATTGCTCAACCAGTTCTTGTTTTCCGCTAATTTGTGCAGGCTCGCCAACTTCCTTGGCAATGTCGCGTAGGTTTTCTAAGGTAAGTTTACCGGCTTCAAAATCAGCTCCTTTGCCTTGGTCGAAAGAAGCATAACGTGCTGCACGCATTACCCGGTATTGCGAGTCATTCAGAATTTTGTCGGCAATAACCAAAGCACGCGCAAATACATCCATACCACCAATGTGAGCGATAAAAATATCTTCCAAATCGGTAGAGTTACGGCGTGTTTTTGCATCGAAGTTAATACCTCCATCAGTAAAACCACCGGCAGGGATAATTTCCAACATTGCCTCCGTAGTTTCGTAAATGCTTGTTGGGAATTCGTCAGTATCCCAACCGTTTTGGTAATCACCTTTGTTCGCATCAATCGAACCCAACATACCTGCATCAGTAGCCATTCTTAGGTCGTGTGCAAAAGTATGTCCAGCCAAAGTGGCGTGGTTTACTTCAATATTTAATTTAAAATCGTCAGCTAATCCTTGTTCCCTCAAGAAACCAATAACAGTTTGCGAATCAACATCGTACTGGTGTTTCATCGGTTCCATTGGTTTGGGTTCAATTAAGAAAGTTCCTTTAAAACCTTGGTTACGAGCATAGTCGCGGGCCATTCTAAGAAATTCTCCCATGTGTGCCAATTCGCGTTTTGTATCGGTATTGTGCAGGCTCATGTAACCTTCGCGTCCACCCCAAAAAACGTAGCTTGTACCACCTAACGCAATCGTTGCATCAATTGCATTTTTAACCTGTGTAGCGGCATTCGCAACTACGTTAAAGTCAGGATTTGTAGATGCTCCGTTCATGTAACGCGGATCGGAGAATACATTGGCAGTACCCCAAAGCAGTTTTACGCCCGAAGCAGCTTGTTTTTCTTTGGCAAGCTCTACCATTTTTTCCATTCTCTTTTCAATCTCAAAAACCGAACCACCACCAACTACATCAGTATCGTGGAAACAATAATGAGGAATGCCCATTTTTGTAATAAATTCAAAAGCAGCATCCATTTTTTCTTTGGCAGCATCCATTGGATCGTTTGCTCCTACCCAGGGAAAAATCTGCGTTCCTGGTCCAAAAGGATCTTCGCCAGTTCCGCAGAAAGTGTGCCAGTAGGCTACTGCAAAACGAAGGTGGTCTTTCATGGTTTTTCCGCCAACAACACGATTTTCGTCGTACCATTTAAACGCCAGTGGATTTCTTGAATCTGGGCCTTCGAATTTAATTTTGTCGATTCCCTTAAAATACTCTTTGTTTCCTTTTAAAACTTCCATTTTTTTTATTTTTTATTGCTTATAAATTTTATTTGGTCTCTTTCTCTTTCTAATTTTTTTTAGGCGGCCTTAACGGGCTTTTCACTTTAGTTCCCTTGTTTCGTCGGGGTTTTACAAGCCATTGCCGGGGCTTCCTTTGGTCGCCTGTCACTGGCTGTCCAACCACGTCTCAACTTCGGCAAGCTGTCGTTTCAATCCCTGGCCGGAGCCGAGCAAAAATTATCGTCCTTTTATTTTAATGCTTTTTCAAGCTCAATTTTCCACTTGTTGTACGCATCCTTATACTGTTCCTCTTTTGTTGTATCCGGTTCAATTACTTCCAGCTTTTTCAGGTTAGTGAAAGCTTCGTTAAACGATTTGTAATATCCTGCACCAACACCTGCACCACGTGCAGCTCCTACCGAACCATCGGTATTGTATAATTCAATTGTAGCACCCGAAATGCCGGCTAAAGTATTTCTGAAAATAGGAGAGAGGAACATATTTGCTTTGCCCGCGCGGATAACCGATGCGTTAATGCCAATACTTTGCATAATTTCCATTCCGTAGTTAAACGAGAATACTATTCCTTCCTGGGCGGCTCTCAGCAAATGTCCTTTCCCATGAATGTTAAAATTAATTCCATTTAGTTGCGAGCCAATGTTTTTATTGTTTAATACACGCTCAGCTCCATTTCCAAAAGGTAGAATAGATACACCGTTAGAACCAATTGCAACCTTCGATGCCAGGTCGTTCATTTGTTCGTACGATAGGTTTTCGCCCACCATACGTTTAAGCCAGGCATTTAAAATTCCGGTTCCGTTAATACAAAGTAACACACCCAATCTTGCAGTGTCGGCTGTGTGGTTTACGTGTGCAAATGTATTTACCCGCGATTGTGGGTCGTATTTAATTTCGTTGCTAACCCCGTATACAACTCCCGAAGTGCCGGCAGTAGTTGCAATTTCTCCTGGATTTAACACATTTAGCGAGAGTGCGTTATTGGGCTGGTCGCCTGCGCGATAACTTATTTTTGTTTTTGTAGAAAGGCCAAGTTCTGCTGCGGCTTTTTCCGAAACCTGCCCCTGTACTGCAAAGGTTGGAACAATTTCAGGCACAACATCCGCCGAGAAACCATAGTTTTCGAAAAGCAGGTTAGCCAGCGAATTTTCTTTAAAATTCCACATAATTCCCTCCGAAAGGCCGCTTACTGTTGTTTGCACTTCTCCGCTAAGTTTCATGGCAATGTAATCGCCCGGAAGCATTATTTTATAAACCTTTGCAAATAACTCAGGCTCATTTTCTTTTACCCATTTTAATTTCGAGGCAGTGAAGTTACCGGGCGAATTTAGCAGGTTGGTTAAACAGCGTTGTCCGCCAATCTCGTCGAAAGCTTTGTCGCCATAAGCTGCGGCACGGCTATCGCACCAAATAATAGAGGGGCGGATAACATCCAGGTTTTTATCAACCATAACCAAACCATGCATTTGGTACGAAATACCAATCGATACAATGCTTTCTTTGTCAACTTTTGTTTCATCCAGTACATCAGCCAACGCCAGTTTTAGGTTTTCCCACCATAACTCTGGAGCCTGTTCAGCCCATCCGGCTTTGTGAGCCGTAATTTTCATTTCTTGCTTTGGGTAGAACGAAGAAGCAACTAAATTCCCCGTTTCTCCGTTTATAAGCGAAACTTTTACTGATGAACTTCCTATGTCGATTCCTAATAAATGCATGATGTTTTTTTATTTGATGTAATTAATTGTATCAGGCTGTTCTGTTCTGGTACGGTTGCAAATTTATGTGCAAATCATGGTGTTTCAAAATTCCAAAAAATGTTTAAGAACACATTAAAGCGACGAACGCCATTTTAATTGGGTAGGTACCTCAAATTTCAGGGGTTTTCCTTTCGAAACAAATTCTGCAGCTTTTTGTCCCATAAGCTCAAAATCAGTTGAAATGACTGTAATACCATTTTTTACATATTTTTTCATTGGGGTATCGTTATATGAAATTACGCCTACTTCTTTCCCGGGTTCATAGCCTTTTTCTGCACATTGGTCAAGAAAATTGGCAAGCGTTCGGTCGCTCACCAGAAAATAAAGACCTCCTCGCTTAATGGCAAATTTATTGTATTCGAATACTACTTCATGCGTTATATTATAGTCTATGCAGAATCGTTTAAATTGCTCAACCGTTTCTTTCGGATGATAGGTAAATGACGGATATAACAAGGTGAATTTTTTATATCTTTTTATTGCTTCCGTATTTTGGCTTAAACAATCGTATACGGCTTCGCCGAAGTCCTGGTAAACCACTGATTGTTCTTCAGTAGCATTTATTTTCCAGTCGATAACCAATAATTGTTCCTTCGGTATTTTATTAATTATTTCGGGTACTCTTGGGTGGTCGAAATTCATTACAATGTATTTACTGTACTTCCCAATGCTTTCCGAAATAACTTTTTCAAACATGCCAATGTTATAATGGTGAAAGTGTAAATCAACACTGTTTCCTTTGGGTAAATGCCTTAAAAAAGAGTGGTACAAAACCTCTTTATAGGCCTTAAACGTATCGAGAAAGAGAAATACTTTTGTAATTTTTTTTGTAACGAAATATCCACGATTTGGGACAGATTCTACAACTCCTCGTTTTTTTAATTCTGCATATGCTTTAAAAACCGTATCGCGAGAAAGCTGGCATTCTTTCATTATCTGGTTAACTGACGGAAGCATTTCGCCTTGTTTTAATTGGTTTTGACTGATGGAATCGATAATCGCATCAACCAATTGCTGAAATTTTAATATGCTTGAGTTCTCGTCAACAGAAAATTTAAATTTACTCATTCTTTTTTTTTGGTAGTCAGAACAGTTTCTGTTCTGTTCTGTTCTACAAAGCTAAAATAATTTTACGAGAACAACGCATCGTGGATGTTTTTTTTAGGTCGAATTTCTTTTTAACATTTATTAATGGCTCCTTGTGCAATACAAATAAACAAGCCTCGTTTTTCTTGAAAAGGTTAAAGTGAAACTATACTTTCTAGTGGTAACGTTTGGTCAGCAATTCTTCTTGTTAGTTTCATCTTTGTCCTTTTTTTCTGTTTTAAATATTCATCGATCGAAAAAAATACTATAACGATAATTTATGAATTAATAAGCTGAGTTAACGGAGGTTTAGTTCTAGTGTGAATGTTTTTGAAGAAAGAAAAACAACTGGATTGATTTGACCCCACTTGCATTGAATACAAAGATGCACCACCCTTAAAATATGCGACGATAATCAATCCTGAAATTTGTATCACCATTTTTTCTTTTTTGGGGCAGAACCGGGTATTCGACCGATTGAAAACACAGGGCAGACGGAGAACTGCCGGCGGCTTATGTGGTAGTGTTAAACCAATTTTATTTAGAACTACGCCTTAACAAATAAATGATTTCGAATTTCATATTTTGCAAATTATAGTTCTAAATGCTAATATTTATCCTCTTATAAAAAGTGCTTTAATTATTTCCTGAGCCATTTTCGGATTTTCTTTTAAGCGCCTGGTTGAATAGCTAAACCATTGTTTTCCGTATGGTACATATACGCGCATCAGGTGCCCTTTGTCAACAATTGACTGGCGTAAACCAGGTGTTACTCCATAAAGCATCTGGAATTCGTACATATTCTTCGGAATGTCTAATACCTCTATCATTTTTAAAGCTTCTTCAACCAAGTAACTATCGTGTGTAGCTATACCAACGTACATTTTGTGCTCAAACATGTATTTCAGGTCATCTAAATAATGCTGACGTATTTCGTCGTATCCTTTATACGCAATTCTTTCGGGTTCAACATAAATACCTTTGCAAAGTCTGAAACTAATGGGATTGGTGGTCGAATTCAGATCGCTCAGAGTTTCTAAGTCGCTTTTGGTACGGCGTAAATATGCTTGAAGAACCAAGCCAACATGTTTTGGATATTCGCTGCGTAAGCGGCGGAATAAATCAATTTCCATATCTACACACTGCGAATCTTCCATATCAATCCGAATGAAAGTACTTTTTTGTGCTGCCAGTTGAACAATTTCGCGAATGTAGGAGAAACAAATCTCCTTATCGATTAATAGTCCAAACATGGTAGGTTTCAACGAAAAATTCCCTTTTATTTTATCCGAGGTAAACCGGTTTATTATTTCCAGATACTGGTTTTTATTTTCTTCTGCTTCTTCAATGGTTTTTATAAATTCACCAAGCAAATCAATGGTAACCTCAATTCCTTTTTCATTTAACAGTTTCGAAGCCAGTATTCCTTCTTCTATGGTTTCGCCTGCAATGTACCTTTTGGAAAATACCCAAACCAGTTTCTTTGGCATGTAAGGCAAAATATTTGCGATTAGTTTATTCAACATTTTAAGTTTAATGTGAAAATTTTTATGTTTGACGTAAAATTAGCACTTGTTTTAAGCTATTTTCAATGATGTTTATCAGCCATTAACCATGATTTTATACAGGTATATTCGGAAGTTATTGATTCTTAAACAGATGAAAAAAGTATTAAAATGAAGTTTCGCATTTCAACTAAAAAATTATCTTTGTCGGGATTAAAATAATAAACCAAAAGTTTAGGATGAGAGCTCTATCGTTAGCATAGTAGTTCGCCGAAATTTGTTGATGTAAAAATTTATAAGAAATGAAAGGAACATCTTTAATTGTTAGTGTAGTGCTTTTTGTGGCCGTAGCTGTTTTGTATGTATTGCATTTTACCGGGGATAGTGATAGTAGTGAAAAGATTGAACATGTTGCTAATACGGAGGGAGGCTTAAATATAGCTTATATTAAGGCCGATTCAGTGATTTTGAACTATAACCTATCGCAGGATTTACACGACGAATTCACAAAAAAACAAGAGGCTTATACTTCGGAATATGGTTCAAAACGTCAGACTTTTGAAAAAGAAGCTGCTGCCTTTCAGGAAAAATTGCAACGTGGTGGTTTCTTAACTGAACAACGAGCAGTTCAGGAGCGCGACCGTTTGGTAGGAAAAGAACAAGAGATTGTTAAGCTCGATCAGGAATTGTCAACAAAATTGGCTGGAATTCAGCAGGATAATAACAAAGAGATTTTGGACAATATTATGGCTTATCTGAAAGAATACAATAAAGAGGCGGGGTACGATTACATTTTTAATGGAGCAAATATACTGATTGGTAATGAAGCTCATAATATAACAGGCGATGTACTTAAAGCCTTGAACGATAGATACGACGCAACAAAAACTGAATAAGAAATAGATTTTACAGATATTAAATCCGGGTACTGCCCGGATTTTTTTTGGCTTTATTTTTAGCTTTGTAAACATGTTCGCCGAAAAATATCTTCAAAAAAGCAAGAACGAGGCTCTAATCGAAGAGGTTCCCGGAAAAGATGTTGGGATTATTATTGTTATTCCATGCTTTCGTGAACCAGATATTCGGAAAACACTCGAATCAGTGTATGCTTGTACAATTCCCTCTGTAAAGGTTGAGGTTATTGTTTTAATTAATCATTCCGAAATTGCTTCAGAAGAAATTAAGGCCTACAATATAAACTCGAAAATTGACCTTGAAAATTGGATTAAGAGCCACAGTAGGGATGGATTTCGTTTTTTTGCTGTTGGTCCACTTAACTTGAAAAAAAAGTGGGCTGGGGCAGGCCTGGCCCGCAAAAAGGGAATGGACGAAGCCGTTCGTCGCTTTAGCCTAATTGAAAAGCCAGGTGGAATTATCGTTTCGTTAGATGCCGACACATTGGTTGCACCAAATTATTTAGTAGAAATTGAAAAGTATTTTATAAAGAATTCAAAAGATATTGGAGCGACTATTGCTTTCGAACACCAAAAGCAAGGGCTGGATAAACGACAGCTGGAAGGTATTCAGCTTTACGAGAAATACCTAAATTACTACAAAAAGGCACTCGACTTTACAGGATATCCATATTCTATGTTCACCATTGGTTCCGCTTTTGCAGTTACCGCACTGGCTTATGTGAAACGTGGAGGCATGAATAGACGTCAGGCAGGAGAAGATTTTTATTTCCTGCAAAACCTGGTGCAGATGGGTACTGTTGGAGAGATTGAAACTACAAAGGTTTATCCCTCGGCAAGGCTTTCCAATCGCGTGCCTTTTGGTACAGGGCCTATTCTGCAAAAATGGATGAATGGCGAAGAGGACCTGACCCACACGTATAATTTTCAAGCTTTTATTGATTTACAAAAGCTATTCAGCTTTAAAAATTCGTTTTTTAAAATCGATGCTGCTCAGTTCAATAAAACCTTGAAACAATTACCAGACTCAATTTCCTCTTTTATTCAATACGATAATTTTTGGGATGATTTGGCAGATTTAAACAAGAATTGCTCAAATTTGAATTCTTTTCAAACCCGTTTTTTTCAGAAGTTTAATGCTTTTAAAATACTCAAATACCTAAACTTTGCCCACGAAAAATTTTTCGATAAAGCTATTCTTTCAGAACAAATTATTAGATTAAATGCGGGTTACTAAATTTTAACCAAGAGCAACGTCAAGTAACATCATTGTAGCAAAACCAAGCATTGCTCCAATGGTTGAAAAGTCAGTTTCGTTACCGGTTTGCGATTCAGGAATGAGTTCTTCAACAACAACAAAAATCATTGCACCTGCTGCAAACGAAAGGGCATAAGGGAGAATAGGGGTCATTATCAAAACCAAATATGCGCCAATTACTGCAGCTATTGGCTCAACGATACCCGATAGTTGTCCGTAATTAAATGCTTTTAGCCTCGAAAAACCTTCGCGGCGAAGTGGGATTGAAACAGCAGCGCCTTCCGGGAAATTTTGTAATCCAATTCCCATGGCAAGCGCAACAGCTCCGGCAAGTGCTCCGGCATCGGGGGTGCTGGCAAGTGCTCCAAAGGCAACACCAACTGCTAATCCTTCGGGAATATTATGGAGAGTAATGGCAAGAACCAGTAAAATGCTTCTTTTCCAGGAAGTTTTTATACCTTCTGCCTTTTCAATTTTTAAGCCTAAGTGTAAGTGTGGTAGAATATTGTCGATGATTAATAAAAATGCTCCCCCTGCTAAAAATCCGAGTACCGCCGGAAGCCATGGGATGCCTCCTCTGCTTTCGGTCATTTCGATTGCGGGTTTTAAGAGTGACCAGAAACTGGCGGCAATCATTACTCCTGCAGCAAAACCCAGCATAGAGTTTAGTATTTTCTGATTTATTTGTTTGAAGAAAAATACCATTGCGGCACCCAGTGCTGTTAATGCCCATGTAAACAGTGCGGCAAACAAGGCAAGTAGCACCGGATTGAATTGTAGTAACCAGTCTAATTTCATTGTAATTGTTTAATTTTGTTAGCAAAAATAGCAAAAAGTAGATTAATTGAATATTAATAGTTGATGTGATTATAAGTAGCTCATTTTAAGTGTTTTATCATTGTTTTTGGTAAAACATTAGAATTTAGTGAATTATGAACTTTGATTTTTTATCAAACTTTGTACATTTGCTAAAAAGTTAAAGTTAAATTTAAAAAAACATTGTTATGGCATACAAAATTTCAGACGAATGTATAGCATGCGGTACTTGTATCGACGAATGTCCTGTTGACGCAATTGCGGAAGGTGATATCTATAAAATTGATCCCGAACTTTGTACTGACTGCGGTTCTTGTGCAGAAGTTTGCCCGGTTGAAGCAATCTCAATTGACGAATAAACCGGAAAACATAAAAACATTTTAAGCTCGCTTTGGCGGGCTTTTTTTGTTTTTAGCTCTTAACTGAGAATCGTTAGGATAGAAACGCAACGATTAACCACTAAAAGAGAGGTTTTAGCCTTGAATTTAATTTGGAAAGCAATTTCCTGAAATCTGATCTCTAAGGCAGAGTAAGAAATTAAAGAAGACAAACAATGGTTGAAAAAATGAGATTTGTCAGAATTGTTAAATTCATCATTAGAATTAGAAAGTAGTACCAATGTTAAGCAGTTCCCCATTTTCTGTTAAGCACAGCCCTTCTGAGCGGGCATTTACAAAGATTCAAATTCCAGTCGATTGAAAATAGTTTCACAAAAAGTTGATTTCTAAAATCAATTTCGTACCTTTTTATTGGTGTTCTTGATTGAAATAAACGCCGGAACAACGAAATATGTATGGTTCCTGAGTTTTATTTTAGACTCCGGATTTCCGGATTCCGGCTAAAATTATTTTTATGAAACTACTTCTGGAAAATATAAAAGAGCTTGTGCAGGTTGAGGATAATCCGTTTTCATTCAGAGCTGGCCACGAGATGAGTAAAGTGCATACCTTGAAAAATGCTTTTTTAATTATTCGTGATGAGATTATAGAATCATATGGAACCATGGATCAACTTAAGGATGTGTATTGCGATGATGATTTGTTGATTGAAATCGATTGCTCGAATCGTTTGGTTTACCCGAGTTTCTGCGATTCTCATACTCATCTGGTTTATCCGGCTCCGCGCGATAAGGAATTTATTGATAGGATTAAAGGTTTGTCGTACGAAGAGATTGCCCGGCGTGGGGGGGGTATTTTAAATACTGCGAAATTGTTACACGAAACATCTAAAGAAGAGCTATATAACCGAGCTATGGAGCGTGTGATTGAGATAATAAAAATGGGAACTGGCGCTGTTGAAATAAAAAGTGGTTATGGGCTGAATACAGATGACGAGTTAAAAATGCTTCGGGTAATTCGCTGGATAAAAGAAACGACTCCAATATGTGTGCGTTCTACCTTTTTAGGCGCTCATGCCATTCCGCTTGAATATAAACACAATCCTTCGAAGTATGTCGATATCGTTATCAACGAAATGATTCCACAGGTGGCTGCCGAAGAGTTGGCCGACTATATTGATGTATTTTGTGATGAGGGTTTTTTCTCGGTTGAAGACACCGAACGCATTCTGATGGCCGGTATGAAACACGGACTGCGTCCTAAAATACACGCCAACGAGTTGGGATTTTCCGGGGGAATTCAAGCCGGAGTAAAATACAATGCCCTTTCGGTAGATCACCTCGAGTTCGTGGGCAAAGATGAAATAGACGCGCTTAAAAATTCGGAAACCATGCCAACCGTTTTGCCGGGATCCGCTTTTTTTCTTGGAATGAAACTTTCGCCGGTGCGCGAAATGATTGATGCCGGTTTGCCGGTAGCCTTGGCATCTGATTTTAATCCGGGCTCATCGCCAAGCGGTAACATGAGTTTGATTTCGGCTATGGGATGTATTAAATATAAAATGCTACCCGAAGAAGTAATTAATGCCACAACTCTAAACTCAGCTTATGCCATGGGAATTAGCTACAAATGCGGTAGCATTTCACGCGGAAAACTGGCTAACCTTTTTATTACAACTGAAATGCCAGGCATTGAATACTTGCCTTATGCTTATGGTTCTAACTTGATTGAAACAGTAATCTTAAACGGAGAGGTACAGACCTTTTAGCCCTTGACTTTGCCCAGTCCCACAATATGCAGCGTGATGTATTGCTGAAACTACTACTAAATGAAATTGGTTTTTTATTCATGTAATAAATCATTCTCTAAATACTACTATATTTTTACATTCGTCTTAAATATATTGTTATTCGTAGGAAGTGTTATTGCGCAGTTTCTTCAAAATTTAGTTTTTTGAGGCCTTGGAAACGACAAAATTTTAAGTCCGTTGAGTAAAACTTAGGTGTTCGGTTTTCGGACTTGCGATACATATTTTGAAGCATAAAATGGGAATATAAAACAGTTACAGATAATAGGATGAAACGAGCACGAGAGAATTTTTCACACATAGGCGATTTTTTAAAAACATGCGAGTTCAATCTTATACCTTAGGAAACAAACATTTTTAATACGATGAAAAAAATTATAGAATGCGTACCCAATTTCTCTGAAGGAAGAAACTTAAACATAATTAAAGAGATTACGAATGCCATTGAAAGTGTGGCAGAAATTAGCTTGCTTGATGTAGATCCAGGTAAAGCTACCAACCGTACCGTGGTCACTTTTGTTGGACATCCTGATGATGTAATTGAAGCGGCTTTTCTCGGAATTAAGCGGGCTGCAGAGCTTATCGACATGCGTAAACACTTTGGTGAGCATCCTCGGTTTGGTGCTACCGATGTTTGTCCGCTGGTACCCATTGCAAACGTAACCATGGATGAAGTTGTGGAATACGCACGAAAACTGGCTAAACGGGTAGGAGAGGAGTTGTCAATCCCTAATTATTGTTACGAATTTGCAGCTTTTAACGAAGAACGTCGAAGTCTGGCTAATTGTCGTTCGGGAGAATACGAAGCCTTAAAAGAACGCATAACTACCGAGCGGTGGAACCCTGATTTTGGTCCGAATAGTTGGACTGAGCGCGTGGAACGAACGGGAGCCACAGCCATTGGAGCCCGTAACTTTTTGGTGGCTTACAATGTGAATCTAAACACTACTTCAGTCAGGCGAGCCAATGCTATTGCCTTCGATATTCGTGAATCTGGACGAGTAAAACGTGAGGGAAATCCGGTAAGCGGGAAGATTATAATGGATGATAATGGACAACCTGTACGTATTCCTGGAAGTCTGAAAAAAACACGTGCCATTGGTTGGTATATCGAAGAATACGGAATTGCACAAATTTCAATTAATCTGACAGATATTACGGTTACCCCGGTTCACATTGCTTTTGACGAGGTGAGAAGAAAAGCAAGGGAACGTGGAATTCGCGTTACCGGTTCCGAATTGGTAGGATTAATTCCGTTGCAGGCGATGTTGGATGCAGGGAAATATTTCCTGCGCAAGCAACAGCGCTCCACCGGAATTTCAGATGAGGAGATTATAAAAATTGCCATTAAATCGCTTGGATTGGACGAGCTGGCTCCATTCGACCCACAAAAAAAGATTATTGAATATGTGATTCAGGATAAGTCGGAGAAGAAGCTTATTGATATGACTTTGACTGAATTTAAAGATGAAACAGCATCGGAATCACCGGCCCCGGGAGGAGGCTCTATTTCTGCTTTTGTGGGTTCCATGGGAGCGGCTCTTGGAACAATGGTTGGCAACCTTTCGGCTCACAAACGCGGCTGGGACGAGCGATGGGAAGAATTTTCCAGCTGGGCTGAGAAAGGGAAAATGTACCACACCGCTTTGTTGAACTGCGTGGATGAAGATACTTATGCATTTAATGAAATAATGACAGCTTATGGTTTGCCCAAGGGTAACGAAAAAGAAAAATCAAAGCGAAAACAAGCAATTCATAATGCTACAAAAAATGCGATTGAGGTGCCATTAAAAGTGATGCAACTGGCACACGATTCAATGGAAGTGATGCTGGCTATGGCGGAGTTTGGCAACCCAAACTCTGTGTCGGACGCAGGAGTTGGTGCCCTTTGTGCAAGAACAGCGGTGGAAGGTGCATATCTGAATGTGAAAATTAATGCTGTTGGGTTCGACGATGCTGATTTTTTAGCAGTTGCGTTGACAAAAGCTGAAGAGCTATTACGATCAGCAAAAGAAAAAGAGGCTGCTGTATTAAAGGTAGTGAATCGGAAAATTGAAGGGTAAAATTCAATTGTTTCTCATTTCGAATGGCCAGAGAAAAGATATATTCATTATAAACTTTAACTCATTTTTAGGAATAAACCATGATTTTATGGCTTGGTCGATAATTTTGGGATAAAGCCCGTAAAAATGGATGATTTTATGATGCTCGTCTAAAAAAATGTTTTATTTGTCGATTTTGTGCCTTTAAATGCAGCTTGACACAATCGCTGTTTATAGTAAAATGTGAGGTGATATAGCTGTGCGTTGGAAAAATCGAAAAGCACACTGAAGAAGGTATTAATCCGGGAGCGATTTAATATAATAATATCAAGATTTAAGGTCGGATTTGGGCTATTAAGTTATTGGGTAAGATCTGCGCCAGGTCCCGATGGAATAACGTGGTGTGTTTGGTCGTCAATATTGTTATTATCAGGAAGTTGCGACACTGATAGATTGTTTTTGTTGTCATTGTTTTTGGAGAAGGTTTTAAAACTGATTATGAAAAAGATATGCAAAAATTAAGTGTCTTTTTAGCGCTCATTTTTTATTTTCTGACGCTCTTATAATTGGTAGGGTAAACTACCAGATAACTGTATAATAATTGAAAATTGGTTAAATTGAATCGTTTTCTTGAAAACTGTTTCTATGCGAGGATTAGAGAAGAAAGATTTTATTGAGTTGTTCAATCAAATGTATCAGCCAATAAAGAATTATGTATATTATAAAACGGGTGATGTAGAGTTGGCCGGTGATATAGCACAGGACTCATTTGCCAAGGTCTGGGAAAAACGAAGTGAAATCAGGCCTGAAACTGTCAAGTCTTTGCTATATACAATTGCAAGTAATTTGTGCAAAAACAAGTTCGAACATCAACAAATTGTATTTGAATTTGCTAATAATTACCAACACAATGCAAATACCGTTTCGCCGGAATTTGAAATGGAAGTTAAAGAGTTTAATAATAAGCTACAAAAAGCTATTGGAGGTTTAAACGAAAAACAAAGAACTGTTTTTCTGATGAATCGGATTGATGGGTTGACATACAACCAGATAGCCACGAATCTTGAAATAAGCGTAAAGGCTGTTGAAAAACGCATGAAAAATGCTTTAGGAGAGTTGAAAAAAACAATAGAACACAAAATCTAATAAAAAAGGATGCAAAATTATACCAAATATGACTTAAAGCCGGAAGAATTCGAAAGAATGAATTCAGAGGAGAAGATCCTAAAAATGGCAAGTGGTTTGGTTCCGCCGGCAGGAAAACCGCAAAAAGAAGTTTTGGAGGCGCTCCTTAAAAATATGGAGATGGAAAGGCCTGTTCGTACGCTGCGTCTGAAGCGCTATCTTCAGGCTGCTGCTGCAATTTTTATTCTTCTTTTCGCCGTTAAAATTGTTCCCTCCATGCTTTCGGCGCAGCAGGTAAAAACCGTGTATGCCGAAAATGCAGAAGTTGTTTTACCCGATGGTACTGAAGTTGTGCTAAATGCCGCCTCTAAATTAAAGTGGGATAAGAAAGAATTTGCAAAAAAGAGATACCTGACTTTAAAAGGCGAAGCTTATTTTAATGTTAAAAAAGGAAATAAATTTATTATTGAAACAAAGAATGGTCGTGTCGAAATTTTAGGCACACAGCTCAATGTTTTTTCGAGAAATGATGAATTTTGGGTGAGCTGTATTAGCGGTAAAGTAAGGGTTTCTACTAAAAATCGCGAACAAATAATAACCCCGGGAGAGTGGGTAAAATTAGATGATTCTAATCTGATTAAGTCAAAATCAGAAACGATTGAAAATACAATTTTATGGAAAGAAGGCATTTTTCATTTTGAAGATACAAAACTCGAAGCTATTTTTGACGAATTAGAAAGACAGTTCGATGTTTCTATTCAGTTTAAAGGAGATCCTAATCGTAAAGCGACTATCGATTTTTCAAATAAAGATTTGAATGAAGCACTGGACATAGTCTGTATTCCTATGGAGTTGAGTTATGATATTAAGCAAGGGAAAATTAGCGTATCCGAAAAATAAAGTACATCTATTGGTATGCTTGATTGTTATTTTCTTGTTTTTTTCTTATACTGGTAAAACCCAGTCCTTTAAGTTTGAATTCGATAATACTCCCGTTTCTGAAGCGCTGCTTCAGGTAAAACTAAAAGCGAACATAAGAATTGCTTTTGATGCCGGAAGTCTCGAGAAATTCATGGTTTCGAAAACTATTGAATCTGAGAAGATTGAAGAAATTCTTGCTTCGGTGCTTGAAGGGACTGACTACATTACAGGATATAAATACGAAACCTGGCTAATTGTAAAAGCTTCGCCAAATTCTCAACGAAACCGAAAAGCGAAAAAGCAAATCTCCGGGATTATTTATGATAAAGCAACAGGAGAACGATTGCCTTATGCTTCGGTTTATATATGGGATAACAATCAATCTTTACCGGCAACTGTTGACGGTACTTTTAGTGCCAAGGTTAACAATATTGAACAGTCTTATTTTCAAGTAAAATACCTTGGCTATCAAACCTTCGACACCATAATTGATATTACTCGAATGGAGGAAATATTAATGATTGGATTGCAACAAAAATCGAAGCATATACATGCAATAAATGTTGAAGGGAATAACCTCGAAATGCTACGAATTAGCGATGAAGCCGGACATTTTACCTTTAATCCGCGACGATTTACCGACCTACCCAATTATGGGGAAACCGATGTCTTTAGATCCTTGCAGTTGTTGCCCGGAATCAGCGCTCAGGAAAATTCTTCACAATTAAACATAAGAGGAAGTTCTGCCGATCAAAACCTGGTAATATTCGACGGTTTTACCTTGTATAATCTCGACCATTTTTTCGGTGTGTTTTCAGCCATAAATCCTAATGTTATTAAAGATATTCAGGTTTACAGAGGAGGTTTCGATGCTCGCTACGGAGAAAAGGTTTCCGGTATAATCGATATTACCGGAAAATCGGGGAACCAATCTAAAACCGAGGTTTACGGAGGCATTAATTTAATTAGTGGAAATTTAACTGCCGAAATTCCTGTTTCAAAAAAACTTACGCTTGTTACAGCGGCCCGAAGATCCTATTCCGATGTCTATTCGAGTTGGCTTACAGATGCTATTCTAACCAATAAAATTGCTCAAGGCCGTTCACAAGAAGGAGTTGACAATGTTATTGACCCCATATTTTATTTTGGTGATTTCAATACCAAACTTACCTGGAACTTAAACGAAAATGAGAACATTTCGTTTAGTCTATATGGTGCCAAAGATGACCTAAACAGTTCCAGTATGTCCGAATCCAACAATATTACTGCCGATACTGAAGACACAAATGACTGGGGCAATTACGGAGTAGGTGTTTCGTGGAAAAAACAATATGGGACAAAATACTTTACCAAATTTCAATTTGGTCATTCTGGCTATTATAATAATTACTACAACCATACCACTTTTTACGATGAAGCCGATACTATTGTGTCTCTTGTTGAGGAAACCCGATCAAATAACGAGGAAAACGATTTGGTTGATTATTTTATATCGTCTCAAAACACATACTTTTTAAACCCGACAAATCGGCTTGAATTTGGCTTGGCGGCAAAGTATATGGCATATAAGTTTTACAAAGAAACTGATGATAATTATATACTTAACAACTTGTACAGTTCTGCCATATTATATGCAGTCTATTTTCAGGATCAGATAAATCTTACGAAGAACATTGTGTTGAAACCTGGCTTTCGGTTAAATTATTACGATGAAACGAAAAAGATATATTTCGAACCCAGGCTCGCTGCCAATTATAAACTATCGTCTCGCTTTTTGTTGAAAATGGCTGCTGGTAACTATTACCAGTTTCTAAGTAAACCCGAATCGGACGAAACTTATGGTTATAACCGCGATTTCTGGGTACTCGCTGATGACACAGATAAGTCGGTGGTTTCTTCCAGCCATTTTATAATTGGAACCAGTTTTGAAACCCGTCATCTTTTTTTTGACATGGAAGCTTATTATAAGATTATTAATGGCTTACAGGAATACCTTATTTATTCTGAAGGTGATGATACCTCTGTAAAAGGTAATTTTATATCGGGCGAAGGCCTTGCTTGTGGTATCGATTTTATGCTCAAATATTCAAACAATAATTTCACTAGTTGGCTGGCTTATTCAATTAGCAGATCGACACAAAGCTTTAAGGAAATAAACAACGGAGACAATATTCCTGCTACTTACGACCAAACTCACGAATTAAAATGGACTAATATTTATTCTTATAAGAATTGGAATTTTTCTACTTTAACAATTTACAACACAGGGCATCCGTATATTTCAACATCAACAAAGTATAGTGAAAATAGTATATCTAGGAAATATGAACGTTTGCCAGATTATTTCCGCGTCGACCTTTCGGTAAACTATAACTTCAATATAAATAAGGTGAATATTAAACCTGGATTTTCGGTACTAAATGCCTTGAATACAGATAATTATCTTGATGCTTATGTACGTAGATTCAATCTTCAAAGAAGGACATTTGACGAAACCATTCTTGTTCAAGCACAAGATTTAACATTTAACTTTTTTGTAAACTTTAGTTTTTAGGGGGTGATAAGTTTTTAAGCTCCGTTTTTTTCTTCCAATATATTCTCAAAAAAAATTAGAATCTTAAAATTTCTTAAACGTTGGTTTAACAATGATTCTTATGGTAGGGTGAAATGTTTCTTATCTGTATTGACACAATACTATTAAGCTTGATTTCTAAGGGTGAGAAATTGAATCGTAGCACTCATATCGATAGTGAATAAAATTATACATTAAAAATAAAACAATATGCAAATAAAATGTTCTGCAAGAAGACTGGCACCTGTATTGGTTTTTGGAGTGTTGGTTACATTAATGTCGTCGTGCGCCAAACTGCCTGTATATAAAAGCGATAAGTTAGCACTAGGTGAGGAAGATATCTTTGAAAGTATCGTAACGGATAAATACGATAAGAATAATATTCACTTTGGAATGGCTGCTGACCAAAATAGTTTCTATTTCAAGGCTATTTTTCACAAAGAAGAAAATTCAGAAGCAATTATGCGGAACGGGCTAACTATTTATTTCGATCCGAAATGTAAAAAGAAGAAAAATTATAGTTTGAAAATTGAAAAGTCTGAAGACTCGCAAGGACAAAGACAACGGCAAGGACAAGGGCAAGGAATGTCCGGAATGCAATCAGGAGGTTCATCTTCTTCGATGCAAGGTCCCGGACGGATGGGAGATATTTCTTCTATAATTAATAAGGAATTAAAAAAAGTAACATGGAGTGTCAATGACGAGGATTTTGTTTTTTACCGCGATATTCATCAATATGAAATTACGGTTGACTTCAAATCTAACGAAGACAGTGAATTGGTTATGGAACTGAAAATGCCACTTTCGGAGATTCCTTTTGCTGCTGCTAATTCCTTCTCAATGGGTCTCGAAACCAGTTCTTCATCAGCAAGCTCAGGCGGAATGTCGGGCGGCATGTCAGGAGGTCCTGGCGGTGGCATGGGCGGCGGTATGAGCGGCGGTATGAGCGGCATGGGTGGCGGTATGCGCGGAGGCATGGGCGGCGGCGGTATGAGCGGCAGTGGCATGGGCGGAAGGCCTTCATCATCGTCATCGAGCTCGTTCAAAATGTGGTTCGAAGTAGAAACCTTAAACCTTAACGAATAAATATTAGCTCAAAGGAATGGTAAATTAATTTCTAACGGTATTAAAGTTATAAATAGAAATCTTTCGCATAGATAACTATTGAATTTGGTAAAAGCTCCGGTCTGTTGAGACGGAGCTTTTTTTGGTCGTACTTGTATTTTATTTGCTCGGCTGATTAATTTACACGCAACTTTAACACCTTTTATGGCATATTATGGTTTTTTAAGTACCGAAAATTGTATTTTGTCTGTAAGTGCGTTTAAAATTCAAATAAACTAACTAAAATTGCAAAAAAAATACTGAAAAGTAAAAACCATTAGCACATGAATTGTATATTAATTGAGAAACCAAATAGTCAAAGCCATATTAAAGAATACTTAAATATGGTCCCTTATTTCAATTTGGTATCCTATTGCTCTTCGGTTTTTGATGCATACGAAATCTTACAGTCACAAACAATTGATATTATTTTTGTGGATACAGAATTGCCACGGGTTTCAGGAGTTGATTTTATTAAAAGCCTTGATAATCGTCCGTTTTTCGTGTTTATTTCGCAAAATCCAGGTCTTGCTGTTGAGGGCTTTAATCTGAATGCTCTCGATTTTTTATTGAAACCAGTAACATTCGATCGTTTTCTGAAAACGGCAAACAAGGCTTACGAGTTGTTTAAGTTGTATGCAAAAAAAGAACTGGCAAAAACAGAAACAACAAGCGAAACAGCAAATATTGCGAACAAAACTGTTCTTGTAAAAACTGATTATAAAACAATTTTAATAAGGGTTAACGAAATTCTTTATATTGAAGGATTAAAGGATTACATTAAAATTTATACTTCGAATAAGGAAAAGCCGGTTATTACCTTAAACTCGTTAAAAAGGCTTCAGCAAAATCTGCCGCCTGAAAAATTTTCACGCATTCATAAATCTTATATTGTTGGTTTAGATCATATTAACTCTATTAACAAGAGTCAGGTTATGATTCAGAACAAGCATATTCCTATTGGAGAAAGTTATCGAACCGGATTCAATAAAAAAATGGAAGAGCTTCGTATTTGATTTTCCGAAATTCTTCCATTTTTATGTTTCTCACGAAACGCTTTATGCCTTTTCTTTTTTAATCGATCACTCTTTTTAGGAATGCGATTTCGTTAAAGCAGAAACCCAGGTTAAACTTCAAATAATTTTCTTGAATAAGACTATTGTTTGTCGTTCCGTTTATTCCTCCGGTTATTGATAAATTTAATTTTGACAGGCCTCCATACAATGGTATTCCTACACCCATAGTAATATTTCTGTCCATGATTCTTGTGGTACCAAATTGCAAATAGGATGCTTCAAAGTTAACACCGCATCTGTATGTCCAGTTTTGGTAAAATTTATTCATGGCACTAAATTCCCAAGGTTTGAGTTCTGCCCCCAAAGTAAATTTGTGCGAATTTTTAAATGCCTGGTCCTGAGTTGGATAAACCAGCCCTTTCCAAGCTTGAAATTTGTAATCCAGCGCAAATGTATATCTCGAAGCTTTTACACCTAATCCTGCTCCAATTATTTCAGGAATAACCAGATAGTCGGTATTTTCAGAGTCTGTTTGAATTAAAGTATACGAGTTGTCGTATGCCGAAACTGTATGTTTCGAATCAAGGTGTTGCTCGAAAGCATAGGTTAAACCAAATAAGTATTCAGTTTTATTAGTTGAAAATTTGTATTGCAGGCCGAAGTCGAAATACATGCTGTGTAAATAATCTTTACGTTCTATCATTATTTCCGGTACAATGGATGTCGCTATAATGTTTTCTTCCTGTATAAGCGAACCAAACATATAAGATACATTAGCCCCTACCGATAATTTTTTAAACAAGCGAACAGCATTTGAAAAATAAAACCTGCTTATTCCTCCCTCTCCCTCGTAGGTGGTTAGGTATTGAGAGTTTAAGCCTTCAACATAACGAACCTTGTCGATTGAATAACCTGTAGTACTAAAGGGGACAACACCTATCGATCCGGCCATCCACGGCGTATATCTAAATCCCAGAGCTAAGTAAGCCAGGTTTCCATTAAATCCCGATGTTGATTCGCTGTTGTTTTTTAAACCATAGGATCTTCCTTCTACACCAAATTCCGCAATAATTTTTAAGCTATCCATTCCTGCATAAGATGCCGGATTTAAGCTGTTTAAATAATTTCCCGATTCGAGCGCGATTCCTGCTCCTCCCATCCCTTTGTTCGTGCCAAAACCTCCGTCTTGAATTTCTCCGGGGCCAAATATTGAATAAGGAGAAACCGTACTTTGTGCTCCTGCAATGTTTGCGAATGCTGTAAGAAGCAATGTTAAAAATAGCGATATATGTAACTTCATTATCTTCAAATTTTATTTCTTTTTTTATGACGTAATATGGGTAGCAGACTATTCGTAGAATATATAATATAAATTTAGGACAGGTCTGTACTCAGAAACTGAACTGGCATCAAAAACCACCCGGTCTAACGTCCCCTGAAAATTAGACTCTGACGTCATCACAAGCAGGCCATGAGAGTCAGGATCAATATACCCTGCAGAGAGTTGGTCGTAAACATATTCTGTTACGTCAAAATTATAGTAGGTATCCTCGTTGTAGAATTCATCCTCGTAAAAGGTGCTCGTTAATGCGTACCCATCATCATCGGTAAGTTGAGATACAACTTCGTTGTATTTGTCGGTTTCGTATAGCACAAGTGTCTTGGGGTAGGATACTTGTTTATCGCTATTCAGAACTGGTCTTAAAATAAGCTCGGCTTTGTACAAAATATTGTATCGTTCCTCTTCAAGTATTTTCGCTATTCCCGGAAATTCAACCCGGGTAACAATAGCCATGCCCGATTGTATGTATGCCATGTTACCCATAAGACTCGAGCTAATTTCGTATTTTTGTGTACTTAATGATTCGAGGTTGGTGCCTGAATAATCGGCAGTAATGTTATTGCTAATGTAATGTTCAGAACTACTATGTGCAAAGGTATATTCATAGTCTGTTCTTTCTTCTTCGGTGACATGCGAATAAAGTTTAACTTTTAATCCTGCATCGGCATCAAACGATAATATTGAATTGTTTTCGCTGCCGGGAACCAGGGCTATTCCATAAAAATAATCGAGAAAGTCGGAGGATGATTCCAGTAGATCGTCATCATCAATTAAATAATCAAAAAATTCTTCTCCAAGCTCATCGGTTAGGTTAATTTCTATACTATCGCGAAAAGTGGGTTTCGGGGCTAATGTAATTGTTCCTATAATGTCATTGTCGTAACTAAAAGAATTCAGGTTATAGATATAAGTTTCGTCATTATCATCGTCGGGTTCAATGTCTTCTAATACCCTGTGAACATTAATAGTTTGTTGTTCTAATGTGTCGCCATAATAAATCCCACTGTAAGGGAGGATTAAAACCATGGAGTCGAAAACTTCATCGTCGTCGATTGATGCTTCGGGCATTTCTATTTGAAAATAACCGGTAGAGGATACTGTTCCAAAATATTCGTCGGTATAACTACCTACCATTACGTAGTCGCTTGTTGAAGTAGGTATTGAGTCGATAATAAAAGTTGACATATCTACTGAGATTGTATCGACCAGAGTAACTGATGATTGCGTGTCTACATAGCTATTGCCCAACGACAAAATAGTATCGTCATCGCTACACGATATTAAACACACTAAACCAATGATAAAAATTATTAGCTTGCTTTTCATTATAAGATTTTCTGTTTTCAGCATCAAAAAAAGAAAAGAAAAGCTTGCTGAGAAAAGATTATATACGAATAGACCTTTGAAGCAGACCAGTAGTCGATTTGTCTATTTTTTAGATCTTTTTAACTCTAAAATAGGTATAAATCCGGTAGTTATACGGTTTAATAGACAAAAAAGTGTATTTCATCTATACTTATACCCTATTAGTCCAAATTCCTTTTTTATAACTGAGATGTGCTTTAGGTTTGTGAGCAGAAAATTAGTGAAATTCAAAAACAAATTGATTTAGGTCATGAAAATTACAGAAACGAAATTTCTTTTATACCTTTTAGTATTACTACTCGCTGTAACATCGTGTAGTAGTGATGATGATGAAGATGATGGTGACTACTGGGAACTATCCGATTTAGATGGTGTGCCACGTAGTGGTGCCGTATTATTTGAAATCGATGGTAAAGCATACGTTGGTACCGGATATGATGGTGACGACAGGTTAAACGATTTCTGGGTGTATGATCCGGATAATAATTATTGGTTAAGTATTGCAGATTTTCCTGGGGTTGAAAGGAATTTCGCAGTTGCTTTTAGTGTTGATGGTAAAGGGTATGTTGGTACAGGTTACGATGGTGATGATAAACTGAATGACTTTTATGAATATAATCCAAATACTGATGAGTGGACACAAATTGCAGACTTTCCCGGAACGGCACGTTACGATGCGGTAGCTTTTTCAGTAGGTGACAAGGGATACGTTGGTACAGGTTACGATGGAAACTATTTAAAAGACTTTTACTCGTACGATCCTGATACAGATACTTGGGAGCAAGTTATTAGTATAGGTGGTTCAAAACGGAGGAAAGCCAACTGTTTTGTTATCGATGATATCGCTTACGTTATTTCTGGTGTTGATAATGGTTCATACGAGGATGATATGTGGGCTTACGACTACACTACTGGTTTATGGACGGAAATGCGTGAAATTTCGGCCAGCGATGATGATGCCAGCTATGATGATGATTATGCCTATATTGCAAGGATTAATGGTGTTGGTTTTACCATTAACGGATTGGGTTATCTCTTAACAGGAAGTAACGGTTCGGGTAACATTGACGAAGTTTGGGAGTATGATCCGGATGATGATACCTGGGAAGAAAAGACTTCTTTTGAAGGACCTACCCGTACTGAAGCTGTAGGATTTTCAGCAGGTGATTATGGGTATGTAATGACCGGAAGAAGTTCGAGTTACTACTATGATGATATTGTATGTTTCGATCCTAGCGAGGAATACGACGACGATTATTAATGGAACAATTTGCGCCTATAACTTGATGAAGAAGTAGGTGTAAGTATAAGATAATAAAAAAAGCCTGAACAGAGATTTCTCTGTTCAGGTTTTTTTTATTAGATATGGGTGAAGAGGTGATAGTCATGTACGTTTATTTATTTCTAAAATTTTAAAAAAAACGTTCAGCCATACGTAGGGTTAATCTGTTATAAACTGTATTAATTGCAAAGAATGATTTTAACCAATTCGGATGGCATTCAATAAATGGAAAGTACAGATATTGGAAGCGATTAATGCTAAACGGTCTCGAATTAAGTAGGTTATAATTTTAATAGGGATAAGATTAAAATATTAGATAGCAGAGGCTATCTTTTACATAGTTTGATAATATGAAAGGACAGTTTCGGAGTAATCCGGACGTCCTTTTTTTTTAAATTTATGTTGCTGCCTGAATTTCACGAACCCAGATATTACGAAGTTCGGCAGAGGTAATCCAGGTACAAATTCCAAAGGGTTTTGAGAGTTCAACTTCCGGTCGGACACTTAACTTTCTTCCGGTATAGTTAAAATCAATTAATTTCTCATTATCAATCCAGGCAATGATTTTTTCTGATGTAACCTGTAATTTTATTTTGTACCAAACATTTTTATCAAAACGTTTCATTGTATTGGTTTCATTATCGCCAGCATCTAAACCATCGATGCAACTTAGTCCTAATACCGGGCCTCCCCAACCTCCAACTATAAACGAACAAAAGTCTTCATTAACCGGGAAAGTAAGCCCGCAAAAAAAATCGTTACCAGCCGTTCTTCTGGCTTCCAGATTAACTTCGTAATTAACATTGGGGAAATCGTTTGTCCAGGTGATGCCACTACAGCCGTCGCCCATGTTGATAACAATACTGCCGCTTACTGCCTGAATGGGCCCTTCGGTGCCAAAATTGGTGATTTTCCATCCGGAAAGGTCGGTGCCATTAAAAAGTGACATCCCTCCTTCAGGAGCCTTAAAATGGGCTTCAGGAGTGGTGTTGAAATTATAGTTTTGTTTGTTTTTGGTAGAACACGTGTAAAAAGAAATAAGAAGCACAATTATTACTATAAAATTTCGGCTATTCATAAAATGATTTTTTGCGATCCTAATTTACAGAAGAATTAGGTGCGAACCTATAAATAGCTGGACTAAACCATGTGCTAGTTCTATTCTTTTTTCTATACTTTCGGATTTACGGGGAACTTTTAATTGCGATTGTGGTGTTGCTGGCCTCCACAATTTTAATACTTTTCATAGCGTTTTCTCTTATGTTTAATATGCGGGTAATATCGAGAGGAATACCGATTCGTTATTGACATTTGCGTTACATTTATTTTGCATTTATGCCGTAATTAACGCTATTGGAATTATGTTGTGTTCTAAATTCATAGATAAACTGATCTAAATTATTTCTTCAGTATTAGCCAGGATAGGCAAAAGTATCCATACCGTTTAAACTGTTTTTTTTGTAGAAATTTTGGAGTTATTTATGCAAGAATGAGGAGTTACAAGCAAAAAAAATGGCCCACCAGAGCGGTAGAGCCATTTTTGAAATATGATAAAGGTCTGTTTAAATAATCGCTTCCATCGCTTCCATTGCTTCACGCAATTCAGCTCCAATCATTTCAACTTCGCTGTAACGAATTTCATCGTTAACCTGAATTAGTTCTTTGTTGTCAACATGAGCGTCAATTCCTTCGTTGAAGTTTTTACCAATTACCTTGGTGTCAATTTTGCTCATAAAATCGGCTAATAATGGTTTACAAGCGTGGTCGAACAGGTAACAACCGTACTCGGCAGTATCAGAAATCACCCGATTCATTTCAAACAATTTTTTACGCGCAATTGTGTTAGCGATAAGAGGAGTTTCGTGCAGCGACTCGTAGTATGCCGACTCAGCTTTAATTCCTGCTTCTCTCATAACTTCGAATGCCAGTTCAACCCCGGCTTTTACAAATGCAACCATTAAAGTTGCGTTGTCGAAATATTCCTGCTCGCTGATTTCCATATCTCCTGCTGGAGTTTTTTCGAAAGCTGTTTCGCCTGTGGCAGCGCGCCATGTTAACAGTTTCTCATCGCCATTTGCCCAGTCTTCCATCATTGTAGATGAGAAGGTGCCATCCATAATATCGTCCATGTGTTTTTCAAATAAGGGACGCATGATGGTTTTTAATTCGCTGGCTAATTTGAAAGCTTCAATTTTTGCAGGATTTGAAAGGCGATCCATCATGTGAGTGATACCGCCCAGTTTTAATGCTTCGGTAGTTGTTTCCCAGCCGTACTGAACCAGTTTAGATGCGTATGATGGCTCAATTCCCTTTTCAATCATTTTGTTGAAACAAAGGATAGAACCAGTTTGTAAAACACCACAAAGTATGGTTTGCTCACCCATTAAATCGGATTTTACTTCGGCTACAAACGACGAGTGTAAAACACCTGCTTTATGACCGCCGGTACCAACACAATATGCTTTTGCTATTTCAAGTCCGTCGCCATTTGGGTCGTTTTCACGGTGAACAGCAATAAGCGTTGGTACACCAAATCCCCGCAGGTATTCAGCCCGAACTTCTGTTGCAGGCGACTTTGGCGCTACCATAATCACTGTAATGTCAGAACGTATTTGCATACCTTCTTCTACAATGTTAAATCCGTGAGAATAAGCCAAACACGAACCCTTTTTCATTAATGGCATTATGGCTTTTACAACCGGAGTATGTTGTTTGTCGGGGGTAAGGTTCATTACCAAATCAGCTGTTGGAATTAACTCTTCAAATGTTCCCACCTTAAAATTGTTCTCAGTTGCATTCTTATACGAATTGCGTTTTTCGTCAATGGCCACTTGGCGTAAGGCATAGGAAATGTCCAAACCACTGTCGCGCATATTAAGTCCCTGCGCCAATCCTTGGGCTCCACAACCTAGAACAACAATTTTTTTGCCTTCTAATTTTTTTACACCATCTGAGAATTCTGATTCATCCATAAAATCACATTTCCCCAACTGCTCTAGCTGAATCCGTAATGGAATTGAATTAAAATAATTTGCCATTTTTTTATTCTTTTAATGATTACTAATTTTTAAATCTGTGTTTACAAAGCAATGAAATATTCCACAAATAGAACTGTAAAAATACGTTCTTTTTAGGTAATTTTCGTGGATTGTGTTATTAGGAATTGTAAATATTGTTAAAATACTGTTTTAATATTCAGAAGATTAAACGTTTGTTTAATTTGGATTTTTGTAAGGCTATTATCCTGCCTTTGTGCGATACTGCAAAGGAGAAAGTCCAACCTCTCGTTTGAAGAATTTGGCAAAATAACTTTGGTCAGCAAAATTTAGTTGGTTTGCAATTTCGGTTACACTTAGGTTGGTATGCACCAATAATCGTTTTATTTCCAAAATTTGTTTCGACCTTATTATTTGTGTCGATGTTTTCCCGGTAACTTGATTAACCGTTTGGGTAAGGTGGTTAGGTGTTAATGCCATCAAATCGGCATATTGAGCCACCGATAAGTTGTTGTGGTAGTTTTTTTCTACTAACTGAAAGAATTTTTTTACCACAATGTGACCTTTGCCTTTTAAACTGTTTTCGTCGGTTTTATATAACGAAGCACATGTGGTTAAAATTAAATCGAGCAGCGAGCGCAGCAAGTCAATAGAGTTGTTGTTTCCTTTTTTTAATTCAGCAATTCCTTTTTTAAACAAGCTTTCAAGAAATGCAACATCGTTTTTATTTTCGAGCAATAAAGGTGGGTTGTCCTGGCGGATGGTGAAAAAGAAGGGAAATTCAATCAAACGGTTTTGGTTGCTATGGTTTATCAGGTAAAACTCCGAGGTGAAAATAAAAATGAAGCCCTCAATATCGTGCGAGAACTCAATTTTATGTGCCTGTCCCGGCGACATAAAAAATACGCAGGGCGGCTTAATCTCGTATTTGTTGCCATCAATAACATGAAACCCGGAACCTTTTGAAAGGTAGAGCACTTCAAAAAAATCGTGTCGGTGAGGGTATTGAACGGCAAAATGCCTGTTGGCATCAAATACCTCCACCTGAAATTGCTGGCTTTCGCGCTCTTGCGAGCTAAAGCTGCTAAGGCTGTAAACAGGTATTTTTTTTGAGTTGGATTTCACAGGATATTGCTTAGTTATTTAGTTTTAAAGTGTAGCCAATCGATAAGCGAAGCAAGCGGTTTTTTTGTTCTTCGGTAGTCGTAGCTGAAATGTTGGGTAAGCCATAGTCGTAGGAAAGAAACAAATTCAATCCCTGGTCCATTAAAAAACCAATTTTGCCTGTAAGCCCATAGTCAAGTCTTGTATAGTGGTCTTCAATCGGATTGCTGCCCCAGCTAATTTGTTGAGAGTCTACAAATTTATCGGTGCCCGAATACTGAAATTCTACTTCGCTATTGCCAAAAAGACCTAGGCCAATATATGGGCCTGCGCCAAAATAGACCTTGTTTAATGAACGGAATCTGTAAATATATTTGATGTATAAAGGGATATCGAGATAATATAAGGTTGTTCTGTTGTCATTTGAATAGCTCTCTGTAGTTAATTTTTGGTGGTAGCCTTTGGTTTCGAATATTAATCCCGTTTCCAGAGAAAATTCTTCTTGTCGGCTTTTATTGAGAATATATTCGTAAAAAGCTCCCAGGTTCATCCCAAATAATGTTTTGAAAGATTCTTCTAATTCAGTAGTGCTATTCCCATATTTTATGGGCATGTTAGCAGCATTTATTCCTCCAAAAAAAGTTATTGAAGGATGTTGAGCATTAGCAACATAAACAAATAAAAATAACATGGGAAGAAATAAGAATCTGACTGGTTTCATAAGGTGTTTACTTTAATTTGGCACTGTAATATAAGGAATATTTTAAATCGAATTCAGCTTAATACTAGTTTGATTTCCATTCAACTAAAAAACCGGGAGTTTTCCCCCGGTTTAAATCGATTCGATATTAAAATTGTTTTTTTTCTGGTGTTTTTTGACTTAGTTTTTTAGTTTGATATCGCCATAACGGCTTCTCAAATAAACTTTTCCACCTTGGCCGGTGCCAATTTGTCCTTGCAGTGTACTTGTATTGCCATCTTTTATTTTATTGCCCGAAAAACTTTCTTCGGGGTAGGTAATGCCACAGTAATCGCAACTTGCATCGAGCGAGTAATTTGCATTGTCAAGTCCCAGCGAAATTTGTCCGTAACTATTGGTGATATTAATAAACTCGAATTCACTTGAAAGCGCATTAACTTTAATACTTCCATACCCCGATTCTACTTTAAGGCTGCTGCCTAATTCATCAATTTTTATGTTGCTGTATTTGGTTGTAGCAGTAACTGAAGCAACTTCTTCGAAAGCAAACTTGTCGTATTTCGACTCGATATTAATTTCGTTCGCTTTTTCAATATTTATTGTTGAATATTTCGATTCAATAGTAAGTTTATTAAGTTCCTCAATTGTAATGGGCGAGTAGCTTACCTCAACATTCAAAAAAGAAGCTTTGCCAATGTTGGCATCTCCGTAGGCCATATTAAGGTTCAGGTTTCCTGATTCGGGAGTGAGCAATTCGTAAGCATTAAAGTTTCCATATTTAACGTTAAAGTCTCCGTTGCCGGTAAGTTTACTTACTATTGTATTTCCATATTTATTCGAAATATTTAAATCCCTGTCCGAAGGAATATTTATTACATAGTCGATGCTGAAATTTTTTTGGCTCTTAAAGTCTGCATCAATTTGGGTTTCTGCTTTTACGGTGCCTCCACTTTTGCTGAATTTTACTTCAATTTTATTGAGTAACTCATCTGTTTTTCTCTCAGTTGCTGCTTCAACTGTAATCAGTACATCTATGGTAACTTCGGTGCCTCCTTCGTTGTTAATTCTAATCTCCCCAAAACGATTAATAATTTCAAGTGAGCTTACGTTATCAACTGGCCACGATTCGTTGTACGCTTTTGTTTTTTCTTCAGCAAATACTGTTGTTCCGGCCGTTAGAGTGGCTATTACAAACAGTGCAGCAATAAATTTTAATGTTTTCATTTTTATTCCGTTTTTAATTTTTAGTCTATAAATAGTGTGCAAAGCGTACTATATTTTTGTGCTTGTTGATTTGATATTACTGTTTTGCTTTTGTTGTACATCTTCTAGTTTATCAACAATCATATTTATAATACCGAGCTTCGCCTGATAATATTCAAGCATGGCATTAATAACGCGTTCATCGTTCGGATTCGATTGTAAATCCTCCTGAAGTGTTTTATAAAGTGTTTCAAACTCACTAAGTTCTTCACTCATTAAAGCTTGTTCTTCTTCCGAGATTAATCCATCTGATTTCATTTGGTTCCATTGTCCTATACCGTTATCGATTGAATTTGTGTAGTAAAATTCAACTTCCTGAAACTCGGGCGACAACGATGATAGCGTTATTTCTGAAGTATTGTTTTGCTGAAATAATCCATGACCGTTTGGCGCAAAGTAGATAAATGCCTGGTTAGTGGCCAGTAGTGCAAAAACAAAAGCAGCTGCTATTTTTAATACAAATTTCAGGGTAATTTTCTTCTTTTTATTCCGGGCATTCAGTTTTTTTTCAAAGCGAGCAAAGTGCCCTTCCATTGGGTCGTTATCGTTTAACGCGTCAATGTTATTCTGTATAATTTTTTCTATGTAATCTTTATCTTGCATCTTGCTGTTTAATTGTATGAAAAGATTTTTTTTCCCTTTAATAATTCGCGAAGTTTGTTTTTTGCCCGCAGTAATTGTGTCCTCGAAGCTGAATTTGAAATTCCCAAAATATGACTTATCTCGTCGTGGTCGTAGCCTTCAATAAGGTAGAGGCTTAATACCACCCTGTATCCGTCGGAAAGGTTTTGTATGGCATTTTTTAGTGCTTTTATATCCACTTCTATTGTTTCCATCTGAAAATCGGGAACTTGTGCTGTTTTTTCACTTACCTCTTCAAATTGTACCTTTCTTTTTTTCAAACAATCCAATGAGCTATTCACTACAATTCGTTTTAACCACGCTCCAAAACTAACTTCGCCTTTGTAGGTGTCTATCTTGTTAAATGCCTTTAAAAAAGCCTCCTGCATTACATCTTCGGCTTCCATTTTGTCGTTAACTATCCGCAGGCTTACGCTGTACATTGATTTGTAATATAGTTTGTACAACTGGAATTGAGCCTTTGGGCTTCCTTCTATGCACTGGTCGATAATCTCCTGATGAATATTTTTATAAAGTGTATTCAAACTGTTTAATTTCTAAATCAATGACGTGTTCAATTTTTCAATGTTACATACTATTTCAAATTATTTTGTGATTTTCTGAAATTTATCACAATAAAATCTGTACTGAGAATAGTATTTATCATAAGTAATGAAGCCTTTTTAGGAATAGAAGAAGGTGGGGTGTGTATTGTTTTTATTTATAGTGAATTATAATGTCGAACCAGCTTTTTGAGATCAGCTTCTTTGTTGGTATTTATTTTATTTTTTTTTATAAAATCTTCGATTTCTTTCTGAAATTTTGGAAAAATGGCAACCGTTTCTTTTTTCTTTCCAACTTTTAGAGCAGCATTCTTACCAAAGCGGATATAAAATTCATGGGTTTTCTTTAAGAATTTGGCAGGCTGTGCTTCTTTATAAGCACCCGGTTTGGTTGGCTGCTGAAGTTGGATATGAGAGCGGATATAAAGAGAGGCCTTACCTTCTTCCTTCACCTGAAAAAAACCACGTTTCATTTTTTTGAAGTATATGAATGGGATATATTCCATTTTTATCCCACCAAATTCTGCTTTTACAATTACTTCGGGAGCACTTAGTTGGTAAATTTCATCGGTAGGTGTTTTAAATTCCAGGTTGTCGCTATAAATGTTGTAACGTAGCGGAATATTAGGATATTGATAATTAGATGTTGTATAAATGGTTCCATTTATAAATTCATCGTTTAAGTAGGGCGAGCCTTTAATGTCGTTTACATTTTGTATCTGTTCCCTGCGTTCGTTAAGGGTTTTATTTATCCGGTAAAAATCTATCGATTCGGCAATTTCGTAAGTATTTTGGGCAAACGAATACATAAAAACCGACGTAGTTAGAATAAATGTAAGAAGTAATTTTTTCATCGTATTATCTTTTTTGTTCTTTAAGGTATGATATGGAACTCGCATGATTTTAATAAATCGCCTATGTGTGAATATTTCTCATGCTCGTTTCATTAGTTAGTTGTTGATATATATGTAATTGTGCTATAGCTTTGAACAATAGTTTATTCTTTTAAAGCAAATTTGGCAATGGCATTAGCATGTATTTGCAGTGGGCTAAATAATGGTAAATCATAATCATCCCGACTAATATGTCGGTGGATTTCAGTGCAACCCAGAATTATTGCTTCGGCACCCTGTGTTTTTAATTTGTCCATTATTGAAAGATACACATTTTTTGTTTCTTTTGGGAGGATGTCTTTTTTCAGTTCGCGCATACTGGAATGATGGGTGAATGCGCGTTCCGGTTTTTTAGGTGTTAGCACATTTATACCCATCTTTTCCAAACCTTCTTTGTAAAAGTTCATCTCCATTGTTGCGCGGGTTTTTGCTAATTAAATCTTTTTAAGACCTTTCTTTTTTATTGCATTGCCCGTTACACCGGTAATAAGAACAAAAATCAAATCAATATCCTGAGATAGTCTTTTGTAAGTAAAATGGATCGAATTGGCGCATAATGCAATAAAATCGACAGCAGCTTTGGCAATAGTCTCAGCTCCTTTTTGCATGATCTGATGCACTCCTTCGCTGTCTTCGTTCATATTGCAGGCATAAATATCTTCAAAATTAACTGAGTATGGAATTCTCTGTGAACATTGGAATTCTCCCAGCTTTTTATTTGCGGTTTCGTTAATGATTTTATAATACAATTGCATTAAACCCCATCCTGTTCTGCCAATTAAACCAATTGTTTTCATCTCAGAATGTTTTTAGTGAAAATTAGAATTAATTTGTAAAATTTAAGTAAAACAATTGAAAATGAGCGAGAAATGTCAATAATAATTGGCCGGAGTACAGGACTGGAAGATGTGGTTTTACAATAAGAATCACTTTAAATACTGCAATGTGTGGCCAGTTGCTATAATAACCCCAGTTCGATAAAAATAGATATTCATTTTCAGCCATATATCATACAAATCATGCACGATTCAGGGTTTCTGAGAATATTATTTTAAAAGGAACTCGGGTTATTAAATACATATACTGTTTAGATATGATACTAATTGCTAATTTTGTGGCAAATATAAAATATGCAAAAACCGGAACTTCTATTACCCGTTGGAAACCCTGAGTCGTTTTACGCAGCTATTAAAGGTGGAGCAGATGCCATTTATCTTGGATTAAAACAATTCAATGCGCGTGGCCGTGCTAAAAATTTTACGTACGGACAACTATTGACCATTTTGAAAGAGGCCCAAAAAAACAATGTTCTGGTGTTTATTACTTTAAATACGGTAATCAAAAACAACGAAATTCCGGAATTAATCGATTATCTCCATTTTTTAAATCAGACACGTGTTAATGGTGTAATAATTCAGGATTGGGGAGTGTATTTTATTGCTAAAAAATTTTTCCCCAACCTTGTGTTGCATGCTAGTACTCAAATGGGGATTCATAATTCGGTAGGGGCAAACCACGCCGGAGGAAAAGGTATGGAACGTGTTGTTCTGGCTCGCGAGTTAACCCTGCGCGAATTGGAAAAAATTTGCAAAGAAAGTAAGGTCGAAACCGAAGTTTTTATTCATGGAGCATTGTGTTATTCCTTTTCAGGAATGTGTTTGTACAGCAGCTATGCCGGTGGCCGGGGTGCTAATCGTGGACTTTGTACGCAGCCTTGCCGAAGAACCTACTCCGGTGTTAAAAAGGACCAATATCTTTTTAATTTAAAGGACAATGAGCTGATTGATTATGTTGACTATTTTGGAAAGATGGGTGTGACTAGCCTGAAGATTGAAGGCCGTATGAAATCGGGAGAATATACCTATCGTGTAGCCCGGGCCTATCGTATGGCTCTTGATAATACTAAGCTCCTTAACGAAGCCAAAGGTTTGCTTGCCCTGGATTTTGGTCGCGAAAAAACAGCCTATTTTATGGGTAAAAACATTAAAGCCGCGGTGTCAGATAAAACCGTCGCAGGCGTGTTTCTTGGAAAGGTTGTTAAAAGTAAGGGGGCCTATATTTTTGTTTCGTCAAAAATGAAAATTGAAACAGGTTTTCGCCTGCGCTTTCATATTCCGAATACCGAAAAACAGGAAACTGTAAAAGTGCGTGAAGTAGCATTTGAGGATGGTTTGTATAAAATTCATTCTAACGACAGACTGATTAAACCTGCAAGTGAGGTTTATCTTTCAGGTATTAGTGATGTAAAATTTCTTTCGAAACTGGAAGATGATAAAAAGCGCTACGGTCAAATTAATTTTGCTTCGAAACAAAAAATACTTTCAGGATTAAAAGTAAAAACTACACAACAAAAAAAAGAAGAGTTTTACTTTCGGATTAATTCGATGGAATGGCTTAAGAAGATGAACCTGAATGAGATGGACGGTTTGTTTCTTGCTTTTTCGAAAATAAGCTGGAGCCGGTTTAACCCCGATGTTCCCTTCATACAAAACAACAGAGATAAAATCTATATCGAATTACCTAAGTTTATAAACGAAGGAGCATTGCCGTTTTATCGTCAGCTTATTGCCCGAATGGTACAAAGCGGTATCCGTAATTTTGTTATCAGTCAGCTGTCGCAGAAAGACTTACTCCCGCGCGGTTGCAAAGTTATTACCAACGAAAATGTTTATGTTTTTAACGATGCTGCTGCCAAGTGTTTTATAAACGAAGGGGTTTCGGTATTCTCTTATCCACACGAAATAGATTTTGAAACGCTGTTTTCGCTATCCAATAAAAGCGGAATTGTCCCGGTTTATTTTTATCCTGAACTTTTTTACTCGCGAATGCCGGTTGATATGAATTCTGAAAATGAAGATCTTTTGGATGACATGGGTATAAAACTGCGTCGCTATCGGCGAAACGGAATTACTTCCATTGTTCCGCAGGTTCCGGTTTCGCTTTCTCAATCGAAAAATAAATTGAAAAATAAGGGTTTTTATCGCTTTCTAATTGATTTGAGATATGAACCGGTTTCGAAAAACAGGGCAAAAACCATTAAAAGCCGTATCCTTCGTTCAGAGCAAATACAGCCTTCAAATACGTTTAATTTTAATAAAGGATTAAAGTAAACAAGGTTTAAATTTTGAGATTTAGGTGCTAAAAAATATCAGAATTCTTGTTTAAAGAAGTTGGCTGTTATACCAGGTTGGCTACAAGGTGCCGTATGTATAGATATTTTTTGTTTCTAAGGTGTTAGAACTTTATACTACAGCTCTGCCAAATTTTATTTATTAATTATTAACCCGAGTTCGATTAACAATTTTGCCGCAGTTTCAACTAAAGTCGAACTCGGGTTAATAGGCATTTTCCATACAACATTTTATATTCAAAGTGGTCATTCATCTGCTACAGTAATCAGAGTGGAGCCTAAAAAAAAAAGACAAGTCCGAAACTGAACTTGTCTTTTTTTATATTTTTTTGAATTTAACTTTTCTAACTGTCGTTCATAGAGGCTAAGAACTCTTCTGTTGAACGAGCACGCATTAGCCTGGTTTTCATAAACTCCATTGCTTCCAACGAATTCATATCACCAAGGTAGTTGCGTAAAATCCAAAGTTTATCCAGCATTTCTTTTGGGAATAACAGATCTTCGCGGCGCGTACTTGAAGTTGGAATATCTACAGCAGGGAAGATTCGTTTGTTCGAAAGTTTTCTGTCGAGTTGCAGCTCCATATTACCGGTTCCTTTAAATTCTTCGAAAATAACTTCGTCCATTTTCGAACCAGTTTCGGTTAATGCGGTAGCCAAAATGGTTAATGAACCACCTTCTTCAATATTACGTGCAGCACCAAAGAATCGTTTTGGTTTGTGCAGAGCGTTGGCATCAACTCCACCCGAAAGAACTTTTCCAGATGCAGGCTGTACAGTGTTGTAGGCACGCGCTAAACGTGTAATTGAATCGAGTAGAATTACTACATCGTGACCACATTCTGTTAATCGTTTTGCTTTTTCTAAAACAATGTTTGCAACACGTACATGTTTGTCTGCCGGCTCGTCGAATGTTGACGAAATAACCTCGGCGTTTACACTTCGTGCCATGTCGGTTACCTCTTCAGGTCGTTCGTCGATAAGAAGAACAATCATATAAACTTCTGGGTGATTGGCAGCAATAGCATTGGCAATTTCTTTCAATAAAACAGTTTTACCTGTTTTGGGTTGTGCAACAATCAAACCACGTTGCCCTTTTCCTATTGGAGCAAACATGTCAACAATTCGAGTTGAAACGTTGTCGTGCCCATTCCCGGTTAATTGGAATTTTTCGTTGGGAAACAGTGGTGTTAAGTGGTCGAATGGAACGCGATCGCGAATAAATTCGGGGCTGCGGCCATTAATTTCGAGAACTTTAATTAAGGGGAAATATTTTTCACCTTCTTTGGGCGGGCGAACAGTTCCTTTTACGGTATCGCCTGTTTTTAACCCGAATAATTTTATTTGCGATTGAGAAACATAGATATCATCCGGCGAATTCAAGTAGTTGAAATCCGAAGAACGTAGAAATCCGTATCCATCTTGAAGGATTTCCAGAACACCAATGTTGCTAATAATTCCTTCAAATTCAAACTGGCGATGCTTTTGGCGAGCATTACCTCCTTGATTTTGATATTTTTGAGTATCGTCGTTCTTTTTACTTTCCTGTTTCTGTTGTGCAGGTTGTTGAACTTGTGGTTGGTGTTGCTGTTTTGCTTTTTGCTGAGGTTGGCTCTGTTTGTTTTGTTGTTTTAACGGTTGTTTTACCGGTTTAAATGGTGACGGAGCTTTTGTTTCAGTGCTTTCAGCCGGAGCCGGAGTCGGAGCTGGAGCTACAATTTGTTTTGGTTCCTGTTTAATGTCTTCATCCTGATGCTTTTCACGGTTAAAGCCTTTGATTATTGCTTTTATCTGATCCTGACGAGATTGTACGTTTTGTTCTTTTTTTTCCAGCTGTTTCTTTTTTGGGCCGGCACCAACTTTTTCGCGCGTAATTGTTTCAACTCTTTGGCGCGGACGTTTGCCTCTTCTTGGTTCTTCCTGGCTGGGTTCCTGTGGTGTTTCTGCCGGTTTTTTGAGAAGTCCGAGCAAACCTCCTTTTTCTTCTTTTATATCTTTGGGAGTATTTTTGGGTTCCTTTTTCTCAGCTTCGAGAATTGCTTGAGTATCCAAGATTCTATAGATTAAATCTTGCTTTTTGTATGATTCAACTCGTTTTATTTTTAGCTCTTTAGCTATTTCTTTAAGCTCAGGAACAAGCTTCTTGTTTAATTCTAAAATATCGTACATATATAGTTAATTCTTTCTCGATTAATAATTGTTGAAAAATTTTGGAACAATAGACGAGGAGAGTGATTTCATTGAAATCGGTTGCAAGTATAAATAAATACTTAGTTCTACACAAGAATACAGTAATCTTTTTTACCTCTTTCCCCTTAATGTCAACTAAATTACGGTTTTGCTCTCTTTTTTCAAAATTTATATTTCTTATAATTGTGATATAAAATGAATTAGGACGGTACTAATTGTATAAAACATATACGTTATAAACGTGTAAATGTTTATGTTCTTATGTAGAAACGTGTTAAAAAGATTTAAATTTATAAGGTGTAATGTTTTGGTTATTTGGGTATTAGGAATTTTCATTTTAAAGAACAGTACCAATATAGATAATCTTATCTTTAGGGGGGTAAATTTATAGGATATAGTTTTCAATACCTTTTCTTGTTCGAAGCGTGTAAAAGTTTCTCGGAAAAATAGAAGAAATAGCCAGTGTTCCTGTTACTTGTATTATTCGAATAATTAAATTCAAGGATTAACATAATGCAATTAATATTTTGTATATTGCTGTATAAATGTGCTTTCAATTATCGAACTTAGATTAGAAACTGGAAAATATACAATGTTGCTAATTCGTTTTTTGCAAATCATGCATTTCGGGTTTTTGTTGTTGAAACTATCATGTTGTTAAATTCTGGCTTAGTCTGTATTTTACTATGTTAACGTAATAAACGGTTTTGTCGTACCCTAATAGAATTATTACTACTGAGAAAAATAAAATTCGTGATAAAATAACTGTTTTTTGCAGCCGATATGGCAAGAATCAACTAAACTAGTTTTGAAATATATGAGGATTATATTGTAATGCTTTAAAAAGATTAAAACACATTAGGAAACTTTATTAAATACAGGGTATTAATTATAAGCTGGGGTGTGTGTGGCGTTATGCGTAATTATACAAATTTAACCAGGTGAATAGAACATGAATTCGGACCTGTTAAATTCACTCAACGAGGATGATTAAACTTTTCAGCGAGTAGTATAAGCTACCAGTATTTATATGTGAAATAAACTTATGAAATTTATCAAACTATTCATTTTGAATGTTCTGCTTCTTTATGGGCAGTCATCTTTTGCATTGACTTTCAACAACGATTCGATAAGCGAAGCCGATTCTGCGCACGCTCAATTTCTGAATGAAATTACTGAAGCAGCAGGAGATAGTTTGAAAATATTAAAGGCTTATTGTGAATATGGAGAATATTTGAATGACGAAGGTGAATTGGAGGCATCAATAGGTCAATTTGCTGTTGCATTGCGTATTGCACAAAACACAAACAACTATTTAGAAATTGCACATGCAGCCAATTGGCTGGCAAATTTACATGCCTATTTAGGGGATTTTAAATCGTCGACAGAAAACTATATAATCGCATTGGAAAGTGCTGAGAACATTCAGGATAGCGGTGAAATTGCAAAAATAAGCATGAACCTTGCAAGCAATTACAATTATGTTGGCGAGTACGACAAAGCAATTAAATACGGACTTTACGCACTTAAAACAAAAGAAAATACAAATAACCTGAAACGCATTTGCTACCATTACATAGCAATGGGCAATATTTTCAGAGAAAATAACAACACTGCAAAGTGGGAAGAATATGTACACAAAGCCTATAAAATGAAAGATGTGGAAAGTTGTGCATCATTTAGTGATATTGCGAAAATATACAACTGTTTGGGAGGAATAGCGGTTGAGAGAAACGAACTTGAAAAAGGATTACTTTATTACGATACATTAATGGTGTTAAGTCGGGATGCTGCATATAATCAGGGGATTAGTACGGCCCTGACCAACAGCGCAGGGGTTTATCGTCAGCTCGATAATTATGTTAAAGCATTGGAAATGGCTACTGAGGCGGAGCAATATTTTGGAGAAAATCCGTACGAAAAAATTTTTAATAAAAACTTTAAGGCCGGATTGTATAATTTAACAGGTGAATTCGAAAAAGGATTAGAGTTAGTTAACAATAATATTCAAACTGAAGAGATTGAATATTATTCAACAGAAAAGTTAAAATGCCTGGAATTATTATACCAATTGAATTTCAACTTATCGAACTACGAGGAAGCCTTTTTTTGGAACGATTCGCTACGAAATACTGAAGAAATATTGCGCGACGAAGATATCCGGCAATCTATTGAAGATTTGGAAACTAAATACGAAACCGAAAAAAAAGAACAGCAGATTGAACTTTTACAGGCCGAAAATAAAATCAGGGAACAGGAAAAAGTGGCATTTATAGCTTCATTAATTGCTCTTTTACTACTGGTTGTGGCCGGCACTTTACTGTATTTTAAAAAGAAACGCGAAAATCAGATAAATAGCCTGGTTTTGAATCAACAGTTGTTGCGCAGTCAAATGAATCCACACTTTTTGTTTAATGCATTGGGGAGCATTCAGAGCTTTATGTACAAAAACGAAACAAAAAAGGCTGCTGGATATTTAGGTAATTTTGCCCGTTTAACACGCTCAATTTTAGAACATTCAGCTGAGGAATTTGTGTCTTTATTTGATGAAATAGAAATGCTGAGGAATTACATTGAACTGGAAAAAATGCGTTTGTCGGGGAAATTTGATTATGAAATTAGAGTGGACGAAAGCATTGAAACAGAGTTTGTTAATGTTCCGCCAATGTTGGTACAGCCTTTTGTTGAAAATGCCATTAAACATGGCATGAAAAACCTCGGTTATCCGGGCAAATTAGTTTTGCAATACCGCCAGTTCGATAATAAACTTGAAATTAAAGTTATCGATAACGGACATGGAATAAACAGCTCAGGGAGAACAGAAGATGTTGCTAAAACTCACCGCTCGATGTCGATGCAAATTTTCAGGGAGCGAAGTGCCGTTTTATCCAAAAAGTTTAAGAAAGAAATTGATTTTAGAATTGTTGATTTTAAAGAACAAAATAAAAGTGAACGAGGAACAGAAGTAACCATTATTATACCTGTTTAATATGATTAGAGTGGTATTTGTCATATTTCTGTGTTTAGCCACGTGTTTTCCTGTGCATAAATTATTTGCACAGCAGAGTTTGTCCGACAGTATTGTGGCTTTAGTAAAGGCTCAAACTAATTACAACGAATTACAAACTTCTTTCGAATTAATAAGAAAGAACCGAAGAAATTTGGGAAGCAGCTATATTCCTGTATTGAAAGAATTTGCACAGTATTCGAAAAACGTGAACTACGAAAAGGGCGAGATGAAAGCTTACGATTTTATTGGCCTTCAGTATAGATACGACGAGAATTACAGCGAAGCATATACCTATCACACAAAATCGTTAGAGTTGGCTAATCGTTTAAAGGATAGCACCCAAATGTTTTACAATTATAACAACTTGGGGCAGGTATATCGTATGCAGGATATAAATCCGGTGGCAATCGATTATTTTCATAAAGCTCTGGAGGTATCAAATGCTGTTGGTAATTTGCGTTCATCGTCGTTTACACTAAACACAATTGGTGCAACATTAGTAGTGCAAAAAGATTATTCGCGGGCAATGAAATATTTCAGACGCTCGAACGAAATTGCAGTACAACGCGAAGACAAGCGTACTATGGCATACAATTATGGTAATATGGGAGAGGTTTATTTGCTTACATCGAATCCCGACTCGGCCATGTATTATTTCCGAAAATCGCGCAATTTGTTGGTTGATTTAAACTCTGTAACAGGTATGGGCGTAGCCGAACACCTTATAGGGCAGGCGCATTGGGCGTTGAATGAATATGACAATGCAATAGAAAAGTTTGAGCTTGCCCTCAACTTTCATAAAAGCGACAATAATAAACGTTACCAAAGCCTCTGTAATTGTTATTTGGGAAAAATAGCATTGGAAAAAAAAGAATATAATTTAGCAATTAAATATCTTGAATTGGCGAAACAACAAGCCTCCGAAATAAATTCGAAGAAAAATCTGGTTGAAATTTACGACACTTTTGCAGAACTTTATATGCAACAAAATCTGTGGGAAAAAGCATATCGTGCAAAAGAAGAAAGCCACAAGAGCCGCGAAGAAATTAACAACGAAAAAAACAATAGTTCGATTCATGGTCTGGAAATAAGATTCGAAACCCAGGAAAAGGAACAGCAGATTGCATTACTTTCTTCGCAAAACCTGGTAAAGAATCAACAAATATTACTATCGGTATTTAGTTCGCTTGCATTGTTATTGTTACTGGCTGTTTTTGTTTTGCTTTATTTTAGACGGAAAAAACAGAATGAGCTTAAACAACAAAGCTTACAACAACAGTTGTTGCGTAGTCAAATGAATCCACACTTTTTGTTTAATGCATTGGGCAGCATTCAAAATTATATGTATAGAAACGAAACGCAAAAAGCTGCTGCTTATTTAGGAAATTTTGCTTCGTTAACTCGTGCTGTTTTAGAGTATTCTTCGGTAGAATTTATTTCGCTCGAAGATGAAATCGCATCATTACGTCATTATGTTGAATTGGAAAAAATGCGTTTGCAAAATCGTTTTCAGTATAAAATTGAGTGTAGCGAAGACTTGGAGCTTGAATTTATAAAAGTACCACCAATGCTGGTACAGCCTTTTGTCGAAAATGCCATTAAACACGGATTGCGAAATCTTGATTACGAGGGTGAGCTGCTTTTAAGTTTTAAAGAAAATAATAACGAACTTGAAATAAAGATAATTGATAACGGGCACGGAATAAATAGCTCAAGAAGTAAAGAAGATGTTGCTAAGACACACCGCTCGATGTCGATGCAAATTTTCAGGGAGCGAAGAGAGATTTTGTCGAAAAAGTTTAGAAAGAATATCTCTTTCGAAGTGATAGACAGAAGCGACCGAAACCGGGCAGAAAAAGGTACTGAAGTAAAAATTGTTATACCCATAAAAGAATGATAAAAGCAGTTATTGTAGAAGACGAAAAGCAATTGCGTGAAATAAACCGCATGTTATTGAACGACAATTTTCCAAATGTTGAAATTGTAGGTGAGGCGGCTAACGTAAACGATGCAATTGGGCTGATTACCAAGGAAAAGCCACAACTCGTTTTATGCGATATTGAATTACAAGATGGTAATTGTTTCCAGGTTTTGCAGCATTGTAAACCGTATTCGTTCAGGCCGGTTTTTATAACAGCTTATAACCAATATGCAATAAAGGCCATTAAGTTTAGTGCTATCGATTATATATTGAAACCGGTTAATGAATTCGAGTTTTGCGACGCCATTCAAAAAGCAATTGATAGCATTATTCAGCATTCTTCGGCCGAGGTTCAAACAGATAATTTAATGAAATACTATAACAACGGAAGTTCCCCTAAAAAAGTTGTTTTACGAACTTCTGATTCAATGCATATTGTTGGTCTTGACGAAATACTGTACTGCAAAAGCGACAATAGTTATACTTCCTTTTTTCTGAAAGATAAGAAGCAGATTACTGTGTCGAAAAGTATAAAAGAGTTTGCCGAATTGTTCGCTGAGTACAATTTTTTACGTCCACATCAATCATTTTTGGTAAACCTACAAGGAATTACCAAAATAGATAAAACCGATGGCGGTTTTATTATAATGGAAAATGGTGCCGAAATTCCAATTTCATCGCGGCGAAAGCAAGCCATTTTTGAGGAGCTGGATAAGCTCTAGTTAAAAGTTCGGAGTTATTCCAAGCTTACATTGAAATGAGCCTTATTCTTTTTAGTTTATGCTTCGTTAAAAGATTTATAGGTAGCATCGGCTCCCGATATAAAACACGCTTTCAATCCCATACTCAACGTTTTCAAATTTTGTCTTAATTCTGCTTCATAATTGATGTTATTTGTTTTAGAAATTATTTCTAAAATACAATTATGAAAAGCTATATCTTTTTGAAAAACAATCTATTAATGCTTCTTTTAGGAGTTTTTACGGCTTCCAATCTAAGTGTTCAAGCAGTTGATACCGTTATCGATAATTCTTTAGACCTTGCTTATGCCGGGGCAGTAGCAACCGGTCCTACGGCCAAGGCAGCAACAAAAATAGGAACTACCTCATTTCAAGCTAACTGGGAAGCTAATAAAGGGGCCGATGGCTACCGATTATATGTGTATACCCTTGGCAAGTTGCAGACTAAAAAATATGTTACTGGCTATAATCCGAAGGCAGTTGCAGGTGGAACCACAATAAGTGCTACAATAAGCGGTTTAGAAATGGGAACCACCTATTATTATGCCTTAACCGCAGTATCTGGCCGAAACGAAACCGATTTATCGAATGTAATTTCCTTAAAAACCCTAAATACTCCGCCCGATGCGCCTGTAGCGACAGCTGCTACGAATGTTCTTAGTACATCATTTCAGGTAAACTGGGAGGCTTCTACCGGAGCAAGTGCTTATAAGTTATATCTTCTTGGTGAAATAACGGGTCAACCAGGTTCTTACTCTCATATTGATGGTTACAATGGCAAGGTAATTACAGGAACAAGTTTTGCGATACCCGAAAACACTTTGGAACCGGGAACAAATCATTATTACTTTGTAAGGGCAACTAACTCAGTCGGAGAATCATCAGAGTCAAATAGCATTAACATAAAAACACTGGTTAATACATTCGAGGCAAATGAAGCAACAAATATTACAACAAATTCATTTCAGGCAAATTGGGAAGTTGTAGAAGGAGCTACTCGTTATAGAGTTGATGTTAGAGATAATGCGGCTCAGGAGTATCTAGGTACTCCAATACAAATAGATGGTGGCTCAAATAACAGTTGTGTGCAAAATGGATTAGACGCAAATAAATATTATAGCTACGTTGTATATGCGTATACCGATAAAGGAAAGTTTGCTACTTCAACATGGGTTACTTTAAAAACCTTATCCGAGTCACTTCCTGCTCCTGAAATACGAGGTACAATTGCTGTCCGGGATAGTTCGTTCTACGCTGGTTGGAATCGAGTAGAAAATGCAATTGAATATGAACTTACAGTATACGTTAAAAATGAGGCAGGAGATAAAGAGTACCTCGATGACTATAATCCCAAAACAGTAGGTGGCAGTTTTTCGGGATATGATGTTGTTGGTTTAAATCCAACAACCACCTATTATTGGTATGTTAAGGCGGTTGGTTCGGGTGGAGTTTCGGATGAATCTGATACTGAAGTCGTAACAACATATAGAACCGGAACCAGTTGGATAGATGCAATTAACATTACAGCTACCTCGTGTTTGGCAAGATGGAGTCCGGTAGAAGGTGCGACTGGATATAAGCTGTGGGTGAAAAATGAGAGCTATGAGTGTCTTGACGGTTTTTGTCCAAAAAATATTACCGAAACCTCATGTGCAATAGAAGGTTTATTGCCTAATTCTGATTATACTCTTGCAATAGTTGTGATGTTTTCTGCTGAAGGTTCGGCAATAAATTCACATAAAATAACCACTCAAAAGCATTCCGTTTTATTGTCAGCAAGTCCTGAAGTTGGTGGTACTGTAATGGGGACTTATTCGTACGATGAAAATATTTTAGAAACATTGTATACCGCGCAAGCCAATGCAAATGATGGTTATGTTTTTGTAAACTGGACAAAAGATGGAACAGAGGTATCAACAGATGCTAGTTATACTTTTAAATTAGATGAAAACACAACACTCGTTGCAAATTTTAAACTGGCAGCACCTGCTACTCCCGAAATTGAAGGGACAACAAATGTTGAGGATAGCTCGTTTTATGCCAGGTGGAATTCAGTAGGAAATGCCACTGAATATAAACTGACCGTATATTTTATGGATGAGGCAGGAGATAAAGTATTTTTGGAAGACTACAATCCCAAAATACTAAATAATAATTTTACAGGAACACATGTATCAGATTTAAATCCAACAACCACTTATTATTGGTATTTACAAGCTGCCAATTCATCTGGCACATCTGAAGCATCTGAAACTCAAACTGTGACCACAAAAATGAGTGGAACCAGTTCGTTAACAATAACTGACATTACAGCTACCTCATGTCAAATAAGTTGGAGTTTGGTTCCAGGAGCACTAACTTACAATTTATGGGTGGAAGATAATAACGATGAGTATCTTGATAATTTTGGGCCTAAAGATTTTACCGGTACTTCCTTCTTGCTTGAAGGATTGGAGCCTAATTCCGAATATTATATTGCGGTATCAGTCGTTTTCATCTCGGGAGAATCAGTACGAACACCGTCATATAAAATAACCACTCAAAAGCATAACGTTTTATTGTCAGCAAGTCCTGAAGTTGGAGGTACTGTAATGGGGACTTATTCGTACGATGAAAATATTTTAAAAACATTGCTAACTGCACAAGCCACTGCAAATGCAGGGTACGAATTTGTAAACTGGACCGAAGGAGGGATAGTAGTTTCTACCGAGGCCAGCTATGCTTTTGCATTAACCGAAGACCGAAATTTGGTGGCTAATTTTGCCAATACTGCTCCGCCAGCTGCTCCTGAGATATACGGAACGTCGCAGATTAAGGAAACATCGTTTTGGGTAGAATGGCGAAGTGTAGAAAATGCATCAGAGTATAAATTAACGTTGTATTATCTAAATGATTCGGGAGATACAATATATGTCGATTCTTATAATCCTAAAATCGTATCGGGTCAGTTAGGGGTATCTGTTACGGGATTGGAACCGAATACAATCTATTACTGGTATGTGCGAGCCTCTAATTCTAATGGAGATTCTGAAAAATCAAACCTTCAGGGGGTAAAAACATCAATGGCAGAAGAGGAAACAAATACGCTTAGTTTATCGGCCGTGCCAGTTGCCGGCGGTATTGTTTCAGGAGGCGGAACAGTAAATTCCGGAACATCAGTAACCGCTCAAGCCGCTGCAAACGATGGATATACCTTCGTAAATTGGACTGAGAATGGAATTGAAGTGTCGACAAGTTCCACCTATAATTTTGCTTTAAACGATGATAGAATACTGGTTGCTAATTTTAGTATAACAACAAGTATCGATTATAAATATGTAGTTGAATTTACTATTTTCCCTAATCCTACAACCGGAAAAATAAATGTCTTTGATATTCCCAATGGAGCATCTTTAAAAGTAACCTCATTACTCGGCCAGGTTTTGTTTCATAAAAACAACTGTAAGGTTTGCGAAACATTAAATATGGAATACTTTAAAAGTGGAATTTATTTTATAATTATTGAAGATGAAACTGTACGTTATTCAAAAAAAGTAATTAAAAGATAGAACGTTAAAAGAAGTTTGCATTATCCCGATAGTCCTTCAAAAAAATGTATTGATTTCTACTAAAAATTAGTTGAAACTGAGGCAAGATTATTAATCGAACTCGGGTTATTAAGAAGAGCGGTGTTTGTTGCAGGACACCGCTCTTTTTTTTAGATAAACTTGAGTTCGTCAAGAAATTGCTGAGAATAAAATCGTTAATCGAACTCTGAGCTTTATTTCAAATTGGCCATTAAATATCGCATATAAATCTATTGATATTAAGCAGACTAATGCTTCTGTATTTTTATTAGGCAGTTGGTGTTGTAAAAGATATTTGTTTGAAAAAGCGATTTCAAAGCCAACTCCCACGCTTTCAAATTTAACTCAATTCACGGCTATAAATGTCTTTTCTTGTATTAAAATATTCAACTAAAGCCGTAAATAATGCATAAGATAAAAGATAAATTGGTGTTGTCGACTCGCGATTCTTATCATTTAATTGAGCTTGAAAGTATCGTTTACTGCCAGAGTGAAAATTCTTATACAACCTTTTATTTGATTGATGGTAAGGAAATTAAGGTGTCAGTTCCGATAAAAAAGGTTGAACGACAACTTGGAAGTAAAAATTTTATGCGCCCGCATCAATCGTATCTGGTTAATGTGCAGCATATCAGAAGTGTTCATAAAAGTGGAGGTGGAGAATTGGTTCTTGATACCGGAAAAACGATTGTTATAAGTTCGCGCAAAAAAAAGGAGGTTTTACACTTTCTGGAGAAAATAGCACGAATTCAAGTTTAAGGCTGACACATTCATTTTGGGCTATAAAAGCCATAGACACTTAGTGTAAATTTGATTAAAACAATTCATTAAAACCATTCTACCATGAAACGACATTTATCATTATTTACTACTTCTCTTTTACTTCTGTTTGCAATCTCGCTTAGCGCACAAGTGAAGAGTGTTCAGGAAGAAACCGAGAAGCAGGGGACTAGTCGTATTAACCAAAAGATAGACCAGGGAGTTGATTCGGGGCTAGATGCCATTGAAAACGGTATTGGCAGTTTGTTTGGTAAAAAGAAAAATAAGAAAAAAAATAAAGCTGATAAACAAAACACCTCCAATGAAAGCAATGCTCGAACCTCTGAAGAAGACTATGGGGCATTCTCTTCAATGTTTCCAGCCAATGGAGGCGTGGTTGCTTATCCTCCATTTCTCGATTGGGAAATCCCAAATGAATCCGATTACAAGTTTACAGTGTTTTTAGAAGGTGATGACTGGACGGATTGGTTGTCAAAAACAACAACGAATACGAATGTTGGGTTTGATAAATTACCAACCGCCACAAAAAACTTTAGATGGCGTGTAATTGCCGAAGGAAACGGACAACGTTTGGAATCACCCTGGCAAAGTTTTACAACAAGCAATGGTACTGATGGTGGTAGTTTGGCAGGAGGAAAATCTACAGTATCTCAACCCAATGTACAATGGAGCAAATTCGACTTTGTACCCGGTGATGAGGTTATTTTTGAAGACGGACCAGCTGCTGATGAAGAAAATGGCGAATTTCCTAGTCGTTGGGACTTAATTGCCGGCCAGGTTGAGATTGCAAACTTAAACGGAGAAAATGTAATGATGTTTTTGGACGGAGGCCAGATTATTCCTTATTTAAAAAGCTCCAATGAAGATTATTTACCTGAAGTTTTTACCGTCGAGTTTGATTTTTATCGGCCCAAAGATGGTAATCGAGTAACCATATATCTTACCGACCAAAAAAATCAAAGAGGCACTGGTATATACAACGATGTGCAGGAATTTGAAATAACACCAATCCGAATTGACGCTCCCGGAGGTATTACAGCCGAACATTCTGGCAGAGACTATAAATATTGCGAAGAAGGATGCTGGACACATGTTTCGCTGGCTTACACAAAAGGCAAATTAAAAGTTTATTTAGATGATACACGCCTTATTAATATTCCTCATTACGAGTTTAATCCAACGGGATTTACATTTTATCCCTATTTCGCCGATGCCGGAGAAAACAAAGCATTTTATGCCAAAAATTTCCGCATTGCTAAAGGTGGTGTAAAATACTACAACCGTGTTTTATCTGACGGAAAGATAATTGTGAATGGAATTCGTTTCGATGTAAACAAAGCCACCATAAAACCCGAAAGTAACGGGGCAATCAACGAGATTTTTCAATTAATGCAGAAACAAAACGATTTGAATTTCAGCGTTGAAGGCCACACCGATAGCGATGGTGATGAAGCATTAAATCAAACACTTTCCGAAGCCCGTGCAAAAGCAGTGAAGGAACGTTTAATCAGTTTAGGGATTTCAGCTAATCGTTTAAAATCAGCCGGTTGGGGCGAAAGTAAACCCATTGGCGAAAATGGTACTGCCGAAGGAAAGGCAAACAACCGTAGAGTGGAGTTTGTAAAATTCTAGTCTTTAAAAATACCCTGTAATAATAAATCTAAAAGTATAAAGTAAATAACCGGGCAAATAGTCCTTAATAAACTGTCTCATGAAAAATTCAATTTTAAAACTCACAATTCTTTTAAGTGCTCTGGCACTGATTGTTACATCGTGTAGCGATAGCGATGATGACCGAACAACTTTAGATGGTAAATACAGTCTTGTATTGGATGGAATTACCGTAGCTAGCGGAGAAACCGAAGAAGTTGGAATGATTGGAAACGCAATATCGCTGTCGCAAGGTCAAGACTTTGGATTCTTAATTTCCGGAGTTCCGGAAACGGTTGGAGGTGAAGCAGAGATTGGAGCAAGCGGATCGGGTGCTTCTGTTTCTATCACAGGAATAAATTTATTGGGAAACGGTGAGGAGGAACTGTATTTCTCGATTAGTGGAACAATAAAAAGAACCTCGGGGAGTAAAATAACCTTCGAAGGAACTTGCAGCGATTTAGGAGGAACAACCGTTCATACTTTTAGCGGAACGGCAGAATCTGATGCCTACAAAATAATTTAAGAATACCTGGGCATTGCAACGTAAGTGTGTTGTAATGCCCTCCCCAATTCTTCTTTCATCACCTCAATAATTAATAAAATGAAACATTTACTCATCATTGTTTTTACGCTTGTGTTTTTTATTCAAAACACAAATGCCCAGAAATCGAAATTGGTAGGAAGCTGGCTGATGACAAAAGCCGAAACAGGTGACGATGTTTATAATCCCTGGCAAATTACCGATTTTAATGAAGACGGAACATTTTATGTAATGGGAATGGATGCCGGAACATGGGAATACAATAAAGCCAACAATTCAATTGTAATGAAATCGGAACTCGACAAAGATTTTAATGGCGAAGGGAAAATTGAAAATCTCACCGCAAAAGAATTGCTTGTTACAAAAGATGGCATAAAAATGTTCTACACAAAAGTAAATAGTGCAGAAATAACAGCGGTCAATAAAAATTCAGGACTTATTGGAATGTGGGAGTTTAAGGATGTTCCTTATTCTGAGGCTACAACACTGGTGACATTTTCTGAGCCCGATGAATTCACCATGATTCAGAAAGAAGAAGGAAGGAGAGCCAATTTTAGCGGCACCTGGATTTTTAATGACGAAAACAGTTCACTTATTATGATTGGCCTGCGCAGCAAAGATACTTTTCATGGCGAAAACAAAGTTGTTAAAATTAGTTCCAAAAAATTGGACCTGGAAAACAGCAGAACCGTTTTTAGCGGGATTATAAAAGCTCAAAACGCCACAAAAATTGAACGGCTTGGGTTTACCGAAGAAGTATTTTACAAGGAAGATGGCGATTATAAATATTACGACGAAGCAGAAAAGCTACCCTGGGGAAATTGGAGTGAAATGAAGACAGGTTTGCTGAATGTAAATCAGCTGGTTTATAACTACTCCACTCTGATTAATGGCACCGAAGCCTTTGAAACAAAAACCCTGACTGCCGATGTAAAGGCAACACTCGAAGAAGAAGGATTTATTATCGATAATATTTTTAAAGGTTACGACCGTTACAATCTTCCGGATGATGCCGAATTCTATGTAAGTACCGAATATTCTTACCCTCTTTATCCTATTGAGGATGATGTTTTTAGAGTGATAGGAAATGAGGAAGTAACAACCCCCGCAGGAACATTTGCTTGTACTGTTATAGAAAGTGTAAATGATTCAGGAGCACTAACAAAACTTTGGATGATTAACGATAAACTTGGTGTTTATGCCAAAATTATTGAAGACGACCCCGATGAAACATGGGGACATTATTATGTGTACGAATTGCAAGCCATAAAATAAGCATCCATATGAAGAAAATACTGCTTATTCTTCTGGCAACTTTTGGATTTGCACAAATTAGCCAGGCACAAACTTCTCCGCAAGTTCCACAGTCCTTCGACTCGCTTCAGAATTCAGTATTAAAACTGATGAAGTTTTACGATTCGTACGACGATGGAAGTCCAGAGTCGCTAAAAAAAGCAAACTATAACGATGCTGTTGACGAAATTTCGGGCGGAACAGCCACGCAAAGCGATAAAGACGAAGCCTACAAAATTATTGACGCTTATATACAAGGCGATAAAGCACTCGAACAAAACACTGAACAAAAAGAAAGAAACGATAACGATTTGATTGAGGCAGTTGGAAACACTGATGAAGCTAAAGCAGCTATGAATTATGTAAATCAGCAAGTCAGTACACTTCAAAATATGTCGTATTCCGAGTTTGAAAACTATGTTGAAAAAGCCAGTCCATTTATCAGTAAAAACGAAATTAAAAAGGCCTATAACGCTTTACACAAAAGCGATGGAAAAAAAGTTGCAATTACCGCTTCCGATAGTGAAATGACTGAAGCACAAAAGCAAATGTGGGCTATTGATGTCCTTAATAATCCTGAAAATTATGAAGAGGCTTGTAAGGCAATGAAAATACTTAAGCCCGAAATAACTGAAAGTGAATTGAAAGCAGCCTGGGCAAAACGTAATAAATAATTACTCAAATAAATCTAAAATTATGAACTGGTATTTAAAAGTATTAAAACAGTATGCCGACTTTAATGGTCGTGCCAGAAGACAAGAGTATTGGATGTTTGTTCTTTTTAACATCATATTCGCCTTCGTTGCAGGAGCTTTAGATGCAGCCCTCGGTAGCTGGGGGGCAATTGGCGGACTCTATGGTTTAGCTATGTTAATTCCAGGCCTGGCCGTAAGTGTTCGGCGTTTGCACGACATTGGTAAAAGTGGCTGGATGTTATTAATCGCTTTAATTCCTTTAATCGGAACTATCTGGCTTATTATTCTGCTTGCTACCGACAGTACTCCCGGAAATAATCAGTACGGAGATAATCCTAAAAATCAATAATCTAACAAAATGCGAAAAAGACAATCACCACTTGGAACATTGGTATTTGCCGCAATATTTTTTGCTGTAGGTTTTTTTGCCTGGCAATACCTAACAAAACCAATTGCCGAAGAAGCTGAAGCATCGAAAGAATGGCCTTCAGTTGAAGGAGTAATTACGCACTCTGATTTAATAAAATCGAGAGACAGCGATGGAAACGATATGTACTCGGCCAATGTTCAATACGAATATTTGGTAAACAATACAAGGTACAACGATTCGGGCATTCGGGTTTCTGATGCCAAAACAAGCCTTAAAAGTAGCGTTAAAAAAACGTTGAAAAAATACGCTGATGGAACCAAAGTTACGGTTTTTTATGACCCTGAGTTTCCCGATTCAGCAGTGCTGGAGCCCGGCACCGGATTTCTACTTGGGATGTTGTTGAAACTGCCACTCCTTTTTTGCATCGTTTCGGTGCTAATGGTTTTTGGTTTGGTTAAACGCCTGTTTTTAGGGCGCTAATTCAATAAAAAGTATAATAATATTAACAATAAAGTTGACAAAGGGATATGCTCTTTGCGCCTAGACCTTTGCTCCTTGCAAAATAAAACAGTATGAAATCACACGAAGTTGATTACAAAATTGGTGGTCACGATATTCAATATGTAGAAATTGAATTAGACCCACAGGAAACAGTTATTGCCGAAGCTGGCGCAATGCTTTACATGAAAGAAGGTATTGATTTTGTCACCAAAATGGGTGATGGTTCGGAACCCGAAAAAGGATTGTTTGGAAAGTTGATGTCGGCAGCGGCACGCAAAATTACAGGCGAATCGATTTTTATTACCCACTTTACGCACCAGGGCTCTGGAAAAAGTCATGTTGCTTTTGCTGCTCCCTATCCTGGAACAATTGTCCCGGTTGATTTAGCCCAAATGGGAGGTACGGTAATCGTTCAGCGCGACGCATTTTTATGCGCCGCTTTAGGAACAAAAATCAGCCTGCACTTTAACCAAAAATTAGGAGCCGGTTTCTTTGGCGGCGAAGGTTTTATTCTTCAAAAACTACAAGGCGATGGAATGGCATTTATCCATTCTGGAGGGACGCTTATCGAACAAGAGTTAAACGGCGAAACTCTTCGTGTTGACACCGGCTGTGTGGTTGGTTTTCAGGAAGGAATTGATTTTAGTGTACAACGTGCCGGAAATATGAAGTCGATGATTTTTGGTGGCGAAGGATTGTTTTTGGCCACCCTTCAGGGGCATGGAAAAGTATGGTTACAGTCGATGCCTGTCAGTAAACTTATTAATCAACTTTCTACCGGAGGCTCCAACAGTAGGAAAGAAGAGCGTAGTGGCTTACTTAATAGCCTTTTAGAATCGTAAGTAACTTAAAAATCAAAAGTATTATTCAATTAACTCAAAAACAATTATCATGAAAAATTTACTTAAAGTAGCCATTTGTTTGGTAGTATTATTCTCTTTTTCTGAAGCCAGAGCACAAATTAGTGTAGGTGGTGGCTTGTGGTATGGTAGCGATATCAATTCAATAGGTATTAGCGCAAATGGGAAGTACGTGTTCGATGAACAATGGTCGGCGGCACCGGCATTTACGTATTTCCTTGAAAAAGACTATGTGAATTGGTCGGCTCTCGATTTAGATGTAAACTACAATTTTACTGAAATAGAGAATGTTGGTTCTTTATATGGCATTGCAGGTTTGGCTGTCACTTTTTGGAAAGTCGATTATGATGGAGACACCTATGATATGGGTGAATACGGGGCTTACGACTTTAGTTTTGAGGCGTCGGGGTCGGATATTGGCTTTAACCTGGGTATTGGTTTAAATGTTGCAGCAAGCGACAAATTTGCAATCGCCCCCGAAGTTAAATATACCATTAGCGATGGTGGTTATTTCCGCATTGGTGCCAAAATATTGTTTGGGATATAATCAATTAATTCGTGATTAGAGAAGAAACTTGCTTATCAATAGCAAGGTTTCTTTTCTTCAAATTATGTTTCCCTTACTTCACTCATCAAACAACTAAATTTCAATTGCTATGAAAAACATATTTTACATAATCTTTCTTGCTGTTGTGCTGACAGCCTGCGGCTCAAACAATAGTGAAGTCGAAAAAATAGAAATAGAAATTCCAGCAGTTCTTAGCTCTAACGCTGATGCAAAAGAGCTTATCGAAGATATGACCGACGCCGTTAATTCGTGCCGGGAGAATATGACAATAGGAGCAAAGTTCGCCATAGAGCAAGAAAAAAGTGGTTCGGATAGTCTTACGGTTAAGCAAGGTTTTAAAGCTGCAAAGTTTGCGGCTAAAATGATGTTTGCCGCCAAAAAAATTGAAAAAATTAGAGCCGAAGCCTTAGAACTTAAACCTGAGTTAAGCGAAACCGATTGGTTGATTCTGGAAACAAAACTGGATGAACTTGAAACTAGTGTTGGCGATTTAAATCCAGAAGTTTTGGGGCTCTCTGAAGAAGAAATTCAAAAATTAAAAGCCGAAGAAGAACTGCATTTGGGAGAAGACGAGAATGTTGTTAAAGAAGAAATTGTTGCAAATCAACAGGATTTGGAAAGTGGATTGGCACTTCGTCAGATGGAAGCGGAGATAATGCAAGATGCTCAGGCTAGCAATAATTCGCAAGACTCGAACAACGAAATCTCAGGAACTTCTGCCATACTCTTTACAATTCTGGTAATTGTTCTGGTAATTATTGGTGTTATTCTTACCATTCGAAAATACCTTCGAAAAATGCGTAATGCCAGAGATGCTTTTGGCCAAATAAGGAATGCCGTTAATAAATAAAAGGAAGGAAAAATGACAATAACAATTGTAATTATTGCAGTAGTATTAATTTTAGTAATTGGTATTGTTTCAATGTATAACGGTTTAATTCGCCGCCGCAACGAAGTGGATAACGCTTTTGGTGGAATGGATGTACAATTAAAAAAGCGCTACGACTTAATTCCGAACCTGGTATCAACCGTAAAACAATATGCCAGCCACGAAAAAAACTTGCTTACAAAAGTTACCGAAATGCGCGCACAAGCCACATCGGGCAAATTGAGCAACGACGAGAAAGTTGCCCTCGACAATCAGATTTCGGCAGGAATGAAAAGTATTATGGTGGCCGTTGAAGGCTACCCCGACCTAAAAGCCAGCGATAATTTTATGAACCTGCAACGCACCCTAAACGAGGTTGAGTCGCAAATTTCGGCAGCACGTCGTACCTACAACGCAGTTATTACAATGTATAATAATGGCATTCAAACCTTTCCGCGAAATATCATTGCCGGAAAAATGAAGATGCAAACCAAACAAGTTTTCGAAATTCCGGAAGTTGAGCGCCAAAATGTGGATGTGAAGAGTATGTTTTAGGAAAGCGGGAGTTTTCAGTCGCAGTTATCACGAATCACAATCAATCTTTTATCAATCAATATAAAATGGTAACACAAGAACAACTTAAAAACCTTTACGAAACGCAGTTAAAACCCGAACTGGCGAGCTTGGAAAAGCAGCGTAAAATAGTTGCCTGGCTCTATCGTATTTCTATTGCATTTTATGTGTGCACTGGGCTTGCTTTCATTTCGATATTTATTCAAGCCGACTCGCTGGAAGACTCCGCAGTTTTTACTCGTTTCGGAATTATGTTTGGTTGCGCTATCGTTGGTCTTTTTATCCGCTTGGGCATTGCCCAAAATTTGCGTAAAAAATATCGTTTGGTATATAAAACAAAAGTTGTCGAACGGGTTATTTCCGCCATCGAACCCGAGTGGAATTACCAAGCCGATGCACACGTGGGAGCGCTTGAATTTAAGTCGAGCAAACTTTTTAGTCGTTCGTATGACTTATTTAGCGGCGACGATTTGGTCTCTGGTAAAATCGATAAAACAGATTTCAGAAGTTCAGAATTAGATGTGAAATATCAGGTTGGTTCAGGTGACAATAAGGAATTTCATTCGCTGTTTGGGGGCTTCTTTTTTCATGCTGATTTTAACAAACATTTTAGCGGCGAAACCTTTGTGGTTCATGGCGATTTAGAAGACAGTGTGCAAACTTTGCGGAGTTTGTCTGCCGGAAAAAGCTCAACAAAAAAGACAGGCGAATTCATTCAACTCGAAAATCCCGAATTAAGAAAAATATTTACAGTAAGTTCTACCGATCAGCAGGAAGCACGATACATTCTTACTCCAAAAATTATGGAAGCGCTGGTTCATTTGCATACTAAATATCCGCATCCTACACACATTTCGTTTGTTGGAAAGCGCGTTTATTTTGCCATTGCTTTTGGCAAACCACTTTTCGAACCGCGTATTTTTAAACCAGCAACCAATTTCGAAGAAATAGAGAAATTATATATGCTGTTTATGCTGAATACCGAAATTATAAAAGAAATGAACTTGAATACCCGAATTTGGACAAAAAAATAAATAACCCAAAAGTTAAGTCGTCCCCTTTTTAACTTTTGATAAAAAAATGTATTATGAAAAACCTAATCTTTTTAACAACAATTTTGCTAATAGTGAGCAGTTGTTCCACAAGCAAAAAAATTGCAACAGAAAGCACACCAGCACCAGTGCCTCCCGAAGGCGTGACTTTTACAAAAGTTGAAAATCTTGAAGCTTTTAAAACCATTTATATGCCTTTTGAAGGGAACGGATTCGGTAAAGAGATTAATAATCCATATAAAAATGATGCTGGAGAAAATATTCCACAGATAAGGCATTATGGGCAACACATTTATTTGATTTCAGATCTTTCAGAGCTAAGTGATGTGGGAAAAACAGGCACTGATGTTGAATTGGCATTAGAAAAAGTTAAAAAAACGCACTATTTAAAATTTCAATTAAGAAAAGAAAACATTCAACAAGAATATACTGATGTAAAAATAGCAGGTAAAAATGTCAAGAAGTTTATATTGAAAAAACCTTGGATTAGTGGAGATAAATTTTCGTTAACCATCGGTTACATTATTCCACATAATATTACTACAGCTATGATAATTCTTGATTCAGAGCCTACAGATAATAAAGGCTCAGAATTGCTCACAAAACAAATAGAAGAAGCCTTTGAGTATATGATTGCGACTGCAGAATTTAGAGAATTTCAGAATAATTAAGGCATTCCAAACTATTCTACCATGAGCAAACTTTTTAGTATAGCACTAGTCTTGGGTACTGCTTTTAGCTGTTTTGCACAACCCTGTAGCAGCAAGGCAGAATTGGACGAAACAATACGCTCAATGCATGAAAAGCCTTCTGTTTTTCTTTCCGACAAATACTTGTACATCATTCACCCAATGATAAAAAAGGAAGACCGCGAGCGTGAATACAAGGTGAAAGGGAATTTGAGTTGGGAAGGTGATTCGTGCAAGATAGTTTATACCTCGTACCAACAAACCAAAGGTCCCGAATCGAAGTCTACCATAAAATTGGGCGAAACGTTTCGATTTAATTATCCGCTGAATAGGCTTAAAACATTTTTAGCTAAGTATGAATTTAAAAGCTGGGAGTTTTCCGAAAGTTTAGAGTTAGACAAACAGCAATTTAGCGGTTATAAGAGTTCGGTAGTTGTTGCCGGTGTTGAAAAGAATTTTGAGGTTTACCTGAAAGACAATCAGCTTTATGCTGTTTCGTGTGGATTTGCCAAAGCAGGTATTTCGCATGAAAAAGAGATGAACGAATCCGCAGATTTCTGGTATTTCGAAAATGTTGGAGGAAAATTACGCCTGGCAAAGAAATTTACCATCGAAGCCTCAAAGAATAACTCAGTTCCTGTTCTCACAAAAACAACCGATAATTATCAATATTAAAACTCAATCAAGATGAAACAATTATTTTTTCTTTTAGCAATGCTATTGAGTTTTTCGGCATTTAGCCAGTTAAGTGATGCTGAAAATATAGCCCTCGATGAACTAATAGCAAGTAAAGTAGAAATTGAGGCGGATGCGCTAAAGTCTTCGGCAATAGCTGCAGTTTTCGAAGCTGAATTTTTCACTCTAAAACGCACGCCACATTACAACGAAAATGGCGGCTACCATGAAACTATTTTAATGAAACAAAACGGCAAAATGCTTGAAATAAGCGATGAGGAACAATTAACTCCATTTATCAGAAACGACTTCAAGTTAATGAGCCAGGCGGATGCGTCGCAATTAAAAGATGCATTAAAGCTGCTCTTAGATAGTGCCACCGGTAGCGAAGATGAAATTATTCAGAAAGGAGACCAATGGATTTTAGTTTGCGAAGAGTGGTTTGGCAAAAAGAAAGGTTTTGCGGTAAGCACCCAAAATGATGGAAAAGTAAGCAAAATTGAATATTCGAGTGAGTTAGAATTCTAAAAGGAATACCATGAAAAAGATATACATTTTATTAATTGCATTTTGTTGTTTGGCTGGAGTAAATGCTCAAAAAAATTATCCTGTTCTTACCCTTGAAGAAATTGGCGCAGCTACAATTGTAAACGACGAGGTGATAATGATTGTAATTGAAAATATTGGCGAGGTTCCAAACCTTGCTTTTTACGACCTCGAAAAAAAGGAGCTGATGCAAAAATTCTCTGCAAAACTTCCCGAAAATCCTGTAACAAACATAATTCCTTGCGACGATGGTTTACTGTATTTACTAACCCTTAAAAAGAATCCCGAAGCCGATGCCCCTTTGTTCGATGCTATTTATTCGTTCGATTATAAAAAGGATAAAATAGAACAGGTTTACCTCGAAAAGGAACCCGTTTCTATGCCTCGGGCTGTTGCAGCCGTTCATGTAAAATTGGTACTAAGTAATGGCCTTAAAAATCAACCACGTATTTATAACACAAAAACAGGGGAATTTGAACCTTTTTCCGACGATGAAAATTTACGAATGCTTTGCGCTTCAGACAAGCACAATAGTTACGTTGTAGTGAAAATTAATGAGGTTGAAGAAGGCGAAACCGTTCCGGTTTATGTGATGGATAGAGAGGGGGAACTCAGCGAATCGGTAGGTATTTACGACTCGCGTATGGTAGCTTCTACTAACAAGGAAGAAAATCGTATGCCGGGTTTTTCCATAACAAATGCCGATTACAATTGGATTCCGGAAGCGTTCGATAACAGTGGTTTCCCATTGTCGGGTTTTGCTATTGCCATGCACCCTGGCCTGGCCGAAAAATACAATGAAACCGACCACCTTTACGATATTCGTGAAATTGTTGCAGCTAACGAAAACTACATGGCAGCAAGCGGTAAAGGACAATTTTGGGTGTACAACACAAAAACACCAAATACAAGCAAACCCCAAACGGTTAGCGATGAAGACATGGCGTCCATTATCGCGTATTTTAACGAACAAACCGAATACATAAAAACTCCTCTGCAGTCGGCAGCACTCGACCAGGTTTTTAATGCTAAATTTTATTCGATATGCGAAAAAATAAAAATGAGTGAATTTGGATTTAGCGAATCGAGCTTTATTGCTTTTGCACAAAACAATACCTACGATGTGTTAATGAATAAAGCCCAATTAACCGAGTTGCTTGCTCCTGCATTTATTCTCGACAACGAACAAAAAGCAGCTACTTTTCAAGATGCTTTAAATGCCCTTTATCCGCCCGGAACTTTTGATATAAAATATATTCAGTGCTACAAAAAAGACAACACCTGGTGTTTTGTTCGTGGCGAATCGTTTGGCGAAAAAAAAGGTTTTATCGTTCAGCTAAATAATAATAATGGCATTGAAGAGATAGAATATTCTAACAAAATAAATTAATCATAAAAAATATATAAATGAAACGAGCATGAGAAATATTCACACATAGGCGATTTATTAAAATCATGCGAGTTCCATCTTATTCCTTAGAAAACAAACAATTTAATAAGATCGTTAGTTTGTAACTGATAGCCTTTAAAGAGAGATATGAAATATTTCTCTCTTTAAAGGCACTAAATAAATGAAAATGACAACTGATAATTACTTTCGATAGAAAAAGCTCCATCTGCTGCGCTAACTTTATTAATAAGATAGGCAGAACCTAAGTTTCATATTAAGCACAGCAGATTATTGAGTTAAAGCTAGAGAGTATTTAGGGCAGAACCCATTATCACGATGTCAGCCACTCAATACGGAGCATAAATAAAAAGTTT
>JBFHFE010000007.1:0-167387 GCA_041583785.1 Draconibacterium sp. | reverse complement strand
TTCCGCTAACTTACTAAGCCTTCCTTCACACCCTGCCGTTGCCAACAACGCACTTGGCTTCGTATTGTCTTCCCTCCGATTAGGCGACTCAGTTTTCTTTCAAACTGACGGATTAGTTTGCATGCGAGGCAAACAAAAAAAGGTGCCACACAAGCACCTTTCTATATATAACAATCTGTTTCTTACGAGATTTTGAGAGGATTATCCACTTTTGTTTTTAACAGAGCAACGTCTAAAACATCCATAATTGTGTCAACAAAGTGGAATTTCAATCCATTAATGTATGCCTCCTTAATATCCTCAAGGTTTTTCTTATTGTCTGCCGAAAGAATAATTTCAGTTATACCTGCACGCTTAGCAGCAAGAATTTTCTCTTTAATTCCACCAACAGGTAGAACTTTTCCTCGCAGCGTAATTTCGCCAGTCATGGCCAGGTTTTTCTTCACTTTTCGCTGAGTAAAAGCCGATGCCAACGATGTTACCATTGTTACCCCAGCTGATGGACCATCTTTCGGAATAGCTCCTTCGGGCACGTGAACATGCACATTCCACTTTTCAAAGACCTCTGCCTTAAGTCCAAGTTCCTGGGCATGCGATTTTAAGTATTCATGTGCCAACATGGCCGACTCCTTCATTACATCACCCAAATTCCCGGTAAGCGTTAAACCTCCTTTACCTTTGCTTAAGCTGGTCTCAACGAAAAGAATTTCGCCACCAACTGCTGTCCAGGCCAAACCGGTAACAACACCCGCAAAACCATTTCCCTGGTATTTTTCTTTTGAATATTCTATCACTCCCAAATACTCGCGAATATCTGCCTTGGTCAGCTTCTTATTATACGCTTCTTCGAAAGCAATCTTTTTGGCAATCCGGCGAATAACTTTGGCAATTTTTTTATTCAACTCACGTACACCCGATTCACGCGAGTAGCCATCAATAATCAACTCTATTACTTCTTTAGAGAAAGTAACGTCTGATTTTTTCAAACCATGATTTTCCAACTGTTTTGGAATAAGGTGACGTTTGGCAATTTCAATTTTTTCCTCCACCAGATAACCACTCACCTCAATCAGTTCCAAACGGTCGCGAAGTGCCGGAGTAATGGAACTAAGGGAGTTGGCTGTGGCAATAAACATTACTTTCGACAAGTCATAATCCTGTTCCACGTAATTATCGTGAAACTCTCCATTTTGCTCAGGATCTAAGACTTCGAGCAATGCAGAAGCCGGATCGCCATGAAAATGTTTCGAAACCTTATCAATTTCGTCCAAAATAAAAACCGGATTCGACGACTTCGCCTTTTTAATATTTTGCAATATCCGACCAGGCATGGCACCGATGTACGTTTTTCGGTGTCCACGAATTTCTGATTCGTCATTTAGTCCTCCCAAACTTATGCGGGTATATTTTCTATCCAAAGCCCTTGCTACCGATTTCCCAAGCGAGGTTTTCCCTACACCGGGAGGGCCGTATAAACAAAGGATGGGAGATTTCATATCATTCTTCAACTTTAACACAGCCAAGTGCTCTAATATGCGCTCTTTCACTTTCTCCAAACCATAATGGTCTTCATCCAAAACTTTGGTGGCATTTTTTAAGTCGAAATTATCTTTAGTATATTCATTCCACGGAAGTTCGAGCAAAGTTTGGCAAAACGTATATTGAACAGAATATTCTCCTGCTGCAGGATTCAAACGCCCCAGTTTTTCAACTTCTTTTTCAAAAAACGCGGCAACGTTATCGCTCCATTTCTTTGCTTTAGCCTTTTCTTTTAAAGCATTTATTTCCTGCTCAACCGGATTTCCACCCAGCTCATCCTGGATGGTTTTCATTTGCTGGTTTAACATGAACTCGCGCTGTTGCTTATCGATGTCGGTTTTTACTTTCTTCTGAATATCGTTTTTCAACTCCAGCATTTGAACTTCCTTTACCAGATAACTAATAGCCTGTACTCCACGGTCTTTAAGGCTCTCAATTTCAAGAAGCTTTTGTTTATCCTCTACTCGCAAATCGGTATTGGAACAAATAAAGTTGATTAGAAAAGTTGAGTTCTCGATATTTTTAACCGCAAAAGTTGCCTCGGGAGGTACGTTTGCCGAAAACTGCGCTATTTTTATTGAAAGGTCTTTTAGCGACCCAACAATTGCGTTAAACTCATTATCGTCTTTCGAGCTTACATCTTCGAGCACTTCAATGGCAGCTTTAAAATAAGGCTCATCGCTGACAAACTCTCTGATTTGGTATCTGCGTTTGCCCTGAATGATAACCGAGGTTGAACCGTCGGGCATTTCAAGCACCTTTAATACTTCGGCAACAGTTCCTATCTCGTAAAGGTCTTTGGCCTCTGGTTCATCAACTGTATAATCCTTTTGTGCTATTGTTCCAAGCAGCTTGCTTCCACGGTTTACATCACGAATTAACTGCAACGAACGTTCGCGACCAACGGTAATTGGCAGCACAACCCCCGGAAAAAGAACGGTATTGCGCAAAGGAAGAATAGGCAATACGCTGGGGACATCGGTATTTTTTAAATCCTTATCGTCGCCATCGGCAATAATTGGCAGAAATTCGGTCTCGTCCCCCATCATTTCAGAAGCAAAAATATTATGAAAAGCAGAATGTTTTATTTTTCCCATATCAAAAGTAAATAATGACAATCTGTCGTATCCAGACTGTTCTAATAAATAGGCTCATTACTTGGCAATAGCCGTGCCATTTCAGTTGAATGAAACCAGCATGAGAAATATTCACACTTAGGCGATATATTAATATCATGCGAGCTCCATCTTATATCTTAGAAAACAAACAATTTTAATAAGATGAAAACTATGTCGTTTTGCTCAGGCTTACACCATAAAACACCGACAAAATTGCAGGACAAATACTAAAAAAAAAGCACCCGTCAAGAGGCGGATGCTTACTAAATATCGTTTAGAAAAATTACTTTTTTCTATTTTCCATGTGTTTCCCGTAACGGTTCATAAATTTATCAACACGTCCTGCAGTATCCACAAGTTTTGATTTACCAGTATAAAACGGGTGAGAAGTACTCGAAATCTCCAGTTTAAACACCGGATATTCTACACCATCAATAGTTTCTGTCTCTTTGGTGTCAACAGTTGAGCGAGTAAGAAAAACATGTCCATTCGACATATCTTTAAAAGCGACCAATCTGTATTCTTTTGGATGAATGTCTTTTTTCATTTTGCTTTATTTTTAATTAAATGGTTACATTTTTTTACTGCAATCCATTCATACAATTATTATTTCAATCTAAAATTCGGCCTGCAAAGATAAATATTGTTTACAACTTTCCAAAAACTTACACAGTATTTATTGCCTTATTAATTAAGTTGTTAATCCATTTAAATAACCGGAGCCTTTTTCACCTTCTTCGTGCGATCGAACATATAACGCATGGTATAATGGGTTTTGGCCTTTTTTGCACCGGTAGCTTCGTAAATAGCTATAATTTTCGGATTAAAATCGCCAGCCCACGAAAGTTCAACATCGGTATAATGAGGCTTCTTCTTCATCAGCTGATCCTGATGCCAGAATATTCCTGATTCAATACCCGAACGCTGGTACTTTGCATCTACCCCCATCAAAATAATACGTGTGCGGGTCATGGTTTTTGTTTTTTTATAGTACAAGAATTTTAAAATCCCCCACCAATTCAGTTTTCCGTTCATTTTCCGTAAAATCTGGTTGATATCCGGAATCATTACAAACATGGCTATCGGCTTATCCATATCGTAGGCAAACCACACCATTTCAGGATCGAGTATTGCTTTCGATTCCATTAAAAAATCGCGGATATCATCGGGGTCCAGTGGTTTATAATGTTCGTGTGACGACCAGGCGCCATCGTAAACGGCACAAAAATCTTTTACAAACTTTTCGGTTTCTTTAAAACTAAAATGTTTGAAACTGAACTGCGGTTTTTTAGCTACCCACCCGGCAATCTTCCAAAAACGCTCGGGGAAAGGCACCGAATAATCGAGATGAAAGCTATATTGTTCGAAATAAACTTCGAAGCCAAAAGTTTTAAAAAGTTTAGAATAATATTCCGGATTATAAGGCATCCCGAATCCCTGGGGCATAAAACCATCGACCAACAGGCCATGATTCATAAAGTTTTCTCCAAAATTAATGGGCCCGTCCATGGCTTCCATTCCATTATCTTTGTTCCATTTTACGGCAGCATTAAACAGCACATTGGCAGCGTCCTGATTATCGATACATTCGAAAAAACCGCAACCTCCAGTAGGCTGATCATAAGTTTTCGCAAGGTTGAAGTTTATAAACGCAGCAATTCGGCCAATAATTTTCTCTTCTTCATTGAGCAATATCCAGCGAGTAGCTTTTCCATTCCTAAATGTTTTATTTTTTTCAGGATCGAAAACGGCTTCAACCATTCCTTCCAGTGGTGCTGCCCAGTTTTTATCGCCCGCATAAATTACATGGGGTATTTTATGAAAAAGCTTTTTTGTTTTCTTATCTGTAACTTCAATTAATTTCATATTTCTGTATTCTACCTGTTCCCTGTAAGCAACAAAAGAACCACTTTTTAATGAATAATTGGTACTCTGACAAATTCTTTTTCCTGGTCGAATAAGTAGCGCATGGTATAATGCGTTAAGGTCTGGCTAGCCCCGAACGATTTAAAAAGCGCATTCATTCTGGGATTAAAATCACCGACCCAACTCATCTCCATTTCATTATACCATGTTTTTTGTAACATTACTTTTTTCAAATGATAAAAAATACCGGATTCTATTCCTTTTCCCTGATACCCCGGAATAACACCCAAAACAATTACCCTGCAACGAGTTATAGCCTTACGTTTTTTGTAGAAAAGAAGTTTTATCCACTTCCAAATACTGAGTTCATGACTCTTTAATTTCTGAATAATTTGATTTAAATCGAGAATTTGCATGAAAAAAGCAATAGGTTTCCCGTTATGATAAACATACCAGATAAATTCTTCGTCGAGAATAATTTTAGCATTTTTCACCATGTCTTTTAACTGCTGGGTTTTAATGGGTTTATAATTTCCGTGTTCTCCCCAGGCCTTTTTATGAATCTCAATAAAATCGCGAATGTATTTATCCTGATTTTTAAACGAAAAATTCTCAAATGTATAGCTCGGTTTTTTCGAAACCCATTCTGCAATTTTCCAAAAGCGGTCGGGTAAATCAGGATTGGTTATATCGAGCGAATAACTATACTGTTTGTATAAGGTTTTAAAGCCATAGTCTTCGAACAGCCATAAGTAATATTCCGGGTTATATTGCATTCCGAAAGCTTGAGGTTTAAATCCTTTGGTTAGCAATCCCCAATAAAAAAAATTCTCATCGAAATTCACCGGATCATCCATCGCTTCCATTCCATTTTCCTGCAACCAGTATTTTGCGGTATCGAAAAGCTTACAGGCGGCTTCTTTATTGTTAATACATTCAAAAAAACCACAACACCCTGTTGGCTGTTCGTAGCCAGAGGCATAACTTTCGTCGTAAAATGCGGCAATCCGCCCAACAAACTCGCCATTAATCTTCAACAACCATCGTCGGGCATCACCCGTTTTAAAACGGGCATTTTTATCCGGATCGAAAGTGTTTTCAATCATTATTTTTAAAGAAGGGACATAATTGGGGTCGTTTGAATAAATTCTCCCGGGTATTTTATGAAATTCATCTACCATGCTTTTACCGGTAACCTGAATTACCTGCATAAACTAAATAATTTAAAATTAATTGAAGCCCAAAAATAATACATTGACTTCAAAATAAAAATCAATTTGTATGGATTACTGAAACCCAACAAAAAGCATGTTGCCAGCTGTAAATACAATACGAAATTGATTGAATAACCATTCCTTAAGCCATAAAAAATGCTTAAAATAGAAAAAGGACTTACCCGAATATTTTCAGATAAGTCCTTTTTTTCAAAATTTATTCCGCTATATAAATTTAATTACGACTTGCCAGCTTTGACAACAGCCTTAAGATTTCCATGTATAACCAAATTAACGTTACCATTAATCCGAAAGCTCCGTACCATTCCATGTATTTAGGAGCGCCGTTAGCCGAAGCGCGTTCGATAAAGGAGAAATCCATTACCAGGTTGAGCGCGGCGATGGCAACAACTACAAGGCTAAAACCAATGCTAAGGTTGCTGTTTCCGTAAAGAAAGGAAGATTCCATTCCAAAAAAACTACCAATAAAACTAACCAAATAAACCAGAGCAATACCGGCTGTTGCGGCAAAAAGTCCCATGGCAAATTTCCGTGTTACTTTAATAATTCCTGAGCGGTATAAAAACAGCATGGCAAAGAACACTGCAAACGTAAGTGCCACCGCCCTCATAACCAGCCCCTGACTAGGGTACATAGATTCGAAAAGAGCAGAAACACCTCCCAGAAAAAGTCCTTCGAGAATCGCATAAATCGGGGCTGATATTCCTGAACTCTGCGGACGAAAAACCGTTACCAAAGCAGTAATAAATCCGCCAATCCCGCCAACTGCCATCCATGGTGCAACGGCAGCCAAACCTGCTTCGGGGTTGCTGGCTATAGCTTCAAAAAATTTATTCCAGGTAAACAAGGCACTGGCAACTACCAGCAAAAGCATTAGTCCGGTTTTATTTATGGTTCCGTTTACAGTCATTGCATCCGACTGTGCCGTAAAATTCCTGCTAAAAACATTCTCTTTTAAAACAGGATTCGAAGATTTTGATATATTCATCATTCTTTTTTTACTTTAAATTAACAGGGTCAATGCTTTTTGAACACCGTCCCCGAGATAGTGAGTTATACGTAAATCAAATAATTTGCCAACTTTTTATGCCTGACAAGATTGCAGTTAAAAAAATTAATACAAATTAATTTTGAAATCTTTCTTGCATGTAATCACTTGTTAGTTCTTCCAAAAGCTGTTCGCCAAGTTTAAATGCAGTTTCCGAGTCGCCAGACTGAAATATTTTCGAAAGTTCTATGCATTGTTTGTTCAAAACCGTTGAACGACTTCCCATTGCAATAATGGCGCGATAAAGAACAGTATATAATTTCGAATCTTTGGCCAAGGTTGGCAATTCTTCGAAAAAGGGTTCAAACATTTCGTCGATGGCTTTCTTTTCGGTAATGGCCAGGCGCCCAATTAAATGCACCCCTGAAAAACGCACCAGGTGTTTTTTCCCTCGGCACCATTCCAAAGCTTTCACAAAAGCAAATTTACTTTCCACCCAAAGGTTTGTTGATGCCTGCTCAGCAATTTCGATATTCTCGAACGACTTTGTCCAGAAATCCATCTGCTCTTCTGTCACTTCATTCGGTTCATCCAATAGTGTAGCCAAAATCATGGTTTCGCGCCACTGTTTGTTCCAAAGTTTTAGGGCCAGCAAATGATTGCGTTCATGGTTTTGTGCAATTTCGCGCAAATCGAGCAAGGAAACACCCCAATTTAATTTATAGTGAAGCCCCTGCTGAGTCATAAACTCTGACACCTCGCCACTTTGCCGCAATTTTACAACTTTTAATAGCTTTTGAAATTCCTCTTCTGTCTCTTTATTATCAAGTAAAAAATCTATCATGTTTACAAAATTTGTTCGACAAAAATAAAGATTACAATAATCACAAATGAATAAATTATATAAAAACGGATTGGAAGGTAGGCAGAAACATCAAGCCTTAACTTTTGTTTTACAACAAGTACTAAAAACAATTTTTCGAAAAGATAGGCAATAACCGTGGCAAAAGCGATTCCTGCAATCCCAAAAAACTGAACAAAAAGAAGGCTTAAGGTTACATTTAGCACCAATTCAAAAAAAGCAGCTACCATTATTGGTTTCGACATCTTAAGTCCATTAAGAATGGTTTGTGGCATTAATAACCGACTAACAATTAACAAGAGATAAATATTAAAAATGGTTGCACTTTCAGCAAATTCGGGATTAAAAACAATCGGAAATACAGGCTTCGAAATGAGAAGTAAAACAGCGGTTACCGGAAACAAAAAGTGCATAAGTTTTGTGACACTCCGTTTCAATTTTTTCAGATTTTGAGTCAGCTTTTCTTTGTTAGCGAATTCGGGCAACATGGCATTGCTTAATGCGTTTGCCAACAGCATGGCTAGCGGAAGTTCGCGTGCGCCATAGCGAAAAACAGCAAAGGTTTCGGCATCAAATTTCGAGGAAACAATAAAACCATCGACAAATTGCGCAGAACCACTTAAAAAGGCAGCTACAACCAGGGGGCCACCCAGTTTTAAATGTTCGCGCATAAAACTTACCGACAGGTGAATTTCTTTATTCGAAATAAACAAGAACCACAACCACAGATAACGCAGCACTGAAGAAAATACCAATCCTTTTAAAGCAACTTGAATTCCACAGCCGAGCACCACTGGCAACACAACCAATACAAACTGAACTCCACAAGCCAGGCTTCCATAGATAAGAATCTCCCTGCTCCTTTTTTTTATCAGATAATAGTATTCTACCAAAACGCCCGGCACACTTACAAGAATAAAAAGCAGCAACAATCTAGCATCGGGAAAATCTTTTCCATTCAATAAAAATTCGGAGAATAAAGGTTGAAGCCCCCACAAAAACAGTGCAGCTATGCCGCTAAAAAGCTGAATGAGCAGAAAGGCACTAAAAATATGGGTTTTCGAATTTTCTGAATTGGTTGATAACGGCAATAAAGCTTTTAAAAGACCATTCAGCCAAAAGAAACTAACAGCGCCAGCCAGGAAAACAAAGGTTTCGTACTCGCCAATTGCTGATGACGACAAGGCCGTTTTGGTAAAAACTACCCCAATTAAAATCAGGATCGTATACCTAATTAACTGAAATATTTGAAAAGCAGAGACCGTATTTACAAACTTCTTCACAAAGCTAATTTGGGTTAAAATTAAAAAAATGCCCGAGTCAGTCTCTTTAATTAGCGAATGAACTGAACATTCATTTTTTCGAGCAAGACAACTGTATTTTTAGAAATGGGCACTTCCCACGCTCGACCGTAAAAATACAGGGTACATTTTAAATTCTTTTTATCAATTTTGCGAAGGTAATTACAGTTAATAAAATATGAACGCCCAACACGAATAAAATCGCTGTTATTAATGGTTTCCAACGTATGGTTAATTCCCCATTTAAGTAGCACGTTTTCGCCATTACACAATTTCAAAGACGAGCTGCTTCGTTCAGCTTTGCAAAATACAATTTCGTCGAGGGCCAGAATTACCACCCCTTTCTTCTGCTCAAAAACCCTTTTTAAGGCTACTTCTTCCGATTTTGTAAACACGTCCATTCTTCGAATCAATTCGCGTCTTTTAATCTCCATTTTACCACGGGCAATCATTTTATAAATCAACTGGTCATCAAGCGGTTTTACAAAATAATCGAAGGGTTCAAGCGGCAGCGTATCAAAAACAAATCTTTCATCGTTGGCCAAAAAAACTACCCCCGCTTGAATATTGCGTTTTCTTATTGAACGTACAAACTCGATACCAGACATGTCGGGCAAATCAACATTAACAAAAACCAAGGCAGGTAAATAATCATCGCCCAGAACAAAGCCCTGGCTGGCTGAGGTAGCCTTACCAACAAACGACAGCTCGCTAAACTTTTCCAGAATGGCTACGGTTTCATTCAGCGAAGACCGATCTTTCTCTACAATTAATGTTGGGATTTTATAATCAAGCATAACTAAAATAGCTTTCGAGTATATCTTTAATGGATTTATGGGAAGCAAACACTTCGTAGTAATTTTCGCCGTGTTTCATTAAAACAGCATCGGTTATTTTGTTTACTCCACGCACATAATCGAGATTTAACAACACCGAACGTCCCAGGCGATAGAAATTCTGTCCTTCCAAAATCGATTGGAGCTGAGTTAACGAAATATTTGAGAATTCCGTTTTCCCACTTGTCAGTTGAATAGAAGTTCCCCCATCTTCCGATTTGCAAAAAACAATTTCCGAAGGAGTAATTAAAATATAACTGTGCCTCGAATTTAATCTGATTTTATGTTCTTCTTTTATCGAGCTTAACACATCCATCAATTTACCCGGCAAATAGCTTCTGTTTAACCTACGGTATTTTTCAATCGTATTTTCCAGTACTGCAACATTAACCGGCTTTACAATAAAGTCGTAAATTTGGTTCCGAATAGCCTGAATGGCATATTCTTTATGCGATGAAACCAAAACCACCGGAACATCAACATTCCTTCTTTTTATTAATTCAACCAGATCAAAGCTTGTAATTCCCGAAAGATTATTATCGAGAAGAATCAAATTCGGGTAGTACTTTATAATTTTATATATCGCCGTTTCTGCATTATCAGCCTCTCCAACAACCTCAACATTTTTAATTTCAGCCAGAAGAGTTGCTAAATCGGCGCGTGCTTCGGGACAACTATCAACAATTAATATACGAAAAGCATTATTCGCCATAACGTAAAAAAAATTAGGTTCCTTCACAAATGTCCCCTACATCAAATAAAATGTCCCATTCAAAATTAACAAAATTCCTCATACCTAAGGGCTACAGCTGAATTTATAAATTTTTTAAAAAATACACACCCCAGAAATTCTGATTTGATTCAGCCACATTTTCACTTATATTTGTTAAAAATCAAACAATAATGATTCAACTAAAAGGCTGGGCACGAACAACGTTGCTTATTCTCGGTTTTCTTTTTATTATTTTTCTGATATGGTATTTTAGTGCAATCGTTTCATACATATTCTTTTCGGTAGTATTATCATTTATTGGCAGACCTTTGGTACGCTGGATTATGCTGGTGAAATACAAAAAATTTAAAATTCCGAAAGGAGTAGCAGCGTTTTTTACTCTTGTCGCTATATGGATTGTATTTCTTTCTTTTTTCAGGTTTATAATTCCATTACTGATTAACGAGGTAGAAACCCTTTCGAAAATAGATTTTACCCTGGTTTTAGATTCGATTGAAGAACCTTTACTTAAATTGCTGTATTTTTTTAGTAAAGATGATGTTGCCATTGAGTCGCAAAATTTCCTCGACGTTATAACCGAAAACCTGGGTGCACAAATCGATTTTTCAGAGGTTTCCGATTGGTTTGGTCTAATTGCCGGAACGATTGGAGAATTGCTCATCGGTTTCTTCTCTGTTTCGTTCATCACCTTTTTCTTTTTAAAAGATGAAAATATGTTTCGCGAGTTTATCCTCCTTCTGGTTCCAACCAACCTCGAGTCGAACGTAACCAATATTTTCAGCTCAATTTCCTATTTGCTAAGAAGATATTTCATAGGGCTTCTTTTCGAAGTTTTTATGGTAATGCTTCTTGATACGATTGGCTTAACCATTGTGGGCATAGAATTTAACCAGGCCGTTGTAATTGGTTTATTTTGCGGAATGTTTAACGTTATTCCCTATCTCGGCCCGTGGATGGGAGCTGCCCTGGGTCTGTTAATTGGAGCTGCCCTGCACATAAATGCCGATTTTATGAACGAAACTCTTCCCTTGCTTGGATGGATGGCATTAGTTTTTGGCTCAGTGCAGGTTCTTGACAATGTTTTGTTTCAGCCGCTAATTTATTCGAGTAGCGTTAAAGCGCACCCTCTCGAAATATTCCTTGTAATAATGGCCGCCGGAAGTTTGGCCGGAATTATTGGGATGATTTTGGCTATTCCTGGCTATACCATACTGAGAGTTATTAGCAAGGAGTTTTTCAACAACATGAAACTGGTTCGAAAATTTACAGAAAACCTGGAAAAAAAGAAAAGTTGATCTTTTTATTCCTGTACCAAATATAAAAAACACTTTCCCTGACAAAACAACCTTCTATTTTTTTAAAATTGTATGAATGTCATTCGCAGAGATCTATAATTGCTACTGATTTGGCTTAACCAACACTTTTTTGTCAGTTATTCTACTGTACTCAACTTCTCAATCCAGCCAGTTCGTCGTAAAACCGCTCTCACTTACCGATATTTTTTATTGAAAATCATTTTTTCACCCTTTCTTTAGTAAAACTTTAGAACCAAACCTGTAATTTGCACGGGTTAATTTATACCATTTCAATAAACAGCACATGGAATTATTTGAAGCGAGGAATGTAAATAAGATTTTTGCCTCGACACACGCATTAACCGATGTTAGCATTTCGGTAAAAGAACAAAGCATTTTTGGACTTCTTGGACCAAACGGAGCAGGCAAAACAACACTCATACGAATTATCAACCAAATTACGGCCCCCGATAAAGGCGAAATTTTTCTAAACGGGCAACTTATGACCCGCGCCGATATCTCTAAAATTGGCTATCTGCCCGAGGAACGTGGTCTGTATAAAAAAATGAAAATAGGCGAGCAAGCCATCTACCTGGCTTCGTTAAAAGGTATGTCGCAGCGCGATGCCCGTAAAAACCTAAAACTATGGTTCGAGAAATTCGACATTATGCCCTGGTGGAACAAAAAAGTGGAAGAACTTTCGAAGGGGATGCAACAGAAAGTGCAATTTATCACAACAGTTGTTCATCGCCCAAAGCTTTTAATCTTCGACGAACCTTTTAGCGGCTTCGACCCCATTAATGCCAATCTTTTAAAAGAAGAAATACTTAACCTTCGGAATGAAGGAGCCACCATAATTTTCTCGACCCATAACATGGGATCGGTTGAAGAGTTGTGCGACCACATAGCACTCATCAATAAGTCTGTAAAAATTGAAGACGGCCCAACCTCTGCCATCCGCGAGAAATACAAAACCAATACTTTCGACATAAAATACCGCGGTAATTTTAAAAACATTGAGCAAACACTCGGAACACATTATGAAATTATTTTGCACTCCGAAACAGAAAAAGAAAACATTCTGAAGGTACGCTACCAAAATGGAGATTCGAACAATGATTTATTGAAAGCACTCATGCCTGCTGCCGAAATTATTTCGTTCGAAGAGCTGATTCCAAGCATGAATGATGTGTTTATTAAAGCTGTTGAAAACGCCAATAAAATATAATCTGTCGTATTTTTCGCCTACCCTGAAAAATAGTGCAGGACTTAAACAAAAAACTATTATAAACGAAAGAAGACGATAAGCCATTCGGGAAACAAGCCCATGCCTCCCATCCTGTCTTAGGTCTTCGTGTCAAATTTTTCTATCATGAATAAAACGTTTCTCATATTAAAACAAGAATACTTAAAACGGGTGAAGAAAAAATCCTTCATCATATTAACCATATTAATGCCCATACTTATTGCGGGCGTTTATGCTTTAGTAATTTATTTCTCTGTAAAAGACGACACCGAAGAACGGACAATTGCCGTTTACGACGAATCAACCCTCTTTCTTGGAGAATTTAGCGATACGGGCACAACAAAGTATTACTTTATTCCGAAAGAAGAATACGATAACCTAAAGTCGAACCTGAAAGGAAGCAAGTACTATGGGGTTCTTTATATCCCCGGAAATATATACAGCAACAACCATGCTCAACTAATTTCGGAGAAACAATTGCCCATGGAGCTAACCGAACAGATTGAGCGCAAACTGAGCCGTTTTATAGAAAACGATAAGCGCGCTAAAGTGATTAAAGACTCGGGCATTCCTGATCTGGAAGAGAGATTGGAAAAAACAAAAACATGGGTAAACCTAAGTACATTAAAAATATCGGAAACGGGAGAAGCTAAAAAGAGCTCGTCGGTGGTAGCATTTATTGCCAGTTACGCCATTGGTTTTATCATTTACTTTTTTGTATTCATGTACGGGTCGATGGTAATGCGCAGCGTTATGGAAGAAAAGAAAAGTCGCATTATCGAAGTAATTATCTCGTCGGTAAAACCCAGCCAGTTAATGGCCGGAAAAATTATTGGAACAGCCTTGGTTGGATTAACACAGGTGGCCATTTGGGTGGCTTTGGGCGGAGTTGCCCTGGTTGTTGTTCAGGGATTCTTTACTCCTGAGTCGGCTCAGCAAATGGGGCAAAGCCTGATGGAAAGCCAGGGAGCCATGCATCCGGCAATGGCACAAGCTGCCGAACCCAATAAGGTAATGGAAACAATGGAAATGATTGGCAACCTGAATCTGCCACTAATCCTGTTCTCATTCTTATTCTATTTTATAGCCGGCTATTTGCTATACAGTTCGTTTCTGGGAGCCGTTGGTGCGGCCGTCGACAACGACGAAGACTCGCAACAAATGGTTCTCCCGGTTACTTTTCCGCTTATTCTTTCAATTATGCTTTTATTCCCCATTGCCCGAAACCCCGAAGGAGCACTGGCATTTTGGTGTTCGATAATTCCGTTTACATCACCTATTGCCATGATGGCGCGCGTTCCTTACGGATTACCTACCTGGGAGTTGCTGCTATCGATGGGGCTACTGGTGCTTACAACTATTGGAGCCATTTTCACAGCAGCAAAAATTTACCGCATTGGTTTATTAATGTATGGGAAAAAAGTAAATATTAAGGAATTAATTAAGTGGTTGCGATACAAGGGATAACAAACAGCCCGCTTTTCATAAAGTTAACAATCACAAAAAAAATACTTTATTCACAGCTTCTTATTTAGAATTAATAAAAATTACTTATCTTGCCAACATTATGAAGAACACCTGTTACAATATGATGTGTTGTTGTCTCCTGAAAATCGGGAAGGGTGTTGTTGTAATATAAATTGAACTATATTGAATGACAATACATAAAGCCTTCCCGGAATCGGGGAGGCTTTTTTTTAGACATAAAGAAAAATAATAATCGATTTTATAACCCAGAGGTTCGAAAACAAGAGTGTAAAAAATTACGATTCGTTCTTCAAACATTTTAAAATATGAAAGCAAATAATATTCTGGAAACCATTGGCAATACGCCACATGTAAGACTAAACAAATTGTACCCCAACGAATATGAAGTATGGGTAAAAGTGGAAAAATCAAATCCTGGAGGCAGTATAAAAGACCGAATTGCTTTAGCAATGATAGAAGAGGCAGAAAAAAGCGGCATCCTGAAGAAAGGCTCAGTAATTATTGAACCAACTTCAGGAAATACAGGTATTGGGCTGGCCTTGGTTGCTGCTGTAAAAGGCTACCGTTTAATTCTTACAATGCCCGAATCGATGAGTATTGAACGACGAAAAACATTATCTGCCCTTGGCGCCGAGCTAGTTCTTACTCCAAAAGAAAAAGGCATGAAAGGCTCTATTTCCAAAGCCGAAGAGTTGGCTGCCGGAATCGAAAACTCATGGATTCCACTTCAATTCGATAATCCTGCGAATATTAACATCCACAAAAAAACAACCGCTCAAGAAATAATTAAAGATTTTCCCGAAGGAATTGATTATCTGATTACAGGAGTGGGAACAGGTGGCCATATTTCCGGGGTCGCCGAAATATTAAAACAAACATTCCCAAAACTAAAAGTATATGCGGTTCAACCCGACACAAGTCCTGTAATCGGCGGTGGCGAGCCCGGCCCTCATGGAATTCAGGGTATTGGGGCAGGGTTTATTCCTAAAAACTTAAATACCGACCTCCTGGATGGCACCATTGAAATAAGCAAAGACGAAGCTTTTGATTATGCGCGTCAGGCAGCAAAGAAAGAAGGATTGTTTGTCGGGATTTCCTCGGGGGCATCGTTGGCAGCTGTTGCAAAAAAAATAAAAGAACTGCCAAAAGGTTCCCGCATTCTTACCTTCGCCTACGACCATGGAGAAAGATACTTAAGTATTGAAGGATTATATTAGAACAAAAAAAATTAGGCAAAAAGGAATTATCAAATTGATAATTCCTTTTTGCATTTAGAGAAATCATTAACCCTCAACAAAAATACTCACTTAATTTAAATTTAAATCCTACACATTTCAGCATTTCTTAGAGGAATATTTTAAAATGCCCCCGGCTTAGTACCAGTCAGTACCTTACGTTTAAATTTTATCAATCTTCTAATTTATAACTTCATAAAACAAAAGCTACCTGCTTGTTGTTTCTTGATTGTATTTGAATCAAATAAAGAAAAAATGAAGAAAGGAGCATCTATGTTTATAATTGGATTGATTGTAGGAATAGCAGTAACCATTATTGCAATAGTGGTAATTCTTCCAAAACAAATGTTTGTAGTAAACGAAAGCAAATTGGGATTTGACGAAACGGTTGATGCAATAGTACAGTCAGCCAAAGACAAAGAGTGGAGTATGCCTCACCTGTACGATTTACAGGCAACCATGAAAAAACACGGGCTGGATGTAAAACCCGTAAAAGTACTTTCACTTTGCAAACCCGAACATGCTTACCAGATACTTGGCAGCGACAACGAGCGGGTAGTTTCTGCGTTAATGCCCTGTAGGGTAGCGATATATGAAAAAGAAGGAAAAACTTACATTTCGATGATGAACTCCAGACTCTTCTCGAAATTATTAGGCGAAAAAATTAGCAAAGTAATGGGTGCTGCAAGCACTGAAAATGAACAAATTTTAGCGCCGGTAATTAAGTAATAATTCGTGCGAAATGAGCTCAGGAAAGTCCTTTTCAATGCCATTTGAACTCAATTTTGAACAAGCCAGACATCATAAAGGAAAATGAGCCTTAACAGATATTTTGCAAGTAGTCTTCCCTTTTTAAAGGTTTCAGAAAAAATCTTAAAATTTTAGACCTATGAAAAAATTACTCTTTTTGTTTATTGTTCTAAGTGTATTTTCTTGTAATTCAGGAAAAGAGAAATCAACAACTAATGCTCCCCAAATTTCAAATACGGTGGAAGCAACAATTAATATTGGTGGGTTACACTGCGCAAACTGTGTAGCATCGGTTGAAAAAGGAATTAATTCTCTTGATGGCATAAATGCTGTGGCTGTTTCCCTTGAAGATTCTACAGCTGTTGTAAAATACGATACGAATCAGGTTGCGATTGACGACATAAAAATAAGCATAGAGAAACGTGGTTATACGGTAAAGAGTGTTAAATAATCCACGTAACAAGCTCCTGGTCATTGTTTTTGGAGATTATTCATCCATAATTGGGCATGATTTTTGCTAAATGTGCAAGCTATATGAGCTCAAAAAAAATTAAACGCAGAAACAATGAAGCATAAATCGAATAACGGAAAAATAAATTCTAAAGAACCGGTGCCGATCTGGAGAGTTAAAATCGGCATCGATACCGCAGTGGCCGAAAATGCCATCCATGTTTTCGAAAAAGCAAAAAAAATAAAAATGAAGATTATTTTGAACTAAAAAGCAAGCTTCGGTTTTCCTGCCGAAGTTTTTTTTTACGCCAGAGGCTTAACACTCTTCTCCACTTTCTTACGAGTATTTATACTGGTACGCCCATAAATAAATAGCAGGCTTTTACTACGAAAAATGGTTTTCAAATTAACCATACAATGGCAGCAAATTACATGTAGTATGAATTCTATATTGAAGCGAATGATTCTGAAGAATCAAGCAAATTCTATGGTTTTGCGTTCTTCTAATACCTTTCTCCAGCTAAAGTAAGCCAGAATAGCTAGCACCAAAAACACAGTGTATTGTATGGCTGTAAAACCGTAGCCTTTCACTAAATACAAGGGGATAGAAACCACGTCTCCAACAATCCAAAGTGTCCAGTTTTCAATTTTTTTATTCGCCATTAACCACATACCGGCAAAGAAAATACCGGTTGTAAAGGTGTCAATATAAGGTGTTGCTTCTCTAAAATCCTGCAAATTACCTGATGTTAATTTTCGCCATGCCAGTTCTACGGTTTCAATAAAACCTATTCTTGGCATTACTTCGTAGTGTCTATATACAACAATAACAAATACACTGGTAAACATGAATATGCCAAATGTTTTAAGCTTATCCTTAAAATTGGTGCGGCTTATGGGGATATGTCCTTTATCGTCGTCGGTAACTTTAGCCCACATATACCAACCATAAATACTCATTAAAGTGTAGTAGATATTTATAATCAAATCGCCATATAAGGCCCAATGCGACAACAAATAAACGTATGTGGCCGTGCTAATAATGCCGGTTGGATACACCCAAATGTTTTCCTTTTTTGCATAAAACACACTGGCAATTCCAAAAACTGCTCCTACTATTTCAAGTATAATATTGAAGGTTGCTGCTTTATGGTAAGGCTCTAAGAGAAACTGAAATAATTCGCTCATTGGTATCTTTTATTGGGTTACAAACCAAAGCGCACGAATCAATGATTCGTGCGCAGTGTGTTATTTGTATATTTAAACAGAGATTTCTACGCTTTGTATTCGTCCCAGCTTTTTATCTTTATATCATCCATAGAATATTTGCACACTCCATAAAGGAAAGCACTTGCAACACGTGCATTCGTAATCAGAGGAATATTATAATCAATCGAATTCCTCCGAATATTATACCCATTCTTTAACTCACGATTTGTATGGTTTTTAGGAATATTAATTACCAAATCAATTTTTTTATTCCTAATCATATCGATTGTATTTGGCGAACGGTCTTCCTCATCGGGCCAATGAACCAAGGTATTTTCAACACCGTTATCACGGAAAAATTTGTGTGTTCCTTCTGTTGCGTAGATATTAAAACCACGCTCGTTTAGCATTTTTGCACTTTCGAGCAATTCTAGTTTTCCACGTGATGGACCGGAAGAAATAAGGATATTCTTCTTCGGGAATGTATAGCCAACCGAAAGCATCGATTTCAGAATTGCTTCGTAATAGGTTTCGCCAATACACCCCACTTCTCCGGTAGAAGACATATCGACACCCAACACAGGGTCGGCTTTCAATAAACGCGCAAATGAAAATTGCGGAGCTTTAACACCTACATAATCCAATTCAAACAACGACTTGTCAGGTTTCGGCACATCAATTCCAAGCATCACTTTTGTAGCAATTTCGATCAGGTTAAGTTTCATAACCTTCGACACAAACGGGAAACTACGCGATGCCCGCAGGTTACACTCAATTACCTTAATGTCATTATCTTTTGCAAGAAACTGCATATTAAATGGCCCGGTAATTTCCAGCCCTTTTGCAATTTGTCGGGCAATTTTCTTCACGCGACGAATAGTTTCAACATACAATTTTTGTGGTGGGAAAACAATGGTTGCATCGCCCGAGTGAACACCGGCAAACTCCACATGTTCCGAAATTGCGTAAGCAATCATTTCGCCTTTATTGGCAACTGCATCAACCTCAATTTCTTTGGCTTGTTCTATAAACTCAGTTACAACAACCGGATGTTCTTTCGAAACATTGGCAGCCATTTGAAGAAAATTCACCAATTGATCGGGATTCGAAACCACATTCATGGCAGCACCCGATAAAACATACGAAGGACGAATTAGCAGCGGATAACCAACAATATCAACAAACTTATGAATTTCTTCTATGGTTGAAAGTCGTGCCCATCGAGGCTGGTCAACACCAATATCATCTAACAGTGATGAGAACTTCTCGCGGTCTTCTGCATTATCTATTTTAGTTGCTGTTGTTCCCAAAATCGGAACCTTTTGCCCATCGAGTTTCATGGCCAGGTTATTTGGAATCTGCCCCCCCACCGAAACAATTACGCCGTGCGGATCTTCCAAATCAACAATATCCATAACCCTTTCAAAGGTCAATTCATCAAAATATAAACGGTCGCAGGTATCGTAATCGGTACTTACCGTTTCAGGATTGTAGTTAATCATTATCGAGCGGTAATTCTCTTTTTTGATGGTCTCAACCGCATTCACACTACACCAGTCGAACTCAACAGAACTACCAATTCGATAAGCTCCCGAACCAAGAACAATTACCGATTTGTCGTCGTGAACAAATTCGACATCATGTTCTTGTCCATTATAGGTCATGTACAAATAATTGGTTTGAGCAGGATACTCACCGGCAAGTGTATCAATTTGTTTTACCACCGGAAGAATTCCGTTTGCTTTCCTGAAATCGCGAACCTTTAAAAGATCCTGGTTAATTGCTTGGTTCGAGCTTTTCAGTACCAACCTGGCTACTTGAAAATCGGAATACCCTGCCTGCTTCGACGCCTTTAATAAAGGAACCGGTAAATCTTCCAGACTATTTATTTGAATTAATTCATTATGAATTTTGAAGATATTATTCAGTTTTTGCAAAAACCAACGGTCAATTTTTGTTTTCTCGTAAATATCATCAACCGAGTAGCCTTTATTAAAGGCTTCAGCAATAGCAAAAACTCTGCGATCTGTTGGATTCACTAATTCTTCTTCAATTGCGGCAATCGCTATCTCTTCTTTGTTGCCAACAAATCCGTGCATTCCAATCCCCACCATTCGAATACCTTTCTGAATAGCTTCCTCGAAAGTTCGCCCAATTGCCATTATCTCGCCAACCGACTTCATCGAACTTCCAATGGTTTTCGAAACGCCAACAAATTTCGTTAAATCCCATCGTGGAATTTTAACTACACAGTAATCAAGCGCAGGTTCGAAACAAGCTGTGGTTACCTTGGTAACCGAATTTTTTAGCTGATGCAAACCATAGCCCAATCCTAATTTTGCAGCAACAAATGCCAGCGGATACCCCGTTGCTTTCGATGCAAGTGCCGACGAACGCGACAAACGTGCATTTACTTCAATTACACGGTAATCTTCCGAATGTGGGTCGAGTGCATACTGAACGTTACATTCTCCAATCACCCCTACCCTGCGGATAATTTTAATAGCGATTGCACGTAATTTATGGTATTCGGAATTAGAAAGCGTTTGCGATGGAGCTACAACAATACTCTCGCCTGTATGAATTCCCAACGGGTCGAAATTCTCCATATTACAAACAGTAATACAGTTGTCATATTTATCACGAACCACCTCATACTCTACTTCTTTCCACCCCTTAATCGATTCTTCAATCAGAATTTGAGGAGAATAAGAAAATGCGCTACCAGCTAACTTCTCGAGCTCTTCTTCGTTTTCGCAGAAGCCCGAACCTAGTCCGCCAAGTGTGTAAGCGGCACGAATGATAATTGGGAAGCCAACCTCTTTTGCAGCAGCTTTTGCCTCTTCCATGTTCGACGCTGCGATACTTTTACAAGTCTTTACATCAATTTCGTCGAGCATGTTGGCAAAAATATCGCGGTCTTCGGTGTCTATTATCGACTGAACCGGAGTACCCACAACTTCAACATTATATTTTTCCAGAACTCCTGATTCGAAAAGCGCCACTCCGCAGTTCAATGCAGTTTGCCCTCCAAATGCCAAAAGAATCCCTTGTGGCTTTTCTTTTTTAATTACCTCTTCCACAAAATGAGGAGTAACAGGCAAAAAATAAATTTTATCGGCAATATTCTCCGATGTTTGTATGGTTGCAATGTTCGGATTAATAAGGATTGTTTCAACACCTTCCTCTTTTAAAGCTTTCAACGCTTGCGAACCCGAATAATCAAACTCACCGGCTTCTCCAATTTTTAAAGCTCCCGAACCAAGAACTATTGCTTTTTTAATATGTGTTTCTATCATGATGTTTTAAATTTCGGTGAATGATTTACTTTTTAGAGTCCTCTACATTTTTCATAAACTCATCGAACAAAAACTCGGTATCAGTTGGCCCGCTCGAAGCTTCGGGGTGAAACTGTGTTGAAAAGAAAGGCTTCGTTTTGTGCCTTATTCCCTCGTTGGTTTCGTCGTTTACATTGGTAAAAAGAGGCTCCCATCCCTCGGGAAGAGTTTCCGTTTTTACCGCAAAACCATGGTTCTGCGAAGTAATGTAACATTTATTGGTTCCATGCAACAACACAGGCTGATTGTGGCTTCGGTGACCAAATTTCAATTTGTAAGTTTCAGCTCCGGCAGCACGTGCCAGCAACTGATTCCCCAGGCAAATTCCCATAATTGGTTTTTCGGTGTTTAGAACTGTTTTTATATAATCAACAGTTACTTTGCACATGGCAGGGTCGCCCGGGCCATTCGAAATAAATAATCCATCAAATTCCTCGTTGGTAAAATCGTAATCCCACGGAACACGAATTACCGTTGCGTTTCTATCAATTAAACAACGAATAATATTATTTTTTACACCACAGTCAATTAACACCACTTTGTGGGCACCGTTGCCATAAACCTCGCGTTGTTTACAACTCGCAACGGCAACCAAATTTTCCTGATTTGGATCGTAAAAATCAATTTCGTCTTCAAATTCAATTTTTCCGAGCATGGAACCTTTCTCACGTAAAATTTTTGTTAAGGCTCGCGTATCAATATCAAACAAACCCGGCACATCGTATTCTTTCAACCAGTCGCTCAAACTTTTTTCTGCATTCCAATGGCTAAATTCAAAAGAATAATCAGAAATAATTAAACCGGAGACATGCAGCTTGTTCGATTCATAATACTTATGAATCCCATTCTCCTTCTTGTTTAACGGGACGCCGTAATTCCCTATCATTGGGTAGGTAGATACCAAAATCTGCCCAGTGTATGATGGGTCAGTCAAGCTCTCCGGATAGCCAGTCATGGCTGTGTAGAACACAACTTCTCCGGCTACTGCCTTCTCGCCTCCAAACGATTTCCCCGTAAAAACGGTTCCATCCTCAAGTGTTAATTTTGCCTGTTTTACTTTGTACATATTCCGATTTAATAATTAAAAAAAATGCGTTTGCCCTAAAATAGTTCAAACGCATTTCAGATATCTTGTTTATTTATATTCAAATACACTTTCTTTTCCATAGAATGATCGACAACTTGAAGTTAGAATCATTTTCCGCTGCAAAAATAAAAAATATTCTGATATTTTCCTGTCATTTTAAATAATAATGCATATTTTTGCATCACAAATGAATATTTATTCAATGAAGAATAAAATACAACGTCAACTGGAAATCAGGAAAATCATCCAAAAAGGAAACGTTCACAGCCAGGATGAATTACTGAATGAGCTAAAAAGGAAAGACTTTGAGCTCACGCAGGCAACCCTGTCGCGTGACTTAAAGGTTTTGCAGGTTGCCAAAGTTCCGCACCCGGCCAAAGGATACGTATATACCATCCCTGACAAGGGACCACCGGAACCATCGAACATGGCCGAGCAAAACCGCGTAAATTACCTGGCTGATGGTTTTAAAGATATTCAGTTTTCGGGAAATCTGGCTGTTTTAAAAACAATTCCGGGATATGCAAGCAGCATTGCAGCGGTCATAGACGGGGTAAATCCCTGGGAGATTATAGGTACAATTGCCGGCGACGACACGATATTAATTATACAAAGGGAAGGAATTTCGAAAGGTGATTTGACCGGTGCATTGATAAAAATAATGCCGAAATTAAAAGACAAATTGTAATTCGGAGCGATGAAGAAAAATTTAAAAGATATAACAGTTTTGGTGGCCGATGAGAGCCACGTAAAATATATTGACGACATAAACGATGCGATCGACATTGCATCGAAACAACGTGGAACTGGTATTGCCCGACGCACATACGAGTACCTGGCGCAAAAAATGAGCCAGGGGAAAGCGATTCTTGCGCTAGAGGATAAGGAAATTTTTGCCGGCTTTTGTTACATTGAAACCTGGCAGGAAAAAGGTTTTGTAGCCAACTCAGGATTAATTGTAAAAGAAGAATATCGCGGAATAGGACTGGCAAAAGAGATCAAGAAAAAAGCTTTTCAGTTGTCGCGTAAAAAATATCCTAATTCAAAAATATTTGGGTTAACAACAGGTTTGGCAGTAATGAAAATTAATCATGAACTGGGTTACCGCCCTGTAACTTTCTCGGAATTAACCGACGATGACCAATTTTGGAAAGGCTGCCAGGGTTGTGTAAACCACGACATACTGGAACGAACCGACCGGACGAAATGCCTTTGCACTGGCATGCTATACAATCCGGAGTGGGAAAAGCCAAACTTTAAAAACGGCAATGGAATAAGAAAACGCAGCCTGCTCGACTTAATTCCCAAAAGAAAACCGGGCATGGCAAAAAAAAGAAATAAATTATTGAAAAAAAACAAATAAGATGACGGCATCTGGCAAGTATTAAACAGGCAGCTACAGCATTTGGATTAAAGCATAAAGTGCCGTCACTCTTTTTAATGACATTATATTATGAGCAAAAAATTGGTTTTAGCATTTAGCGGAGGTTTAGATACTTCGTTTTGCGTAAAATATTTGAAAGAAGAAAAAGGTTTCGATGTATACACCGCCATTGCCAACACAGGTGGTTTTTCCGACGATGAACTGAAAGCCATCGAAGAACGTGCTCTTGCACTTGGTGCAGTAGAACATGTAACTCTGGACGTAACCAACGAATATTACGAAAAGTGTATCCGCTACATGGTTTTTGGCAATGTACTGCGTAACAACACCTACCCTATTTCTGTAAGTTCGGAGCGCGCTTTCCAGGCCATTGCAACCATTGAATATGCCAAAAAAATTGGGGCGAAATACATTGCTCACGGCAGCACAGGTGCAGGAAACGACCAAATTCGCTTCGATCTCACTTTCCAGGTTTTGGCTCCCGAGATTGAAATCATTACGCCAACCCGAGACATGCTCCTAACTCGTCAGTACGAAATCGATTACCTCAAAAAATACGGATTCGAAGCCGACTTCACAAAAATGGAATATTCCATTAACCAGGGATTATGGGGAACCAGTGTAGGAGGAAAAGAAACCTTAACCACCAACCAAAATTTACCCGAAAAGGCCTATCCCAGCCAACTGGAAGCTACCGAAGAAAAAATTATTGAACTTGGATTTGAGAAAGGTGAACTAATTTCGCTGGATGGCGAATTCTTCGAAAATGGCCCGGATATAATTCGTGCTTTAGAGGCAGTTGCATCGAAATATGCTATTGGCCGCGACACACATGTTGGCGACACAATTATTGGTATTAAAGGCCGCGTTGGTTTTGAAGCTGCTGCGCCTCTAATTATAATTAAAGCCCATCATTTACTCGAAAAACACACGCTAACCAAATGGCAAAGCTATTGGAAAGAACAACTGGGCAACTGGTATGGAATGTTCTTACACGAAGCCATGTACCAGGAACCAGTAATGCGTAACATTGAAGATTTCCTTGAATCGACTCAGGAAAATGTTACCGGAAAAGTAATTGTAAAACTACGACCTTACAATTTCGAATTGGTGGGAATTGAATCGGAATACGATTTAATGAACTCTGGTTTTGGACAATACGGCGAAACAGTGGAAGCATGGACCGCCGATGACATTAAAGGATTTACAAAGATTCTTTCGAACTCTCTAAAAATTTATAATTCAGTACACAAGAATATATAGGATGATAAAAGTTGGAATAATAGGAGGAGCCGGATACACGGCCGGAGAATTACTGAGAATTCTGTTGAATCATCCTAAGGTACAAATTGGTTTTGTTCAAAGCACAAGCAATGCAGGAAATTTAATTTCGGATGTTCATAGCGATTTACTGGGCGAGAGCAATTTGACTTTTACCGATAAGATGCCTTTCGACGAAGTAGATGTTATTTTCCTTTGCATGGGGCACGGCAAATCAATTGAATTTATTGAAAACAATACTTTCCCAAAATATCTTAAAATTATTGATTTGAGCCATGATTTCAGATTGGAAAGAGAAGGAAATAATTTTGTTTATGGCCTCCCCGAATTAAATCGTGAAGAAATTGAATCATCGGAAAGAATAGCAAATCCTGGCTGTTTTGCTACCGGGATTCAGCTGGCGCTTTTGCCCCTTGCCGCTGCAGGTTTACTTAAAGACGAAGTGCATGTTCAGGCAATAACCGGTTCAACCGGGGCAGGACAAAAACCTACAGCAACCTCGCATTTTAGCTGGAGAAATGGTAATGTTTCAGCTTACAAAATTTTTCAACACCAGCACGAGGGCGAAATTATACAAAGCCTCAAGCAGCTGCAACCTGATTTTGAAAGTGACTTTAACTTTGTACCAATTCGCGGAAACCATACGCGTGGTATTTTTGTATCGTGCTACACAAATTTCGACAAAACAGTTGAAGAGGCTAAAGACTTGTACAAAGAATATTACGCTGAACATCCTTTTGTTTTTATTTCTGAAAAAAATCCAGGGGTAAAACAGGTGGTGAATACCAACAAAGGTGTAATTTATTTGGAAAAACACGGGAACAAACTAATTGTTATTAGTTTAACCGACAACTTAATAAAAGGAGCATCGGGGCAGGCCGTTCAAAATATGAACCTGATGTTCGGACTCGATGAAAAAGCCGGGTTGAATTTAAAACCAGTGGCTTTCTAGCAGAACAAAAGCAACAAGTATAAAATAAAAAAAAAAGAGAAGATAATTTTCGGCAGGTTCATATATCTCGAGCTCCGGCCTTCTGTCTTCTAACTTAAAGATATGAAATTATTTGACGTATATCCGCTTTTCAATATAACTCCGGTAAAAGCCAGGGGATGCAATGTTTGGGATGCTGATGGCAAAGAATACCTCGACCTTTACGGAGGTCATGCTGTGATTTCCATTGGCCACAGCCATCCCGCTTATGTAGAAAAAATATCGAACCAACTCTCGCAAATCGGATTTTATTCCAACTCGGTTCAAAATCCATTGCAAAAAGAGTTAGCCGAGAAACTTGGAAAAGTTTCAGGTTGCCAAAACTACCAGCTATTTCTGTGTAACTCTGGTGCTGAGGCCAACGAAAACGCGCTAAAACTTGCCTCATTTATTACCGGCAAAAAGAAAATTATAAGTTATAAAAAGGGCTTCCATGGACGCACCTCGGCAGCAGTTGCCATTACCGATAATCCGAAAATTATTGCACCGGTAAACGAAACGGATAATGCCCTTATACTTCCCTTTAACGACATTGACGCAACCGAAGAGGCATTGAAAAAAGGAGATGTTGCAGCAGTTATTGTTGAAGGTATTCAGGGAATTGGCGGCATCCGTGTACCCAGTCCCGATTTTCTTGTAAAACTAAAGCAATTAACAGAAAAATACGTAGCTGCACTTATTCTCGACGAAATCCAATCGGGTTACGGGAGAAGTGGAAAATTCTTTGCATTCCAACACACCAATGTTATGCCCGATATAATTACCATGGCAAAAGGAATGGGCAATGGTTTTCCCATCGGAGGGGTTTTAATTCAGAACGAAATTGAACCGTGGTACGGTATGCTAGGGACCACCTTTGGCGGAAACCACCTGGCCTGTGCGGCTGCCATTTCGGTTTTAGATGTAATTCAGGATGAAAAACTTGTGGAGAATGCTGAAAAAACCGGTTCGTACCTCATTGAAAAATTATCTGCAATTGATGCAGAGTTTGAAGTTCGAGGAGAAGGATTGATGATTGGAATAGAATTTAAAACACCAATAAAAGAAATCCGTCAAAAATTACTTTTCGAATACGGAATATTCACCGGAGTATCGGGGCAAAATATTATTCGCTTACTGCCTCCTTTAACATTAACAATCGAACAGGCTGATGAATTTTTGGAGGCATTTAAATCTGTTCTCACAAAAAAATAAACGAACTTTGCGTCCCGCATCTTTGCGGTGAATCAAAAAAAATAGCTAACATGGAGAATAAAAAAATAGCAATTATTGGAGCTGGAAACATGGGAGGAGCCATTGCCCATGGCCTTGTAAAATCGGGATCGATACAACCCTCGAACATTTCTGTTGCCGACAGAAAGAAAAAAACTCTCCAGAAAATGCAGGAATTGGGAGTGAACACTTTTGAAGACAACCTGGAAGCATCGAAAAATGCGGATATTATTATTGTTGCCGTTAAACCATATCATATCGAAGGAGTAATTCACGAACTAAAACCCATTCTTTCTCCCGATAAAATTTTTATTTCCATTGTTGCAGGTGTTGGAATAAACGAACTGACTGAAATGGCAGGCAATAACATCCCAATTTTCCGGGTAATGCCGAATACAGCCATTGCCTTACAAGAATCGTTAACCTGCATTTCGGCAAACGGATATACCGCCGGGCACAAAGAATATGTAATTGAATTGTTCGACCAATTGGGCAAAACCATCGAAATTCCTGAAGAGCTAATGGCAGCAGCCACCGTGCTTTCATCGTGTGGGATTGCCTATGCACTGCGATACATTCGTGCTGCTATGCAAGGTGGAATCGAAATTGGCTTCAGTGCCGAAATGGCCCAGCTAATAACTGCACAAACAGTAAAAGGTGCTACCGAGCTAATTTTACAATCGGGAAACCACCCTGAAAAAGAAATTGACAAGGTGACAACGCCAATGGGAGTTACCATTACGGGATTGAACGAAATGGAACACAAAGGCTTTAGTTCGTCTTTGATTCAAGGGGTATTGTCGTCGTATAAAAAAATAAAACCAGAATAATAACGCCTGCTTTCGTGCGAATTCGGGGTGCAAAACAATGCAAATCAGATACAAAAAAATAACAGTAAAAATTGGCAGTAACGTTCTGGCAAAAGCCGATGGAACATTAAATGTTGCGCGCATTGCACACCTTGTTGACCAAATTGCCTACCTCCACAAAAAAGGAGTTGAGGTTGTGTTGGTATCGTCGGGAGCAGTGGCCGCAGGACGTGCCGTTATGCAGCCTGAAAAGAAACTGGATGCCGTCTCGCAACGCCAGCTTTGGTCTGCTTTGGGGCAGGTGAAACTCATTTCGCGCTATTCCGACTTTTTTCAGGAAGATGGTTTGGTTTGCGCACAGGTTCTTACCACAAAGGAAAATTTTTCGAGCCGTGGTCATTACCTGAACATGAAAAACTGCATCACCACGCTACTGGAGAACAAAGTCATTCCTATTATAAACGAGAACGACACCATTTCGGTGAACGAACTGATGTTTACCGACAACGATGAACTATCCGGATTAATCGCTTCATTGGTAGATTCCGAAGCATTAATTATTTTAAGCAACATCGATGGAGTGTATACGGCCCACCCCGACAGCGAGGGGGCAGAATTAATCGAGCGGATTGAAATTGCCGAAGATGAACCCGAGAACGCCATCTCTTCGCAACAATCGAACTTTGGCCGCGGAGGAATGCATACCAAATTTCGTATCGCCAAAAAAGTTGCCAACGGTGGGATTGGTGTCCATGTTGCCAACGGCACCCGCGAAAATGTGCTGATTAATTTACTGAATAAAAAGAAAAAATTACCGCACACCTTTTTTGTTCCGAGCGAAAAAGCATCGAGCGGAGTTAAAAAATGGATTGCCTATTCCGATGGCTTTGCCAAAGGCCAGATAATAGTAAACAAAGGTGCTATTGAAGCTCTTTATTCGGAAAAAGCAGTTAGCTTATTACCCGTTGGAATAACAAAAATTGAACGCGAATTCAAGAAAGGCGATCTTATTAAAATTTTAGATGAATCGGGCCAATTGGTTGGCCTGGGGAAAGCTAGTTACGGATCTGATAAAATCGAAAATGAGAAACAATCGGAAAAACAAAAACCGGTTATTCATTACGACTATTTGTATTTGGAGCATAAATCCAACGGAAGTTCTTAGAGATTTATTTCTCGTTAAAATATTGAAAACAAAAGCAGCTCAGATTACCTGCATGCAAGCCGCAATTGTCAAAACTTCGACAAACCACCCCTTTTCGGGCCTTAATTTAAAGTAGTCTGAGCTCCACGTTATCACCCTGAAAAGGGTTATTTTCTTTTGCCCTTTTTCAGCCTTTCCGAAAAGGAGTAAACTGAACTAAAAAACGATAGAAAAGGTGTTAACAGAACAAGAGCCGTGGATACATGTTTCGGCCATAAAACAAAGCAAATCCCTTAAAAAGGATTTTATTGAATGGTAATTTTAAAAATCTGATTTTGCAGAATCGCACAAAGAATTTAATCTACTGCAAAATCAGCGTGAGCAAAAATCATGAAAATAAAACAACAGCTACAAAAAACACTCGAAGCCTCAAGGAAACTTAACCTTGTTGAGGACACGCAAGTAAAAGCCGTTTTGCTTGAACTGGCAAAACAGACCCGGGCCAATACCAATATTATACTGGCAGAAAATCAGAAAGATTTGGCAAAAATGGATGAAGCTGATCCTAAATTCGACCGCTTAAAATTAACAGCAGAACGAATTGAAGGTATCGCTTCCGACATGGAAAACGTTGCGAAACTTGACAGCCCCGTTGGAAAAATCATGAAAGATTCGGTTCGACCGAATGGATTAAAAATCACCAAAATTACAGTCCCATTTGGTGTAATCGGAATCATTTACGAAGCACGCCCCAATGTAACATTCGATGTTTTTGCATTGTGTTTAAAATCGGGAAACGCTTGTGTTTTAAAGGGAGGAAGCGATGCCATTTTCTCGAATCGTGCCTCTGTTTCTCTCATCCAAAAAGTGCTGAAGAAATTTGACATGGATGAAAACACGGTAACCTTGCTACCCGCGGGTCGGGAAGAAACCAACGAAATGCTGCGTGCGCATGGCTACATCGATTTAATTATTCCACGTGGTAGCCAGGGACTCATCAATTTTGTACGCGAAAATGCAACCATCCCGGTAATTGAAACCGGTGCAGGAATTTGCCACACTTATTTCGACGAATTTGGCGATGCAAAAAAAGGCAGCGAAATTATTTTCAATGCAAAAACCCGCCGTGTTTCAGTTTGTAATGCACTCGATTGTTTACTCATTCATAAAAGCCGTTTATCCGATTTAAATGACTTTGCCAAGAAACTTTCGGAAGAAAAGGTTGTGATTTACGCCGATGAACCAGCTTTCAATCAAATAAAAAACGTGTATCCTTCAGACTTACTTTTTAAAGCTACTGAAGAATCGTTTGGCACCGAATTCCTGTCGATGAAAATGTCGGTAAAAACAGTTGCTTCTTTTGAAGAGGCCATCGACCATATTAACACTTATTCTTCGAAACACAGCGAAGCCATTATTTCGGAAGATACAGGAAGAATTAACATGTTCCGGAAAATGATAGATGCTTCATCGGTTTATTCAAACGCCTCAACAGCGTACACCGACGGGGCTCAATTTGGTCTTGGAGCCGAAATTGGTATCAGCACCCAAAAGCTGCACGCCCGCGGGCCAATGGCTTTAGAAGAGCTGTGCAGCTATAAATGGATTATTGAGGGCGACGGACAAATTAGACCGAAGTAAAGAAAAGATAGATAGGCAAAAGAATTATTAAATAAGATTAGAGCATAGGAAGTTCAGGCTACAGTCTCCAATCTTCTGACTTGAAACATTATGAAAAAATTCACATCTGTAAAAGATATCCCAAGCATTGAAAAAGCACTGGCAACAGCCTTTGAGGTAAAAAAGAATCCATTCGGATTTCAACATCTCGGAAAAAATAAAACCATGGTTCTGGTCTTTTTCAACTCGAGTTTGCGCACACGTTTGAGTACGCAAAAAGCAGCAATGAACCTTGGAATGAACACTATGGTGATGAACGTTAACGAAGACAGCTGGCAGCTGGAGTCGGAAATGGGAGTTGTTATGGACGGCAACAACGCTGAACACTTACGTGAAGCTATTCCTGTAATTGGAAAATACTGCGATGTGATTGGAGTTAGAGCTTTTGCGAAGTTTGAAAACAAAGAAGCCGACTACTCCGAACGAATTTTAAACCAGTTTGTTGATTACGCAGGTGTTCCTGTGGTAAGTATGGAAGCAGCCACGCGCCACCCCCTGCAAAGCTTTGCCGACCTTGTTACCATTGAAGAATACAAAAAAGTTGAACGTCCGAAGGTGGTATTAACCTGGGCGCCACACCCACGGGTATTACCACAAGCTGTTGCCAATTCGTTTGTTGAATGGATGCGTGAAACCGACTACGAACTGGTAGTTACCCACCCAAAAGGATACGAACTGGCTCCTGAGTTTATGGGAAACGTAAAAGTAGAATACGACCAGAAAAAGGCCTTTGAAGGAGCCGATTTTATTTATGCTAAAAACTGGTCATCGTACACCGATTATGGCAAGGTACTTTCAAAAGACATGAGTTGGACCGTTAACGAAGAAAAAATGGCACTGACAAACGACGCTAAATTTATGCACTGCCTTCCGGTGCGCAGAAACATGGTTGTAACCGACGGCGTAATTGATAGTCCAAATTCAATTGTTGTTGAAGAAGCCTACAACCGCGAAGTAACGGCACAGGCGGTATTAAAGATGATTTTAGAGGGGTAAAACCGTTTTCTTATCAACGGATTGAAATCTGGTTCACCTGTCAACTTACTACTTTTGAGAAAAAAAATAATGACAAAAAAAATAGAAATAATACCTGCTATCGACCTTATTGATGGCAAATGCGTACGCCTTTCGCAAGGCGATTACACGCAAAAAACGGTGTACAACGAAAATCCCCTGGAGGTCGCCAAAATGTTTGAAGCCGCAGGAATTAACCGTTTGCATTTGGTGGATTTAGACGGCGCCAAGGCCAAACACATTGTTAACCACAAAGTGCTCGAAACCATTGCCTCCAAAACCAGCCTTATTATTGATTTTGGAGGAGGATTAAAATCGGATGAAGATTTAGAAATTGCCTTCAACTCGGGAGCAACAATGGTAACAGGAGGTAGTATTGCCGTAAAAGAAAAAGATACATTTCTAAACTGGCTGGAAAAATACGGCAGCGAAAAGATTATTCTGGGAGCCGATGCCAAAGACGGCAACATTGCAGTAAGTGGCTGGCTTGAAACAACGGAACTTCCGGTAATCAATTTTATTTCTGAATTTCATGAAAAAGGGATTAGCAAAGTAATTTCAACCGACATTAGCCGCGATGGAATGTTGAGCGGCCCCGCGTTTGAACTGTATGCTGAAATAATGCAAACACTGCCCAACATTGAAATTATTGCCAGTGGAGGCATTGCTACCATGAAAGAGATATTAAAATTAGATGAAATGGGCGTTCCGGGAGTAATAACAGGCAAAGCCATTTACGAAAATAGGATAACTTTGAAAGAAATTGAAAAGTTTATTTCCTAGTTCGTTACACCGAACGCTTATGAATTAATGTTGAACAAATTGAGATGCTAGCAAAACGAATAATACCTTGCCTCGATATCCGTAACGGACAAACCGTTAAAGGAATTAATTTTATTGATATAAAAGAAGTAGGCGATCCTGTGGAACTGGGAGCAAAATATGCGGCCGATGGTGCCGATGAACTTTGTTTTTTAGATATTACAGCAACACACGAAGGACGCAAAACTTTTGTTGAGCTGGTAAAACGAATAGCTGCGCATATCAATATCCCATTTACTGTGGGAGGAGGAATTAGCGAGCTTAGCGATGCCGAAAAGCTACTGGCCGCAGGAGCAGATAAAATTTCCATTAACTCTTCAGCCGTTCGAAATCCACAGTTAATTGACGATTTAGCTCTAAATTTTGGTAGCCAGTTTGTGGTAGTAGCCATCGATGCCAAAAGCAACGAAAACGAACACTGGACAGTAACCGTAAACGGAGGCCGTATACCTACCGACAAAGAACTTTTTTCGTGGGCAAAAGAAGCTGAAAACCGTGGCGCCGGAGAAATACTATTTACTTCGATGAACCACGACGGAACAAAAAACGGCTTTGCAAACAAAGAACTGGCAAAAATGGCCGACATGCTTAAAATTCCTATTATCGCATCGGGCGGAGCAGGAACTGAAGACCATTTTGTTGATGTATTTACCAAAGGGAAAGCAGATGCCGGACTCGCAGCCAGTATCTTTCACTACAACGAAATTCCTATTCCGGTTCTTAAGAAATACTTAAAAGAGCAAGGCATTGTGGTTCGATAGCCAATCAAAACCTTAACTTCGCAACGCAAAAAAAATAAATAGCAACATCGGTCTTCCGACTAAAAAACAGACTATGAGACAACTAAAAGATATTTCCAAAATCGATTTTAATAAAATGGACGGGCTAATTCCTGCAATTATCCAGGATGCTGAAACCCAAAACGTGCTAATGCTTGGCTTCATGAACGAAGATTCGTTAGCCAAAACACAAGAAATTGGCAAGGTTACCTTTTTCAGCCGTTCCAAAAACCGTCTTTGGACAAAAGGCGAAGAATCGGGAAATTTTTTAAATGTTGTTTCTATTGCTGTTGACTGCGACAACGACACGCTGCTTATAAAAGTTAATCCGGTTGGGCCAGTTTGCCACCTTGGCGACGACACTTGTTTTGAAGAACCCAATTCAGGAAACGACATTCAGTTTTTAAGCTACCTGCAAGATTTCATCGACAAACGCAAAGCCGAAATGCCGGAAGGTTCATACACAACTTCTTTATTTAAAGAAGGAACACGAAAAATTACTCAGAAAGTTGGAGAAGAAGCTGTTGAAACCATCATCGGCGCAATGGCCAACGACGACGAGAACTTTATTTATGAAGCCGGCGATTTATTGTATCACCTCATAGTTTTATTAACTCACAAAGGCCATAGAATTGAAGATGTGGTTAAGGAATTAAAAAAACGTCACAAGTAAATTCATCGAAATATCCTGGTCGGAATATTGCCCAAACTAACGAGTTTGGGCAGATAAGGTTGCATAATACAATGTGTTTTGCAGGCAACTACGCCTGTATTGTATAACATGCTTAAGTAACATAGCTATAAAACATTGAAAATTACAGCCTTATAATTAGGTTTATTTGCAGCATAGTCCATAGCTTTGTTCTATCGTCTAACTGCAAAAACTGTTTTTATGGAAACTACAACCGTTTGTCCCACCAGTACTGCAACAATCTTAGCGTGTCAAAAAATAGGAAAAGCCTTTAAAGAAAACATTTACGAATTGGCAAGTGTCCGGAAAGAATGGAGTCCGGAGTATGCCACAACCTTAAATGCCTGGATTGATGACACGATTGCAAAGCACTATGCCAACAGCCTGGACTCACTACAGGATGAACGCTATCAGCAGTGGCACGAGATTATGATAGCGGGATTAAAGCACCTTAAAGTACTTCGCGCATCGATTAAAGTTGATTTTAAAGGTGACAAAGCCTTTCTAAACGATTTTTTTAAAACAACAGGTTACACCGACTATTTTAGCGATGCAAAGAACGGAGACCACCTTAGCTTGTTTAAGTTTTTGAAAACCTTTGCCGCCAACCTTAATGAAGCCACAAGGCAAAAAATTGTAGAGAAAGGCTCTCTCGATTCATTATTCGACAAGATATTAACCTGTGCAAACCGGATCAATGAATTCGAAGACTGTTTTATTGCACTCGAAGGTGAAGCCAATCTTAACAATTCTGAAAAACAAGAAGTCGCAAAAATTTACGAAACCATTCAGGACATTTGTCGTATTGCGATTGCTTACTACCAATTTGAGCCAAAGATTCGAGCCAAGTTCAGTTATTACAAAGTATTGTCAAACTTGTAAATTTATTGTTTATCAACTACTTAATAATTAACTCGACAAAAAACAGCCTACCCTATTTAAAAGGGTGGGCTGTTTCATCTTATTAAAATTGTTTGTTTTCTAAGGAATAAGATGGAACTCGCATGATTTTAATAACTCGCCAATGTGTGAATATTTCTCATGCTCGTTTCATTCTATTAAGATTCTGGCTTTGTTTCAGTTTCTGTTTCTTTACTTTCTTCCAACGACCCCTCAACAGTCTCTCCTTCTTCTTCAAAAGGATTTATTCCATCAGTAAAAATCGGATTTTTTTCTTCGGCTTTTTCAACTGGCACATAGCCTTCAGGAACCACTGATTCGGATGGCTCGTATGGAAAAACATCGACAATTGGACTAACCGCAATTGCCGTAGTAACGAAAGGGATAACCAGGTAATTCAAGCTTTCATCCAAGCGTGCCAGAGCTTCCTTAATGTCATCAGCCATAATCAGGTAATAAGTCTTTATTTTTTTCTCTTTACCTGCATCTTCGTCAACCGTTACCAAATTTATAGTTGCCTTAAACCACCACTCTCCATCTTCGTATGGAAAAACCTCGGCAATGCGCGATTTTTTAATATCCACAATTGCAAACTCTCCTCCTCTTACCATCTCTTGCATTTGACGAATAATGCGGGTCTCCGCATCAGTGTACGAAACTGCGTCCAAGAGGAAATTTTCGGTTACCATATTCTCGCTTCCACTTTCGGAAACTTTCATATATTTTACTTTACTTTCAAACCAAGTTTGCATCATAATATTCGAGTTTTAAGAATCCGCAAAAATAATTAACGTTAACATTAACAACGAAAAAACTCACTTTTTTTTTCAACAAAAAAAACCGGCCACAAAATGCGACCGGTTACCGATTCTTCTATTCTAATTAAACTAACTACAATAAACTTTTTGACCTTAATTAAACGTAAAAATATTGTATTATTCAGTTAATCATTTTTGTAAGTTCTGTAGGAAAAGGCCCCGTCCTCTGACGGGGCCATAAACAGACAGCTACAGACTTAAAAACTGAAGAAGTTTAGTTATAGGCACTCTCGCCATGTTCGTAAACATCGAGTCCCTCTTCTTCGATGCGTTTAGTAACGCGTAGAATTTTAAATTTCTTTAATATCGTAAATAGTATAAAACCACCACCTGCGGCCCAAACAAAGAATGTTAATACACCAATTGCCTGCACTCCCAGCAGTTTACCACCGAATCCATAGAACAAACCTTCAGAAGTTGAGAACAAACCAACAGCAAGTGTACCAAAGGCACCACCTACACCGTGTACAGATATAGCACCAACCGGGTCGTCAATTTTTAATATTTTATCGAAGAACTCAACTGCGAACGGTAGAATAACACCAGCAATTCCACCAATCAAAACAGCACCTACAGGGTCAACGGCATCGCAACCTGCAGTAATAGCAACCAATCCAACCAATGCGCCGTTCAATGAAATTGATAACGCTGGACGTTTGTAACGGAACCAAGACACCATCATGGCAGCTACTGCACCTGCAGCGGCAGCTAAGTTGGTTGTAACAGCAATGTGAGCAATTGCAACAGCGTTGTCAGTTCCGGCAGCAGCCAACTGAGATCCAGGGTTAAATCCGAACCAGCCAAACCAAAGAATAAATACACCAAGTGCGCCTAAGGCCATGTTGTGACCAGGAATCGCTTTGGGTTTCCCATTATCGTATTTCCCGATACGAGGACCAATAATGGCAGCACCTGCTAAACCAACCCATGCACCAACAGAGTGAACAATTGAAGAGCCGGCGAAATCGTGGAAACCAAGCTGGCTTAACCATCCACCACCCCATGTCCAGTGACCAGAGATTGGGTAAATAAACACTGTAATTACAATACTGAAAATCAGATAGGATTTAAATTCAGTACGCTCTGCCATAGCTCCCGAAACAATTGTTGCAGCAGTTGCAGCAAAAACAGTTTGAAAGAACAAATCAGCGTAATCGGCATAATTATCGCCAAAACCATCGCTCATATAAAACATATCAGGAATTCCGATAAATCCCCCCAGCGAATCGCCATACATTAAACCAAAACCAATAATCCAGTATAGTAAGGACCCTATTGAGAAGTCCATTAAGTTTTTCATTAAAATGTTTGCTGTGTTTTTTGAGCGGGTAAAACCAGCTTCCACCATCGCAAACCCTGGTTGCATAAACATTACCATAAAACCGGCAATAAGCAACCACATATTATCTAATCCTATTTGAAGGCCTTGTAAAGTTTCTTCCATCGTTATTCTACTTTAATCGTTATTATTCTTCTTTACCTTTAATAAACAGAGACTCGTCTCCTGATTCTCCCGTACGAATTCGATACGACTCCTCAATAGGGAGAACGAAAACTTTACCATCGCCAATCTCACCGGTTCTTGCTGCGCCCAAAATGGCCTGAACCGTTTTTTGCACGTTTTTATCGCGAACTATAATTGATAATTTTGTTCTCTCAATAGTACTTGTATCGTAAACAATACCACGGTAAACTCTACCTTCGCGTGCTTGTCCAATACCCCGAACATCCCAGAATGAGAAAAATTCGATTCCTGCTTCGTAGAGGGCATCTTTCACCTCATCGAATTTTGTTTTGCGAATTACTGCTTCAACTTTTTTCATCGTTATCTAATTTTTTTGTATTAAAGTGAGATACCTACTGCTAAATGAAATTGTTCTGTGGATGGATTTAAAACAACCGCTCCTGATACAGGAAGAGAAAAACTGTCGGTAATCTTAATTTCTTTTGAAGTACCAATGCTAATGTTACAGATACTAAAATCGCCATCAGAAGTGTAAGCGCCATCGCCGCCACCCAAAGCCAGGTCTACCGGACCAGCTGACAATCCAGCTTCAAAATACACGTCACCTGCTCCGTCATTCATCATGTACGCTCCCATTAAAGAGAAGCTTCCTAAACCCAAACTAACCATTGGTTCGAAGTAGTGCGCATCGCCATCGAAATACATGGCATCACCAGGGAAATAATAATCGGTTAAGGTGAAGCTAAGCGAGGAATTTTCGCCTAAATCGAAACCATAACCAATATAAAGGTCAGCTTCAGCAGCTTCTTCATCGCCAGTACTGTACGACCCCCAGGCTCCAACGGCAAAACCTCCGGCACTAAACTCAACACAAGGTTGCAAAGCTGCACCTGTACCGAATTTGGCACCACGCCATAAATAAGAACTGTAAATATCTAATCCTGTACTCCACTCTTGAGCTTTAACATTAGACATTGAAACTACCATTAGTAGTAGTAAACTTGTTGCAATCAGTAGTGTCTTTTTCATAATAGTAAATTTTAAAAGTTAAACTGTATGTTTTCAATCTTTTTCACCTACACCCCTTTTCAATAGGGGTTAGATTATGTTTTTAGTTTGTTTTTCAATATTCAACCCTGCTTGTTTTGATTTTTGATTCAAATAAATACATTATTTCAAAATCACTATCCTTTTCACAAACAAAAACACACTCTACTTAACAAATTATTAATACATGCCTGCTTTTTCTGTCTTTTAGACATATTTAGCGACCTTTTTGCACAATATTGACAGTCCAGCTTATCCTCATTTATCATTTTAACACATATGAACTCAAATCTATTCTAATTAAAAAGACACTATTACAGACCAGCAAAAAGGAAAACAAATGAAACGTGCATGAGGAATATTCATACAGAGGCGATAAATAAAATCATGCGAGTTCACCCTATGCCCTAGAAAACAAACAATTTTAACACGATGGAACTTAAGCCTACAAATTCAGGAATTGATTTTATAGTTGCCTCGAAGAAGTTATACTTACTTAATTATAAAATATAGCAAAGGACTTGCCTATTATCTTTTATTAAAGACCAAAACTCTACTACTAACCGGAGTTAGACTATTAATTTTAACATCAAAAATACATAATTAAGCAAAATGATTAATCTAACTCGGGTTATAACAAAGCAAAATGACAACAATTAATTAGGACAGAGCCAAATCTGCCCGGACATGGGAAAAATTCTAATTAGAAAATAAGATTACAACATGACGGTAGTTACATGCTATACTTTTTTAGGGCTTCAGGAAGTTTGAAGAACAATACACTCATTATTCGCCCGAAGCCGATGAAGGCAGCAGTTTCACCAGATGCATATTCTTTAAGCGGTCGGCTCTGGTAGCAGGATTAATAAATCCGGGAGTTAATCCGGAGAGACTTCGGTGCTTAAACGATTCAACCACTTCGAATTCCGCTCCGTTTGCGTTCAGCTCCTCCAAACCTTCATCGTTGGTATACATCCACCCATTAGGCTGCGTTTCCAAACATTTCTTTAAATCATCGGAGTCATATAAGAAGTAACCCGGGGTTTTTGCATAAAAAAACAATTCGCGGTGTTGCGAAAGATAAGTATTCAGCATCTCTCCTTCGCCAGCCTGTTCATTAAAAACAGTACAAGCCGGTATTACCGACTGATATTTAAAAACCTCGGGGAAAAGATGAATATTAATAACAAAACCTAGCGCCACTATTGATATTATCGAGCGGCGCATTACTGTATATAGCTTGTTATTTTTCACAGGAACAAAAGTTAACGCCCCGAGCAGTGCAATAATAAGCCACAACCAAATACTTTTTATTGGGAAACAATAAACATTTAAAAACAACAGTAAAGACCAAATGGCAATAATTGAAACATACTGAATAACAACCACTGTTTTTTGCATCCCTGCATAAGTTCTATTTTCGAAAAAGCGAACCATCCATTTTGCCGACAACACTGCCATAAATGGAGAAAGCACCATAAAATAATGAGGAGCCTGAGCTTTGGCAACAGAGATAATTATCCAGTAAAAAAAGATTGCACCCAAACTATACAATTCGGCGTTGCCTTTTTTAAAGAATTCCTTGAACTCGAAAAACCACGCAAGAAAAAACAATAAACCCCACGGAAGAAAAATATATAATGCGGTATGAAAGTAGAAAAAGTAGTCAACACTACCACCTTTTATCCGACCTGAAATTCGACCAACGTTGTTTTCCCAAAAAAAGAAATTTAGCCCTTCCCAGCCAAATTGATTAAAAAGGCCAATCAACCCCACACTCAACACAACAAGGCAAACAATAGCCCCAAGTGCAATTTTATAATTAAGAATGTCTTTTATTTTCCGTGTAAAAAGTAAATGCGCAAGTGTTGCCGTTACCGGAACAAAAACACCAATAGGCCCCTTAGAAATCAGTGCCAATCCAATGCCCAGGCCGGCAAGTAACATATTTACAAGCTTATTTCTTTGAAAATACTCCGCCAAATGCCACATAGCAAAAATTACATTAGCTGTAAGCAAAACATCGGTATGAATATCGTTCTGGAACAAAAAATAAAACTCACATGATGCCAGCATTAAAGCAGCAAGCTTAGCTACTTTTGGGCTGTAAAATATTTTGGCAAAGCGATAAGTTGAATAAAAAGCGATAAGCGAATAAAGGAGCACTGGCAATTTAAATGCCACTACCGAAGGGCCTATTAAAAAATAAAACGGGGTAGTAATCCAGAATAACAGTGGAGGTTTTTGCAAATAGGGTTCGAAGTGAATTGTTAGATTAATCCAATCTCCTGTTTCATAGATAATCCGGCTAATGGCTGCATATTTTCCGGCATCGCTGGTAACAGGCACTAAAAGCCCCAATAAATAAGTTGAGACCAAAAACACTCCTATTACAACAGAGATTATTATTTCTTTATTTAACAACCTTCCTGAATTCTGCATCGCCTTCTTCATTTTACTTTCATTTTATTCCACCCAAAAATATGTCTAATTCTTCCAAACTACACCTATCTTCAAAATATTCTTATCCTCTTAAGATAATTTAAGATTGAAGTACAAATTACATAAAGTGGTATGGAGACAAAACTGTTTTAAACATAAATACCCGGCAATTTTTCAGAGCCAGGAAAGATTTTTTATTTCTCTATATTCCATTGCATGTTACCATTTTTTGCATCAACCACTTGAAAATATTTTTTTAAATTCTGCTGAAAATTGGCTGAAACGGAGCAGATACTTTTTGTCGAACTCGGGTTTATACCCAATTGGTCATAAAAAATCTGGGCTAGTGCCACAAGAACCCATAAATTCCAATCTCCATATCGCATTGCATCAACAAAGTACTGCACAAGGTTATTTCTCACAGATGCCAAATGTTTTAGTTTCTGAAAATACAGATGAATTCTTCTATGCAAAAACACAAATCCCTTTATACCAACTCGTAAACCTTAGCCTTCACCAAATCGAACAAAAAAACCTGCTGAAACCGGGAATGAAAATTATGATTTTTAACCTTGCTCGCCAGATTTACATTTTTTACTCCACGCAATCGGTCGGTGGTAATTAAAAGCCAATAAAAGTTGAGATGTTGTTTCTGATACAAACGTAATTTTTCATCTTTTTTACAAATAGATTGCTTTATATCGTCCACTACATCGTTTGAAATGCCAAGGTTATTCGAGCGCTCCCAAACGGATTTACCCATTCCCGGATGATGAACAATTAAAACTTCTTTTACCCCTTCGGGCAAAATATTTTCAGACAGTACAATTTTGAAAAAGCTCCGTTTATTTTTATTTTTCACACGTTCACGAATGAGGGAAACAACGCGCACCAAAACCAGCATTTCCTGTTCTGGAGCAATTTTATTCTTTCGCGAAAAAAGAAATTTTACAAATAACTTCAAATTCGATTTTGTTTCGAAAAGCTCCTTCGCTCCATCAATTAAGTTCTCCTGAAATTCAATATCATTTTGCTGCGAGAATGACACAGGAGCTGCATTTGCCGGATTCAAACGGGTAAGTTCGATGCCTAACAGATGTTTATTTTTTATTTTCACCACAAAATCCGGCGACTCGGAGGGTATTATTTTACCGCCGGGAAATTCGTTGTAGCATTCGCGAAAATAATTGATAAATAAAACCTCAAGTTGTTTTTTTACTTCCTTTACTGCCATGGCAAACAAGCTACTATTTATGGAGTCGTTAAATCCATCAATTCAAACAAATCATTCACAATAGCATCGCGGTTAAAATTTTCCCAGTAGATTATTTTATTCGGATTACCGGGTTGTTCTTCCCATGCATTCCCCACAAGTTTTGGAGCTGGTATTTTTTTCTTCTCTCCCCATTTTTCATTTTTCAAAATGGCTAAAACGGCCATGTCGAATAATGCCCGCGATGGCGGATTACCATGCATTTTGGCTTTAAAAAAAAGGTTGGCCGAATAGTCTCCGAAACTATCGAATTCGCCTCCATGACGACCTGTAATTGCATTTTCCGAAAGCGGGCCCTTGCCTTTCATATTCGCCTCCATTTCGGCAGGAGTAACTTTTACTGCAGCCGTTCCACTTGGCTTGTTGTAGCGCACTGTAACCATTTCAAAATCGACACCTGACTGAATTACGGGATTCACCGACGCAGTATCGTTCTCAAGGTTGTACTCCCCCGAAGCGGGATAATTTCCACCTAACCATACCACGCGAACTTTATTTACAATCTCTGGTTCTTTTAGCAATGCCAACGCAATATTTGTAAGTTTTCCAATGGGAACCAAAATCAGTTTCTCGTTAGTCATTTTCAGTGCTTCGCTGATGATAAAATCCACAGCCCGATGACCATCAAAATCGGGCAGATGAATTGTTGGAGCAATTTCTGTGTAACTTTTATCGGCACCCATACAAAGCGGCACTTTTTCTTCTAAATCGAAAAGTTTTATTATTCGTTCGGCTTCATCGTACTGCCCTTGAATCCCGTTACCATTAAGTGTATTGTTTACCGTTACACCCACCACATCAAAAACATCGCTATTTAAAAAGGCATACGCTAAAGCATGCTGGTCGTCGAGCTCGTTATTGGCATCTGTATCAATTAAAATTTTCATTTTGGAGCTTACTACTGATTTCGGCTTTATGCTGCAAGCACTCAACGACAAAACCAGGCAGACAAGAACAATTATTCTCATTTTGCAATTTTAAAGTTTGATGCTGACTAAAGTACAAAATACTTTAGTGTTTGCGACAGCATGTCCCTTCCAAAACCATAAAAAAAGTTGCGCAAAGAATAATGTTTTATTTTTACCAATTCAATAAGTTTGAATCAGCATGCTCTAATGTGTGTAGTTTTCCCCAAAGGCTTCTTATACATCTATATTCAGAACAACTTCTGTCGTATTTCAAAAACAAAAGTGGTATTAATCCTAAACTTTAGGGGGAATGATTCATTTTGGACACAAATTGGTCCCCGGCAAAATATTCCTAATTATGATTGTTCTGACCAACCGAATAAATATCGTCTATTAAATGCTTGTATTTCTCTCTAACGATATTTCTTTTCAGTTTTAAAGTGGGAGAAAGTTCTCCCGAAACCGGAGTCCATTCCTCCTTCACCAATCGAATCCGGCTAATTTGCTCGTGTGACCCTAGACTCTTGTTAACCACTGCCACTTCTTGCCTAATCTGATTAATTACTTCCGGTTTATGAATAAGTTCGGTGTTATCTTCATATTGAATTTTTTGCTCCGAAGCCCAATCGTGCAATATCGGGAAACAAGGAGAAATAATTGCGCTGGCAAATTTCTCATTGGCGCCAATCACCATCACCTGCTCAATCAGGTGCGACATTTTTAACTTGTTTTCAATCATCTGCGGAGCAATGTATTTTCCTCCCGAGAGTTTGAATATTTCCTTTTTCCTATCGGTAATTTTCAGGTATTTATCGTCTTCCAAAATTCCAATGTCACCCGTGTGAAACCACCCCTCCTTATCAATTACCTCATCCGTTAATTCGGGTGCCCGGTAGTAGCCAAGCATAACCCCCGGGCCTTTGCAAAGAATCTCTCCGTCGGGTGCAAATTTTACTTCATAGCCCTCCAGAATAGGGCCCACCGTTCCTATTTTAAGCTCCGACATTTTTGGATTATTAACAGCGATTACCGGCGAAGTTTCGGTTAGCCCGTAACCTTCGAGGGTACACATTTTTGCACAGGCCATAACGCGACCAATACGTGCTTGCAATGCTGCACCTCCCGAAACAATATATTTAATATTTCCACCCAAAGCTTCACGCCATTTCGAGTAAATCAGTTTATCGGCTATTTTTAGTTTGATTGCTAGAAGCGGACCAAACTTTTTGTTATATTCAAAATGCTGTGTTAGATTTAATGCCCAAAAATACAACGCCTTTTTAACACCCGAAAGCTCTTGACCTTTAGCCACAAAACCATCATACACCTTTTCGAGCAAACGTGGCACCGTATTAAACATATTGGGTTTTACTTCACGAATTGCCGAAACAATTTGCGCTAAATTACCGACGTAATAAACCCCCATCCCTTTGTATTGGAAATGGTAATTCATGCTACGCTCGTAAACATGGCAAAGCGGAAGAAAACTAAGAGCTTTATGGCCTCTGCCAAGATCGTGCATTTTTGAATGAGCAACAAAATTCGAAACCAGATTATTATGGCTTAGCATCACCCCTTTAGGGACGCCGGTTGTTCCCGATGTATAAATTAATGTAGCTAAATCATTAGGAGAGATTGCTTTTTTTGTCGCTTCCAGTTTGTCGAAATATTTGGTTCGCTTCTTTTCACCAAGCTCAAGTATTTCTGTATAATTATTGGCTCCCTCAACCTGTTCAAAGGTGTAAATACACCCAAAATCTTCGGACATTGCAGCCAGCGGATTTAATTTTCTGTATAGCTTTTTATCGCCAACCAACATAATTTTCACCTCGGCATGCTTTAGAATATACTTGTACTCATCCTCCCCCAGAGTTGGATAAATGGGTACATGTACAATTCCCGCCATCGACATACCCATGTCGACAAAATTCCATTCGGGCCGGTTAGCAGTTACCGTAACCACTTTATTTCCTTTTTTCAGACCAAGTGCCATCAGTCCTAAAGCAAACTGATGTGACTTTTTGTAATACTCTTCTGTTGAATAAATGTACCATTTCCCGTCTTTTTTACCCCCCAAAGCATCTTCGCGAGGAAACTCTTTTAGGGCGCGGTCGAGGATATCAAAAGTGCGTGTAACTGTTTGTCCCATATTTCAATTAAAAAAAACGGCGAAATATACGGGTTTTGTTCTTATCCTGCCCCACGTGACATAAGTGTAATTTTTGAAGCCTGTTATTTAGAAGCATTACAAATAATTACAAACGGCTATCACAGAACGTATTAGAACTTTTTCTTTCGATTTTCGGAGTCAGTTATTCTAAAAATCAAAAATTTTAATAAACGTTAATGGCCCTAACTTTTGCTAATTATCATTTATCCGTAACCGATAGAAAATTGAGAACAAAGACAAACCTACTTCCTCTTGTTTTCTTTCTCGTATTTCGAATCCTTTATATAAGCCCATGCCATTAAACCACCCAAAATAACAATACTTACAGGTATGGCCGGATTAATTCCATCGGCCACCCCTTTCCCATAAGAATGCAATCCGGTTAGGTAATAGTTTACACCAAAGTATGTCATTATAACCGAAGCAAAACTTACTATCGCAGCAAAATTATAACTATATGCTCCTTTTAAAGAAGGAATTAAGCGCATGTGAACGACAATTGAATAAATAACAATTGTAATCAGCGACCAGGTTTCTTTCGGATCCCACCCCCAGTATCGACCCCAACTTTCATTAGCCCAAACACCACCCAAAAATGTTCCGATGGTTAAAAAATACAAACCAACTGTTGCCGACATTTCGTTAATTGTAGTAAGTTGCTCAATAAACCCGCTAACCTTTTGCTGATTTATTTTATTACGCAATACCATTAAAATCATCACCAAAATACCAAGAAACATGCTGAGCCCTATAAAACCATAGCTGGCAGTTATTACAGCCACATGAATAGTTAGCCAATATGATTTCAATACGGGAACCAGGTTTGTAACTTCGGGATTCATCCAGCTAAGATGGGCGACAAACAGGGCGATTCCGGATAAAAAGGCAGCTGTTCCGATTACCATTGGGTATTTTCGGCCAAAAATAAATCCCGCCAGCATAGCAGTCCATGCCACATAAACAACCGATTCGTAGCCATTACTCCAAGGCGCATGACCCGAAATGTACCAGCGCATGACCAATCCTGCAGTATGTACCACAAACAAAAGCAAAATTAGTCCGACGAAGCTAAACTTCAAGATGCCCGGCATTGATTTCTGACGAAAGATATTTGCAAAGAGGGTAAACAAAAGCAAAAATCCTATCAGCAAATAAAATGGAAAAATTCGTTTAAACGGGTTAACCTTATTAAATAGTATTTCGGTATTTTTTTTGGCAGTATTGGGCAATAAAGCGGCACCATATTTTACCTGAAAGTTATCGATTGCTTCTATTACCTGAATGGCATCGCTTGAATTATTTTCAGAAATCGACTGCAATAAAAGCTGAACGCCGCTTCTTATAAAAAGAGAATCGCCTTCGGTGTATTCCATCGCCTGCGCCCCCGGAATGTACCAGGTATCTTCTTCTTGTGTCCTCGGAAACAGGTGCAACAAGGTTCCCTGAAAAACCATGTAACATATATTAACCCGTTCGTCAACATAAATGTATTCTTTTTCAACACGGTTACGAAGAGCCGGAGTTTTGGCGTATGCAGCCCGCACCTCTTCTGATATTTTATAGTTCTCCTGCTCGTCGAAAAGCGATTGAAGAGTTAAATAGTTATTTTTAGCACCAAGTGTAGCGGCCAGTGTTTTATTCGAAACCTTTATTACCGGCATTAAACGCCATACCTCGGGATAGGTCATCATACTTAAAAGCACCTCGTCGGCAGATTTACCATACAACGATGATTTGCGACTGACTTTTCGCACAATTTCACTTGAAAGGGTAGAAATTGGTTCAATGCGTCCATCCACTCCCTGAACCCAAAGTTCGCTGAACTTTTTAACCACAGTATCGTCGATATCAGGAATTCCTGCACCCACACCGGTTTGCGCAGAGGAGGAAAAAGCCAGCCCGCCAAATACCAGAATCAACACTATGCTTTTTACAGAACTCTGTTTTAACCTTCTTACCAATCCCTGGAAATGAGAATGTTTATTCATTAACGAAGCAATAAAACCAAATATCATAAGCGCATAGCCGAAATAAGAGATCCAGGTTCCCCATAAATCGTGATTAACCGAAAGCACTGTTCCCCGTTCGTCGGTATCATACGACGACTGGAAGAATTTATAACCGCGGTAGGTTAATGTGTTATTCATAAAAATACGTATGTTTTTATCAATACCCTGCTCTACATCTTTCAGCCTAACATCGCTGGCAAACGACGATGGCGATTGCGAACCGGGATAGCGTTCCAACTGAAATTCGTTTAAATAAATACTGAATGGCAAAGCTATGCCTTGTGCGCCATAGGCCAATTTAACCCTGCCATTTCCTGCAGCAAATTGAACGGTATCCGAGGCAAACCCCGAGTGTCCAAATACAGGTACAACTTTCTCCCCCCTCTCATCCGAAATTTTAACAACCACCGCATCTTCGTGCGTTTCCGATTTTCCTGGAACGGCAGCCAAAGAACCACTTGGAACAAACCTACGAACCAGAAACCTAAAATCTCCGAATGTAAACATACGCAATGCTTTTGCTGCAATGGTATCACCCGGAACAAAGGTATCAACCACCTTCCCTCCCATGGTAGCTTGCTTAAGCTCTGCCGATGAATGCATATACAAATCTTCCCCTTCAAAGAAAAAGTTCACTACCTCTTCTTCGTTTACTTCAAAACCAGCCGAAAATCCGTTTAGCTCCAAAACATCTCCCTTCCTTAATGCATAGGTTTTCATTCCTTGCCCTTCAGGTGTAGAAATTACGAAATCGATAATCGGTTCGCCCGAATCGGAGGGAAAAATTCGAGCTTCGGCATTTTTAATGTAACCTATACTTTCTACCTTAATGGGTTGACCGTTATTATCAAATTTAGCGGAAAACTGCCTCGGAGTTGATTCTGAAAAATGAACCTGCTTCTGTATACTTTCCCCCTCAAATGCTGCATAAAAATAATCATTAGAAGAAAGAATAAAGTCTGCACTTTCTCCTTCGCGAATGTGCATTATTCCTTCGTAACTAAAATATCGGGTTATACCAGCCCCCAAAATCATTACTATAAAAGAAATGTGAAACACTCCCAGCGTGAATCGTTTTCGGGAAAACAATTTAAACTTAAACAGGTTATTTACAAGATTGAGTACCGACAAAGCCCACAGCGCTTCGAACCAGTGCGCATTATAAATTAAAGCCCTCGCCGTTGCAGTTCCATAACTGCTTTCAATAAAAGTTGCAATTGCCATGGCAAAGGCCAGTGCTAAAAAAAGAAAAACCATAAATGGCAGGGAAGTTATAAAGGAGAAGAATTTCTTCATTGTATATCGAAATTAGTCGGCAAACGGATGGCCGCGAACCGAAGTTTATAAGGCGTCGAAAATAAATGTTATTTAGAACAATTCAAAGAAAAAGAAAAAAGACAACAAAAAACCCGTTCTGTATTATACAACAAATACGAAACGGGTTTCTATCCAATTATTTCTTACTTAGTCAGCAAACTTGAGCTACACTTTTCAAAAGACATTGAATTCTCTTTGCTCTCTCGTTCAGATAAAAGATTGAGTTTTACTGCAAAAACGAAAGTGCTTTTTCAATGGCAGCCTGTAAACCGGCAATATCTTTACCTCCGGCAGTTGCATAAAAAGGCTGGCCGCCGCCGCCGCCCTTAATTTCACGACCGGCTTCACGAACAATCTTTCCGGCATTTAATCCTTTCTCAGCAACAATATTATCCGATATCATAATAGTAAGATTTGGCTTGCCTTTAATGTCAGCGCCAATTACAAGGAAAAGATTTTCAATTTCCCCCTTTAATTGAAAGGCTAAATCTTTAAGCAATGCGGGATTGTCAACTACAATTTGTTCGGCAATAATATTTACTCCTTTTTCAAACAGCACTTTACTTTTCAAATTGGCTTTTACAATTTTCATGCTTTCGCGCTGAAAGTTTTCAATTTGCTTTTCATATTCCGAATTTTGTTTCGTAAGGGTTGTAACGCTACCTAAAATATCTTTCGATCCTTTAAGAACTTCCTTAATACTTTCAAGTAAATTCAACTGGTCGTCGATGTATTTCTCTGCTCGAGCTGCGGTAATGGCTTCAATTCGTCGCACGCCGGCAGCAATTGCACTTTCCGAAACAATTTTCAGCATACCTATATGTCCGGTGGCAGCCACATGTGTTCCTCCACACAATTCAACCGATTCGCCAAACTTAATAACACGAACAGCTTCTCCGTACTTTTCGCCGAAAAGCATCATGGCTCCATAACTTTTTGCCTCCTCAATGGGCATTTCTCTTTTTTCTTCCAGAGCCGAGTTTAAGCGAATTTTTTCGTTAACCAACTTCTCAACAGCTGCAAGCTCTTCATCTGATAATTTCTGAAAATGTGAAAAATCGAAACGCAGGTGGTCGGCATTCACCAACGAACCTTTTTGTTCTACATGAGTTCCTAAAACCTGGCGCAAAGCAGCATGCAACAAGTGCGTTGCAGAATGGTTATTGGCAATATTTGCACGACGGGTGGCATCTACCACAGCCGTAAAATATTCATTCGGATTCTCAGGAAGTTTTTCAACTAAATGAACTGTTAAGTTGTTTTCTTTTTGAGTATCAAAAATGGGAGTTTTTACCCCATCAAATTCAATATATCCTTGATCTCCAACCTGACCTCCCGATTCTCCATAAAACGGGGTTTGGTCGAATACCAACTGGTAAAAAGCCTTTTTCTTTTGTATTACCTTACGGTAGCGGGCAATTCTAATTTCAGCTTCCAGTTTATCGTAACCAAGAAATTCTGTTTTTTCAATTTTACGCAGCTCTACCCAATCGTCGGTTTCCTGAGCTGCAGCATTTCGCGAACGATCTTTTTGAGCCTGCATCTCAACGACAAAACCATTATTGTCGACTCCTAAATTATTTTCACGGGTAATTAACTCGGTCAAATCAAGAGGAAATCCGAAGGTATCATAAAGCACAAATGCTTCTTTTCCCGAAATTTCCTGTGCCCCTTCGTTTTTTGCTTTTGCAATAATATCGTCCAAGAGTTTTATTCCGGTTGAAAGGGTACGCAAAAACGACTCTTCCTCTTCTTTAATTACTTTTTCAATTAATTGCTGTTGGCTTACCAATTCGGGGAAAGCTTCTCCCATTTCATTTTTTAACACCTCAACCAAACGGTAAATAAAAGCTTCTTTAAAGCCCAAAAAAGTATACCCATAACGCACAGCGCGGCGCAGAATACGGCGAATTACATAACCCGCTTTGTTGTTTGAAGGCAACTGTCCGTCGGCAATAGCAAAGGCAACGGCGCGAAGGTGGTCGGCAATTACACGCATGGCAATATCAACTTTTACCTCTTCGCCATATTTTTTATTACTTAATTTTCCTAATTCAATAATGGTATTCTGAAAAACATCGGTATCGTAATTCGATTGAACCCCTTGCAAAACCATACACAACCTTTCGAATCCCATTCCTGTATCCACATGTTTGTCGGGCAAATTTTCAAGAACTCCGTTAGCCTTTCGGTTAAATTGAATGAAAACCAGGTTCCAAATTTCAATTACCTGTGGATGATCCTTATTTACCAATTCGTGTCCGGAAATTTTGGCGCGTTCTTCATCCGAACGAATGTCAACATGCACTTCTGAGCAAGGGCCACAGGGACCTGTTTCACCCATTTCCCAGAAATTATCTTTTTTATTTCCGTTCAGAATACGGTCTTTTGGCAAATATTGCTCCCAGTAACCGGCCGCTTCGTTGTCTCGCGCCTGATTATCGTCATCACTTCCCTCAAAAACAGTAGCATACAAACGATCTTCGGCAATTCCCATGCGGCTAACCAAAAATTCCCATGCCCAATCGATGGCTTCTTTTTTAAAATAATCGCCAAACGACCAATTTCCCAGCATTTCGAACATGGTATGATGATAAGTGTCGAGGCCAACTTCTTCCAGGTCGTTGTGTTTCCCCGAAACACGTAAACACTTTTGTGTATCGGCCACTCGAGGATATTTAACGGGTTCATTCCCCAGAAACTGGTCTTTAAACTGATTCATTCCCGCATTGGTAAACATCAGTGTAGGGTCGCCTTTAACAACCATTGGTGCCGAATTAACAATCTGATGTTTTTTCTCTGTAAAAAAGTCGAGGAAAGCCTTACGTATCTCTTTAGAAGTCTTCATTTTCCGTTCGTATAGTTTATAATTTCGTTAAAAATTTTTAATGCAAAGAAAACAAATTCGCTAACTATGAGTTATTTACTTACCTTCGCAGCGTGAAAAATCACGTTTTTTTTAAATTCGTGCAAAGTTAGAGTATTTAATTAATCATTAATTACGAAAGGCAAAAAACTAGTCTTTTATATGGCAAAAAAGAAATATAAATTTAATCCGGACACCCTCAACTATGAAAGAATAGGTTTAAGCTGGAAGTCAAAAATAATAAAGACACTGGCCTATCTATCAAGCAGTTTCGCCTTAGCTCTGATTATTTCGGTGGTGTTTGTAAATTTCTACGAAACTCCAAAATCGAAAGCTCTTAAACGGGAAAATAAAAGGTTGCTGACGCAGTACGAATTAATGCAGAAAGATTTGGACAAAGTGGAACAAGTGCTTACCGACCTTCAACAACGTGACGACAATATTTATCGCGTGATTTTTGAAGCAGAACCTATTCCGTCATCTGTCCGACAAGCTGGTTTTGGTGGAATAAACAAATATCAGCATCTCGAAAACCTGTCTAATGCAGATTTGGTAATTAACACTGCCCACAAGCTTGATGTCCTATCGAAAGAAGCCTATATACAGTCAAAATCATACGACGAAGTATTAGATTTGGCTTTGAATAAAGAAAAAATGCTGGCCTCGCTGCCTGCCATTATGCCGATTACCAATAAAGATTTAAAACGTACATCGAGCGGATGGGGATATCGCATCCACCCAATTACCAAAGTGAGGAAAATGCACTGGGGACAAGACTTTTCAGCGCCAATTGGTACTCCTATCTACGCTACTGGCGAGGGAAAAGTAATCGAAGTAAAAGGTTCGAAACGCAGCCGGGTTGGATTTGGTCTGTGCATAAAAATCGACCACGGCTTTGGTTACGAAACACTTTATGGCCACATGAATGAGTTCGCTGTAAAACGCGGACAAACAGTAAAAAGGGGCGATATAATAGGCTATGTTGGCAACTCTGGTGGTTCAACAGCACCACACCTCCATTACGAAGTGCACAAAAATGGGAAAAAAGTTAATCCGGCTTATTTTATGTTTAAAGACTTAACGCCGCAGGAATACGACAAAATGATTGCCATTTCTTCGAATATTGGCCAATCGTTGGATTAAATTTATTCGTATTTTAACCGCAGTTTTATTATTTTTCCAATAATTTCAAGCCAGAAACTGTGCCTTATAAGAAACCCAAAATAGAAAAAATATATTATTCAATTGGCGAAGTAGCCGAAATGTTTGGGGTAAACACATCTCACATTCGTTATTGGGAGAACCAGTTTGAAGCATTAAAACCTTTCAAAAATAAAAAAGGGAACCGCCTGTTTACAAAAGAAAACATTGAAACTATTCGTTTAATTTATCATTTGGTAAAAGAACGGGGCATGACCATTAACGGGGCGAGGCAAAAACTTAAGGAAAATCGCGATGAAACCATGCATAATTACGAAATTGTGAAACGGTTGCAAGACATAAAACAAGAATTAATTGAAATTAGAGACGCATTAAACGATGACAAAGATTAAAGACATTACCCGGCTTCTCGAAAGCCTGGCACCTCTAAGCCTCCAGGAATCGTACGACAATGCAGGTTTAATTATTGGCGATTTTAATGCAGAAATCGACACTGTGCTGATAACCCTTGATGTTACTGAAGCAGTGGTTGAAGAAGCCATACTGAAAAATGCGGGATTAATTGTGGCACACCATCCCATTGTTTTTTCGGGACTGAAAACAATTACTGGCAAAAACTATGTGGAACGCACTCTACTAAAAGCCATAAAAAACGATGTCGCCATTTATGCTGCACACACCAATCTCGACAGCGTTGAAGGTGGAGTAAACAGCAAAATATGCGAAAAGCTGGGTTTGGAGAATTGCAAAATCCTTCAACCGCTTAGCGGACAATTAAAAAAACTGGTAACTTTTATTCCGGTAAAACACGCAGATAAAGTTCGAAATGCAGTGTTCGAAGCTGGAGCCGGGCATATTGGCAACTACGATTGGTGCGGTTATAACGTTAACGGAGAAGGAACCTTCCGGGCAAATGAAAACAGCAACCCTTTTGTTGGCGAAAAAGGGAATATTCATGTGGAAAAAGAAACACGTTTCGAAACCATTTTTCCAGGCTACTTACAGGGAAAAATTATCAGCGCCCTGCTAAAAGCCCACCCTTACGAAGAGGTAGCCTACGACATTTACCCTCTTGATAATAAATTCGATACAACAGGGATGGGAATGATTGGAACGTTACCAAACGAAAACGACGAAAAAGAATTCCTGCAAAAATTAAAAACAACTTTTAAGCCAGGAGTAATAAAACATACTGCATTACAAAACAAAAAGGTAAAAAAAGTTGCGGTTTGCGGAGGAGCAGGTTCCTTCCTTTTAAACCAGGCTATTGCAGCCGGAGCCGACTTCTTTGTTTCCGGCGATTTTAAATATCATCAGTTTTTCGATGCCGAAAATAAAATTGTGATAGCCGACATCGGCCATTTCGAAAGTGAACAGTTCACTAAAGAACTTTTTTATGAGTTACTTACGAAAAATTTCCCTAAATTTGCAATCCATTTATCAGAGGTGAATTCCAACCCGGTTTTTTACTTCTGATTTTTAGTTAGACAAAAAAATATTACGAGCATGAATGCACCATATTCTAGGCAAAAAGAAAAAGACATTTCGGTAGAAGAAAAATTGCGCGCATTGCACGAATTGCAAAGTGTAGTTTCTGAGGTTGATAAAATAAAAACCCTAAGGGGTGAGTTACCTTTGGAAGTTCAGGATTTGGAAGACGACATTGCAGGGTTGAAAACACGTTTAATTAACCTCGACGATGAAATCAAAAATCTGGATACAGCAATTAACAACAAAAAAATTGCGATTAAAGATTCGCAGGCATTAATTGCGAAATACACCGAGCAACAAAACAATGTTCGTAACAACCGTGAATTCGATTCACTTTCGAAAGAAATAGAATTCCAAAATCTGGAAATCGAACTTTCGGAGAAAAGGATTAAAGAATTTACAGCTGAAATGGCCATGAAAAAGGAGACTGTTTCCAACTCTAAAACTCAGCTTAAAGATCGCGAAGAAGATCTTGAAAGAAAGAAAAATGAGTTGTCTGAAATTACCGAGGAAACCAAAATTGAAGAGGAAAAGCTAAAAACAAAATCAGAAAAAATCGAGTCGTTTATCGAACCCCGTTTGCTTCAGGCTTTTAAACGTATCCGCAAAAACGCACGAAACGGATTAGCAGTTGTTACCATTCAGCGTGACGCGTGCGGTGGTTGTTTTAACAAAATTCCACCTCAGCGCCAAATGGATATCGCCAGCCGCAAGAAAATTATCGTTTGCGAATACTGCGGACGTATTTTGGTTGACGAAAAAATTAATTCTGTCGAAGACATCGACGTTGTAGATTAAGATTAAATCATTATACTGAAAAGCCGGCTCAATAATTGAACCGGCTTTTTTATTGATTAATATTTACACTCCAATTCAATACCTCATACCCTTTTTATACTGAAATAAACACTTGCGACACTACCTAAGGAAAACTAAAAGAGACCGGCGAGAGTGCGTACCAAAAGCAATGTTAATTTTTATAGGTTGTATAAAAACGGCTACTCTTATGCAACTATTGTTTTGCCAGGCAGCCAGGCTTTTCTCTATTGTTGCCTTGTATTTTCCAGTTCTTCCAGCACCAGTAATACAATTCTATTTTAAAAGCTTTAGATTGTTTTAATGATTTTGAGTTTAAGCAATAATCATAAAATAAAATTAAGGCATAGCAACAGCTACGGTGCAATTTTTCAACGACGCATAAAGCAAAAAGGGCAAAAGAACAAGGCTCATTTCAATGTAATATCGGTATACGTGTAGCTTACTTTGGTTGTTCCTGCCTGTTGGGCATCCACTGCAAAATGCTGCGGCATTATACCGTTACAATCCCTGCCAGGAAGAAAAAATTATTTGCCACATCACATCAAAACAATTCCATTTCCTTGTCGCCAATATTCTTACTTGCTTCTCATATCTTAAGCATACAAAATCATTTTGTTTCGTGATATTAATCTTTTGAAAGATTTTTCGGCTCAAACCAGTCAGGAGTATATTCTATGCTTTTCATGAAAAAATCCCGGCGTCCACTCCAGAATTTTTTACTTTTGTTTTTATCGCTTCTAAATCGTAGAATATATCGCAACTTAATTGGGCTTATGTTACAAAATCTGCAATCGGGTTTGTATGCAATAAATATACAAGGTCTTTAAAAAATACCAATTTCCATTAACCCCAATCTGACCTTAGATCTTGCCTCAGTTTCTACTAAATTTCAGCAGAAATTAATGCATATTTTTGAAGTACTATCGGGATAATACAAGAAAATGTGTGCTGCTTACTGCAAAAATTAATAAAACCGAACTCGGGTTGTTATTTAATATTAATTCATGAAATAACGATATTTCAATATGTGTTATCCCCAATTAAATTTCCAGTTTATACCCATTACAAATCAAAATGAGGAATATAAATTATCATATGATTATTGCTACAACCGGCATACTTAAAGCAAAACTAACCATGCACCCTCCAATCGCAATAGCCGTACCTTTTTCATTGAAAAATAGCTGCGCAGCGCTGGTTCTGAGCATTTTTTCGCTTCAAATAAGGGGAAAAGCAATTGACTTGAGTCGAAATTCGTTTCAATTGATTTCTGAATTATTTGAATCTGTAACTGGCATTTCTTGCCAAAGAAAACGAATTGCAACAGGCACACCAGAATAAAAGTAAGGACAGGCACAAAAAAAAACCGCTCCTTAAAAAAAAGAACGGCTAAATAAAAATTGTTATTTCTTTTTCATCGCATTAAAATTGTGTGTTTTCTATGGTATAAGACGGAACTCGCATGATTTTAATATATCGCCAATGTGTGAATATTTCTCATGCTCGTTTCATCCCCAAAAAACTCGGCGAGACAATACATCCTATTAATTCTTCGAAAAATTCTAAAGAGGGGACAATTGATTTACCAGCTACCACCAGCTCCACCGCCGCCAAAACTGCCTCCACCGAAACCTCCGAAACCTCCGCTTCCCGAAGAGAAATTACTAAACGACCCGGGCGAGCGACCACTTCCCGACATCATTCCCATAGCTATCCAGAAAGGCAAACTACTTCCGGGTGAATAAAACCGATTCCTGCGACTTCTGCCAAAAATGGTAAAGAATAACACAATCAGAATAATAAAAAACAGAATTCCTCCGCCACCGCCGGCATTTACTTTCTCCTGGTAATTTTCGGCAGTATATTCACCACGTGTTATATCCATGATTACATTTAATCCGGCTGCCAAACCCCCAAAATAATCGTTTTGTTTAAAACGGGGAAGCATTTCATTATCAACCACTGCATTATTAATTATGGCATCCGGCAGCACTCCTTCTAATCCATATCCAGTAGCTATGAAGATTTCGCCACGCGTACCTTGTGTTTTTGGTTTTAATAAAACAACCAAACCATTATCTGTACCTTTTTGCCCAACGCCCCATTTTTCACCAATCTGATACGCATAATCTGCTTTGTCGATACCCTCTAAATCGGGAACAGTTACAACTACAATTTGTGTTGAAGTTTGGCGCGCGAACTGAACCAGCGCACTTTCCATTTTTGCGGCTTCATCGCCGCTTAACACCTTGGCAAAATCGTTTACCAAACGAGGCGGAGTTGGCCGATCAGGGATTTGAGCCAGCGATACAGCTGTAAAACCTATTAGTATTAATAATATTGTTATTATTCTCTTCATCTTAAATTTTTTATTTTCCAAACGAAATTTCGTCGGAAAGCTCATTTACATCATCTGCCTGGTATGGGAAATGTACTTTTAACTGCTCTCCTGCCATTATTATTCCATCGGCAAGCCCTTCGGCATATAAACCTTTTTTCAATTTTGCAATCACTGTTTCTTTTGACTTTTCCCAAAAATTCACGGGCACTTTTTGGTTGATTCCTCCATCGCCAAGAATTGCAAACTTTTGGTCTTTCACGGCCAAATAAAACAATACTCCGTTCCGAAGTTCTGTTTTGTGCATCTCCAGTTTTTCAAAAATATATGCCGCACGGTCCAACACATCGTCTTTGCAGTACTTCTCAATATGCACTCTTATTTCTCCCGACGTATTCGTTTCTGCTACTCGAATTGCATTGACTATCTGCAACTTATCCTCTTCTGTAAAATAATTATGAATACTCATTTTCAATATTGCTTAGAACTGTACTTCCGGAGCTTTTTCGGCACCTTGCTGGGCCTCGAAATAAGCTTTCTTTTCGAACCCAAACCATCCTGCATAAATTACACGCGGAAACTTTCGTATGTAAGCATTGTATGTTTGTGTGGTTTGATTGAATTTACGTCGTTCTACGGTAATCCGGTTTTCTGTCCCCTCAAGCTGCGCCTGCAAATCCATAAAATTCTGATTCGCCTTTAGGTCGGGATACCTTTCTACAACTACCATCAAACGACTTAAAGCTGAAGATAAGCCCTCCTGCGCCTGATTAAATTGTTGCAGCATTTGCGGGTTAAGGTTGGTAGGATCGATAGTAACAGAGGTCGCTTTCGATCGCGCTTCAATTACACCAGTTAATGTTTCCTGTTCATGTTCAGCATAACCTTTAACCGTATTCACTAAGTTCGGAATTAAATCGGCACGGCGCTGATATACGTTTTCAACCTGCGCCCATGAGGCTGTCACCTGCTCATCCATTTCAACCATATTGTTGTATCCACAACTCGAAAAAAGAAATGCGCTAACTAACGCAACCAATACAATTTTTAATCTTTTCATTTTTCTCTATTTTAAATTTATCCATTAAATCATACAACCCTTTAAGGATTGTGCCTTTGGCTTTTTACAGCGCCCCTCTTTGTGTTTTTGTTGTTGTAATTAACCAACAACTTCTTCCTTAAAATGTAAATTCCAAAAACATTGAATCTGAACCTGCCAGCTTTTAAGCAAGGTAAGCCTCTATCAACTTACACGGAACCAATGCCTCTTTGGCAGAATCCTTAAAGCATCTAATTTTAAAAACATAATTTATCAAATTCAACACGATTACTTTTCCTTACAAATATTTTCAAAATGTGTTAAATATCAGCACTATTTTCGGGGAAAGGCAATAATTTACCGTTGTATTTCATCTAAATTAAGATTAATTAATAAGATTATGAATTCAGCAGAGTTTAAAGCAGCCATTTTACAGGGAATCCCTCAGAAACTTCCGCTCCCAAAACCTTACGAAAAAGACATTAACCATGCCCCAAAACGAAAAGATATACTGAGCAACCAGGAAAAGAAACTAGCGTTAAGAAATGCTCTGCGCTATTTTCCGGCTAAGTTTCATGAATTTTTGGCTCCTGAATTTCTGAACGAATTAAATCAGTTTGGGCGGATTTACATGTATCGGTTTCGTCCCGATTACAAAATGCATGCCCGCCCCATTTCTGAGTACCCGGCTAAAACAAAACAAGCGGCATCGATTATGCTCATGATTCAGAACAATCTGGATTATGAAGTTGCACAACACCCACACGAATTAATTACCTACGGAGGCAACGGTGCTGTTTTCCAAAACTGGGCGCAGTACCTGCTTTGCATGAAATACCTGGCAGAAATGACCGAAGAACAAACACTTGTGCTGTTTTCGGGCCATCCGATGGGCTTGTTTCCATCGCATAAAAATGCACCTCGCGTTGTGATTACCAACGGCATGGTAGTTCCAAATTACTCGAGCCGCGATGATTACGAAAGAATGAATGCTCTTGGCGTTTCGCAATATGGGCAAATGACAGCCGGTTCGTTCATGTACATTGGGCCGCAAGGAATTGTACACGGAACAACCATTACAGTAATGAATGCCGCACGCTTACATTCTCCGGGCAATTTTGCAGGGAAGATATTTGTAACTAGTGGCCTTGGAGGCATGTCGGGCGCGCAACCTAAAGCAACGGTTATTGCCGGAATGATTTGTGTGGTTGCCGAAATTAATCCAAAGGCAGTTGCGATGCGCCTTAGCCAGGGCTGGGTGGATGAAGTATTTACCGATTTGGATGAACTGATGCCTCGAATACGAAAAGCACAAACAAACAAAGAAGCTGTTTCGCTGGCTTACCAAGGAAATATAATTGATTTGTGGGAGAAGCTGGCCGACGAGAATATTAAAATCGACCTGGGTTCCGACCAGACTTCTTTACACAATCCGTTTGGAGGAGGCTACTACCCTACCGGACAATCGTTTGAAGAGTCGAATAGAATGATGGCTGATAACCCGGAACTGTTTAAAGAAAAGGTTTACGAATCGTTACGAAAACATGTAGCGGCAATAAACAAACTCACCCAAAAAGGAATGTATTTCTGGGATTACGGCAATGCATTTTTACTGGAAGCCAGTCGTGCAGGTGCAGAAATTACCACTGCCGAAGGCGAATTTATTTACCCATCGTATGTGCAGGATATTATGGGACCTTTGTTTTTCGATTATGGTTTTGGACCATTCCGTTGGGTGTGCACTTCGGGTAAACAAAAAGACCTGGAAACTACTGATAAAATTGCCGCAGAGACTCTTACTGATTTGGCAAAGACTTCTCCCAAAGAAATTACTAAACAACTGCAGGACAATATCCACTGGATAAAAGAAGCCGGAAAGAATAAACTGGTGGTTGGATCGCAGGCCCGCATTTTATATGCCAACTGCAATGGACGCACAAAAATAGCTCAGGCTTTTAACAGCGCCATTCGCGAAGGACGAATTTCGGCACCAATTGTTTTAGGGCGCGACCACCACGATGTTTCGGGCACCGATTCGCCTTACCGCGAAACGTCGAATATTTACGATGGTTCAGCGTTTACTGCCGACATGGCTGTACAAAATTTTGTTGGAGACGGATTACGCGGGGCAACCTGGATTTCGTTACACAACGGAGGAGGCGTAGGCTGGGGCGAAGCAATTAACGGAGGCTTCGGTATGACTATAGACGGGTCAAAAGAAGTCGAAAATCGCCTAAAAATGATGCTACACTGGGACGTAAACAATGGCATTGCCCGCCGAAGCTGGGCACGCAACAAGGCCGCAAACTTTGCCATTAAGCAAGCCATGAACGAGAACCCGAACTTACAAGTTACGATGCCCAATGAAACTGACGATACTTTATTTGATAACTTATTTTAGGCAGAATGTTCAAAGCAATATACAATCAACCAATAAAGCTGGTTAACCATTTCTGTACTCATCAGGCTTACCCCGATCAATTGAAGATAGGGAAAAAGCCATTTAATAATAAACCCCATATAAGCAATAACCCAAGTTCGATGAATACGAATGCCTCTTTTCCCAAAAAAGTAATAGCAGAAACTCTGGTTACTATTTTAAATTGAATCGGGTTGATAAAAATTCATCTAACATACGAGACTACAATGCAATTTTATGAATAAATTTGTGAGCAAAACCACTTATCAATTTAACAAAACATGAAAGATTTCAAAAATACCTTAATTCAAATTACACACAATGGCATGGGGCACGGTGATAACCAACTTGGCATCGCCCTAATTACTAACTACATGAAGTTATTGAATGAAGAAAACGAATTACCCCGCCATATTACTTTTTACAACGAGGGTGTAAAACTGTTATGCACCGAATCTCCGGCTCTTGAAGCTGCCCAAAAGCTTGAGAAAAAAGGTGTCAAGCTAATTGCCTGCAAAACCTGCCTGGGGCATTTTGGGCTGCTGAATCAATTAAAGTCGGGCATTGCAGGAACAATGATTGATATTATCGAACTTCAAAAGATTGCCGACAAAGTAATTAATTTATAGATTATGGATTACGTGAACCTGGCAGCAGCTTAAAAAAGAAAACTAACTAATTAACAGTTCATTTTAAAATATCATCGTATAAATACGGCCAATCTCCTGTTGCAGTTCATCAATGCCAATAGCACGACTTTTCCGAATATATTCACGACCTTCAAAAAAAATTAGAATTGTTGGCGCAGTAAACACCGAATTTTGGGCAGCCACTTCCGGCAGTTTATCCGATTTTATATAGGCCAGTTTAATGTTTGGGAATTGGGTTAGAACCAGTTCCTCAACTTTTGGTTTCAATACTTTACAAACATTGCAGGCATCGGTTGAAAAATACGCCAGCATTGCCGGTTCTTCTTTCAGTGTTAAAAACTCGTCGAAGGATTCTATTTCTGTGAACATTTTGTTTTTTTTAGGCTTATAGGTTAACAAATTAAATCGACTTCTTTAAACAAACAATAAAGCCAATGCATTGACAGCAGCTCCATAAACACGGACTTGCCGCTGGTTTCAACTTAGAAATGTGAATTATTAATAACTCCCAATACTTAATAAAACGAGCGTACATGCTACTTCTGCCTTAATACCATTTTCTTCGAGCATTGCAACAAATTCAGGATTTTCGGTACCAGGATTAAAAACAACCCGTTTGGGTTTCAACTTAATAATTTCTGAATAATATTCAGGCTGGCGTTGCGGTCCCACATAAAGGGTCACAGTATGAATATCCTGCATAACAGGGAATTCAGTTTCAATTTTAACCCCATCAACTTTCCCTGTTTTTTTGGCAAGCGCCACCACATCGTGATTATGTTTTCGCAAGGCACAAATGGCTTTGTATGAATAACGTTCTGGATTTTCGCTGGCACCAATTACCAATGTTTTTTTATTCATTTAATTAAAATTGTTTGTTTTCTAGGTATAAAATGGGACTCGCAAAATTTAACAAACCTCCTGCGAACGCGTATTTAACATGCTCGTTTTATTATACTATTTTTTTGAGCAAAACAACTGCATTTGTCGAAATCCCTTCTTCGCGACCTTCGAAACCCAGGTTTTCGGTAGTCGTTGCTTTTACCGAAATCAGGTCGACATCAACATTTAAAACCTCTGCCATTGTTTTTTCCATTTCAGGAATAAATGGCTTTAGTTTTGGTTGCTGAGCACTAATTGTTGTATCGATATTTACAATTTCGTAACCTCTCTGTTTCACCAAATCGTACGATTTTTTCAGAAGAATTTTGCTGTCGATATTTTTATATTCGGCCGATGAATCGGGAAAATGAGTTCCGATATCGCGAAGTTTCAGGGCCCCCAACATAGCATCGCAAATGGCGTGAATCAGCACATCACCATCGGAATGCGCAACAGTACCTTTGGTATGCGGAACCAAAACACCGCCTAACCAAAGAGTTTCCCCTTCGCTCAGGCGGTGTACATCATATCCTTGTCCTATCCTGTAGCTCATTAACGTTGTTTACGAAACTCATCAATGTCGAACGACAATGAAAACCTCAATGTATTAGCTAGTGGATTATTACTTTCAATTGGGAATAGGTAAGCAAAATCGAGTGAAAAAACATTCATTTTCAATCCTGCTCCTGCTGTAAAATATTTACGGTTACCTTTGTTTTCATTTTCGTAGAAAAAACCGCCACGCAGCGCAAACTGCTTGTTATACCAGTATTCAACACCAAGCGACAAGGTAATTTCCTGAAGTTCTTCTTTTAATCCTCCGGGAGCATCTGTAAACGATTGAAAAATACCTTTTATAACGCCTATATCTGAATTAACGCCACCTGCATAGATAATATCACCATCCCCATAGTCAGTTGAGTCAGAAGAAGTTGGAACCAGTAATTTGTTTGCTTCCAAAGAAAATGCGAACGAGTTGTAATCATCCACCTCCATTGTATAGGCAGCACCCAGTTTTAAGGTAGTTGGGATAAAATCTTTTGTTTCTCCCTGGTCGTAAGAAATTTTAGAACCTATGTTCTGAATATTAATACCTGCAGAAAAACTGTTGTCTTTTCTTCTTCTACGAAATTCGTTGTAATAATAAAAGGCCACGTCAGCAGCAAATGAATTTCCAGCATAAGTAGGCTGGCCGTTTACCTCTTGTCCGGCTGTTAAATCGGAACGGATATAACGCACAGCAACAGCTCCTGAGAAAACATCTGATAATTTTCGGGTGTAACCAAGGTCAATGGCAAATTCGTTCGGACTTTGCACACTCAACGACGAGCCGTTGTTATCGGTAAAAGTAATATCACCAAGGGCAAAATACCTTAATGAAGCACTTACAGCCTGCACATCGTCGATTTTTTTATACCCGGTTAAGTATGCCAGGTTAATATCGTCAACAAGGTTTCGTAACCAAGGCGAATAGGATAAGCCAACACCCATATCACTCTCCATAAAAATGTATTTCGCGGGGTTCCAGTATTGCGAATTTACATCGGCAGTGGTTCCAACCCCTGCGTCACCCATAGCACCTGCCCTTGAGTCGGGAGTAATGGCCAGAAATGGCACTGCGGTGGTAATCGTATTGGCACCAGAAAGGGAACTCTGTGCCATGGTATTTTCAGTAACAACAATTGTTAAAACCAATAAAACAAACAATCGGATAAATTTCATCATAATTTTACTAAAATTGAGCTCGCAAAGATAAAACATTTGTCTTTGCTACAAGTGTTAATACAAAAAGAGAACGGAACTTTTATTGAAAAATTATCCATCGATTAAAATATTAATGCACAATTATCATTTTACCTGATTTTGAAACAATTGCACCGTCGGAATATTTAGCGATTGCACGATAAACATACACACCGGACGTAATTGAACTGGCCGCTTCCGACAAATCCCAGTATATCGGGTTAGTTGTGTTGCCATTCGAGCTAACTTCCGTTTGAAACTGATCGACTCTTTGACCGTTACTTGCATAAATATCGAAAATAATATCGAGAGAAGACCCCGGCTGGTTGTGCGTAAGAACAAAATAGGTGTAAGTTGATGCCGGATTAGGATAATTACTAATTTCTGTGATATAAAAATCGCTGGTTACCTTGAATTCAATTTCAGCTTCCGATGAATTGTTAGCCACATCCCAGGCCTTTAAAGTAAGGGTATGAAACCCTTCTTCCAGATCGCTCAAAGAATACTCGAGCGAACCACTTGTATAATCGTCTTTTTCCGCCTGATAGTAATTATTTAGCACATAAACCTGTGTGTAATCATTGTCAATAACAGCTGTAATATCGTGACCAATTCCAGTACCAACAGTATTAATACCATTTTCGTCAGACAGGTATGCTATCAGGGTTGGACTTGCACTGGTTTCATCGCCCGACTCAAAATCTTCCGTATCCATAAACAATTGAATTTCAGGACCTGTATTGTCTGTTACAGTGGAACTCGAGCCTCCAATGTGGAAATTCTCAAAAGCTCCGTTTGCATCTATCTCATCGTTGTCGGCATAATACACAATTTTCCCCGTCCCTGCACTGTAGGAAATATCTTTGGGAACCACAAAGCTGTAGGAAAATTCTCCATCGATTACACTTGCCAGCCCTTTGTATATAACGTTTTCCTGCACGGTATAGGTAACCTGGTCCTGACCATCATTGCCCAAGGTTTCCATTTCCTCTTCTTTATCGTATACAATTGGGATTATTTCCCCTTCGAAGTCGCTTTGTTTATTTCCTGAATAATCGGCAATGTAACCCGTAACAGTGACTTTTTGCAGCGCTCCAAGTGTATCGCTTTCAGAACCTGCTTGCAATCCGTTTACCGTTGATGTTACCACCTCGTATTTCGGGAAAGACAATGTAAGTGCAGGATCGGCCAGTAAAGTAAAATTTCGTTTGTTGGTTCCGCTACTAATACTTGTCTTTGCCAGTCGCATTACATCCCCCATACGATAATAGTCGCCATCTTCATCCTGCTCAAAAATATAACTATAAAAGCTTTTACTAAGCTCAAAGTTAGCCGAGGCATATACAACTCGCGTGGTAGAAAACAGGCCAATCCCTCCACCATTAGCATTCAGCAAAATGTATTCTCCAGCCGATGTGTCGTCGGCATCAAAACGACTAAACTCACAGGTTGCGGTCACCAGAATGGGGAGTTTGTCGATATTCGTCCAGGAATTTATTTCGCTTACATCCAGGATGTTTTCTTCGGCCAAATAAAATTCGTTAGCATGCCCTGTATAGTTTATAATTAGTACGCCATCTTCTACGGTCTCCGCAATAGCATCATTTACATCCGGATAGCTACTTCCCGAGGTGTTTGTTTCCTCCTCATAAGCATCGAGATAGATTTTTTTGGTAATAAATTCGTTGTAATTCTCATTGACTAAATCTGTAAGTTGCTCTGCCTGTTCGGCATGCAAGCCCGAATCTTCATCGTCGGCAATAAAACAAAGTACATTTCGCCAGTCGCCCAAGGCATCTGGTTCATAATAGTTCTCTATCTTATCAACTACTATTTGTGCTTCGTAGGACGATGATGCCGGAATACGGCCAATCCCAAGGTCGATAGCTCCGCTATAAACTGTTTCTCCGGCATCGAGCATTACGAAATAGTCATCGGTTACAAACGAGGACGTTGGTGTTAATGAATTTTCGGATTGATAAGTTGGTATAAAATTGTCGCTATCGTCGTTAATTCCCTTATTGTCGTAGCTTCCTGTACCCATAAGCAGAACGTATTTCAGAGTGCTGCCTTGATCGTAAAGCATTTTAATAAAGTTACGAATACCCGTTGCACTCTTCGTCCCAGAGCTAAATTCGTTGTAGATTTTTTGAGCATTAACCACTTCAACGCTCATATCATCGTACTCGCGATGAAATTCAGCCAGTTCTTCAGCCGAAGTCATAAAATCGCTGTGCGAAACAATTAAAAACTCCGGGGCACTCAGTGCATGCAGATTCTGGTTTTCAACTTCTTTAACAAACTCTGGTTCATCAAAATTACCGTTGGTATTTACCACAACATATTCAGTAATATCTTCTGCCGGCCTTCTTATTTTCAACACCTCATCGCTCAAGTCGCCCGTTACCTCGGTAAGGTTATTTACATCGCTTACATCAAACACACGGGTATACGAACTTGCATTTTCAATACTAAACTCAGCAATATTACCATCACCCACCGATTCTGAATCGCGAAAAAACACAGGGTCGTCTCCTGCTATCAAATTCCTCCTGTACGTAAGGAGCAAATAATCGAGCCAGGCTTCAGCACTACTGTTTAATGCTGCGTAAGAAAGAGTTAGGCTCAAGGTTTCGTCGTCAACATCAATTTCAAAACTGTTATTTTTTTCACTTGCATAAGTGGCATAAGAATCGCTAGTGCTAACTTTGCTAAACGTAAGGCTTCCAATGGAAGTAGTGCCGGAAGAAATGTACATTCCAGAGATTTGATAAGATCGTGCAGCTGCATTTATCTCTAATGTTGCCATTGCCGATTCGTCGATATCGTTTATCTCAAAACTATAGTTATGAGTACTTTCATCATAAAAACTGTCGCCAAACCATTGTTTCCCGGAACCCTCCAGAAGATTTACGAGCTCGTCTTCTATTAAGCTGTACTCATCATAAGTTGAAACAAAATCTGTAATTTCATCGCTAATTTCGTCAAACGTTTCCGCATACTTTTGCGTTCCGGTTTCGCCTAAAAAGAAATAACCAATTTGGGCATAATCATTTAGGTCGTGTTCAAAAGTTCCATCGCTTTTTAATTCCCATTCTACAACTCCCGGAGCATAAAAAAACAAACATTCTTCTCCATTGTTTGTCCCTGTCCATACGGCACATTGCTCTAAATCGTCATAAGTTATTTCTCCCGGATTTTCTGACAAAATTGTACCGCCGCTGCCAAATACGCCAACCTCTGATGGACTTGAAAATCCCCAATCGGATAGTTTTGAATACGGAATTTTGTAAATTCCTTTATCCGGAGTGCTTATTTTCACCCAGGTTCCACTATTCAGCACTGATTCTGTTTTCCAATCCTGTTCCGCAACCGATGCGCTTTTACTTTGCATTTCATCAGAAAACTGTTTCAGCTCAAAACTTTTTAATCGATAAACCTTACCGTCTTCCTTTTTTAGCGGAAAAAGTTGAAACTCTATCTTTTGGGTATTTCCCGACTTTAAAACATGGGTTAAAAATGTAAGTTCGTCATTGATTTCGAGGCCCTCTAAATTTTCAATAAACAAGGCTGTGTCTTCGTAAACAGGATTCTCTACACTAAAACGCAAGGTTTTATTCAAATCATCTAAATCATAAAGTCTTGAATAAACAGGTAATTCAGAAGAAAGATTTGGAAAATCTGTATTTTCGAAAAAGATTTTAACGCCATTCTTCATTTCACTTGTCGTCTCTTCCCAGTTAAGAGTAATAATTTCCTTTTGCACATCCTTAATCGAGAAACCAACAATAAATACAAATAACAGGTAAATATATTTCTTCATTTAAATCAACTCCCTTATCTTTGGTTACAACACACTACCCTTATTATCAAACAGTTTTGCTTTAAAGGTTGTTTCGTTGCATACTATTATTAGAATATAAATACAGAACGTCACCAAAAAATAAATATTGCAGCTTATACAATTTTACTCCAAGGTTACGTTCTTTTTAATCAAACGACAAAGATATTAACATCCTTGTAAATAAAACTTCGGTAAATAATAAAAAGACTGAACAATAAGATTTGAACAAATTAGTTATATTTGTGACGATTAGAAAATTTATGCGAAAATGAATTTAAATAAACTGAAACCATTATTCGTTTTAATTATAGCCGCAATTGTATCAAGCTGCGGTTTATTTGGCAAGGGCGGTGGCGAATCATCGCGAACCACAGGCTGGCAATATAACGCGGAAGAAACCGGAAACATCTCTAATATTTCTGGTTACGACCAGGAAACAGGGCCAGGTCTTGTTTTTGTGCAGGGTGGTACCTTTACAATGGGACGAGTTGAACAGGATGTAATGTACAGAAACGACAACCATCCGCGAAGGGTAACTGTTGCTTCATTTTATATGGACGAAACAGAAGTTTCGAACCAGGATTACCGCGAATTTACACATTGGGTAAGCAGAGTTTATCCTGGAGAAATAGGGAAACTTAAATCAATTACTCCCGACTCTAGTGTTTGGAGAAAAAAATTGGCTTATAACGAACCATATGTAAATAACTATTTCAGACATCCTGCTTACTCGGAATATCCTGTGGTAGGAGTAACCTGGGAACAAGCCAACGCCTATTGCGCCTGGCGTACAGATAGAGTAAACGAACAATTACTTGTAGAAAAAGGCATACTCAACCACGACAATACCCAAACAGGCCAGAACGTATACACAACAAAGACCTACTTAACGGGTGTGTTTGAAGGAAATGCAGGAGACAAACCTATTGAAAATCCGGACAAAACAACCAGAAGGGTAAAATGGGAAGACGGCGTTCTTCTTCCAAACTATCGTTTACCCACAGAAGCCGAATGGGAATATGCCGCTTATGGTTTAATTGGAAATACCGACGGAGAGGTTCTTACCGACCGCAAAATTTATCCATGGAACGGCTCCTACTTGCGCGAAGACAATAAAAAAGACAAAGGCAAAATGAAAGCCAACTTTGTTCGCGGACGTGGAGATATGATGGGTATGGCAGGAGCACTAAACGACAATGCAGACATTTCCGCTCCGATATACTCGTACGATCCGAACGATTATGGCTTATATTGTATGGCAGGAAACGTAAACGAATGGGTGGCTGATGTATATCGTCCGATGTCGTTAAACGATGTAGAAGAATTTAACCCTTACCGTGGTAACGTAATCACTGAATATCGCCGCGATGCCAATGGAGAACTGGTACGTAACCAATATGGAGAACTGGTAAAAGATACGATTAGCAACATGGATTTTAGAAATGTTCGCGATGGCGATCCCGCATCTCAAATTCTTGAAGGAAATAACTGGAACGAGATTCAAAATAACAAAACAGAAGGAATGTATATTAAGGATGAACGTCCGGGAATGTTTTCATCGTTAATTTCTGACGAAGTTCGTGTATATAAAGGGGGTTCCTGGCAAGACCGTCCTTATTGGTTAGTTCCTGGAACACGTCGTTACCTTGAACAAACAAAAGCGCAAAATGACCTTGGGTTCCGATGTGCAATGACACGTGTCGGAAGTCCGGAAGGATTCTAAAAAAAACAAAAGACATACTAATATAAAGCTTCGTATATTTTTTTATACGAAGCTTTTTTATGCAAAATGGAATCGTATTTTTGAACTATGAGTATTAAAGAAATTTATCAATTGTTTATAGAGCACCCGGTTGTTTCTACCGATAGCCGTAAAATTAAGAAGGGTTGTATATTTTTTGCATTAAAGGGAGAAACCTTTAACGGAAACAAATATGCTGGCAATGCCATTGCCGAAGGAGCTGCCTATGCTATTGTTGATGAAATGGAATACGCAGACAACAGTCGGATAATTTTTGTTGAAAATGTGCTAAAAACGCTGCAAGAATTAGCCACCTTCCACAGAAAAAAACTTGCCCTTCCAATTTTGGGAATAACCGGAACAAATGGCAAAACAACAACCAAGGAACTAATTGCAGCTGTTCTTGCAAAAAAGTTCAGGGTTTCATATACACAGGGAAATTTAAACAACCACATTGGTGTTCCGCTAACCTTGCTGGGCATGAATAATGAAACCGAATTAGGGGTAGTGGAAATGGGCGCCAATCACCCTGGAGAAATAGCAGAACTTTGCCAAATTGCACAACCAAACTATGGCATTATTACTAATATTGGGCAAGCGCACCTCGAAGGATTTGGCTCGTTTGAAGGCGTAAAGAAAACGAAAGCGGAACTTTACAACTACATCGTCAAAAATAATGGAACAGTATTTTATAATGCAGATAATCCCATATTGCAGGAACTGGTTATTTCAATTAAAAACAAAATTTCTTACGGACAGAAAGAGGCTTCTTTTACGGGAGAGCCAATTCAAAGCCCGCCGTTTATTCATGTTAAAACTAATTTTAACAAAGGCGTTTTGTATCTCAACAGCAACCTAATTGGTAACTTTAACTTCGAGAATATACTTGCTGCTGCCTGTATTGGCAACCACTTTGAAGTAGATCCTCTTAAAATACAAGCAGCAATAAAAAACTACTCCCCAACCAACAATCGCTCGCAACTCATAAAAAAAGGCAAACTGAAAATTATTATGGATGCGTACAATGCTAACCCAACCAGCATGAGTGCATCGATTAAAAGTTTTCTCGGCAACCTTTCTGGAGATAATTTTCTTATTCTTGGTGACATGCTCGAATTGGGGAAATATTCTGCCAGCGAACATATGAAAATCATTGAAATGATTCCTGAAGATTTGAAGCAGAGAACCTTTCTTGTTGGTGCTGAATTTGTTCGGGCCGGGCGTAATTCAGAAATAAAAACCTTTGCAAAGGTTGATGAATTAGGTGTTTATTTAAAACGTAACCCCATAAAAAACGGGAACATTTTAATAAAAGGTTCCCGTGGTATTCAACTTGAAAAAATCCTTGATAGTATTAGTTAGCCTGTGGCTTTTCAACTTTGAGGACATCGGCAATTGCTTTTTCGAAAGTTTGTTTTGGCAAAGCCCCCATTGCCATTTGTGGCTGCCCGTCAACTGGGACGAACAATAAGGACGGAATACTTTGCACCCCAAACATGCCTGCCAACTCCTGCTGCTCTTCGGTATTTACTTTATAGATTACAATGCTATCGCCATACTCGCTTTGCAATTCATCTAACAAGGGAGCAACCATCTTACAGGGACCACACCAGTCAGCATAAAAATCAATCATACAAGGTTTTTCTCCTTCGTATTTCCATTCTTTATTTGCTTCAAAATTAAAAACTTTTTCCTTAAAGGTTTCTTTTGTCAAATGTTCCAACATAATAATGTATTTTAATTATTTATATATTCAAATATCTATATTTGTACATCTCAAATATAATACCATAATTTTCATTCAACAAATTACTACTTATTTTCTACTAAATAATTGTAATTTTGTCACGATTTTTTCACAATTGGCAGATTAGAAACGACACGGCACCATATTTTTGGCAGATGAATACTAAATTAGAACACAAAATATTTCAGGAAATATCAGCAGTTGCTGACCGACTTCAGATGGAAACTTATGTAATAGGAGGATTTGTTCGCGACCTATATCTAAACCGTCCGTCCAAAGACATTGACATAGTTACCATTGGAAGCGGGATTAAGCTGGCAACCAAGGTTGCACAGAATTTAAACCCCAGGCCAAAGGTTAATGTATTTAAGAATTTTGGCACCGCCATGTTAAAATACAACGGCCTTGAAATTGAATTTGTTGGAGCCCGGAAAGAATCATATCAGAGAAACTCAAGAAAGCCCATTGTTGAAGACGGAACACTGGAAGACGATCAGAACAGAAGGGATTTCACCATAAATGCGCTTGCATTAAGTTTAAACCAATCGAATTTTGGAGAACTGGTCGACCCATTTAATGGCATGGCTGATTTAGAGGGCAAAGTAATTAAAACGCCTCTCGACCCAGACATTACCTTTTCAGACGATCCCTTAAGGATTATGCGCGGAATCCGTTTTGCAACCCAACTTAATTTTGAAATAGACACAAATACTTTAAAGGCGATTGCACGAAATAAGGATCGCATCAAAATTGTTTCTGGCGAACGAATCGTGGACGAGCTCAATAAAATAATCATGTCGGAAAAACCATCAAAAGGGTTCATCCTTCTGGAAAAAACAGGACTTCTGAAAATTATTTTTCCCGAGCTTCAAAAATTAAAAGGAGCTGAAAGAATAAACGGTATCGGGCATAAAGATAATTTCTACCATACCCTTGAGGTACTCGACCGCATAGTTCCAAATACCGACAGCCTTTGGTTACGCTGGTCGGCATTACTTCATGACATTGCCAAACCTGCAACAAAAAAATTTATCGACGGTCAGGGCTGGACATTTCATGCGCACAATTTTGTAGGCGTTAAAATGATTCCTACTATTTTTCGCCGTATGAAATTGCCGCTCAATGAAAAAATGAAATATATTCAGAAAATGGTGCAGTTGCATATGCGGCCCATCGTTCTTTCTGAAGAGATTGTTACCGACTCGGCAGTGCGACGTCTATTGTTTGAAGCAGGTGACGACATTGACGACCTAATGACCCTCTGCGAAGCCGATATCACTTCTAAAAATGCAGCGAAGGTTAAACGTTATATGAAGAACTTCGAACTGGTTAGGCAAAAGTTAAAAGAAATTGAGGAGAAAGACGCTGTTCGGAATTTTCAGCCTCCTGTTGACGGAGAACTTATAATGGAAACCTTTGACTTGAAACCTTGTCGCGAGGTAGGTCTCATTAAAGATGCAATAAAAGATGCTATTCTCGATGGAGATATTCACAATAATTACGAGGAAGCATTTAAGTTCATGCTGAAAAAAGCTAAAGAACTGGGATTAAGTCCAAAAAACTAATGCGTTTGTAATTTTATCAGAATGGGCAAATGATCGCTAAATCCACCATTATATACAAACCCACTATAAGTTCTGAATGGCTTCAAACCTCCATAGGTTTTATCGTCTTCGAGTAAAAAGGGCAAATTGCAAACACATGCCCACCCGGGTTTGGTATAAATTCCTGCCTCGTTAGCCAACAGCCCTCCTGAGACGATCACCTGATCGAAAATAAACCATTGTCCCTGGTATTTTATCGTACCTGTATTCTGCTTCCAGCTTTCAGACAAATTGTAAAGCTGACCGCCCAAAAAATTTGTTCGAAGCGGTTGCGTATCTAAATATGTTATCAAACTCTCATTGGATGGCTGGTCGTTAAAGTCGCCCATTATAAGCACTTTAGCTTGATTATTTTTATCGAATACACGATCAATTTTTGTCCTTAGCAGCCGGGCGGCATTAGCTCTCAACTCTTGTGTTTCCATAACCCCTGAGTATCGTGAAGGCCAGTGGTTTATAAAAACATGCAGGGTATCAATACCTCCTAAAACACCTGTTACATATAATATTTCACGCGATTTCAGCTGCTCTCCATCCTTTCCGGTTAAGGGGTAATATTCATACTGTAAAGGATAAAACTTTTCAGAATTATAGAGTAAGGCGACATCGATCCCCCTAAAATCAGGAGATTCTTTATGAATAATTTTATAGGGTAAAGTTTTTAACGGGGTTTCTGACCTCAGCCGTTCCAACACATACCTATTTTCAATCTCGCACAAAGCAATTAAAGTTGGGGCTTCCCATCCTGATGCGTTTAATATTGCCTTTGAGGTATTTAACAGTTTCTTATTTAATCGCTTATAAGTCCAGTGCCTTTCTCCGTCCGGAGTAAATTCATCATCATTTGTCAGCGAATCATTTTGTACATCAAATAAGTTTTCAACGTTATAAAATAGTACATTAAATTCCGATTGCGCCGAGGCCTTAACCAGTAAAAAAACAGAAATTAAAAGACAGAGCTTAGTTTTCATCTTCCTCTGCAAAGTATTCGTAGGCGCCCAAATCAGGACCGTCATCACTTGTGCGGCTCGTATTTAAAAGATCTAATGGATACAGTTTTGAATAGCTGACTTTGCCAATGTTAATAGCCGCCGATAAAGAATCTAGTTCGTAATTGAAATCATCATACGGATCAAGAAAACGCGGATTGTAACCTGAGCCTTTCCAAACATTTATATAATGCGATTTATTACTTGTATTAACCGTGTCTGGTATTTGAATGATACAATTATCGAACAAATACTCAAACGAGTTTTCTCCGTTATCACCCAACTCCAATTCAGTTGTAAGATTCCCATAAATAATACTGTTTCCAAATGTCGCCTGAGTCAAATCACTACTGTACGATATTGAACTCCCATCGCTATCATCAACTAACAGCACATTCGACACTACCAGTGATGGTGTAGTACGCGTCGATGATGAATAGCTCCAGTAATTTGCAATGGTAGTGTGGTAAAACTCATAGTCTCCACCAACTAAAAGAGCAACAGCATAATAACCACAATTCGCAATGAGATCGTTATATCCGTATATTTTCGATTTCATGGCAAATATACCAGCGTATGACATATTTTCAATCTTCGAGTTGGTAAGGGTTAGCGAAGCATATCCATCATCCTCAATGGTCCCTACCTGTAATCCAATATTAGCGTTTTTAATGGTCACAAAGTCCATAACATTATCATGGCTGCCCGAATACAAAACAACACCGCTCCATTGGTCGGGTATATCTTCGTATGAGGATTCCAGCCTGTCGGCCAAAAATTGAATTTGATTATCAAACTCGCCATCAGCAATAATAGTTCCCTTTACATACAATCCAGCATCATCGTGAAAATAAATTTTCGTTCCTGGTTCAATGGTAAGAACGGAGGAACTATCGACATAGGCATAGTCGTACACCAGATAAGGTTTGTCTGATGTCCAGGTTTGTGTTTCCAACACCTCCCGTTCTATTAAATTAAAATCCTGACCATAAGCAATGAGCGTAACAGACTGAAAATTCAAATTTGTTATAAACTCAATGGAATCTGTCACAACCATAGGAAGGTTCTGCCCTGTAGGATCAATGGTAACTTCAACAAAAACATAAATACTGTCCTTAGCCGGAATTTCCACATCGTATAATTCATTGCCTTCCATGCCATTAACATTTATCCTAAAGTTTGATGCATCTCCACCCACCAAACGAATTTGAGAAACCAGCACGTCTTCGCTATATTGGTTCCGAACCGTAAAACGCTTTGTTGTTGATCCAATCGTAGTAAAAATGGTATCAAAAGTAATGGTATCGCTAGAAAACATTAATTTGACATCAGCCGATGTCAAATAACCGTCATCCTCACAAGAAAATAAAGTAACAAATAGCAATGCTACTGCGAATATTTGAAATAGATATTTACGCAAATTTTTCAGCTTTTAAATGAATAACGCTATTATGCCCTAGTTATTTTACAAATATAAAAAATCAATTTACATTTTTTAACATTCATTTACACTCTTTATGGTTTTATAGCATGCTTTTTCAGATATAAGAAACATACCGGCCATTGTTATTATTCCATTTAAAATTAATAACTCGAAACCAAACTTATAACCATTGAACAAAATTTCGGAATATTTTGAGACAAAGAAACAAATTAAAGGTGCAGCAACGCCAACCAATGGCACCCATTTGTCTTTTACCAAACGTGTAGTATACATACCAAAAATAAATAAGCCCAAAATGGGTCCGTAGGTATATCCTGCCACCTTAAAAACAGCCACTACAATACTTTCGTTATTAATGGCTTTAAAAAGCAGAATTACAACAATCAATAAAAGCGAAAACATTAAATGCGACAACATCTTTAATCGTCTTTTTTTCTTCTCTTCAAAACGTTCAATTTTTAAAAAATCAACACTAAATGATGTAGTTAATGCGGTAAGAGCCGAATCGGCACTTGAATAGGCCGCAGCTGTAATTCCCAAAAGGAAGGCGATTCCCACAGGTAAGCCAAAGTAATGCAATGCCAGCTTTGGGTATAAATCATCGGTGCTTTCAGGAATGACAACGCCATTTTTTTCAGCAAAAATATAAAGCATTACCCCGAGGCATAAAAACAGGAATACTGTTACCAAAAACGAAAGGCTAAAAACAAGCATGTTCTTTTGAGCCTCGCGTTTATTTTTACAGGTAAGGTTTTTTTGCATCATATCCTGATCCATTCCAACCATAACAATGGTGATAAACATACCTGCAAAAAATTGTTTGAAAAAGTTGTTTCCTGAACGCCAGTCCCAGAAAAAGATTTGAGAGTTGGTATTTTCATCAATTTCACGGATTAAACTCAGTAGGTTTAAATCGAGACTTTTCGAAATTGAAATGATGGTAAATATTACCGCACTTACTAGAAACAAGGTCTGCAAAGTATCGGTCCACACGATTGTTTTAATACCACCGCGGAAAGTATATACCCAGATTAATGCAATGGTAACCACCACTGTTATTGTAAATGAAATTCCGAAGGCATCGAAAAAAGCGATTTGCAATACCCCGGCAACTAAAAACAAGCGAAAGGCTGCGCCAATTAGTTTTGAAATTAAGAAAAAAAACGACCCGGTTTTATACGATCGCGTTCCAAAACGCTGCTCCAAAAATGAATAAATTGATACCAGGTTTAACTTGTAATACAAGGGAAGTAAGATTCCGGCTACCAGCCAGTAACCCACAATATTTCCAAAAACAAATTGTAAATATGAGAATGCCGAGTTACCAACTTCGCCAGGTACAGAAATAAAAGTAACCCCCGAAAGTGTTGCCCCCACCATACCGAACGCCACCAAATACCAGGGTGACTGCCGGTTTGCTGTAAAAAAAGCCTGGGTATCGGCATTTCTCGAAGTCAACCACGAAATTCCCATTAAAACAAAAAAGTAGCCTAAAACAATTCCAAGAACGAGGTATGGGTTCATATTTTTATCTAATTAAAGTCAGGGTATAATAAATATTTCTTTCGAAGCTCTTTAAATTTGACCAATTCGGGCTGCCAGCTTTTTAATATTTCCTGCTCGCTTTTCCCCTCTCTGATTTGTTTTATCAGCTCGTCGGTTCCGGCAAGTAAATTCAACCAGCTTTCGTTTGTCAAAAATTCTTCTTCGTTTTCATATTTTTTATAAAAATCGAGAAAATATTTTAATGTAAAATGAGGAATGTTTTCCAGCTTCCGTAAGTCAACACCATAACACTTTTTACCATTATTTAAGGGATTTACTGCAACACCGGGAATTGAATTGGGGACAAACTCAAAATCGCCCAAATCTTCATGCAAGCCTCCCAATACCTGAAACGGAAAATCAGTACCGCGCCCAACACTCACACTTGTAGCTTCAAAAAAACATAAGGAAGGATATAATCGTACTGCCAAATCGTTAGGCAGGTTGGGTGATGGTTTTTCGGGTAATGAATAGCGCATTGAATGATTGTAATTTTTTACCGGAATAATGGTCAGCTCGCATTTGTTCTTTGTGAGCAACCACCCCTCTTCATTTATCATTTGCGCCAGCTCCCCTATTGTACAGCCATGCACAATAGGTATTGGGTCCATCCCCACAAACGATTCAAATCCCTTTTTTCGAACAGGACCTGCTACATAATCGCCGTTAGGATTTGGCCTGTCGAATACGATAAGAGGCACCCCGTTTTCAGCACAGGCTTCCATCACTAAATGCAAGGTCGAAATATAGGTGTAAAACCGACATCCAACATCCTGAATATCGAAAATTATTACATCGAGCCCAGCAAGGTGTTCTGCAGTTGGTTTTTTATTTTTACCATAAAGCGAAAGCACTGGTAAACCGGTTTTTGTATCCAAACCATCTTCCACTTCTCCTCCTGCTGAAACATCGCCTCTAAAACCATGTTCCGGAGCAAATATCTTTACAAGATGAACATGGTTCTCAAGTAAAAAATCTACAAGATGTTTATCATTTACTTTTGAGGTATTGTTTACAACAAGTCCAACCCGTTTCCCATTTAGCAAGGGTAAGTATCTCTCCGACAGCTCGGCACCTGTTATTATTTTTTTTGAAGCACATGATTCGCCCCCAAAAAGAAATAGAAGTAATACAAATACAATCGCCCTATTCATAAATTAAATTCGTTACATTTGTGACTACAAACTTACCTAATTAGATTTTGGTATTACAAATTTCTAATAATTAATATTTCAGATTGTTTAAAATATGAAAACCAGCCAACGTAAACTCTTCATTCTAATTTTGCTTTTTGCAAAAGTTTTAAACACAAGCGCCAGCGAACCTCCATTTATTAAATATAAAAACGACAAGTGGGTAAACCAGCAGTTGGAACAATTAACTCTTGAAGAAAAAATTGCACAATTGATGATGGTTACCGTTTACCCCTATCAGAACGAAGCCAGCAAAGCACTTGTCCTAAAAAATATTGAAGCCTACAAACCGGGTGGAATCCTGGTTATGCAGGGTGCTCCGGTAAAAACCGCATCGTGGATTAATCAATTTCAGGAAGCATCAAAAACTCCGCTGTTGGTTGCCATAGATGGCGAATGGGGCCCGGCCATGCGAATCGACAGCTGTATTGTTTATCCTTACGCTCAAACTCTTGGCGCCATTCAGGACACAAATATCATCTACCAAATGGGACGGGATTTCGCCTATCAACTTAAAATGCTGGGAATACATATGAACTTTGCTCCAGTGGCTGATATCAACACCAACCCAACTAATCCAGTAATTAATTTTCGTTCCTTCGGCGAAGACAAATATAATGTGGCAGAAAAAACCTGGATGATTACCAAAGGCATGCAAGATGCAGGGATAATTCCCATAGCCAAGCATTTCCCCGGACATGGAGATACAAAAACTGATTCGCACCAAACATTGCCACTCGTTCCACATCCCAAAAAAAGGATCGACAATATCGAAAGCTATCCTTTTCGCCACCTTTCTGACAAAGGAATTACAGGAATTATGTCGGGGCATTTAAATGTCCCATCGCTCGACGATTCAGGCAAAGCCTCATCCCTTTCTAAAAAAATTGTAACCGACTATTTAAAAACTGAAATTGGCTTTAAAGGATTTGTGGTTACCGATGCAATTACGATGAAAGGCGTTAACGCGGCGCCAGGTAAAGCGGTGTTGGAAGCCATTATGGCCGGTAACGACATGGTAGAATTTGTTCCAGATCTTGAAAAAGCAATCGCATCGGTAAAAGCGGCCATAGCCGAAAAGCAAATTTCGGAAGCTGTAATTAATGAAAAGTGCAGAACAATTTTGGCTTTAAAACGATGGGTGAATTTAAACGAATATAAGCCAGCAGAATTACAAGACCTTACAAAACGTTTAAACTCGCCTTACTTAGAAGTCACTAATCGTAAACTCATAAAAGCTTCACTTACGGTTTTATCCAACAACAATATTTTACCGGTTCAAAATCTCGAGAAAACAAAAATTGCCTCGATAATGATTGGTAGCGAAACAGGCACTTCTTTTGAAAATACGCTAGCAAACTACAGCCAAATTGACCACTTTTACCTACCTAAAGATGCTTCAATAGAGGATTGGTTCACACTTCGAAAAACACTAAGCAATTATAACCTGGTAATTGCCGGGGTGAACGGAATCAGCAGCTATTCTTCAAAAAAATATGGCACCAGCGAGATACAACGCAGGGCAGTTTCCGAATTAGTACGCGAAAACAACTCGGTAGTTGTATTCTTTGGCAATGCCTATGCACTAAAATATTTTGAGAATATACAACATTCAGAAGGATTAATTCTCGCGCATCAAAATACTCCTCTTACCCAGGAACTGGCGGCACAACTAGTCTTTGGAGCATTCAGTGGCAAAGGAAAGCTACCTGTAACTGTCGACAACCGATTTAAACTTAACGACGGCCTGATGGTAAAAAAAAATGATTGTTTTGCCTACACCATCCCTGAGGAAGCTGGAGTAAATTCAGAAAAGTTAACTACTCAAATCGACTCCATAGCCCAGCTTGGCCTTACCGAAAAAGCCTATCCCGGCTGCCAGGTTTTAGTTGCCAGAGATGGAAACGTAATTTTTCATAAATGCTATGGTTTCCAGAGCTATGACAGTATTCAGAAAGTGAACACCCAAAATATCTACGATTGGGCCTCGGTAACTAAAGTAACAGGCCCCTTACCAGCAATAATGAAACTTGTAGATGAGAAGAAAATCAATATCGACGCAAAATTTAGCGACTACTGGTCCGATTTCAAAGGCTCAAACAAGGAAAACCTACTTTTCAGAGAAGTGCTGGCCCATCAGGCTCGACTAGCCCCGTGGATTCCATACTGGACATTAACTATTACAGAGGACGGAACGCTTGACAATCGTGTTTTCAAAAACCACCCTACACCTAAATTCAATGTGCGCGTTTCCGAAAATCTCTTTATGAATGAAGATTTCAGGAAAGTAATGTTTGATACCATCCGAACTTCGGAGCTGGAAAAACAAAAGAAGTACTTATACTCTGGATTGAGTCATTACCTGTATCCCGACATAATTGAAAACCTTACCGGCGTTCCTTACGAAAAATATGTAAAAGAAACCTTTTACGAGCCGCTGGGAGCTTACACTATCACCTATAATGCTTACCAACATTTTCCTCTAAACAGAATAATCCCCACCGAACACGATGATTTTTTCAGGAAAGAAAAACTACGTGGTTTTGTACACGATGAAGGAGCAGCCATGATGGGTGGAGTTTCGGGGAATGCCGGCCTTTTTGGAACAACCAACGACTTAGCCAAACTCTTTCAAATGTATTTACAGAAAGGATGGTATGGGGGAAGAAGATATATTTCGGAAGCTACGGTTAACGAATTCACAAAAATCCAATACCCTAAAAACGACAACAGACGTGGAATCGGTTTCGACAAACCGTTAATCGACAACCATAAGAATAAACTTAAAGATGCCTATCCGGCAGTTTCGTCAAGTGCCAGCAGTTTTGGACACAGCGGCTACACAGGTACTTTTGCATGGGCCGATCCGAAAAACGGATTACTCTTTATTTTTATGTCGAACCGTGTTAATCCTACGCGCGAAAACAGTAAACTTTACGATTTAAACATCAGAACAGCAATGCATCAGGCCATATACGACAGCATTATTGACCCTCGAAATTGACTCTTAAAAAATGTTAATATCTCTGTTAACAAACCCTGTTTTATAACATGTTCTAAAAAACATATTTTATTCAGATACAATTAGTTACATTTTTCTGTTCATTTTATTCTGTACATAATATTGCACTATCGACCTTAAACAAAAGCGGACCTGTTCAAAAGGTTTTTATTATTAAATTATTAATTATAATTTTAAGGCACGTTCTTTTAATATTCATCAATAATATCACAGCAATATGGAACAAAAAATAACATTTAACGAGCTGCGAAAAATTAAAGACAGCTTACCTGACGGTTCAATTAAAAAAATGGCTCATGAGTTTGAAGTATCAGAAGAAACCGTCAGGAATTATTTCGGAGGCGCTAACTACACAAATGGTAAAGCAGTCGGGATACACATGGAGCCGGGGCCACAAGGTGGGATTGTTCTCTTAGATGATACGACAATGCTCATGAGGGCGAAAGAATTAATTGGAGCTGAAGCTATTGGATAAAAGAGTAAAAAAATTTAAAATATTGAAACTGTCCTAAAATTAAGGGCAGTTTTTTTTATGCCTGTCTTATTCTGAATTGATTATCTAAACCAAAATAGTATGAAAAAATTATCCATCTTTTTTTTATTGGCACTTCTTGCCATTCTATTTCATTCGTGCGAACACCCGTGGCAGCCACTTTTTAACGGCAAAAACCTTGACGGTTTCGACACTTTCCTTGGAACTCCTCTAAAAGGATTCGACAATTTACATGCCCAGGCCACTCCCGACAAAGTTTTTCAGGTGGTTGAAGAAAACGGAGAATCGTTAATTCATATTTCGGGCGAAGTAAACGCTTCGCTGGCAACAGTTGACACTTTCTCGAACTATCATCTGCAATTGGTCTTTAAATGGGGCGAACAAGTATATACCACAAGAAACAGTGGACTTTTATACCATAGTTTTGGCGAATTTGGTGCAGCCATTGGTACTTGGATGACCAATATAGAGTGCCAGCTAAAACACGAAAATTTGGGTGATACCTATTTAATGAATAACACCGTCTGCGAAACCTCTGTAAAAAAAGATGACGCCCGATTCATTTTTGCAAAAGACGGAGAACCAATCCAATTTGGGAAAGAATTTAACGGTTCGGGCATAAAAAAAGCAGTAGATGCTGAAAATCCGCTTGGCGAATGGAATACAGTTGAACTTTACAGCGTGGGACGAACAACCGTACACCTTGTAAACGGAAAGGTAACCATGGTAAATAAAAACACTGGAATTTATCAGGACGGAAAAATTCTCCCTTTAACCTCGGGAAAAATTCAATTACAATCAGAAGGTGGCGATTTATTCATAAAATCATTACGAATAAAACCTATAAAAGAAATTCCTGTAGAAATGCTTCAATAAAATAAGTATTTATACTTGTTCTTATCGAATCAGGTCTATTTTTGCGCAAAATTCAATAAAAAAGAAAATATGAGAGGTAAATCTTTACGCGAACAATTAACCTTTAAAAACACCGTTTTGGGTGTTCAGTTTTTATTTGTGGCATTTGGAGCAACTGTACTCGTTCCGCTTTTGGTGGGTATCGACCCTGCAGTGGCCCTTTTCACAGCTGGCATTGGCACCCTGTTATTTCACCTGATAACCAAGGGGCAGGTTCCTGTTTTCCTGGGAAGTAGTTTTGCCTTTATAGCACCTATTATTGAAGCCACCAAACTTTTTGGCTGGCCCGGAACACTTTCTGGAATTATTGCCGTGGGAGTGGTGTACGGAATAGTATCCGCACTGGTAAAGGTTCGCGGAATTAAATTTGTTGAGCGACTGTTTCCTTCGGTTGTTGTTGGCCCAATTATTTTACTTATTGGCTTATCGCTGGCATCGGTAGCGGTGAATATGGCAAAAACCAATTGGATGATTGCGGTAATCACCTTACTTACTGCAATTTCGGTGGTTATTTTTGGCAAGAAAATGATTAAGCTTATCCCAATTTTTATTGCCATTACTGTTGGCTACATTGCATCCTTTATTTTGGGAGAATTAGGACATAGTTCCATTCTGGATTTTACTCCAATAAAAGATGCTGCCTGGATTAGAGTTCCTCAGTTTACCACTCCCAAACTTAGTTGGCCGGCTATTTTATACATGATACCTGTTGCCATAGCTCCAATTATTGAGCACGTTGGCGATATGTACGCCATTGGAGGTGTTTGCGAAAAGAATTTTATTGAAAAACCCGGGCTGCACCGCACCTTACTTGGCGATGGTATTGCCAGTGGATTGGCAGGATTCTTCGGGGGAGTTCCCAATACAACCTACTCGGAGGTTACCGGAGCCATAACATTAACAAAAATCACCAACCCATTTATTCTCCGCATTTCAGCAATAACGGCACTGGTTTTTGCTTTCGTAGGTAAAATCAGCGGATTTTTGGAAACCATTCCGCAAGCCGTTTTAGGTGGCATTATGTTGCTCCTTTTTGGAATGATTGCTTCGATTGGGATTAAAACGCTGGTTGATTCGAAAACGAACATGGAAGAAACCCGCAACCAGGTAATTGTTTCGATAGTACTTACTGTTGGAATTGGTGGTGCTGTTATTTCTTACGGTACTTTCTCGCTGGCAGGAATTGGACTCGCTGCAACGGTTGGTATAATTTTGAATTTAATTTTACCACAGACAAAAGAAAAGTAGGCAATCGCAGTTTCAGTTGGCAGTCACCCAGAGCATGGCTGAAGGGCGTTATACCAATAGAACCTTAACATTGACACAAATGCGCGTTCGACTATTAATTTCTATTGTCAGAAATGCGCAAGATTATTAATCGTACTTGGGTTTACATTCTTGATGTAGCTAAAAATCTGTCACTTCATTGTTTACGAGCAAAGAAAGATTCCATCTTTTGAAAGGAGATGGAATCTTTCTTTTTGTGTCGGGTGCTGCTGATTCCAATCCGCATTTACAAATAGTGGTTACAAACAAAAAACATTTACACTTCGTTACCACTGCGCTCAAACAAGGAGGCGTTTAGTATTTGAAAGACAACAAAATACCATTGCCACAGAAAGCTAAACCTCGTTCTGTTTCTCTGGTAAATACCGCCAGAATCGCTTGGGCATAAATTGTCGTTGCAACTTTAAATTTTTCCGCTCTTCAATATTTATGTGTTTGAAGTACGAGCGCCACAATTTCTGATAAAAATCTTCTCCCTCATCGAGTAAGGCTTCTTTTACCTGCCCGTTATAGGAGCTAAATTGTTTTTTTGTCAGCACCACCTCCTCCACTTTAGTTTTTCCGTAGAAAATTCCATAGTTACGTTTCAGGTCGTAAATCAGCCATTTTTGGTCGGCAAAACGCTTTTGATAATGGTTAATAATTAATGGAATTACATCGTATTTTGGTTCAATACCACAAAAATACATTCCATCTTTTGTACGTTGAAACCTAACAAATTGCAACATACGCATGGCTTCCTTTTTTACCTTTTGCGAAGTTTGGGTAATGTACAACACATCCGAATCGCCATAATCGGTTTCAAGGTTCAGATGCCCGCTAAACATGCGGCGTAAAAAACGATAAATTCGCATTTCAATGCCCCGCTCTTCGGAGAGGTAGGCGTAAAACAAAAGTTGTTTATTCTTCCCTGAAAGATTTTTCTGAATGCCTTTCCAAACGCGCTCTGCCTTTTTCGGGTTGCTTTCAATGTAAATGCTTTCAACAAAGAGGTAGCGCTGCTCGCCATGCCGGGGACAAATATCTACCGGAAAATCTTTTCGACTGTAACAATCAAAGATACAGGACAAAAGGCCCTCAAAAGTATTATCGTAAGTGTATATTTTCATCTTATTAAAATTGTTTGTTTTCTAAGGATAAGATGGAACTCGCATGATTTTAATAAATGGCCAATGTGTGAAAACTTTTTCATGCTCGTTTCATTTTAAATACTGGTTGCTTGTTTCTGGAAACCCAATATTTCTTTGCAGGAAGCACAGAAAACTGCTGCTAATGCAGCGGTGGCAAAGCCGGTTTAAAATCGCTGAAAAGCTTCAGTTGCGTATCGAGGGACTTTTTGTATTTCGAATCCATTTCGCATAATAATTTGTGTTTTAATCGTTTGGGCTCCCAGTCCATTCCGCGAACAGGAAGTTCGTTACAGGTAATAAAGTACCTTGCGCGTTTCATTACAACTCCCAGCTTTTTCAGGTGCAGCGAATTTAATTTTCTGTGTCTTCGCGCCAGAATTATTTTCTGTGCCGACTGCACCCCAATTCCGGGAACACGTAAAATCATTTCATAATCGGCACGATTAATATCTATCGGAAAGAAATGCATGTTACGCAAGGCAAATCCGAGTTTGGGATCAATATCCAAATCAAGAAAGGGCTGATCTTCGGATAAAATTTCTTCGGCTTTAAAATGATAAAAGCGCATGAGCCAGTCGCTCTGATACAATCGGTTTTCACGCACGAGCGGCGGCCTATTTATGGCTGGCAAACGCGTGTCGTAACTATTTACCGGCAGATAGCCCGAATAATAAACCCGCTTCATATTTTGCTTTCTGTACAATCCCGATGATAGCATAATTATTTGCCTGTCGGTTTCGGGCGAGGCACCAACAATTAACTGTGTACTTTGTCCGGCTGGAGCAAAGCGGGCAGCTTTGCTGAACTTCTTTTGATCTTCCTTACTGATTAAAATCGAATCCCGGATTTGCCCCATCGGACTAAAGATGTCGAAATAATTTTTTTCAGGTGCCAGCTTTTTCAGGTTCAATTCTGTTGGAATTTCCATATTTACACTCAGCCGATCGGCCCAAATACCGGCTTCATGAATCAGTTCACTGCTTGCTCCAGGAATCGCCTTTAAATGAATATATCCATTGTAATTTTCTTCGCAACGAAGTTTTTTAGCAACCTGCACTAAATGCTCCATGGTATAATCCGGATTTTTAATCACTCCGGAGCTCAGAAACAATCCTTCGATATAATTGCGGCGGTAAAACCCTATGGTAAGGTCTACAATTTCCTGAGGCGTAAAAGTAGCCCGAGGCCTGTCGTTGGTGCGGCGATTTATACAATATGCACAATCGTATATGCAACTGTTGGTCATTAAAATTTTAAACAAACTAATACACCGGCCGTCGTCGGTAAAACTATGGCAAATGCCACCAGCCACAGCTGTACCAATTCCATTGGAAGTATTTGCCCTCGTGTTGCCACTCGACGCACACGATACATCGTACTTTGCAGCGTCGGAAAGTATTTTTAGTTTATTGTGTACTTTTTCGTTCATACTGAGTTCTCTTTATATCTCCTCTCACGGAATAAAACCTCGAATAAATCGGTTTAATTCCCAATAGCCACCCGACCTATTCATTTTTATCTGCACAGATTAAATTGAGCTAAAATCCCCAGTATACACCGGGGATTTGGAACCTCATTTACGGAAAAACTTCCCGCAGGAATTTATTAGGAAATCTCATTTTTGATAGCTTTACACCATCGTACTGCTAAGTTTTATAAAATTCTTTCGCTTCATTAAACTACAAACAAAACCCTTTTACCTGTGCCAATATGATAATATTACTATCATTTTTGTCGATAATAATCTAATCATTTCTTTTAACCCGACAATAATATTTTGTAATTTTGAGGAAATAATTTCTCAATATGAACTTTTTCAGCAGCAACGTAAAACTTCTAAGAAAACGAAAGAAACGCACGCAAAACGATGTAGCTGTAATACTTGGAGTAAAACGAACAACTGTTAATGCTTTGGAAAATTCCATTAGCCAGCCCACGGTAAATCATTTGCAATCGTTTTCGAAATATTTTGGCATTGCCATCGACACATTAATTAATATCGACCTGCGAAAACTATCGGAAAACCAGTTTACCGATTTGCAAAATGGATTCGATGTTTTTATTCGCGGAACCAACTTGCGGGTGATTGCCACAACCGTTGATACGGCCAACAACGACAACATTGAGTTCGTAAACGAAAAAGCCAAGGCAGGCTACGTTACCAGTTTTGCCGATCCCGAGTACATTGGCAAACTCCCGGTATTTCAACTTCCGTTTTTATCGAAAGAAAAAAAATACCGCGCTTTTACAATCGAAGGCGACTCGATGCTTCCTATCCCAAGTGCTTCGGTGGTTATTGGTGAGTTTGTGCAAGACTTTCATAGCATAAAAACCAACGAGGGCTGTATAATTGTTACCCGCGACGAAGGCATAGTTTTTAAATTAGTTGAAAACAACATTGCAGAGAACAATTCGCTTCGACTCATCTCGTTAAACACTGACTTTGAACCTTACGATATTGTAATATCAGAAGTAAAAGAAGCATGGAGGTTTGTTTGCTACCTCAACACCGGGATTCCAGAATCAGAACCGGATATGCAAAAATTAATGAATTCCGTTAATGACATGAAACTTGAGATTCAGAAAATAAAAAATGGCATGACTTAAAAACGATCCCTTCAGTATTTCGTATCTTTAAGGAAATGCAAATAAAATGCAAGAAGCTCTTTTTTATGAGAAACTGGGAAATGACAAAGTTCAATGTCAGCTTTGCCCATGGAATTGCATTTTAAGCACCGGGCAAACGGGTAATTGCAAGGTGCGCACCAATGAAAAAGGAAGACTGCTTACCGAAGTTTACAACCGCGTGGCGGCGCTGGGCTCCGACCCGATTGAAAAAAAGCCCCTCTATCATTTTTCCCCGGGAAAGAATATTTTATCCATAGGAGAAGTAGGTTGCAACCTGCACTGTAGCTTTTGCCAAAACCACCGAATTTCGCAATGCAAAGCCAAAACATTCGACGGCTTTTACAACATTACTTCCGAACAGATTGTAAAAGAAGCCCATAAAACATTTAACAACATTGGCATTGCCTACACCTATAACGAGCCTTTTACTTTTTACGAGTTTCTTTTCGAAACAGCAAAACTCGCCCATTTAAATGCACTTAAAAATGTTGTGGTTTCGAACGGATACATCAATAAAAAGCCATTGCTTAATCTGCTGCCGTTTATTGATGCTTTTAACATCGATTTGAAGGCATTTTCCGAAGAATTCTACCAAAAATTTACCAAAGGAAAATTACAACCGGTTTTGGAAACCTTAAAAACAATAGCAAAAAATAAGGTACACCTTGAAATTACCAACCTGATTATACCTGATTTAAACGACGATAAAACGGAATTTAAACACATGGTTAAATGGATTGCCGCTGAACTTGGAGAACATATTCCGCTGCACCTTTCGAGGTACTACCCACAATACAAACTAACCAATCGGCCTACACCCATTCAAACTCTTAATGAATTGTACGCAATAGCCAAACAACATTTGCAGCATGTTTTCCTCGGTAATGTACGTGACGAAGAAAAATCGTCGAGTTATTGTACCAATTGCGGGGAGGTACTCATTGCCAGAAACCATTACAATACTCAATTCGTACAACTTGCCACTGACGGGAAATGCCTAAGCTGCAGAACGGCATCCGGCATTAAACTTTAACGCTACTATTCATTATTTCATACAAAACACCTTCGCGCAAGGCAAAATCAGTTTGAACAATTTTTTTAATGCCAATTTCAGCGATTAACGTTTCAATAAGAATTACTGCCGGCACAATCAAATCTACCCGCATAACATCCATTCCTTTCATTTCGAGACGCTCTTCACGGGTTGATCTTTTCAGTAATTGGCACACTTCATAAAATCTATCCAATGTAATCTCCTGCTTAACGCGTTGCTTTTCTCCCGGATTTACATGGTCAATTAAATCAACAATCGTATCAAAAGCTCCCGAACAGCCTATCATATTTTGTGCCTTTTGAGCCTTCGATTTTTCAATCGACAATCGGTGTTCCCGGGCAAAATAATCGCGAAGTTCAACTACTTCGGCTTCTTTTACAGGATTCGAAAGTTTAAAAGAATGGAGAATCCTTGCCATTCCGGTTGGTCGGCTTTCTTTCCAAATCATTTCCTTCCGGAATCCTAAAATAAGCTCGTTGCTTCCTCCTCCAATATCCAGGATTACAGATGGTTCGAGAAACTCTTCAAAAGCCAGCAATACCCCTTTAAAAATAAGTTCTGCCTCGCGCTCACCAGAAACCAGTTTTACCAAACAACCGCATTCGTTGCCAACCGAATCGAGGAATTGAATTTTATTCCCGGCTGTTCGCACTGCCGATGTAGCAATGGCACGCATTTTATCCACCGCAAATTCACCAATAATTTTTTTATGAATATGAAACGAATCCACTGCCCGCAAAGTAGCTTCAGTACTAATCAGATTTTCGTTTATCTTTCCATCCCCTAATTTTACAAGTTGTTTACTTTGATGAAGAATCTCAAAGGATCCATTTTTTAATTCAGCAATTAAAAGGTTGCAGGTATTTGTTCCAAGATCGATTACTGCGATTCGCATAAAAATTAATAGAAACTAATTTATAATTTTAAACCCTTATGGCATTGCAACAAATATCAGTTTTAATAAAGGAAAAAGCAAATTCGCTCGGCTTTCTTGATTGCGCCATTCTCCCGGTTTCTTTTTTAAAGGAAGAAGAGGAACGATTTGGGCAATGGATTTCGGAAAAAAAACACGGAGAAATGGGCTATATGGCTCGCAACATAGATAAACGTCTAAACCCGGAACTCTTAATAGACAATGCAAAAACCATTCTTATTGTTTTGCTGAATTATTTTCCGAAAGAAACACAGGCCGATAAAAATGCACCGGTGCTTTCAAAATACGCGTACGGAATTGATTACCATTTTGTGATGAAAGACAAATTAAAGCAACTGCTTCAGTTTATCCAGGCAGAAATCCGACCTTGCGGAGGGCGCCCGTTTGTTGATTCGGCACCGGTTTTAGAACGGGCTTGGGCCAGAAAAGCCGGATTGGGCTGGATCGGCAAAAACAGCAACCTGATTTCGCCTATCCACGGCAGTTTCTGTTTTATTGGCGAGTTAATTCTGGATATTGAATTGCCTTACGACGAACCAAAGTTGGTACGCGACCATTGCGGACGTTGCACAAAATGTATTGATGCCTGCCCCACAAAAGCCATTGTTGCCGAACGTGTTGTTGATGCCCGCAAATGCATTTCGTACCAAACAATTGAGTTACGCGGCAATTTGGATGAAAACCTGAAAGGCCAATTTGAGAACCGCATATTTGGCTGCGATATCTGCCAGGATGTTTGCCCCTGGAATTTGAAGGCTGAGCCTCATACTGAGCCTGCTTTCGAACCTCATCCGAAACTCCTTCAGCTAAAAAAAGAAGACTGGATGAACATGGAAAAACCTTTATTTAATGACTTGTTTAAAAACTCTCCGGTAAAACGCACAGGATACAAGGGGCTGCAACGCAACCTGGATTTTTTGAAATTACCCCGCAAACTCTAAAATTTCCGGAAACAATAATCGTACAACCTTTAAATAAATATCAATTAAAACTTTACTTTTGCTTTTACAATTGCATTTTCAACTTAAACCATTTATAAAAATGAAGATTCTTTTCCATTGTTTGATTGCTGTGTTATTTGTAGCAGCAGTTTCGTGTACCTCCCAAACAGAACAAAAGTCGACAACAGAAAAAGCACCTAATTTTGTGTTGGTTTTTATCGATGACATGGGTTACGGCGATCCCTGCTGCTATGGTGGCACCGGCTACACAACGCCCAACATCGACAAATTGGCTGCTGAAGGAATGCGTTTCACCAACTTTTATGCTGCACAACCTGTTTGCAGTGCATCGCGCGCCGGCTTAATGACTGGGTGCTACCCCAACCGTGTAGGTTTTTCCGGCGCACTCTTTCCGGGCGACACAATTGGCATAAACCCAGACGAAACCACCATGGCAGAAATGCTGAAAGCACAAGGGTATGCCACCGCAATTTTCGGGAAATGGCACCTTGGCCACCATAAAGAATTTTTACCTTTACAGCACGGTTTCGACGAATACACAGGACTACCCTACTCCAACGACATGTGGCCCATTGGTGTTGATGGCAATCCATTACCAAAAAAAGACTGGCGCTCGAAGTTCCCCGACCTTCCTTTAATTGAAGGCAACGAGCCGGTTGAATTCATCACTACTTTTGCAGAACAGGACAAGTTAACCACCTTGTACACCGAAAAAGCAGTTGACTTTATCAACCGCAATACCAACAATCCTTTCTTTTTATACCTTCCGCATAGCATGGGACATGTTCCTCTTGGCGTTTCCGACAAATTTCGCGGAAAAAGCGAGCAAGGCTTATATGGCGATGTTATGATGGAAATTGACTGGAGTGTAGGCGAAATTAAAAAAGCCCTGGAAGCTAACGGACTAACTGAAAATACAATATTTATTTTTACAACAGATAATGGCCCCTGGCTAAACTATGGTAACCACGCAGGAACATCGGGTGGTTTACGCGAAGGAAAAACAACCAGCTGGGAAGGCGGCCAACGCGTACCTTTCATTATTAAATGGCCGGGAAAAACTCCTGAAGGAACAATCTGTAACAAACTGGGCTGTGCGGTAGACATCCTTCCTAGTTTTGCAAAAATTGCCGACGCAAAACTACCTGAATTTAAAATAGACGGAACAGACATTACAGAACTTTGGAAAGGAAATCCTGATGCCAATCCCCGTGATGAAATTCTTTTTTACTACGGAAAAAATAACCTTAACGGCGTGCGAAAAGGGAACTGGAAACTGGTACTGCCTCACACGTGGGACTCGTACAATGCCCAGCCTGGCATGGATGGACACGGCGGAAAACGAATAAAAATGACAGTTGAATCTCCCGAACTCTACAATATGATGCGTGATCCGGGCGAACAATACAATGTGATAGACTCGTATCCCGAAAAAGCAGCCGAATTAATGAAAGTAGTTGAAACAGCCCGCGCAGAACTGGGCGACCTGAATGTTGGAATAGCAAAAGGTTCGGAAAACCGCGAAATTGGAAAATGGAATAAACAATAATACACTTTCTCCACCATTAAACGGGTCAACCGGGATTATTTTATGAAATACCCCCGGTTGACCCGTTTTTTATTTCAATATAAAAATACTCCTGATCATTATTAACCCGAATTCGATTATTAATCGAACTTGGTTAATACAAACGACATCAGAATGGCTCCTTTGGGCCGGGGATCCATTTTTACGAACAAAGCATTATTCGTGCAGAAGCCAACCTGCTTCTCCTCATTTTTACTGTTTGTCACTATTTTTACGCCCCATAAACCATATCGACTTCGGCATAAGCCTATTTCTTTTTCAAGAAAAAAAGCTAATTTCAATGCCACAATTAAAAAATGCATAAATCAAGCACAACTATTCATTAAATAAAATACCAGATGCGTAAAATTATACTGTTATACATGCTCTTTACTACTCTTTCAACAGCTATCGATGCACAGCCCCGAGAGTTTGACTGTACTGCAGCATGGTTACAAAAAATTGAAAAACTAGCTCCGCATGCTCCTGAAGTACAGCCACAAGAAACAAGGAAAATTCTCATTTTCGACCTACAAACAGGCTACCAGCACTGGGTTACACCACATACCAGCCAGGTTGTTAAAATATTAGGTGAAAAAAGTGGGGCTTTCCAAAGCGAAATTACCGCAGACATTTATTGTTTCGAAACTGAAAATCTGGAAAAATACGATGCTGTGGTGCTCAACAATAACTGCTCGGCTGGCCCACGCCGCAATCTTTTCCTCGACATACTCGACAAAGATGAAAACCTCAGCGAAGAACAACGTAAAGCGAAAGCCGACGAACTGGAAGCCAATCTCATCAGTTATGTAGAAAAAGGGCGGGGATTAATGGTAATTCATGGCGGAATAACCATGCAAAACAATTCCATGGCCTTTAGTACTATGGTAGGTGGAAGTTTCGATTACCACCCGAAGCAACAGGAATTATCGCTTAAACTGGTGGATGCGAAACACCCCTTGGTAAAAGCTTTCGAAGGAAAAGATTTTATTCATATTGATGAACCCTACCTCTTTAATAAAGCCTACCAAGAAAAAAACTTCAGGCCATTGCTTTACATCGACACCGACAACCTTAGCGGAAAGAAAAAGCCAATCGAGGAAAATATCCGCTACGTTTCGTGGATAAAAAAGCAAGACAAAGGGCGGGTATTTTTTGTGTCTCCTGCGCATAATGCACAAAGTTTTGAGGACATTCGGTTATTGCGATTTTTTCTGGATGGGGCACAATATGTTTTGGGTGATTTAAAATGTGACGATTCGCCTATGGGATTGTAATACAATTAAAACATAAAATGCAGCTTACAAACTTTTTCGTTTTCTCTTTATTGAAAAATTGTACCGTAGCTATGCTAAGATTTTTCAACTCGATGAATCAAAACAAATTGGCGTATCCAATGTGGAATTTTATATCTCAATTGGTATAAAACAAAGCCGATTTGTATTTTACTCTGCCAATAAATTTACCCGACCGGACTTTAAATTCCGGGTTTTCGCCGTGCTTTATTTACCTTTTTACGTATTCCCCTTCGTGTTAATACGTAGTTTTATCAGTATCGGCATATTGTACCTGAAGCTGATGCAGCATTGTTTTTAGCGAGTCGACTAATTGTACATTTTGCTCAAGCCCATAAATATTGTGCATTTCCTCCGGATCGTTTTTTAAATCGTACAACTCCCATTCATCAATATCGTAATAAAAATGAATGAGTTTATAGCGATCGGTTCGAATACCATAGTGGCGTTTAACCGCATGTTCGTTGGGATACTCGTAGTAATGGTAATAAATTGCATTTCTCCACTGGCAATTATCGCCACCCAATATGGGTTTTAACGAAACCCCCTGCATTTCATCGGGTATTTCAACTCCTGCAATATCAAGAAAGGTAGGAGCATAATCGATATTCTGAACGAGCTCCGAAATCTCGCCTCTCTGTTTATACCCTTTTGGGGTGCGCATTAAAAGCGGCGTATGCAACGACTGTTCGTACATAAACCTTTTGTCGAACCAACCATGTTCGCCCATATAAAATCCCTGGTCTGATGTATAAACCACAAGCGTGTTGTCTGTCAATCCATTTTCGTCGAGGTAATCCAAAACACGGCCAACATTTTCGTCAACCGAACGGATACAGGCCAGGTAATCGCGCATGTAACGTTGATATTTCCACAAAAACAACTCGTCGCCTTCTGGTTTTTTATCAATAAAATCTTTTGCAATTGGTTTGTAATGTTCGTTCCATCGCTGCCGTTCCTTTTCATTCATACGAGAAGTATGGTCGTAATTTCCAAAGCGGCTACGAATTTGTTTGTCCTGCATTTTAAGGTCGTAGGTAATGTCCATATCGCCCGAACGAATACTCAAATGCTGTTCTTGTGCAGCTTTTCGCCCTTCGTAATTGTCGAAGAAATTGCCGGGGACAGGAAACACCTTGTCCTTAAATTCATCGAAATACAGGGTATCGGGCTGCCAGGTACGGTGAGGTGCTTTGTGGTGAAGCAGCAAACAGAATGGTTTTTGTTTATCTCTTTTATCCAACCACTGCAAACCCAAATCGGTAGTAACCGTAGTTACATACCCCCTCAATTGCTTTTTTTCTCCCATTTCAATAAAATCGGGATTGTAATAATCGCCCTGTCCGGGAAGGATATTCCAATAATCGAACCCAGTTGGGTTACTGCGAAGGTGCCATTTGCCAATTAAAGCAGTTTGATAACCGGCTTTTTGCAGCAATTTTGGGAAGGTTTGCTGTGTTCCATCAAAAACCACAGCATTATTTATTTGTCCGTTTTTGTGGGTATGTTTTCCGGTAAGCAATGTTGCCCGACTTGGGGCACATATTGAATTTCCAACAAAGCTATTTGTAAAGATTACGCCTTCGTTTGAAATCCGGTCGAGGTTTGGAGTTTGTATAAACTTATCGCTATAAGCACTAATGGTTTGGTACGAATGGTCGTCTGTCATTATAAACAGGATGTTTGGATGCTCATTAGTTTTATTCTTAAACTGGCATCCAACAAATACACCCAACAATATAACCGAAAACAGAATTTTACTATACTGCATGGCCAAAATGCTTATTGGTTTAACAATCTTAGGTTTGGAGAAAAAGGGGGGAGATTCCCCCTTTTTTAACTAACTAAATAACTTAATAGCTGTCCCCTATTAATAACTAAACTATGCGAAAAATCTTAGTATTTCTACCATCCCGGATTCTGGGTCAGGTTTTCATTCAATATCAATTCATCTGTTGGCAATGCCTGAAGATAATCTCTATTAGGATCGAAGCCATAACCAGAAGGGAGTGATGCCTGGAAAGGATCAACATAGTTTTCCTCATCAACCTTTAAAGTACCTTCATCAACTAACAATTGCTCGTAATAGGCTCCTTTTGGACGCTCTCCAACAAATAATTCGTGCGCTCTCCATCGCATCAAATCATCGAAACGGAATCCTTCACCAGCTAACTCAACCGATCTTTCTCTACGAATTTCGTAAAGTACATCAGTAAGCGTATACCCATAGTCTGGCCAGTCAGGGTCTGAAGCAATAGAAGCCATTTCCAAATGTGGCATTCCAACTCTGTCGCGCAGCAAGTTAATAGACATATCCAAATCACTTTGACTAATAGTTCCTAGTTCTGCTTTTGCTTCTGCATAAATCAATAAAGCTTCTGCATATCGGAAAATAATTTTTGCCACATCTTTTGTAAAAGAATTCAAGTCGGCATCGATATAAACATTACGATACTTCTGTCCTTCATATGCTGTAACACAACTGTTGTTTCCACCCAATACTGTTGGAGCTGCAAAGAAAGTAGTATCACCATCGGTGTCGATACTAATAATATCACCAGGAGCCATAATGGTTGCCGCAAGTCTTGGATCACGGTTTACCTCTAACGAATCCAACAATAGATCACCTTTATAAAGTGGGCTAACCGAAATTGGTTGACCATCGGTACAAAGATAACTACGCGCCGCAAAACGGGTGTAACCACTACGGTTTGGCCATGATACTTGTGAGTCGTTACCATAACTTTTTCCGTAAGTAAGGTAATCGTACTGTTTCCAAAGCATAATTTCTTTATTACTACTAAGGTCGGTTTGATTAAAAATACTTTCGTAATCGTTATGCAAAGAAAAAGAACCGCTATTCATAACTGCCTCAGCAGCAATAGCAGCTTGCTGCAAATAATCACTTGCGTTACCAGTTCCGGCAAAATCGGTTCCAGCATGGTATTTCTCCCAAGTACCTTCGTAAAGTGCTATACGAGCTTTATATAGCTGAGCGACTTCGCTACTTAATCTTCCAGTACTTGTTTCTGAGCTTGATTTTAATAATGAAATGGCCATATCAAGGTCACCCAGAATAAAATCTACAACATCGCTACGCGAATCCCTACTTGCATATAGGAACTCTTCGTCGGTATCGGTAATGTACGTATCAATTATTGGCAGGTCGCCATACTTTGTTAACAGCGCAACATAGTAATATGCACGGAAGAAGTAACCTTCTCCTTTGAAGTGATTAACTTCCGATTCAGAACCTTCTACCTGATCCATGTTAGAAAGGAAATAATTTGCCTTACGAACATAACTCCACCCCCAAATACTAGTAGTTGCAGCAGAAGGTACAGATGAATTACCCGACAACCTTGTAGACGCACTTGTATACAAAGAGATATCGGTATTATTATCGGGATTAGCTGAATACCCCGTACCAACACCTGCCCAACCCGGTAGGTTCTGATAGAAGCTATTGGCATACAATTCAAGGTCGTTCGCCGTCTTCCAGAATTCAGGCTCGGTAATGTCATCCAGTGGTGTTTTGTCCAGGAAATCTTCGTCGCACGATACCAGTGGCAGCATGAAAACTATAGATATGATATATAATAACTTTTTCATTTTTCTAATTCTTTAAATATTTATAATGAAACATTTATACCAGCAGAAATGGTTTTAGATAATGGATAAGATACTGCATTACTAAAGTTACCTTTAAGCGTTTCAGGATCGTACATTGGAAAATCGGTAATTGTAATAAGGTTTTCACCAGTTACAAATACTCTTACACGGTCAAGCAGTACTTTTTTTGTTAAACTCTTTGGCAAAGTATAACCGATTTGAATACTTTTTAAACGTATGTATGAAGCATCCGCAACATACCTGTCTACGCTGTACCTGTAGTTTTTATTGTTTCTTCCTGGATTAGCAGCATAAGGTGCCGCCCAATATGCATCAGGGTTAGCTCCCAAGGCACTTGTTTCATCTCTCCAGTAATCCAAATGGTATTCCATAACGTTTGCATGGAAAGGTCCGTTAGCAGGACCACGGAAAGCAGTTCCACCAATATAGAAATCGCGTTTACCAACACCTTGAATAAACATATTAAGGTCGAAACCTTTCCAATCTGCTCCGAAGGTAAAACCATACTGGTAACGAGGAGTAGTGTTACCAATTACTTTACGGTCACCCGGATCATCTAAGGTATTTGAACCAGTATCAATTTGACCATCACCGTTTTGGTCAACATATCTTGTATCACCAGGAGCCAGTGCCCAACCAACCATTGTACTTTGGTCAATATCGTGGTTATCAATTTCTTCCTGAGTTTGAAACCAACCATCCCACTCTAGACCCCAAATTTCGCCTAATGTTTTACCATTATAGTAGTCAGAAAGAAGTAGGTTTTCATTCGGATACTCAACAACGGTACGTTTATAATCTGATAATACAAAGCGTATATTATAGCTGAAATCTTTAATTTTCTGTTTCCAACCTAGTTCCATTTCCCAACCTTGTGTTCTCATGGTACCCACATTGGTAAGCGGAGCATCTGTTCCTAATACCGATGGAAGCGACTGGCCTTGAGCAGTCATGTCCTCAATATCTGAACGATACCAGTCAAAACTACCTGATAGTTTTCCATCCAAAGCCGAAATATCAACACCAAAGTCGGTAGACTGCACTGTTTCCCAGGTTAAACTATTACTTACCAGGTCAGGAGTAGTTACATAGTAGTCCCATTCTCCACCATATAAATAAGTTCCCTGATTAACACCCATTGTAGATAAATACAGATAATTAGATACATTTTGGTTACCTAAAGTACCGTATGAACCTCTTAACTTAAAGGTTTTAATGTGGTCTTGTAATGGCCAAAAGCTTTCCTTAGCAATATTATAACCAGCTGAGAACGATGGAAAACCAGCCCAACGTGAACCGTCAGCAAATTTTGAAGAACCATCTCTACGGTAGCTCACTTCCAATAAATATTTTCCCTTGTAATCGTAGTTTAACCTACTGAAAAGACTTTGAGTAGACCAATGCGAAATACCATCGCTACTAGTTATTTCACCAACTGCAGTTGAAATTGATGGTATATTATCGGTAATAAATCCTAATGCTTTAGTATTTAAGTTATAATACTCTTGAAGCTCACTTTGATAACCTGCCAGAACTTTAAAATTATGACCGTTAACTGATTTTGTATAGCTTGTATACAAGTTAGGAGAAAAATATTCGTTGGTATACAAATACGAACGCACCTGTGTTTCCGCAGCTGAAGGAGTAGTAGCTGTTGAGCCATCTGCGAGCTTATACTCGTACTGCAACGCCGTTTGTAAAGTTCTATTATTGTTTCTTTTATAATTATACTCCAAATTAATGCGCCAGCCTTTTAGAGGCTCAATTATAATACGCGGCATAATTGCAACTTGGTTGTTCTCCTTTTCTTGCCATTGCGTATCCCACGTTGGGTAGTAGGCTCCAACCATAGGTTCTCCAAAAATTGGGTCAACTGTTGGCATTGTCGGTTTAATTTTGGAGAGTGCATCAAAAATCCTACCAGTACCGTATCTGTAATCCCAAGGCTGACGGGCTTCGCTTTTAATAAATTTTGTAAGTAGCGAGAACTCCAACCACTCATATGGTTTTGCATTCAACTTTATATCAAGATTATAACGCGAGTATGAATCTTCTGTTTGTGCATGAAAACCATCTTCATCGTAAAAACCTGCCGACATGTAATAATTTAACTTTTGTGTACCTCCAGTAAAGTTTAGGTTATGTTTTTGACGACCAGCCCAATCTTTTAAAAGGAAATCTTTCCAATCGGTAGCAGCAGTTGCATTTAAACCACCACTCGATGTATCCCAACTTTTACCATCGGCTTTTACTCCAACCGTCTGTGCACTACCAGGGTTCTCCATGTTCATTTGAATCCAACCAAGCATTTCATCGGTCCAAATTGGATTTTTACCATTGTTGGTATAAGCATCATTCATGGTGTAAGCAAAATCAAGTGCACTAGCTTGTTCCGGCCATGCGGTTGGTGTTGCCCACGAGAAATTATTTGAATAACCAATTTTAATTCCGCCATTCATTTTTTTACCGCTTTTGGTAGTAATAAGAATTACACCACCTGCAGCTCGCGAACCATATATTGATGCGGCCGAAGCATCTTTTAGTACCGAAACGTTTTCAATATCTTCAGGGTCAACGTTGTTCATCGACATTTCTACACCATCAACAAGCACGTATGGTTCTGCATCACTTACTGAACCACTTCCACTGGCAGTTACCAAACCACGAATATTTAAGTCCATTGCAGCACCAGGCTCACCGCCACTGTTTGAATTTGAGATAATAAGGTTAGGCACTGCTCCTTGTAAAGCCTGAGCGGCACTTGCAACTGCCCTATCCTCTACAACTTCTGAACCTACTTGAGAAACTGAAGCTGTAAGGTTTACTTTTTTCTGTGTTCCGTACCCCACTACAACCACTTCGTCCAGTTGCTCTAAATCTGGAGTCATAGATACATTAATAACTGATTGTCCGTTAATTTCAAATTCTTGTACCGCCATTCCGATAAATGAAAAACTAAGTTTATCACCCGTTTTTGCCTGAATTGAATAGTTACCATCGATGTTGGTAACTGTACCATTAGTAGTACCCACTACCACAACAGAAGCACCGGGTAATGATTGTCCGGTTTCATCCGAAACTTTCCCTGTAATTGTTTTCTCCTGCGCCATTAATTGAGCCGAAATAAACAATCCGAGTAAGATCAAAAAAGATCTTTGTAGAATTTTTTTCTTCATACGATTTTGGTTTTAATAGTATTTCAATATATTTCTCGCTAACGAAATTGCTAACAAATGTTAAAACATCCGCCCGTATTTGTTCAAATTGTATTTGAATTTGTACATACTATGCCTGTTGTTTGAGTTTGTACAGATAAATTTGAATTTGTACAGCAAAAAAATGCACTGATTATCAGAAAGAAGAGTAAAAGAAGTCATTTTAAACAGCACTACCCTACCTGTCAATGCCATTTTTTTTCGATAATCCTATATTATTTGCACAAAAAATAACTTCTACTATTTAGAACCGGGCATTTGCATTTAACCCGTACTATGCTTTTATACATTCCCGGTAACTTTTATACAGAAATATTCTAGAAAGAATGATATTTAATGCAATCGGTACTTTGCAAACGATATAAAAACCTGTTGTTTTAGAATTTTGATGCCAGCGGCAGCTCATGTTTACAGGAATAATGCAGTATTGGGCCAATCGATTTCGGCAAGAGCAGAACACCCTACTCGATGTAAATATTTTATAAAAATGTAAATCTGCTTGATTTTTATCCAACTCCCCCTGTATTTCTTTCACGCCTAATTCAATCCATTTATTTATCTGCAGAGAGGCGCAGCAACCTTGGGCAGAGCCTTGAACAACGGGTTCTTGTTTCTTTGAACAATTCGTATCCCTGCTCAGGATATGAGTTAACAATTCAACAGCCTGAAAACAATAACTACGGTTTATTTCGGTATTCGGAAGGAGTAATAGAATAATATCTTTTAAATACGGTGCTAAAATAGGTAGGATCGGCAAAACCACAATTATTGGCTATCTCGGTAATACTCATATTGGTTCGCTTAAGATTATTGGCCGCATTTCGAAGCCGAATATGCAAAATAAACTCTTTTACCGGCTTTCCACTGATCGATTTTGTTTTAGTATACACCAGAGTACGGCTCATTCCCATTTCTGAAACAAATTCATTTACATTGAATTTAGTATTGGCTAGATTGGTTTCAACAACACTTATCGCTTTATGGAGGTATTTTTCATCAGCCGAACTGTGCGATAATTCATCGGTTACTAAATCCAGGTCGTGACTAAAACGTTCTTTAAGGATGGACCGGTTTCGTAAAATTGACTCAATCTGATTCGAAAGCAGTTGGCCATCGAACGGTTTAGAGACGTAGGCATCTGCTCCTGCCTTATACCCTTCTATCTTATCTTTAAGATCCGACTTTGCTGTAAGCATTACAACCGGTATGTGACTAATGCGTAAATCATTCTTTATCTTCTGACAAAGTTCAAAACCATCCATCCCTGGCATCATTAAATCGGTAACAATTATATCGGGTACATGCTGAAGAGCTTTATTATAGGCATCTTTACCATTTTTGGCTGTTATAACGTTAAACCTGCTGCTTAATAATTGCACCAGGTATTTTCGTAACTCCCATTCATCTTCTGCAATAAGCAATTCGGGGAGACCGTCTGATTTTTGCACTTCATTTTTCGAAGACTCCTCCATTCCAAAGACTTCCGACTTAACCGAAATATCTTCTATTTTTGGAAGCTCCGCACTTAATGCAGTACCACCTGAAGGCAGAATTATAGTAAAAACACTACCTTGCCCCTCCTCACTCTCCACCGTAATTGTTCCTTTATGAAGTTCTACAAGATGCTTTGTAAATGCCAGACCGATTCCAGTTCCGGCTTCTTTGTGGTCGGCCTGATAGTAGCGATCAAATATCTTGGTTTGTTCTTTCTCCGGAAATCCTGAACCGGTATCGCTAACCTTAATTATTGCTTCTTTATTAATCCCCTGCAACAAACGAAGCTCAATAGTCCCCCCTTTACTGGTATGCTTCATTGCATTGCTCAATAAATTCGAAAGCATTTTAAATAATTTATCCCGGTCGCAAACAAATTTAAATTGCTCTGTCCCGGCAGAAAAAATCAATTTAATCCCTTCGTAATCCGCCTGGAGCACAAAATAATCCAAAATTTCCCTGCATTCCGAAACCAAATCAGTTTCTTCAGGGTTTAGATACAACTCGGCCATTTCGGCTTTTCTGAATTCAAGCAACTGACTTACCAACTGGTTCATTCTTTTGGCATTACGAAAAAGGAAGGGGAGTAAGTTTTTCATTTCTTCCGGATTCCGGTGGCGCCTAACCATTTGCTCTAATGGAGCATAAATAAGCGTGAGTGGCGTTTTTAATTCGTGCGATATATTGGTATAAAACCGCAATTTCATTTGGTTAATTTCCTTTAATTTCTCCTGCTCAACAATTTCAAGTTTTAGCTGGTTACGCAGTTTTGCTGTTTTTAGGCTCTCTAACCAAATATAAATACTGGTTACAAGTACAATGGCTATTAAAATAATTTTAAACAACAAGGTTTGCCACCAGCGCGGCAATATGTTCAAGTATAAATTTGTAGTAACATCGTTCCATACTCCACTGCCATTGGCAGCCTTAACAACAAACACATAATCGCCTGCTGGCAATGAAGTATAGGTTGCTTTTCGCGACTTACCATCATGCCATATCTCCTCAAAATTCTGCAATTTATACTTGTATTTAATCTGATTTTTTTCAGAATAAGCAAATGCATTAAACTCAAACTCATAAGATGACGTGGAATAGGAAAGAGACACTTTTGCGGCATCAGTACCAGAAGGAATAAAAATCGATTCTTTGGGCATATTATGTTCTGTTCCACTTAGGCGCATTGCAGTTATCACAGGTTGAACAAGCGTTGAATCCGATTTAATTTCAAGCGGGTTAAAACGCAAAAAACCCTCATTCCCACCAAAATACACCTGATTTTCAGACTCTAACAACGAGCCAAAGCGATATTCGAAATTGCCGGAATTTTTATGATGCAAAGGGATATAGTTCCCTTTACCGTCTTCTTTAAACTGAAACAATCCTTCGCTGGTAGCTGCCCAAAGCCGACCATCGGCGGAAATATATAAGGTATAATAGATACGCGACTCCGATTCGGTGTTTATCAGGATATCTGAAATGATTCGAGTTTCGGTGTTATACATATACAAACCCTGGTCGCTTCCAAAAAGGATATTCCCCTTATTGTTTGCTGTTAAACTATAAACAACCCTCCCGTACGAACGATTTAAATTTGCCAGACAAACAGGATGTTCCATTCGGTTTGTTGCATTATTAAAGCAAAATATACCACCTTCCGAAGAAAACCAGATATTCCCATTGGAATCTTCATGCATCGTATAAAATATGGGTGCAATACAGGTAAAAATATTAGGCTCACTGTTTCGCGAAAATTGCCTAATTTCGTTTTTCTCGAAATTAATTCGCCAGATAGCTGCTCCCGAAATCCATAAATTATTATAGCTGTCGCGATAAAGTTTAATCCGTGTATTGGAATAAATTTGATTGAGTAAGCGATCGTTTTTCGCCGAAGAAAAAGAACCATTACGTTTATCGAAAAAATACAATCCAAACCGATAAGATGCGACTAAAAGCCGGTTTTCGTCATAATCAATTATTGATGTAATCTTTTTTGTTTCATCACTAACAAAGTGTTCAAACAAATTTGTTTCTTCATCGAATCTGCTAATACCTCCTCCATCGGTTCCCAGCCATATTACACCCTGCTTGTCTTCGTGAATTGTTAATATTGATTTATCAGCAGGACCATAAGGCGTTCCGTTAGCAGGACCGAAATGCTCGAATTCAGAACGATTCAGGTACAACAATCCGGATCGAACCGTACCGAGCCAAACGTCTTCAGCATCGAAAAAAATACGAAAAACGGTATTATCAGGGAGTATGTCCATTATTCCCGGTCCGGTTTGTAAATGTTTCTTTACATTAAATTCCTCATCAACAATAAACACCCCGGAACCATCAGTCGTTAGCCAAAAATCTTTTGTAGCAGGATGCTGACTAAAGCTGGTAACAATATTATAAGGAATAGCAAGCTGCGGATTTTCGATTTCGAGTGTATTTCGATTTATCTTTAAAATTCCTTTTTGCAGATCTATTAAAAAGATATGGTTGTTTGTGGTAAATATATTGGTTAACACAATTTCCGACATTGGCAGTAAAAGGTCGGCAATTCCCGAATTAATATCTATAAGGTAGAATCCTTTATCTCGTATTAACGCCAGAAACTTGTCACTATTCCATTTCGCAAATGAAATAATATTCGCGAGGTGATCGATTTCTTTATCCTTACTATAGAAATTCAAAAAGTTGAATTCTCCACTCTTTTTGGAGTACACCACCGGCTTGTGATCATCGGACAAAAATACCAAATGCTCTTCCATCTCCAGCAAGGAACTAAACCCCCTATCCAAACCATCGATTTTAATTCGATTAAATTTATCGGTCGTGGCATCGTACTTGTTTAGTCCGTTTATGGTTCCAACCCATAAATTAAGTTCGTTATCCTCATGTACAAAACGTATGAAATTATCGTATAAGGTTGATGAAGAATGTAAATCGGCGAAATATTTTTTAATCTCAAACCCGTCGTAACGGTTAAGGCCCAATGTAGTTCCAATCCAGATATATCCTAAATGATCACGCTCAATATCATTCACCCTGTTTTGCGACAAACCCAACTGATTGGAAATCCTCTCCACCTTATAATAGTAATCGTCGCTTGCCCACAAATTACAAACCAACGCTACCCAAAAAATTAGTATAACAAACAGTTTAAGCACAAAAAATAGGTTTTGATTAAACAATTAACTCAAAGACCTAACTGAAATGGTAAAAATCAAGCCTTTTTAAACATTCATCTGAATAATCATTAGTAAACAAATATATACTTTTTCTAAGGTTTTAGAAACTTCAATGCTCGTTCTGGAAAAATCACTCTGCCAATATTGCTGTCAAAACCTAGTTACTGGCTGCGCACACAGAAGCAAATTCAGATACTTATTCCAAGTAAAATTGCGACCTACACAAAAAACAAAACCTCATTTCAACAAGTTTTGTATTAAGCCGGGCTCTATTAACAATTCGAGGTTAATAATCAATAGTCGCACCCGGGTGATTAAAATTTATTTCAACAAACAGGTAATCACGATTAAAATTGTATTTTTGCGTTAACGTTAACGGAAAAATTAAAAAACAATTTAATATGAAAAAACTGTCTATTCTAATGATGGCAATAAGCCTACTGCTGTCGGCATGTAGTGGTGGAAGCCAAAAATCGAACGAAACAAAACAAGAAGAAAAAACAATGTTTACAGGAGCGAATGGCGAAGTAAAAATTATGACCCTCGACCCGGGGCACTTCCATGCAGCACTCGTTCAGAAATCGATGTACGACCAGGTGTCCCCCGTGGTTTATGTGTATGCGCCCGATGCAGTTGACGTTGACGACCACCTGAAACGTATTGAAGGGTTTAATACACGCACTGAGAATCCAACATCGTGGGACGAAAAGGTTTACCGCGGAGCTGACTTCTTCGAAAAAATGCTTGCCGAAAAACCAGGCAATGTAATGATGACTGCCGGTAACAATGCAAAAAAAACAGATTACATACTGAAAACTGTTAAAGCAGGAGTTAATGTTTTAGCCGACAAGCCCATGGTAATTTCTCCGGATGAATTTCCAAAGCTGGAGGAAGCATTTAAAATTGCCGAAGAAAAAGGTGTTTTATTGTACGACATCATGACCGAGCGACACGAAATTACAACCATGCTTCAGCGCGAATTATCACGAATTCCTGAGGTATTTGGAACCCTTCAGGTTGGGACCGAAGAAAATCCGGCAATTACCAAAGAAAGTGTTCACCACTTTTTCAAATATGTTTCGGGGAAAGCCTTAAAGCGTCCGGCGTGGTTTTTCGATGTTGCTCAACAGGGCGAAGGAATTGTGGATGTAACCACACATCTGGTTGACCTTATTCAGTGGGAAGCCTTCCCGGAAGTTGAACTCTCGAAAAGCGATGTAGAAATAGCTTCTGCACGCCGCTGGACTACCGATTTAACTCCTGAGATGTTTAATAAAGTTACCCATCTTGATGCTTACCCCGACTACCTGAATAAAGATATTGACGGCGATGTACTTAAAGTGTACAGCAACGGCGAAATCAACTACAAATTAAAGGGTATTCACGCCAAAGTTTCGGTAATCTGGAACTTCAAGGCACCCGAAGGCGCAGCGGATACTCACTACTCGATTATGCGCGGTACAAAAAGTAACTTAGTTATTCAACAAGGCGAAAAAGAAGGTTACAAACCCCAACTTTATATTGAAGCAAACAGCGCCGATGCAAAAGAATTTGCAGGAAGCCTGAACAATGCGGTTTCGGGATTAGCAGAGAAATATCCGGGGATTGCCCTTGAAAAAATTGGCGATAACAAATGGACATTAAACATTCCTGAAGAATACAAAAACGGACACGAAGCACACTTTGGGCAGGTTACAGAGAAATACCTTCAATACCTTATCGACGGAAAGCTGCCGAAATGGGAGGTTCCGAATATGATTGTAAAATACTACACAACCACCGAAGGAATGAAAGCTGCCATGAAATAGCAGGGAGTTGGAAGACTTTGGATGCAAGGCAAAACAAAGCCGCTACAAAAAATGTAGCGGCTTTGTTTTATAGGGAGCTTTGCGAATAAAGCCGATATGCACACAATGAAGTGGAACAAAATAAGTATTCTGCACAATTATAAAACAGACTTTCACTCACACACGCTTTAAAACGATGGAAAAAAGAAGGGCCTCACAAAAAAGTGAAGCCCCCAAATATTATCGGCAAGAATATGCTAGTTCAGCATTGTCAATATTTCAAATCCTTAAATAAACAAATTCACATTCGATTTCTCAGCTTCTTCCAGATAAGTGGCAACGCCTCCAATTTCAACACCGTCAATCAATTCTTCGGCAGCAACACCCATCACATCCATCGACATTTGGCAGGCAATCATTTCCACACCATTATCCATAGCTGTTTGCAACATATCTTCCAGCGAATCAACTTTTTTTGAGAGCATGCGCTTTTTCATCATTTTTGAGCCCATGCCCATCATATTCATTTTCGAAAGTTTTAAATTGCCCGCATCGCTGGCCATCATTGAGCCAAACATTTTGCCCATTATATCTTTTTCTACTTTAGGTTTAACCGCTTTTTTAATCACATTTAAGCCCCAAAAAGTAAAAAACAATGTCACCTTGCTACCCGATGCAGCCGCACCGTTGGCAATTACCAGCGAAGCCAGCGCGCGATCCATATCGTCGCTAAAAACCACCATGGTTTTATTTTTTGCAGCACCGGAAACCGCCGGGGTTGCCTCTTTGGGTTTTGAACATTTCTCAACCACAGCCTTCACTTTTCCTTTTTCGGCTGAAACAGAAACCAACTTGTTTCCAGTCATATTGCACCACGATTTTACATCTTTCATAAAACCCATATCGGTGGCAATCTGTTCAAGGCGCTCGCCTGCGTTAATCTTTTCAATTTCTTGCTTCAATTTCAAAATTGGACCGGGACATTGTAAGCCGCAGGCGTCAACCTGCATGGTTTTTACCACCTTATTTATTTCTTCCAGCGGTACACTATTTTGTTTCCCACGGTAGATGTGGTCGTTTTTCGTAATGTAGTTGGCCTCAAATATATCTTCGTTACTCTGTTTACAGGTAGTGTGCTCGTAGGTTTTATAACCGCCACTTAAATTATAAACCTCGTTAAATCCCGATTGGCTTAAAATCCGGCAGGCAATGTATCCGCGCAAGGCCACTCCACAATACACAATAAGTTTTTTGTCTTTCGGCAGTTCGCTCATCCGTTCGCGCAGGTCGTCGACACCAATATTCAACGAACCTTCGATATGTCCCAGCTCATGTTCCTCTTTCGTACGAACATCCAGTAAAACAATATTTTCTGAATCTAATCCATGAATTTCGCTCCAGTCTATTGTCTTAAGCTTTCCGGTTAAAATATTTTCGGCAGCAAAACCGGCCTGGTTTACAGGATCTTTTGCCGACGAAAATGGAGGAGCATAAGCATGTTCTATTTCCTGCAAATCGTAGATATCACCACCATGCTGAAGAACGGTTGCAATTAAATCAATTCGCTTATCAACCCCTTCGTAACCGATCATCTGAGCTCCGTACAGTTTCCCATTTTCAGGATTAAAAATTATTTTCAGGGTGTATGGAAACGCATCAGGATAGTATCCGGCATGAGACGAACCGTGAATGATATTCGACTTATAGGGCAACATTTCGTTTTTCAATGTTTTTTCGGAAACACCGGTTGATGCCACCGTAATATCGAAAACCTTGGCAATGGCTGTTGCAATGGCACCTTTGTATTTTCGTGTGTTACCAGTGCTTATATTATCAGCAACAATTCGGCCTTGCTTGTTGGCGGGGCCGGCAAGATAAATATTGGCCAGTTTACCGGTAATTGGATGAGGGTAAGCCATGGCATCACCCAGTACATAAATATTTTCGTCGCTGCTAAGCAGATACTCATTGGCAATAATACCTCCGTTGGGAGCCAGTTCGAAACCCGCATCGCGTGCCAGTTTATTCTCGGGGCGCACACCAATGGAAAGAATTACAAGGTCCGTTTCAATCTGACGTCCTGATTGCAGGGTTACATTTAATATACCATTCTCACGGTTAAACGATGTAACACCATCTTTCAGGAAAAACTCAACATTTTTAGTTTTCAGGTGCTGGTGAACTTCCGCAGCCATTTCGTAGTCGAGGGGAGCCATCACTTGATCGGCCATTTCCACAATTGACACTTTCATTCCCAAATGATGCAGATTTTCTGCCATTTCGAGTCCAATAAAACCGGCGCCAACTACAACTGCCCGTTGCGGAATATTCTTATCGCAATATGCTTTTACCTTATCGGTATCTTTTACATTTCGCAAAGTAAAAATCGAAGGATCGTTAATGCCCGAGATAGGCGGCTTAATAGGCTCTGCCCCTGGCGAAAGTACAAGTTTGTCATAATTCTCCTTGTACTCTTCACCTGTTTTCACATTACGAACTACGACAGCTTTATTCTTACGGTCGATACTAACAACTTCATTGAAAACCCGTACGTCAACATTCAAGCGGGCTTTAAAACTTTCGGGGGTTTGCAGAAGTAATTTTTCGCGTTCCTTAATTACACCACCTATATAATAAGGTAAACCACAATTTGCATACGAAATGTGTTCTCCGCGCTCAAAAATTACAATCTCAGCCTGTTCTTCCAATCTCCGCAGCCTTGCAGCTACTGTTGCACCTCCTGCAACTCCACCAATTATCAGATATTTTCCCATCTTATATCGTTATATCTATATATTTAAATTATTGGAGGACAAAAATAGATCTTTCACCATTGCACCTCATGATTTTGATCGTATGGCACAATAATTTAACACAAACTTTTAGTACACAGCTTGTTATTTTTAATCAATCTACATTAAACTACTTTATGAAAGACCTTTCCCCTTTCAAACACATCATCTACCCAGTAAACGAGGCTCTGTTTTAAGGCTTTTCCCCAAAAAACAAACAAAAAAAAGCTTACGAATTAATTTATGATTTGAACAGGAATACCAACTAGTTAATGATAGCGTTGCATTTATTTTGCAAGTAACACTGCAAGCTAGAGGGATTATTCGAAGGGGCATAAGTTGAGGGCCATTTGTTTCTTTACGTATCGGCAAATCACATAGTAAAAACAAAAAGGCAGCACATTGTATAACACCTTAACAGGAACAAAAACGGCCTGGCATACCCACAACAAATGCATCTGAGAGATATTTCAAAAAACCTGAATTTGTTTACTGTCTAAAAATTTAAGTAAACGTTTTAAAACAAAGTATCATCATGGTCAGCGACTTCGTACCCCAGTAAAAAACAAAGCTGGGCCACCCGTTTTATTTTCTGGTAGTTAATTTTCGAAACCTCATCGCCCACCTTGTGATAATCGGCATGATAACCAGTTGCATAATTTAATACCGGTACGCCTTTATTATGAAAACTGTAATGATCGCTTGCACGCAAAAAACGGTCTTTTGGAAGACTTGTATCGGGCACCAGCCCCAGTTCTTTACATTTCTCGTTGTTTATGTCGGCTAACAAAGGCCAAACATCGTTCGCCAGCGTATACAAACCATCAAAATCTTTTACCTTTTTAGGAGAATCTTTGTATATATCGTCGCGCGGAGATTCATACACGCGCCCTACCATATCGAGGTTAATGGCAGCCACCGTTTTTTCGAGAGGGAAAATGGGATCGTCGCAGTAATACTTTGAGCCGAAATGACCTAACTCTTCGCAGGTTACCCATAAAAAAACGATGCTTCGTTTGGGCTTCTTCTCAAGGCTGGCAAATGCTTCGGCAACTTCCATAATTGCCACAGTTCCCGAGCCATTGTCGTCGGCGCCATTGTACACATCGCCGTTTTTACTAACACCCAAATGATCGTAATGTGCCAGAAATATAACGTATTCATTTTTCAGTTCAGGATCGGAGCCTTCAACAACGCCGATTACATTTTTCCCGGAAATAACTTCGTTTTCCTCTCCCACCTGAAAACTTATTGTTTTTTCGTCTGCTGAAACCAGGACTGCATTTTTCTTATAACTCGACAGATACTTTGCAAAGCTGCCCTTTCTGCCCAGCAATGCATCGGCAAAACTAGGTGTGGTTAGTAAGACCGGTATTTCATCGTTATCTTTTAAGCTGTAACTTTCCCGGGAAAACCGCGTCTGCACCTCCTTAAATGTATTATCATTTTTATCGTACGGGCTGGTAATAATGATTATTCCTTTTGGCTTTTTTTCTAAAAGCCTTTCTATTTTGCTTTTCTCCATCCGCTTGTTCCATTTAAGCGCTTTGTTTTGTTCTAACAATTCAGCACTACCCTGGGCTACTATAAGTATTTTCCCTTCCAGATTCGTTTCCGGCAACACATCACCAAAACCAGCAAAAATAAAGGAACCTTCTTTACAGGCTTGTGGACTGGCATTAAAACTCAGCTGCACCAGCGCTTCCGTTTGAAAAATAGCTTTTCCCTTTGAATTATGAATTTCGATATGATGAATGCCAGCAGGTGTCATTTTTACAATCGGAACGTCCTGAAAATAATTTGGAGCACCTGGTTTCAACCCAACTTTTTCAGCAAATTGAGCAAGGTATTTCGCTGTTATTTCAAGCCCGTCGACTTCTGTTCCCAGCCGTCTTCCCTGTAAATCATCCGAAGCAATAAATTCGAGGTGCTTTTTTAAATCATCCTCATCTATTTTCAAAAGTCCATCCTGCTGCGCCGATACAGCAAAGTAAAATAACCCCAATACAATGCACGTAACTGCAGTTTTTTGTAGAAACATATATACAGAAATTAAAATATTGTCGATATTTATGATTGTAATACCGATAAATGTAATAATAATGAACAAAGCAGCAGCACCAGATATTTATAGATATTAATAAATTGAAAATTAAATAATCTATACAGCTTCAAAAATCACTACCAATGAAAACACTAGAACCAATTGCAAAAGTATTTTTAATTTTTTCACTTATCTTACTTATTCCATCGTGCGCTATTAATCCGGTTACCGGCCGAAGCGAACTGATGTTTATGTCGGAGGACCAGGAAATAGCTTTGGGAACCCAATATGATCCTTCGGTGGTTTCAACTTTTGGAATTTATGAGGATGAGATTTTAACAAAATTTATCGTTGAAAAAGGTACAGAAATGGGAAAGATTTCGCATCGACCACATCTACAGTATCATTTTAAAATTTTAGACTCTCCTGTAATTAATGCCTTTGCAGTTCCCGGAGGATACATCTATTTAACACGCGGCATTTTAGCCCAGTTTAACAACGAAGCTGAATTGATGGGTGTACTTGGGCACGAAATGGGACACATTACTGCGCGCCATACTGCCAAGCAGCAAACCAATCAGAAAATAGGACAGGTTTTACTGGTTGGAGGAATGCTCGTCTCGCAAGAAATAGCGGATTTAGCCGGGGTTGCCATGCAGGGCATGCAACTGCTTTTTCTGAGTTTCAGCCGCGACAACGAGCGCGAAGCCGACCGTTTGGGGGTTGAATATTCGTCGAAAATTAATTACGACGCACACAAAATGGCCGATTTTTTTAATGTGTTGAATAAAATGAACATGGAAAGCAGCCATGCCGGTGTTCCAACATTTATGTCGACACACCCCGATCCGGGCGACCGTTATAACTCAGTAAACAAGACTTCCGACGAATGGCAGGCCAAACTTCCCGGCAAATCGTTTGCAGTAAATTCCAACAGCTATTTACGAATGATTGACGGAATTGTTTATGGCGACGACCCTCGTCAGGGTTTTGTAGAAAATAATACCTTTTATCACCCCGACCTTAAGTTTAAATTTTCGTTTCCACAGGGCTGGAACCTGGTTAACTCTCCTATGCAGGTTCAAATAACATCACCCGATGAAAATGCAGCAATCCTATTTTCACTTTCTCAAGAGAAAACAATCCAAACAGCAGCTCAAAAGACGTTGAGTGAATTAAATTTTACGGTTGTTAGTAACAGAAATGTAGTGGTGAATGGATATCCGGCCATTGCTACTATTTCGCAACAGATTTCGCAAGACGAACAAAGCGGACAACAACAGGTAACAAAACTCTGCTCGTATTTTATAGAGAAAGATGATAAAATCTACACCTTTCATGGAGTTTCCAATGGCCAGCTATTCGGTCAATACTTACCGGCTTTTGAATCGACTATGGAAAATTTTGCGATTCTTAGCGACCCTTCAATATTAAATATAAAACCCGATAGAATTAAAATCATTTCAATTAACAGTGCTTCTGTTTCGCTGGAGAACGCATTTAAGTACTACAAAGTTCCACAAGACAAATTCAATGAAATGGCTTTGTTAAACAATATGGAACTTAACCATACGCTTCGGAAAGGCGATTTAATTAAAGTGATTGGAAAATAAAATCTACGGGAAAACGTAATTTATAAATCAAAAAATAAAACTTTAAATTCGATGAAACGAGCATGAGAAATATTCACACGTAGAAAATTTCTTAAAACCATGCGAATTCCATCTTATCCTTAGAAAACAAACAATTTTAATACGATGAAAACAATTAAAAAGATTTTACTTACAGTAACCCTAATTATTGGAGCAATTTACTATGGAAATGCACAGGAAGTTGGCCTTCGTTTTGGCGATGTTTCTGCAGGAAGCGTTGCTATTGATGTCATATTTTCGACAAACAACTTTGAGCGCTTACACGGCGATATTTCGTTTGGCGATGGAGTGGCAGCCGACTTGCTTTGGGATTTCGTTAATCGCCCACTTAACTACGAAGCCATTAACTGGTACATGGGTGTTGGACCGTACCTGGGGATAATTGATGGAGGCTCCGATTTTAATTTAGGCCTTGCTTTTGAAATTGGCCTTGAATACCGCTTCCGGGATGCACCTATTGCTCTGGGATGCGACTATCGGCCTTCGTTAGAGATTATTGACGAAACCCGCGGTCATTTTGGAGGTTTTGGATTGAACATCAGATATATTTTTGGGGAATACTAAATACCCCGGTTGTTCCTTACCCGAGGTTTTCTATCGTTCTAAAGTTCTACTCCGAACGATCTAAAAGAAGGTTGACTTTTAAAAAAGCATCCTTCTTTTTTTATGGTAATTTTTGACAAAAAAAAGGCCTTACAAATTAATGTAAGACCTTTCGTGCAGAGCGAGAAACGAGACTCGAACTCGCGACCCCGACCTTGGCAAGGTCGTGCTCTACCAACTGAGCTATTCTCGCAAATGTACCCGGAGGGGGACTTGAACCCCCACGAACATAATGTTCATTGGATTTTAAGTCCAACGTGTCTACCATTCCACCACCCGGGCATCCTTTGCATTCGTTCTGAGCGAAAATAAATTTGCTCATTACTGAGCGAGAAACGAGACTCGAACTCGCGACCCCGACCTTGGCAAGGTCGTGCTCTACCAACTGAGCTATTCTCGCATATTTCTAAAGAACTTTTCTTTTTAAGCGCTGCAAATATATTGCTATTTTTTAATCTCGCAAAATTAAATTTAATCCTTTAGCGAATTCCTGTCAATTTTTTTATCTCATTTAGCTTGTTCAAAGCCTCAATTGGCGTTAGTACATTTATATCCAAACCAATTATTTCATCTCTAATTTGCTTTAAAACAGGATCATCGAGTTGGAAAAAGCTCAACTGCATTCCTTCTCTGTTCTCGCCAATTTCTACCAAAGGTTTTGCTAAATTTTCTTTTTCTTTTCCGCCTTCAAGTTTAGTTAATATTTGTTCGGCGCGTTTAATTACCGATTTTGGCATACCCGCCATACCTGCAACGTGTATACCAAAACTGTGATTACTGCCTCCTCGAACCAATTTTCGAAGAAAAATAACCTTATTGCCAACTTCCTTGATCGAAACATTGTAATTTTTTACTCTTGCAAAAGCTCCTTCCATTTCGTTTAGTTCGTGATAGTGCGTTGCAAAAAGCGTTTTGGCTTTGGCGTAAGCATGTTCATGCAAATGTTCCACAATCGACCAGGCAATTGAAATACCGTCGTAGGTAGAAGTTCCACGCCCCAGCTCATCGAAAAGAATAAGGCTCCGATCGGAAACATTATTCAGAATACTAGCTGCTTCGTTCATTTCAACCATAAAAGTTGACTCGCCCAAGGAAATATTATCGGAAGCACCTACACGGGTAAATATTTTATCGACGAAACCAATTTCGGCGGCCTCTGCCGGCACAAAAGACCCCATTTGTGCCAGTAAAACAATTAATGCTGTTTGACGAAGCAATGCAGACTTACCCGCCATATTTGGCCCGGTAATGATAATAATTTGCTGATCTTGCTGATTTAACTTTACATCGTTAGAAATGTAGGATTCTCCAATAGGGAGTTGTTGTTCGATTACCGGATGCCTTCCGTTTTTGATATCAATCTCCACGCCGTCGTTCACCTCGGGACGAAAATATTTGTAGGCCTTGGCGCAGCTTGCATACGACAACAAACAATCAATTTGTGCCAGAATATGCGAGTTAAGCTGAATAGCCGATATATATTCGGAAAGAGCAAAAACAAGTTCGCCAAAGATTTTACTTTCCAGTACCTGAATTTTTTCCTCAGCTCCCAGAATCTTCGCTTCGTATTCTTTTAATTCTTCGGTAATATAACGCTCGGCACTTACAAGGGTTTGTTTCCGAATCCACTCTTGGGGGACTTTGTCTTTATGCGTATTTCGTACCTCAATGTAATAGCCAAAAACGTTGTTAAAACTTATTTTTAATGAAGGGATTCCGTGTTTTTGGCTCTCGCGCTGCTGGATTTGGGCCAGATAGTCTTTTCCGGAATAAGCCAACTTACGCAATTCATCCAATTCTTCTGAAACACCTTCTGCAATAACTTTCCCTTTGTTTAAAGCCGTTGGCGGGTCTGCAAAAATTTCTTTCCCAATCTTTTCACGAATAAGCTCGCAAGGATTCAACTGCTCTGCAAAGCGTTTAAGTGCGCTGTTTTCGGCGTCGGCGCAGGAGGCCTTAATGGGCACAATGGCATTTAATGCGTTCTTCACCTGAACTACTTCCCTAGGATTTATCCGCCCTACAGCTACTTTCGAAATCAAGCGTTCTAAATCGCCCATTTTACGAAGGTGCTCTTCCAGATTTTCTTTTGTAGCCGGATTTTTCAGGAACAACTCCACCACATCGAGCCGTTCGTTTATCGGATCAATATCTTTTAACGGCAGAGCCATCCACCGTTTTAACAAACGCGAGCCCATTGGAGAAACGGTTTTATCGATTACATCAATTAAGGACTTGCCGCTTTCGTGAAGGGGAGCAAAAAGCTCAAGATTGCGAATGGTAAACCGGTCGAGCCACACATAATGTTCCTCTTCAATACGGCTCAACCCAGAGATATGGCTTAATCGCTGATGCTGGGTAATATCGAGATAATGCAATACCGCGCCGGAAGCAATTACCGCCAGATTCAGGTTTTGCACCCCAAAACCTTTTAGCGAACTTGTTTGAAAATGACGAGTTAAGCGATCGCTTGCTGCATCGCTTGTATAAACCCAATCTTCGAGATTAAAGGTGTAATATTTTGTGCCAAATACAGCGTTGAATTCATTGGTACGGCCCCGCTGGTACAATACCTCTTTGGGCTGAAACGAGCTTAATAACTTATCGATGTATTCAAAATTTCCTTCGGCAGTAAGAAATTCGCCGGTTGAAATATCGAGAAAAGCAACACCTGCTCTTTTTTTATCGAAATGAACCGATGCCAGAAAGTTATTTTCGCGATTTTCAAGAATATTGTCGTTAATAGAAACACCCGGAGTTACCAGTTCTGTAATTCCGCGTTTTACAATCTTCTTGGTCATTTTTGGGTCTTCGAGCTGCTCGCAAATAGCCACGCGCTGCCCGGCCCGCACCAACTTGGGCAAATAAGTATCGAGTGCATGATGCGGAAACCCGGCCAATTCAACATAGCTGGCTGCACCATTTGCACGGCGCGTTAGAGTAATCCCTAAAATTCCGGCAGCTTTTATCGCATCTTCGCCAAAAGTCTCATAAAAATCGCCTACTCTGAAAAGCAAAACTGCATCAGGATGTTTATCCTTGATGTCATAATACTGTTTCATCAGCGGAGTTTCGAAATATTTTTTCGTAGTTTTTGCCATAGCCAACAAAGATAATTGTTTAGACTGATGAAGAAAAACCAGCAGCATTTTGTTCACCAAACTTTTCAACAAAATACCAACGACAGGTTGTTTTTTTTTAAGACAACGACCAGTACCCCTTTGCTTCTAATACAACTTCTTCTGTTTTCGAAGAATTAATAGCGAATGAAGTACCGAACGTGTTAAAAGTATCAGTACCAAAAGGTAAAATACAGGGTGAAATTTTTGCGGAATCCAGGCACTAAAACAAACAAAAAGAATAAGCCATACTGAAAGAAAAAGATGGTAATATTTTAAAATCGGCCGCCATTTTTTTACTGTCCATGCCAAAGCAAACGGTAAATTTAAAGGAACCAACCACATGAGATTATAATTCGGACTCATGGCAGGATGCTCGGAAAACAGAACAAACCAAGCCACAAAAAGTCCGCAAAAACCGGTTAGCCCATAAATTAGGTAATCCAGAGCATCTTTCATTTCGCCCCTACGAAATTGACGAATAGAAATCCAACCAACAACTAAAACAAACATTACAAACACTACAAACGGACTTGTTATTTCCGATGAATGATAAGGGTGTTCGTTTGATTTGTATAACGTATGTGAATGCTTTACTAACGGAGCATTATTATTATTTTTAATCGCTCCTGCAAAATGTTTCATTACATAATCTGGTAAAAACATTTCTTCCATAAAACCAGCCTCGCGGTCGGAAGGTGCACTTATCAAAAAATCGATTCCAAAATCCAGCCACAACAACCTCCCATGGTAATCTTTTATTAAACGACGCAGTGTTTTATGGCTACTTTCCGACTGAAAAGCAAGCCCTCCTTCAACATTATCAGCAATTACATCGCGCACACGAGTAGCACAATTATCGAAGAAGAAATTGTAACGATAGACACGATTCTCGGGCCTGGCATTCCACAAAAGAAAATCAAATATTTTTTGCTTCTCTGCCGCCGACAAATCCAAGACCTGCTCGTACACACTCCTTTTTTCGCGCTTGTAACTGTGTACAAAAGCGTCGAATTTATAAGCAGCAAGTAAATAATCGGTTTGTCCGCTGGCAAAACGATAAAGGAAGTTGGGCGTATCGAAATCGTAAATACCATAATTAAAAACAATGTCGTAATTGTAACTAATATCTTTAACCCTGATGGCTGAATGGCCGTACACTGTTGCTGCATTGTCGCCTGGATCGCAGGTGATTAACGAAACTTCGGCCCGGTTAGACAATTGTAAAGCCTTACCTGTTCTTGCTCCAAACAAAATTAACCCTACGATTAGCACACAAATTACATGCTTGTTTTTTAACTGAAAAAGATGTTTCACACTGTTCTATTTAAAACTTCAATAAAGGAACAAAAAGGAAAAACACCCAACAACCAAAGCTCAATATTTTAATTTAGACTGGTTCAATATAAAGATATTCAATTCTTTTTTCAATCTTTGCAGTGAATTATTTAAACAGATGTAGGTAATGAATAAATAATGAGCATTGACTCATTCATTCATAAAGAAATACATCTAACAGAAAATGAGAGAGGATTTTATGAGTTGCAATGGATGTTCATTTAATAATTCAACAAATAAGTTAGAAAACGGTTACGACTGGCTAAATGAGTTGCCTGAAGCTACCGAAAAATCAGATATTGTTGAAGTGAAATTTAAAAGTACCCGAAAGGAGTATTTTAAAAATACAGATAGCCTGACCTTAAAAAGAGGCGACAAAGTGGTAGTTGCCACAATGCCAGGGCACGATGTTGGAGAAGTAAGCCTAACGGGCTACCTGGCTGAAAAACAGTTTAAACTTAAGGTGCGTAATCCCTCGCGCTACACCTTAAACCCGGTTTACCGCAAGGCCACAGAGGCCGATCTTGAAAAGCTGCTCGAAGCACGGGGGCGCGAAAAGCAAACCATGATAAAGGCCCGTCAGACAGCTGCCGAACTAGGCCTTAACATGAAAATTGGTGATGTGGAATTTCGTGGCGACAATAAAAAAGCCATTTTTTATTACATTGCTGAAGGCCGTGTTGATTTTCGCGAACTAATAAAAGTTTATGCCCACACTTTTCGTATAAAAGTTGAGATGAAACAAATTGGTGCCCGCCAGGAAGCCGGACTAGTTGGAGGCATTGGCTCCTGTGGCCGGGAGCTTTGTTGCTCCAGTTGGCGCGACAACTTTTCAAGCATCTCGTCGGAAGCGGCCTTAAAACAAGGGCTCTCTCCCTCTGCTCAGAAAATGGCCGGCGCCTGTGGTAAGCTAAAGTGCTGCCTGCTTTACGAGCTCGACACCTACATTGAAGCGGGCAATCAATTCCCACGCGAATTGCTCAACCTGGAGCTTTCTCATGGCACGGCAAAACCGTTTAAAACCGACTACCTGAAAAAAGAAGTGTGGTATATACTTGAAGGCAGTGCAGGCGTAACATTTAACCTGTCGTTAAAACAGATTAAAAGTATCATCCAAAAAAACAAACGAGGTATAAAACCTGAGGTTAACACAACTACCGTACCGGTTAAGGAGGAAACCAAAATGGAAGTTACTTTGGATGGGAAACTTGATCGTTTTGACAAGAAGAAACCTCGAAACAACAACAAACGCCGCAACAACAGGTCAAGAAGAAACAACGGCTCTAAATTCACAGCAAAAAGAAACAATAAAAAATCTACGGACTAATTTCTGAAAAACAGGAAGTTATCCTTTTATCAGCATAACAAATCGAGTGCAGTTAGGTTGACAACACAATTAATGCCGTAAATAGATTCCGTTTGTTCCTGCGGCATTTTAATTACAGACCTTACTACAGCTATGCTGGAATTTTATTTTATGATTCTTACTAACCCGGATTCGATTAATAATCTTACATATCTCTGTATTTCAGAAGTTAAAAGTTAATAGTCGAACCCGGGATTTTAGCCATGCTAAAAAAATGAAAGGCTTAACGACCTGAAGAATACTTGCTATTTTTTACGAATAATTGTCATTCCGTCGCGAAGGGGCAAAATAACCTTCTCCACACGCTCGTCATTTTTAAGTCGCGCATTAAACTCAATAATCCCTTTGGTTTGGTAGTCGTCAGCTTTCGGAGTATCGAGGACTTTGCCATTCCACAATGTATTATCGGCAATCAGGTACGAACCACTGCTCATTTTATCAATCAGCAGCTCATAATACTGTACATATTCACGTTTATCGGCATCGATAAAAACCAGGTCGAACGATTCAACAAAGGTCGGGATTAATTCAACAGCCGAGCCAATATGCTGTTCTATTTTATCCTGAACACCGGCTTTTTTGAAAAACTTTTGTGCCAACATTTCCAACTCATCATCAATTTCGATAGTAATTAACTTTCCACCTTCCTGCAAGCCTTTGGCCAGACAAATAGCCGAATATCCTGTAAAAGTACCCAGTTCGAGAATACATTTGGGCCGAATCATTTTTGAAAGCATGGACAAGACCTGCCCTTGCAGATGTCCTGAAATCATACGCGCCCCCAGCACCTTCAGATTGGTTTCCCGGTCGAGTTCGGCCAGCACTTTATCCTCATCATCAATATGGTTTAGTATGTAATTATCGATCCCCTTTAAATGATTCATAACAACAATCTTCGAACTTACCTTTATTTATAAATTAAAGTACTCATTTGATTTTTATCTAACACCAGACGGGCAACTTCCTGAATTTGTTCGGCAGTAATTTCTTCTATTTTTTTGAAAACCACGCGCAGTGGATCTACCCTGTCGTAAATCATATAACTTTTACCAATGCTCAGCATCATATCTTCGCGGCTTTCGGTTGAAATGGCAATTTGCCCAATAAGTTGTTTTTTTGCACGACTTAACTGCACCGCTCCCAGTTTCTTGTCTCTAAATAAATCAAATTCTTTTTGCACCAGGCTCTGAGCACGTTCAAGATTTTCTTTATCGGTGCCAAAATAAACATTAAAAAGACCCGTGTCAGAGTAAGCTGTATAACCCGACTCTACGTTGTAAGCCATGCCCCGACGTTCGCGCAAGGCAAGGTTTAATCTCGAGTTCAGTGCCTGTCCGCCTAAAATATTATTTAACAACACCATAACAAGTCGATTGGGGTCTTTTATATCGAAAGCAGTGGTTCCGAGCACACAATGCGACTGAAAAGTTTCTTTGCTAACAACCCTGGTCTGTGGGATATAATTTTCGAATTTAACACGCGTGGTATTGCGCAATTTTTCAGGCACATGCCCAAACTCTCTTTCTAACATTTTGGTTAAAACGTTAAAATCGATGTTTCCAACCGAGCTTATTACCATTTGGTCGGTATGGTAATTATTTCCAATAAAAGAAAAGATAGCATCACGATTAAAAGCCCGAACTTTACTTTTTGTTCCTAAAATATTCCGGGCAATAGGATGGCCATCAAATACTAATTCATCAAACTCATCAAAAATCAATTCTGACGGCGAATCCTTATACGAGTTTATTTCCTCTACAATTACCTCTTTCTCGCGATTTAATTCTTTTTCGGGATAGGTACTATTAAAAAGAATGTCACTTAACAGTTCGGCAGATCGTGCGTAATATTCATTTAAAAACGTTGAATAAAGAACCGTTTCCTCTTTTGTGGTGTAGGCATTTAATTCACCTCCAACACCTTCAATGCGGCTAAGCACATGATAGGCTTTACGTTTTCCGGTTCCTTTAAAAACCGAATGTTCTATAAAATGCGCCAGGCCATGTTCGTTTTCTTTTTCATCGCGCGAACCTGTATTTATCAACACCCCTAAGTGCCCCACGGGCGAATCGGTATGTTGGTGAATTATTCGAATGCCATTTGGCAATGTATGTATCAGATAATCAGTATCAACCATTCATTTAAATATCAGCGTGCAAAAGTAAGCATTTTTTCAATCGGAATTCATTTAAAGACAAGCCATGTGCCGAAAAGTTATGTAAGGGTTAAAGCATCGACTAACAACTCGCTTTCAACACAAAATTGAAATATAAAACACCAACTCTTTGGCTCGATACACAGCTTGCAATTTTTTTTTTTTGAAGAATTACATTTTTTCTTTGTGTTTCTAAAAATTTGTTTACTTTTGCAACACCAAAATAAAAACAACGCTGCTTGCAGCCTGCTTTTACAAGGTGCCATAGCTCAGTTGGTAGAGCAACGGACTGAAAATCCGTGTGTCCCTGGTTCGATTCCAGGTGGCACCACAAAAGGGAGAAACAAAGTTTCTCCCTTTTGTTTTTTTCATAAGGATTCACACCAAAATCTGGGCTCAATTCAACTTTCTAGGGGAGTCAAAATTAATTATCATCTTTGCTTTTATTTCTTTTAGATAAATGAACGCACAGCAAAGTCAATATAGAGCATTGGTGGAGGCTTTTCTTCCCAAAGACTTATTTCAATATTTTGAGATCACTAACGTACTGGTTACTGAAAAGAAGATCCAGGTAGATCTGGATGAGTTAAACAATCCTCCAGCTTCACACAAAAACATAAAACTAATATCTAAAGGTTTTCGTGCTCCGGTCATTGTTCAGGATTTTCCGATACGAGAGCGGGCCGTTTTTCTACATGTAAGAAGGCTCAGCAAAGTCAAAATAAAACATATTTCCTTATACTACATACCATAAAAAAAGCCCTGAATCTCTCCAAGGCTTATCTTTATATCTCCATCTTCAAAAAGACTATAAAATAAAAAACCTTCCACTAAGAAAGGGAAGGCTTTTCATTTTAATAGGGTGGATGATGGGATTTGAACCCACGACCTCCGGAACCACAATCCGGCGTTCTAACCAACTGAACTACAACCACCATTTTGTTTTGCGGTTGCAAATATAAATATTTTATTCTAACCACAATACCAAAAATATTATTTTTCTATTCTTATTTTCATTTCACAATCGAATTAGAAAAATAAACTGCAGAAAGGATTGATTCTACTGGACATCCAGAGCACTCCAGATAAAATTAATAGAAGAATTGCGTACTGTCTCCATAAACAAACAACACAGACAACGGTGCATTCCAGCGCTACCAATGAAACATCCACTAAAAAATTTAAAAAAAACAAAACACTAAACCTCGCTCACCTTTCCTGTTTCGAATGAAGGAATGTACTGAAGTACTTAACTCATATTGAGGGTTAAAAATCAACGTAATCCTGAGCCTTTAAATATTCGAGACTCTTTTTAACGCTAACAAGGGGCTCGAAGTTATAACTTTCAACTTCCACAATTCCGTATCTTGCTCCCGACTTCTTTCTTTGTGCAAAAGTCGATTTGAAATCCATACGACCACTCTCTCCCAACTCTTTTTCATCTTTAATGTGCCAAAGTTCGAAACGTCCTGCATATTTTTCAAAATAATCGAGAGAACTTTTTTCTCCATGGTTAATCCAGTATAAATCCAATTGAAACATTACTTTTTTCGGATCCGTTAATTCCAACATCCAGTCATAAACCGGTTTCCCATTAAATTCGGTTGTAAATTCTTTATCATGATTGTGGTAACCAAAACGAATCCCGGCGGCGTTACATTTTTCGCCTACTGCCTCAAAATATTTGCAATAATCCCTTAATCCTTCCAGACTTTCGAAGGCCGTTTCTCCCATCCATGGCTGCACAATCCATTTTACGCCTGCAGCTTTATGGGCTGCAATACACGTATCCCACCAAGCCATGGTTTCGCCCCAGTTTTCCCTGCCTGGCACAGCCTGACCGGCATGCGCACCCAAAACCTGCAAACCAAAGCTTTCGCACAGGTTTCTAAACTCCAACGGATTCATTCCATAAACTTTGCCATCGGAATAACCCGCTGTTTCTACATATTTATAGCCCATTTCGCTTACTGCTTTAAGAGTTGCTGCAGCATCTTTCGTCATATCATCTTTTACCGACCATAATTGCAGGCCAATAAATTTCTCGGTAGTTTGCTTCACTTTATTAATCTCATTTGCTTTTTTCGGAGTTGAATTGCAGGCCGAAAACCCCCTGCATAATGATAGCTGCAACGGCAACAAACACAACAAATCTTAGGCTCAGGATTTTAAAAAGTATTTCTATTGATCTTTTTATTAGTGAAGTTAGTACTTTTGGAGTATCTAAAAATATGAAAAAATCGATGATTATTCCATTTCATGTCATAGTTAATTCACTAATTTTGTCGGTTTAATCTTTTTCTATGAAACAAGCATGTATTTAAACCTATTAAACTTACAAGAGGAAGTTTTCTTTACCAATTGCTTATTACATAAGTTACCGTTAATTATACACTTTTAAAAACTTATGAAACGAGCATGAGAAATATTCATACATAAGCGGTTTCTTAAAATCATGCGAGTTTCATCTTTTACCTTATAAAACAAAGATATTTAATAAGATGAAAAACAAAGATTACCTGGCGATAGCTTCGGCATTGGGAGCTACTTTTTTTTGGAGCTTTTCTTTTGTTTGGTTTAAAATTGCCTTTCTGGCCTACAAACCCATTACGGTGGTACTTTTTAGACTAAGCATTTCGGCAGTGCTAATATTCACTATTGCCCGGCTTTTAAAACGCTTGCAAAAACCCGAGCGTAAAGATTACAGACTATTTTTTCTGATGGCTTTTTTCGAACCGTTCTTGTATTTCCTGGGAGAAAGTTATGGGCTTACCTATGTTTCGTCGACAGTAGCGGCGGTAATAGTTGCCACTATCCCTCTATTAACACCTCTGGCTGCCTGGTACTTCCATAAAGAAAAGATAAGGCGAACAAATCTGTTTGGCTTGCTTTTTTCATTTTTAGGTGTTGCATTAGTTGTTCTCAACGGCAATTTCCGTTTCGAAGCATCACCGCTGGGAGTTGGTCTCGAATTTATTGCAGTATTTGCCGCAATTGCATATGCCATCGTACTAAAAAACCTGGCCTCCCGCTACAATACCCTAACCATAATTACTTACCAAAACATCATCGGAATGTTTTTGTTTCTCCCCATTTGGCTGGCAATCGACGTAAAAGATTTTATGCTAACACCGTTTCATCCACAAGCATTCAAAGCAATATTTTTGCTCGCCATATTTTCGTCAACACTGGCTTTTGTGTTTTTTACGCAAAGCGTTCGACAAATGGGGATTACCCGTGCCAATACTTTTATTAATCTCATTCCTGTATTTGTAGCCATTTTGGCATTTATTATTTTGAAAGAAGAACTGGGGCCACAAAAAATAGCAGGAATATTAATTGTAGTTATCGGTTTATTTCTATCGCAATTAAAAAAACGAGATAAAAAAAGAAACAAAGAAGCGGTTGAAATACACCGAAGATAATTGTCTGTCACAATAGCAGAAATCCATTAACAAATAAAAAACTATGCGCATCGAATACAAAACTCCTGAAGAACTGAAACTCCAGACGGACAAAACACGACAAGAAACAACAGCTTTTCTAAAAAAACTAAAAAAGAAAAAGCCAAAGAAACTCGATGATGCTGTTCACGAGCTACACCATGAAGCTTTTAATGAATTCGATTGCCTCGATTGTGCTAACTGCTGTAAAACCATTGGCCCACGCCTATTCGACAAAGACATTGAGCGCCTGGCCAAACACCTGAAAATAAAAGTAGCCGATTTTATGGAGCAATACATTCGAACCGACGAAGACAACGATTTTGTTTTTAAGGAACACCCCTGCCCTTTCCTGCTTCCCGATAATTACTGCATTGTTTACGAAAGCCGTCCCAAAGCCTGTCGCGAATACCCCCATACCGACCGCAAACGTTTTTACCAAATTCTCGATCTCTCGCATAAAAATTGCGAAACCTGTCCGGTGGTTTTAGAAGTTATTGAAGAGTTGAAAAAAGAGAATCCACTATAGTAGTTCTTCTTTATTTCTTTTAAAACCCAAATATGCACACCCGCGAATTATGGTTGCTCCTAAAATATATAGAGCGGAGGCTAAAACCTCGCTAACGATTTCAACGCGCACTACAAACGCTTACGCACAAGCGTAAATGAACGAAGAGAAATAAAACATTGTTCCTTCTCATATAAAACTTGCAAAAAAAGCGTGGAATATAAGCAGCAAGCAGATAAGTTTTACATCCCCACAAGACACTGATTTTAAACACAAAAGACACTCTTTAAAATTCCACACACTTGTTTTTAAGGCACTATTACTGTAACTTGTAAATATTTCATAGTCAACACGTGTGACTATTGGCCTTTCCAAAGGTATATTCTGTACCATGTAAATTGCCCGGCCCACTTAAGTAAATAAACCTTAGTTCTTTTTTGGACAATTTAATTTTGGTTTTATTGGCTTGGCACAAACTCTATTTATTAACTTAAATTTATAATAATGGAACAAATTGAAATGTTATTGAATCCGCTAATGGACAAGGTTGGAAACCTTATCCCAGGTGTTATTGGGGCACTCTTAGTTCTTGTTATTGGTTGGTTAATTGCCATCGTGTTCAAAAAATTAATTTATATGCTATTGCATAAATTTGAGCTGGATAAAAAGGTTAACAAACCCGGAGAAAGCAAACTAAAAATAGAAAAGGGCTTAAGCAAACTGGTCTTCTACCTGGTAATGTTCTACGTTTTACTACTTGTACTCAACATAATGGGAATTCAAGATGCCTTGGCTCCACTAAATGATATGCTGAGGGAACTCATGGCTTTTCTACCAAATTTGATTGCAGCAATTATCATAATAATCGTTGGATATGTTATTGCTAAGATAGTTTCAGAAGCCGTTGGACTCATTGGTGCCTCTCTCGAAAATATGGCGACTAAAATTGGGATGAAGGATAAATCAAGCATCGTTAGCTTAGCGAAACAAATCATTTTTATATTTATCTTTATCCCTATCTTGATTGTTGCACTCGATGCGCTTCAAATGGAAGCCATTTCCAATCCGGCAACAGAAATGCTAGCCACTTTTTTAAGCGCCATTCCTAAAATTATCGGGGCGGCTATTGTATTTTTAGTATTCTACCTGGTTGCAAAATTTATAGTCCCTATAATCAAGGATTTGCTTAAAAATCTGGGATTCGACACCTTCCCCCAAAAGATGGGAATAACGAACATTATCGGCGAAAAAAGTTCATTATCCAATATTGTGGGAAATCTGGTTTTCTTTTTTATCATTTTTGCAGGGCTCATTTCTACCATCGAAATGATCGAGCTTAATTTACTTTCAGTAGTGCTCACAAAACTACTGGAAATCACCGGACAAATCTTCTTCGGGTTAATAATACTGGCACTTGGCTTTTTTGTTTCAAAACTTGTATACAAGGCACTTTCAAGCGCCGAAGGAACAAAAGGCATTGCGGGAATCAGCCAATTTGCAACATTAATAATTTTTTTAGCTATTGGACTGCGCTCAATGGGGATTGCAAACGACATTGTCAATTTGGCTTTTGGGTTAATTTTTGGAGCAGTTGCTGTTGCCATTGCCTTGTCCTTTGGTTTAGGAGGCCGGGAAGCTGCTGGCAAACAAATGGATCACATTTTAAAGAAATTCAGAAAAGACAACTAACATAACGAACACAGACTCCAGCTGGTACGATTACAAAACATAGCTGCTGGAGTCTACATTTACCCCACCACAAATACACCTTGATTAAACTTTTATTTCTCCATAATAGTTCCCCTGTTATAATAATTAAATACCTTTGGCGTTTTATAAAAAACGCAGTCGCGAATGAAGCGAAAAATATACTTTACACTTTTATTCTGTTTTACGGTTTTTATTGGCCGGGCGCAAATAGGGGGTGAAAGCACCTACCAGTTTCTCGAGCTTACCAATTCGGCTCGTATTGCGGCTTTGGGAGGAGTCCAGGTTGCCATTAACGATCCTGGAGATTTAAATATACCCTTTCATAACCCATCGTTGCTTCAGAAAGAAATGGACAACCACATTCTGGTAAACTATGTAAACTACCTTGCCGATATTAACTATGGATACGCTTCGTATGCCAAATCGTACGAAGGCATTGGAAATTTTGCCCTCGGAATGCACTACATTAATTATGGCTCTTTTGATGAAGCCACAGAAGATGGAGAACTTACCGGGAGTACTTTTAATGCTGCAGAATACGCATTAAACATTATCTATTCGAACAACTACAAACGCCTGCGATACGGCATAAACATAAAACCAATCTTTTCGTCATTCGAAAGTTACCAATCCATTGGTATTGCTGCCGATGTGGGCTTAAGCCTCACTAGCAAATCCGGCTATACAACCGTAGCCATTGTTGCCCGTAACGCCGGAACACAGATTACAACCTATTACGACGGCGGCGACCTCGAGAGTATTCCATTTAACCTTCAGGTTGGAATAAGCCACCGACTAAAACACGCTCCTGTCGTTTTTTCGGCAACCATGCAGTACCTCAACTACTGGGATTTGTCGAATAATGAAGATGAAACCGAGTTTTCGACTGAGACAATATACGACCAAAACGAAAGTATCCTCAAGCAAACCATGCGCCATATGGTTTTAGGCATCGAGCTCCTTCCTTCCGAAAATTTCATTATCCGCGGAGGATTCAATTATCAGCGGAGGCAGGAATTAATGTTCGACGACAAAGCCTCAACCGTAGGATTTTCGGCAGGCTTTGGATTAAAAATAAAACGGTTCCGACTCGATTACGCCATTTCAAAATATCATTTGGCAGGTTCATCAAGCTTATTCTCGCTGGCCATTAATTTAAATAACAAATTCTAAAAAAGTCAGCTTCATACTTAGAATCTGTCTAAATAATTTCCCATATTTGTTCCTCTCAAAATAAAATTATGAGTGATAAAAAAATAATAATCGCCATTGACGGGCACTCGTCGTGCGGGAAAAGCACTATGGCAAAATCGCTGGCTAAAAAGCTGGGATATATTTATATTGATAGTGGCGCCATGTACCGGGTAGTAACATTAGTAGCCCTTCGAAACGGATGGATTGTCAATAAAACACCAGATACCGAAAAAATTATTGCCGGGTTAAAAAACATAAAAATCACTTTTAAATGGGACGAAAAGCAGGGTAAAAACACCACCTTTTTGAATGGAGAAAATGTTGAAGACGAAATTCGTCAACTTGAAGTTTCGGAGAATGTGAGCCCCATCAGCACCATAGCCGAGGTGCGCAAAGAGATGGTTCGCCAGCAACGCGAAAACGGCAAAAACAAAGGCATTGTTATGGATGGCCGCGACATTTGCACCGTTGTCTTTCCGGATGCCGAATTAAAAATATTTATGACAGCCTCGCCCGAGATTCGCGCACAACGCCGTTACCAGGAATTAACAGAAAAAGGCGAACAGGTGAACTACGAAGAAATTCTGGCCAATGTTGAAGGGCGCGACCAAATTGATTCAACAAGAGAAGTGAGTCCGCTAAAGCAAGCCGACGACGCCCTGATACTCGACAACAGTAACCTAACACGCGAACAACAACTGGAGTGGACAATCGACAGAGTAAACGAAATAATAAAAAATGATTGTTGAAATTGACAAAGGATCAGGTTTTTGCTTTGGCGTTATTAATGCCATAAAATCGGCAGAAAATGAATTAAAAAAAGAAGATTCATTGTATTGCCTGGGTGACATTGTTCATAACGGAAGGGAAGTACAGCGATTGGAAGATTTAGGCTTAATTTCAGTTTCGAAGGAAGAATATTTTAAATTAAGCAACTGCAGAGTATTAATTCGCGCCCATGGAGAACCTCCGTCAACCTATGATTATGCCCAAAAAAACAACATCGAATTAATTGACGCCACCTGCCCGGTTGTTCTTAATCTTCAGCGAAAAATTAAAAAGTCGTACGAAAAAAATTCAAAACAAAACGGACAACTGGTGATTTTCGGCAAAAAAGGACACGCCGAAATTGTGGGCCTCGACGGACAGACAAAACACAATGCCATTATTATTGAAAGCATCGACGATGTTAATAAAATCGACATGAGCAAGCCAGTAATAATGTATTCGCAAACTACAAAACGCATTGAGGATTACGAAGAAATTGCTGCGCTCATCAGAAAAAAAATACAAAGCCATGTTCCGATTGAAATTAACGATACCATTTGTCGGCAAGTTTCAAACCGGGTGCCGAACCTGAAGGAGTTTGCAAAAAAGTACGACCTGGTTTTGTTTATCGCCGGTATAAAAAGTTCGAATGGCAAATACCTGTATTCGATATGCAAAGAAGCCAATACGAACTCAAAAAAGATATCTACCATCGCCGAAATTCAGCCAGAATGGTTCGAAGGTGTAGATTCGGTTGGAATTTGCGGAGCTACATCGACACCCAACTGGCTAATGAAGCAAGCTGCCCAATGGGTAAAAGAGAACTTTGCTTAACGCCACTTTTTATTCGGTAATTTTAAACTACATTTAGGCAAAACAAAAAGCTCCATGCCCGAATTATATGCGCAAGTAATACTGCCTTTATCGTTACACGATGCCTACACTTACAAGGTGCCGCAATCGCTCGAAGACGATATTGCACCGGGTAAACGTGTAACTGTTCAGTTTGGGAAAAAGAAAATTTATGCGGCCTTGGTGGTTTCCGTTTCGAATGACAAACCCGAGGAAATTGATATTAAAGAGATTAAACAAGTCTTAGATGAATATCCGCTGGTTCTTCCTCAGAATTTAAGACTCTGGCACTGGATTGCTAAATATTACTGCTGCACACTTGGCGATGTTTTCAGGGCAGCCCTACCTACCGGCCTGAAATTGGAAAGCAAATCGAAGGTATTTCCCAGTGGAGCCGACGTTCAGACTATACTCACCACAAAGGAAGAACTTATCCTTCGCCAGGTCGAACAAGAAGTGCTGTTTTTGTCTGATCTGGAACGAATTCTGGGCGATAATTTTTCGTATACTGCCTTAAAGTCGTTAATCGGCAAAAAACTGATTTATGTTGAAGAAAAAGTCAACCAGAAATACAAACCCAAAACCGAATCGTTTGTAAAACTCCACCCGGATATTGACTCTGAAAAAACGCTTAACGAAAAAACCGAGGCTCTGAAGCGCTCGAAAAAACAGTTACAATTGTTGTTTCATTTCTGTTCGGTATGCCATCCTTTCGAATCGGAAGAGCTACAAGAAATCAAGAAAAAGCAGCTTTTAAAAGGTACAAGCCTCTCTTCTTCTGTTTTAAAAGGATTAACACAAAAAAATATTTTGGTCGAATTCCAAAAACAGGTTTCGCGAATTGAGGAAGAAAAAATAGAACAGGTTAGCATTAACCTTTTAAATAAATACCAGGATAAGGCACTCACTGAAATAAAAAAAGAATTTGAATCGAAGCAGGTAACCTTAATACACGGAATTACGGCAAGCGGCAAAACCGAAATTTACATTCATTTAATCGATGAGATTCTGAAAACCGGGAAACAAGCACTTTACCTCGTTCCGGAAATTGCACTTACCACCCAAATAATTCGGCGTTTAAAAAATGTTTTTGGCAACAAGGTTGGCATTTACCATTCGCGCCTGAATAGCCAGGAACGGGTTGAAATTTGGGAAAAAGTACTGGAATTTGAAAGCAATCCCGACAAAGGATACCAACTTGTGCTGGGAGCCCGGTCGGCGGTATTTCTTCCCTTTTCAAAGCTGGGGTTGGTTGTTGTTGACGAGGAACACGAAAATTCATTTAAGCAATACGACCCGGCACCTCGCTACAATGCCCGCGATATGGCTGTGGTTCTGGGACTTCAAAATCAGGCAAAAGTCCTGCTTGGCTCAGCTACTCCTTCATTCGAAACTTACTACAATGTACTGTCGGGCAAATACGGATTAGTAAATTTACTGAAACGTTTTTCGGAAATGGAACTCCCCGAAATTATTGTTTCAGATTTAAAACGCGCCTATAAACGAAAGGAAATGCGCTCGTTGCTAACGCCCGAATTGTACAATTTAACGGAAGAAGCGCTGAGCAAAAACAAGCAAATAATTTTGTTTCAAAACCGACGGGGTTACTCTCCTTATGTAGAATGTTTTACCTGCGGACACATTCCAAAATGCCAGAAATGTGACGTAAGTTTAACCTACCACAAATACAAAAAACGATTAAGTTGCCATTATTGTGGTTATAGCTACCAGCTACCCGACAAATGCGACAACTGTGGCTCGCCCGAAATAAAAACCCGCGGTTTTGGTACCGAAAAAATTGAAACTGAAATTAAACAACTCTTCCGAAATGCCCGTGTAACGCGCATGGATCTGGACACTACGCAAACGAAGAATGCTTTTGCAAAAATTGTCAGCAAACTCGAAGAGCGCAAAACCGACATTTTAATCGGAACCCAAATGGTTACCAAAGGCCTCGACTTTGAACATGTAAGTGTGGTTGGAATTCTGAATGCCGACAATCTTATTAATTTCCCTGACTTTAGAGCTCACGAGCGCGCCTACCAGCTAATCTCGCAGGTAGCAGGTCGTGCCGGAAGAAAACACAAACAGGGTAAGGTTGTTATTCAAACCTCGCAGCCCGAACATCCATTAATACAGCTCATACAGCAACAAGATTACCAGCAAACATTAAACAGCCAGTTTGAAGAGCGAAAATTATTTAATTACCCACCCTTTTTCAGGCTGATAAAAATTACGGTAAAGCATAAAAATTTCGATACGGTAAACAGAGTTGCCCATCAACTGGCCGGACTACTTCGAAAAAATCAACAACTAATTATTTTGGGACCTGAATTCCCATTAATAAGCAAAATACAGCTGTGGCACCAAAAAGAAATCTGGATAAAAATTGACAAAAGATTAAATCTCGACACGATAAAACACGAAATAATTGTTTCGGCCAAATACACAAAACATCAACCCAACAACAGCAATTGCCTGATTAACATTGACGTTGATCCTCAGTAAACTAATACATCACTTTTTCTCAACAGATTTTATCTGTTGTCATTTTTCTACGCTGGTTTTTTTCGTAGCTTTGTGCCTTTAACACCTATTTTGTGGATAGTACAGAAGTAAATCAAATATTCGAAAAATTTAGCGAAATGCGCGCCATTGTTATTGGCGATGCAATGATTGATACCTATTTATGGGGGAAGGTAGAGCGATTATCGCCCGAAGCCCCGGTGCCAATTGTTGCGGTCACCAAACGAGAAAACCGTTTGGGAGGAGCTGCTAACGTTTCGCGAAATCTACAGGCACTTGGCGCAGTTCCCGTACTTTTCTCAGTTATAGGAAATGATGAAAATGGGAGAGATTTCGAATGCCTTCTGGATCAAAGGAAAATATCGAAAAAAGGTATTTATATTGACGACAGTCGAAAAACTACGGTAAAGAACCGTATCATAAGTGGAGGCAAACACATTGCACGGGTTGATGAAGAATCGGATGAATTTATTTCTCCGGAAATTGAAAAATGGCTGGCTGATGCAATTACTGAAGAAATAAACACAAATCCGATTGACGTAATTATTTTTGTTGATTACGACAAAGGAGTGATTACATCAACACTTTTCGACACAATAAACACCCTTGCCAAAGAAAAAGGCATCCCAACCGCGGTAGATCCCAAACGAAGAAATTTCAATAATTATAAAAACGTTTCGCTCTTTAAACCCAATTTTAAGGAGTTTGTTGAGGGCACCGGTTTAAACATTGCCAAAGGCAATTTAGAGGCCTTAAAAATTGTGGCCGACGAGTTCAAGATTAAGCAGAACCTAAAACTAATATTCATAACCCTTTCAGAACTAGGTGTTTTTATTAGCAACGGCGTTAAAGAACAGTATTACCCGGTTGCCATCCGTTATATTGCTGATGTATCGGGTGCTGGCGACACAGTTATTAGTGTGGCCAGTTTAGCCATGGCCGCCGGACTGCCACCAAAAATTATGGCACTAATGTCGAATCTGGCCGGAGGATTGGTATGCGAAGAGCTTGGAGTTGTCCCAATCGACAAAAAACAACTGAAAAAAGAGATGAAATCTCAAAAAATTTAAGCATCCTTCCCCTTAAATACCAACACTTTAACACGAAAATACCAATTGCGTTAATAAAAAAAAGAATGCAGTTTATGGTAAAATGTTAACTTTGAGACCATCATTAAAATACGATACATAGATGGGAAAAATAATTTCTTTGGCAAACCAAAAGGGCGGAGTTGGAAAAACAACAACAACTATAAATTTGGCTGCCAGCCTTGCAGTTTTAGAACAAAAAGTTCTGATAATTGACGCTGATCCGCAGGCCAATTCAACCTCAGGATTAGGATTCGATGTTACAAATGTGCAAGCCAGTATTTACGAGTGTATTGTAAACGAAGTGGAGGCAGACAAAGCAATTTTAAAATCAGAAATTGAAAATTTGCATTTGATTCCATCACACATCGATTTAGTAGGTGCTGAAATTGAGATGCTTAACATGCCCAACCGTGAAAAAGTATTAAAAAATGCACTTGAAAAAATAAAGGATGATTACGATTTTATTTTCATAGATTGTTCGCCATCGTTAGGATTAATTACGGTAAATGCACTTACCGCAGCCGACTCTGTAATTATTCCGGTTCAGTGCGAATATTTTGCATTGGAAGGTTTGGGAAAACTTTTAAATACCATTAAAATTATCCAAAACCGCTTAAATCCTGAATTGGAAATAGAAGGCTTTTTGCTCACCATGTTCGACCCAAGGCTCAACTTGTCGAACCAGGTTTACGAAGAAGTAAAACACCATTTTCAGGAAATGGTTTTCGACACAGTTATTCAGCGAAACATAAAACTAAGCGAAGCTCCCAGCTATGGAAGGCCAGTAATATTGTATGATGCCAGCTCGAAGGGAGCAATCAATCACATGAACTTAGCACGCGAAATTTTACAAAGAAACGACATGACCCAAATGTCGCAGAAAAAAAATAGTGTAGTAATAAATTAAGGTATAACTATGATGGTAAAAAGGAATGCATTGGGAAGAGGTCTGGGCGCTTTAATCGACGATGCTGAAAAAATGCAGCAAAGCGCCAGTATTAGCGAAGTTGAGCTCAGTAAAATTGAAGCAAATCCCTTTCAGCCACGTTCAAATTTTGATAAAGAAGCATTGGCCGAACTTTCGGCATCAATTAAAGAGATTGGACTAATTCAACCCATTACCCTACGCAAGGTTACTGGAGACAAATACCAAATTATTGCCGGAGAGCGGCGTTTCAGAGCTTCGCAACTTGCCGGGCTAACACAAATACCGGCCTATGTGCGTAAAGCCAAGGACGACGGCATGCTTGAAATGGCCCTGGTTGAAAACATTCAGCGCGAAGACCTGGATGCCATTGAAATATCTCTCAGCTACCAGCGATTGATGGACGAACTGAATTATACCCAGGAAGAATTGAGTTCGCGCGTTGGCAAAAAGCGTTCTACCATTGCCAACTACTTGCGTTTACTTAAACTTCCTGCAATTATTCAAAAAGGATTAATTGAAAAACAAATATCAATGGGGCATGCGCGTGCCATTATCAACATTGAAGATCCGGATACGCAAATCATGATTTTTACGCAAACGATTCAGCATGGTTTTTCCGTACGTAAGGTGGAAGAAATTGTACGCGATTTAAATTCAGGAGAAACAAAAGAACCTACGAAAAAAGCCAATCATAAATTTCCCAAAGAGTATCAGCCTGTAAAAACCCAGCTCGATAAAATATTTAATACCCACATCGATTTTTCGATGAATGATAAAGGAAAAGGGAAGATTTCAATTCCTTTTAAGTCGGAAAAAGACCTTGAAAGAATTGTTAAAATAATTGAAAATCAAAAATAATACTTAACAATCACCTAAAAACTGAGTGTATTTTCTATTTTTGCGCAAAATTCTTAGTGTGATTACAAGTAAACATTTTTCAAAAATAATACTCTTCTTATTGCCTCTGTTTCTGGGATTAAACCTAAAAGGACAAAACCTTGCGGCTGATTCAACACGAATTGCAGAGGTAGGTACAGGTATAGAAAAAGTTCATTCTGCGCACAAGGCTACTTTATACTCAACCTTTTTGCCCGGACTAGGACAGGCGTACAACAAAAAGTACTGGAAAATTCCGCTCATATACATTGGATTTGGTAGTATTGGCTATTTTATACATTGGAACAACAACAATTACCAAATCATGAAATCGGCTTACAACGACTTAACCGATGATGATGTTGCAACGGACTCTTACCTTGATTTGTCGGCTTCTTCTTATTACGATTTGGATGACTCAACCGACTACGACAACTTTGAATCGGCTCTAAGCGATTCGCAGGATTACTACCGTCGTAACCGCGATCTGCTGATTATCAGCATTGTTGCATTCTATGGAATAAACATTATCGATGCCAGTGTTGATGCTCACTTTTTCGATTTCGACATGAGCGAAGACCTCTCTTTTAACTGGCAACCAACCATGCAACTTATGTACCAGCGACCTGTTTATGGCGTAAATTGTTCATTTACATTCTAGTATGACATACAAAACATTACACTTTACAATATTTCTGTTTTTATCAATTTCCTTTAACGGCATGAGCCAAATTTCGGAGACGGCCTCTGTGGCTCTGGCAGAGACGGATACAATTCTGGCTGTTGATACCTCTGCTGCTTTCGAACTGGAAATTGATGATAAACTCAACACCATTTTCACCGAACAGATGGATAGCTTGTTGGGCTTGTGGGAAATTCAGAACCAATTTAAATTTGACACCTCAGAAGTGCGTCTTCAGGATTACCCTAAAGACCTGCCAGACTCTGTTTATATACAACGTTTGCAAGAAATTGAGCAGGTCGTTGATTTGTCGTACAACAAAGTTGTTCGAAATTACATTAAAATGTACTCCGAAAAGCGCCGCGAACAGGTGGAGGTAATGTTGGGACTTTCGTCCTATTATTTTCCAATTTTTGAAGAGACGCTCGACAAATACAACATGCCGCTCGAATTAAAATACCTCGCCATTATCGAATCGGCACTAAACCCTGTTGCTCGCTCAAGAGCAGGAGCGAACGGATTGTGGCAATTTATGTACGGCACAGCCAAAACCCTGAAGCTCGAAATTACTTCGTTTGTTGACGAAAGACGCGACCCCATAAAAGCCACCGATGCAGCGGCACGCTACTTAAGCATGCTGCACGATATTTATGGCGACTGGCATTTAGCAATAGCTGCATATAATTGCGGCCCAGGAAATGTAAACCGTGCCATCAGACGCTCGGGTGGAAAAACCAATTACTGGGAGATTTATTACCACCTGCCACGGGAAACGCGTGGTTATGTGCCAGCTTATATTGCTGCTGCATACACTTTTGAGTACTACAAAGAACACAACCTAATACCTCGTTTACCAGAAATATCGCTCACGGTAGATACGGTAATGATTAACGACTATGTTCATTTCAACCAAATATGCGCAAAAATAAACATTGAAAAAGAAGAACTTCGGGCACTTAACCCAATGTATCGGCGCGATGTAATTCCAGCGAAGAAAAACAAACCTTACCCCTTGATATTACCTCATACCAACATCATGGAATTTATTGATGCCGACACAGCTGTATTTGCTTACGAACGCGAAAAATACTTTCCAAACAATACCCTTATGGAGCCCACAACCAGCAGCAACTCCTATTACACACCGGTTGATGTTAAGGGCAAGTCCAAGGTTTTATATACCGTAAAATCAGGCGACAATGTGGGCTTTATCTCGTCGTGGTTTAAAGTCAGAGCCTCTGACTTACGCTATTGGAACAACATTCACCGCGACATAATTCGCATTGGACAAAAACTGGTCGTTTATGTTCCTGAAGCAGACAAGGCGAAATACGAAAAAGTTAACTCGATGACCTTTGCCCAAAAACAAGCGTCAATTGGCAAATCGACAAGCACGGCCAAAAAAACGCAAGTTCAGCAACTTGACTCCAATTACATTTATCATACCGTCCGCAAGGGTGATACCATTTGGGACATTGCCCAAAAATATGCAGGTATTACCTCCGACGAAATTATGCGTATCAATAATCTGAATAACGACCGCGGTCTTTACATCGGACAAAAGCTTAAAATTAAACGAAAGGGATAAAGCTATTCCTGAATAAATCAAGCAACGCCCAAACGTTAACCACACAGGCTGGGTTAAAATATTCGACCAATCGAATTCTCAAATTCCGTATGGAACAGGCAGATTATTTTTCGTTTTTACCAGGTGAAAATGCTAGAATAATTATGACTATGGCTCCATTTCCCAGCGTCTAAGAAACGAAAAAATCAAGTTTATCCGTCACCTTACTGGTCAGTCCGGAATTCTTGTCGTCCACGGTGAAGAGTATTGGGGAACCGCTCAGAAATGCCAAAATTAGCAACATTGCTTTTTACCGGCAGAGGTTATCATTTCGGTGTACTGAAGGCGAATTAGGAAGGCTCTTGCAACGTCGTATTGCTGCTGCAGGATCCATTTCGATTTAGCTAGTTGATATTCAATTTTGTTTGCAAACCTTTTATTTCCGAGTTCAATTGCCTTTCCTTAATTAAGGCTTTAGAAAGAGCCAATGCATCCCGAACAGCTTCTTTGTCGTATTGTTCCAGAATGATGTAATAATATTCCTTCCCAAGAAAAACTGCTTTTAAATTTCGATCGACATTATTGGCAATAAACTCAATCACCCCATTGTCTTTTCCGTTTCGGTACGAAACTTTTTCCCACTTACTTTCCAAAAAATCGCTCTGATGATTATCGACTGATCCAATTGGAATTTCTGCAGTTTTGGCTTCATCTCCACTGTCGTACACGCGCAAACCCGTGTGATTTAGCGATTTTTCGCCATGGAAGTTACTGCTTAAATACAATTCGCCTCGCTCGTTTAAATGCACCTGGATGTACGATCGATCCCAGGCACGCTTAAATGTCTGGCGTTTATGAATGTATTGAGTATACCTGTCGAATTCTGTTTTTTCTTTTTCAAACAATTTCTCTAATCCGGCAATCTTAAGTTTTAAGCTGTCAAGCTCCGCTTCCTTTCGTTGCATAATTTCAAAACGTACATCGTTTAACAAATTTTTGGCGGCACTAACCGAATAAACAGCCTTTGGGTATAATATTGCAATACTGTCGAGTTGTGCAATAGCAGAAGAGGTATCCTTTTTCAGCAACAAATTTTTAGATAAATCAAGTTTCACCCTGGCCTTATCTTCATCGGACGGGCCGCAGGCAACAAAAATTATTGCCAGAATTATTGCAAGGAATTGAACAGAAATTTTCATCTTTAATCTTTTGTGCAAAAGTAATATTTTATAAAGAACCAAGAACAACAACAACACATGATAAACACTAATTCGGTTCAATTTTTTAAGACTAAACCTCAGGAAGTGTATCCCAATGATTGCGAAATAATTATCGCAGCCTGGAAGCTGGCTAATCCTGAAAATATTGGAAAGATTATCCGTTTGGCCCATAACCTTGGAGCCAGGGAAGCACTATTTGTTAAGGGAACGGAAAACCACCGCGAATCGAAAATAAAAAAAACAGCCGGTTTCTCGTACGAGCAAATGACGTGGCGTTTTATATCGGAGAATGATTTTAAAGCAGTAATGTCATTGAATTATAATTTAACACTTCTTGAAACCTGCGACGAGTCGGAAAACCTTTATACAACAGTGCTTCCAAAAAGAATTATTCTTTTGGCAGGCAGCGAATCTCATGGACTTCCGGAACACATTATTAAACTCAGCAATCAGAAGGTTTATATCCCTATGCCTGGAGGATGCAAATCGTTAAATATATCGAATGCGCTTTCGGTAGCAGCTTTTGAGTGGTATCGACAGCAAACCATCCGCTAATACCCTCCCCTTTTACACGGAAAAACAGGCTTTAGTTTGCGTCTTCCCCTTTCTTTACTTTACAAAAAGCAATTAATTTCATATTAACATAGTTTTTAATCGATAATTTCTATCTTTAAAACAAAAATCTACTTACGCCATGATCACCCTGACCCAATTGGAATACATTGCAGCTGTTGACACTTACCGGCATTTTGGCAAAGCTGCAGAAGCTTGCTTTATTACCCAACCTACACTTTCGATGCAAATAAAAAAATTGGAAGAGGATCTGGAAATTATCATTTTCGACCGGAGTAAACAACCATTAATTCCAACCGATGTAGGGGTTCATATTATCGAACAGGCAAGGGTAGTTTTAAAACAGGCCGATGAAATACTGAACATTGTAAAAGAGCATAAAAACGAGGTGTCGGGAATGTTACGCATTGGCATTATTCCAACACTCGCCCCTTATCTGCTTCCTATTTTTGTTGGTAATTACAAAAAAAGATATCCTAATATTTTTATAAAAGTGGTTGAAGCAACCACCGATAACATTATAAAACTTTTAAATAAAGATCTTATAGATGTGGGTATTTTAGTTACCCCTCTTAACGAAGAAAAGATTATTGAGAAACCTATTTTTTACGAGGAAATGTTGATTTATGCCAACAGTGGGCATAAACTTCACACACAAGAGGACATTACCGTACAAGACATTGCAACTCCGGAACTTTGGTTACTAAGCGATGGGCACTGCTTTCGCGATCAGGTAATTAACCTTTGTTCTTACCTCGGTACAACCGATAGCAATTTACCTTTCCATTTCGAAGCGGGCTCGCTCGAAACACTTATGAATATCATTGATCGCGAAGGAGGAATTACCCTGATTCCAGAGCTGGCCAAGGCCACTATGTCGCAAAAAAAAGCCTACAACGTAAGAAACTTCACCAGCATAAAACCGCTTCGCGAGGTGAGTCTGGCTTATTCGAGACATTTCGCCAAACATAAACTAATTAATCTTTTATGGAGAGAGATTAGAGAATCGATACCCAAAGAATTACAAGACGACAAGCGGGGAACAATTGTTGAATGGAGGTAGAGAGCGAAGCAGGATACAGTAGCAAACATCGAATAAACCGAATCGATTGCAAAAAAAATTAGCTTTAATTCATTTTTTTTATGAAAATACTTTGCGGTAAATATTTTTTACATATCTTTGCGCCGCAATTAGCGGATGTGTCGTAATTGGTAGCCGAGCTAGACTTAGGATCTAGTGCCTTCGGGCGTGGGGGTTCGAGTCCCTTCATCCGCACTCGAAAAACCGCTGGCCTTGTTTTAAACAACAGGTGTCGGCGGTTGTTTGATTATAGGGGTATTGATTTAAATTTTATTTATCATCATGAACATCAATTTAGAAAACATCGACAAGGTTAATGCAATTCTTAGCCTTACAATAGAAAAAGCTGACTACGAAAAACAAGTTGCCGATGTTTTAAAAGACTATCGTCAAAAAGCCTCAATTCCTGGTTTCCGCCCAGGCAAAGTTCCTGCAGGATTAATTAAGAAAAAATTCGGAACAGCAGTGTTGGTTGAAGAAGTTAACAAACTTATCTCGCACAACCTTTCGAAATATATGGTTGACGAAAAACTGCCAGTTCTTGGTGAGCCTCTTCCAAATGAAGAAAAACAAAAGGACATTGACTGGGAAAAAGATGAAAATTTCGAATTCGCTTTCGATATTGCTTTAGCACCTGAAATTAAAGTTGAACTTGACAAAAAAGACAAATTCAACTACTACAAAATAGCAGTTTCTGACAAAATGATTCAGCAGCAGGAAGATATGGCCACTTCACAATTGGGACAAAACGTTCCTGTTGATGAAGCAAAAGCCAACAGTTCTATCCGCGGAAATTTCGTTCAGCTCGACACTGACGGGAACGAGGTTGAAGGAGGAATTGCACCTGAAGGCGTTCTGCTTGCCGTTGACATGATTAAGGACGAAGAAATTAAAAATTCGTTTGTTGGTTGTAAAAAAGAAGACATCGTAATTTTTGACCCGGTAAAAGCTTTTCAAAACAACGCCGAAGTGGGACACATGCTAAACATTAAACCCGAAGAAGCTGAGAACTTAAACAGCGAATTCAGATTTACTGTTACCGAAATCCTTCAGTTCGAAAAGGCTGAGGTTAACGAAGATTTTTTCAAGAAACTATACGGCGAAGAAACAGAGGTTAAAACCATTGAAGATTTCAGAGCACGTATAAAAGAAGAAATTGCCCGCAACCTGTCGCATTCTTCAGATTACAAATTTTCGCTGGACACCCGCGATGCCTTAGTTGCAGCAACAGAAATGGAGCTTCCTGAAGCTTTCCTTAAACGTTGGGTGATTGCCGTTAACAAAGAATTAACACCTGAACAAATTGAAAAAGACTTCGATTCGTTCATACTCGACCTTAAATGGCAGTTAATTAAAGACGAAATTGCAAAAGAAAACGAAATAAAAGTAGAGCCAGTTGAAGCTGAAGATTTTGCTAAAAAAATGGCTTTGGCACAATATCAGCAATACGGAATAAACGACGTACCAGAGGAGCAACTACAGTCGTTTGCCCAAATGATGCTTGAAAAACCAGAAGAAAAAGAACGCATCTACAAAAAAATCCACGAGGACAAAGTAGTAGCTGTTGTAAAGGAAAAAGTGACTATTGACGAGAAGGAAATTTCAGAGGAAGAATTCACCGAATTAATGAAGTAAACAACTCGCTCAATAAGTTGTCAGAAAATATATATTGCTGAATGTATCAGCAAGTAACTTTTTTATAACTTTGTAAATCGTATTTATACGCATTTACAAAGTTATTTTTTATTAGAGAAGACAAAAAATGGATAACAATAACGAATTTAAAAAATATGCAACCGGGCATTTAGGAATCAGTAGTCTGACTTTGGACAGATTTTCATCTGTTTATGGGAACTACATCTCGCCAACAATTATTGAAGAGCGCCAGTTAAACATTGCATCGATGGATGTTTTTTCGCGTTTAATGATGGATCGGATAATTTTCCTGGGGGTTCCTATCGACGACACTGTAGCTAATATTATTCAGGCACAGTTGCTGTTCCTGGAATCGACAGACCCAACAAAAGATATTCAGATATATTTTAACTCACCGGGAGGTTCGGTTTATGCCGGACTGGGAATTTACGACACCATGCAGTACATTTCGGCAAACGTTGCAACAATTTGTACAGGAATGGCGGCCTCGATGGCTGCAGTGCTAATGACTGCAGGAACAAAAGGAAAACGCTCGGCATTGACACACTCGCGAATAATGATCCATCAGCCTATGGGAGGCGCACAAGGACAAGCTTCGGACATTGAAATTACTGCGCGAGAGATCAAAAAGATAAAAAATGAGCTCTACAATATTTTAGCTCAGCACTCAGGACAAACTTTCGAACAAATCGAAAAAGATTCTGACCGCGACTACTGGATGACCGCTCAAGAGGCTGTGGATTACGGTATGATTGATGATATTTTAGTGAGAAATAACAAGTAATGTCAAATACAAATAAAATGGATAAGTGTTCGTTTTGTGGAAGGGAAAAGAAGGAAGTAAACCTTTTGATCGCAGGGATTGACGGACATATATGCGACCGTTGTGCCGAACAAGCCCATTCTATCATACAGGAAGAAGTTAAAACAAAAAGTAATTTTAGTTTAGACGAAATTCCACTTCTAAAACCGAAAGAGATTAAGGAATTCCTTGATCAATACGTTATTGGACAGGACAGGGCAAAAAAAATTCTGGCCGTATCGGTTTACAACCATTACAAACGTTTAACACAGGCTGTTGACGAAGATGAAACTGAGATTGAAAAATCAAACATCATTTTAGTAGGCGAAACCGGAACCGGAAAAACTCTACTGGCGCGTACAATAGCCAAAATGTTACACGTTCCGTTTACCATTGTTGATGCCACTGTATTAACCGAAGCCGGATATGTAGGTGAAGATATTGAAAGCCTGCTTACCCGCCTGCTGCAGTCTGCCGATTACAATGTAAAAGCAGCAGAACGCGGAATTGTGTTTGTTGACGAAATTGACAAAATTGCACGAAAAAGCGATAATCCATCTATTACCCGCGATGTTTCGGGCGAAGGTGTTCAGCAAGGTTTGCTAAAACTTTTAGAGGGCTCTATTGTAAATGTTCCACCGCAAGGCGGACGTAAACACCCGGAACAAAAGTTAATTCCGGTTGATACAAAAAATATATTATTCGTTTGTGGAGGAGCTTTTGATGGCATTGAGCGTAAAATCGCCAACCGTTTAAACACCAAAGTTATAGGCTATGGCGCAGCAAAAGATGCCGACCGAATTGAGCGTGAAAACCTGTTGCAATATGTTTCACCACAGGATTTAAAATCATTCGGCTTAATTCCCGAGATTATTGGTCGTTTACCTGTTCTTACTCATCTAAATCCACTGGATAAGAGTACCTTGCGCAGCATTTTAACCGAACCTAAAAATTCGGTCATCAAACAATACAAAAAACTTTTTAAAATTGATGATATCGAATTAAAGTTCGATGAAGCAGCTTTAGAGTACATTGTTGACAAAGCCATTGAGTTCAAACTCGGAGCCCGCGGTTTGCGTTCAATATGCGAAAACATAATGAATGATGCAATGTTTCATGCTCCATCAGAAGAAATTAAAGAACTGCACATCACCATGGAATATGCAGAAGGACAGCTCGAAAAATCGGGCATAAGACGATTAAAAGCAAGCTAAGTTTTTCAACTATATAGTGAAAGGGTGGATGTAACAATTCACCCTTTTCTTTTAAGCCTAATTTTAAGATAAATCCAACCGAAGTTAATAAACAGTAGGAACGTCAGGTTAAGGTAAATATTCCTTAATAATTCTTCAAAAACCTAAAAATAGAATTTCGCGCTGATATTTTTTTTATTTTGTCAACACTTTTCGAAACAAAGATTATGAATCATTTTTCACGCAGAAAATTTCTAGGTACAACTGCTGCCACGATAGCAGGAGCAACTATTCTTCCATCAAATGTTATTGCAGGTCTCGGCCATAAACCACCTAGCGACAAACTTAACATTGCAGGAATTGGAGTTGGGGGCAAAGGCTACACTAACCTGCGCTTTATGGAAAGCGAGAATATTGTTGCACTGTGCGACGTAGACTGGGACTATGCCGGTAAAAATGCATTTAAACGATGGTACAAAGCGAAACAATACAAAGATTTCCGTATTCTATTCGAACAACAAAAGGACATTGATGCGGTAATGATTGCCACACCCGACCATACACATGCACTTCCGGCAGCAATAGCAATGCGGGAAGGCAAACACGTATTCCTTCAAAAACCTCTTACACATTCGGTTTACGAATCGAGAATATTAGCTGAAACAGCACAACGATATGGTGTTGCCACACAAATGGGAAACCAGGGAAACTCCGCCGAAGGTATCCGTAAAATTTGCGAATGGATTTGGGCCGGAACCATTGGAGAAGTAACACATGTAGATACCTGGACAAACCGCCCGATATGGCCACAGGGTTTAACCAAACCAGAAAAAGGAAAACGTATTCCGAATAACCTGGATTGGGATTTATTTGTTGGCCCGGCAAAATGGCGCGACTACCATCCGACCTATCATCCCTGGAACTGGCGGGGCTGGTGGGATTTCGGAACCGGAGCTCTTGGAGATATGGGCTGCCACATCATCGACCCTGTTTTTAAAGCATTAAACCTGCGCTACCCAACCAGCGTTGAAGCCAGTTCAACTCCGTTTAACAACGAATCGGCCCCCAATGCAGAGTTTGTCCGTTACGAATTTCCACGACGCGACAACCTGCCTAAAGTAGCCATGCCAGAAGTCAGCGTAAACTGGTACGATGGAGGATTCTTACCTCCCCGCCCCGAAGAATTACAAGCTGGCGAACAAATGGGAGACGAAGGAGGAGGTTGTATTTTTCATGGAACGAAAGGAAAAATTATGTGCGGCACCTATGCTGCCAACCCAACCCTTTTACCCCTTAGTAAAATGGAAAACTTTGTTGAACCAGAAAAAACCATTCGCAGAATATCGAAAGCGATGGAAGGAGGACACGAACAAGACTGGATTAGAGCTTGCAAAGAAAACAAAGAATCCAGAGTCGAAGCTTCATCGAACTTTGCCTATGCCGGCCCTTTAAACGAAACCGTGGTAATGGGGGGCGTGGCTGTTCGTTTACAAAGCCTGAACAGAAAACTTGAATGGGATGGCCCCAATATGCGGTTCACAAACATTGGTTCTTCCGATGCCATACGTATAGTTTCAGAAAACAAATTTGAGGTACTGGATGGCGATCCGAAATTCAAGAAAAACTATGAAACCTTACCTGCCAGGCAGATGGCAGAGGAGTGGATTCGGCATAATTACCGCAAAGGATGGGAGCAGATATAAAACTTCAGTAAGAAAGATAACAACAAATAACCCGAGTCTGATCAATAATCCGGCCTCAGTATCTACTCATTTTTAGTAGAAACCGATACATTTCTGTATTTCTGAGCTTAGAATTAATAGTCGAACCCGGGTTAATTTAATACCTGTAAGCTTTTTTTAACCCCAAAATCGGTGTTTCGCTCCTCAATAAGTAGAAACATATGTTCTCTATCCTCTAACATTCATTTCATATTTTTAATTCTTTTATAATAATTATTATATTCATAATAATTTATTTTGGCATTATTATGATATGTACTAATTTCCGCCTGAAAAAGCAGTATAAGGAGTATTGCTAAAAAAATTAAGTACTAGATTAATTATTGTTTAAAGAAATCTTATGAAAAAAAGTTTATTTGTATTATGGATGATACTATGCTGTGCCATTCAGCTTAATGCACAAATGCAACCGTCGTGGGAAGCAAAAGTGGGTTCTTCAATCAAATGGAATGAATTCTCGCCCGATGGTAATTTAATTTGTGGAACAGAAACTGGAAAAACCGTAGCCCTGAATCCTGTAAGCGGAAAATTAGTTTGGGAAAAGGGGTATCAGTATGGCCCGTTCTCTACGCTTCCAAACACCACTTACATTTACTGGATGAGCAACGAAACCGGGCTCTTTATTATTGACCCGGTAACCGGTTCCACTGTATGCGATTCGAAAAAGCTGGGCGTAGATAATATAGAATCGTTTTACCCTGTGCGCGAGGGAAACGGACTTATTCTTTATACAAAAATGAACGATGTGGAACAAGTCTGGATGGTAAACCTGAAAGATGGTTCGTTGCGATGGAAGCGGGAATTTGACTTTGCAAAAAAGATAAAAACACCATCGATAGCAGGCTTTTCGGTAGATTTAAAGATGGCTGAAGACACCACAAAAATGCAACTTCATTGCTCACCTATTGGTGATGGTGATGGAGGCGTTTTCATATCGTTCCATGACCGTATTATGAACCTCAGCAGCACAGGCGACACCAATTGGGACATTGAATACCCTTCCCAGTTTGGCGATCAAAAAGGATTCTTTAAAGCATCGGGTGTCGACTTTCATAACATTATTCCCGACCAAACCGGACAATACCTGTATGTATTTAGTGGCGCCTATATGAGCTGCCATAACAGAAGCGATGGTGAAATGGCCTGGGAAAACCCGGTTAAAGTATATGCTCCTGTAGAAAACATTATCTACGAAAAAAACCAGATGACACTGGTTCCTGCGCCTAAAACAGCCGTACAAAAAGCCTACATCAACTGTGTGGATTACAACACGGGCGAAACGAAATTTGACGATAAGCAACTGCCGATAAAAGGAGGTTTTGTTCAATCAGCATTTTGCTCAAAAGGTATCGTTTTTATTACCAAGGCTTTCATGAACAACTCCTATTATTTCAATATTATTAACCAGGAAACCGGGGAATTTGAACTCGATAAACCAGTAAAGATTTTTGAAGGCCCCTATACCATTGCTGAAGTTAACGGAGGCATTCTATTTTCTTCGGAACATGGCGCTAACCTGTATAACTACGAAACAAAAGAGCTGGTTATCGACAAACAATTAAATGTTTCGGGCGATGGGAAACTGTGCAGAATTGATGTAGGTCCCAAAAGCTACCTTTATTCCAGCTCAAAAAACAACATTTTCGAACTCGACCACAACACACTGAATGTTACTCAGTTCAATAAAGAAAAAATTGAATTTAAAGGTGGCGATATGGCTGAAGGGTTTACAAAATTCGAAGATGGCATAGTTCTTTATTCTGCTCAGAATATTATCAAATTTGATTGGGAGGGGAATGCACTTTTTCAGAACTATTACAAAGCTCCTGGTGCAGGTGGCTGGCAAATTGTTAAAGCCTCAATGGGAGCAATTGGTGGTTTGGCTCAAATTGCCGTTGCTGCAGCAACAACAGCTGCTGTGTCGGAATTAGACCAGCAAATGGATAAAGGACTTGATGTAATGGACCAGGAAGCAGCCCGCCAGGTTTCTACAGGTGAAATGACCGTTTCCGACTATAAGCAATACAGTAGCGACAGCAAAGAAATGCGCGAAAACATGGACATGCTTCGCGAAGAGACCAATAAAGAAATGGCGCAGTGTGCTACTATGGGGCTTACAAATGCCCTGGCTGCATCAGCAGATATTGCTCGCGTATCGGGCCGTTTTAAAAACTCAAAAGCCACTAAAAAATATGTTGTTTTAATGACCGACGACAAAGAACAAGGAGGTATTGGCTTAGCTGTAGTTTCGAAAATTGATGGTGAGATTAAATTATTTATTCCGATGAAACAAAGCCGCACCAACACAAGTTACAACATCGACCCCGTTACGAATTATTTGTACTGGATTCCAACAATGGATTCGAATGTTAAAAGTAAAAAATACACCGATATTGATGCCATGCAAAAAGCAGGTACTGTTATCGCGTTCGATATGAATAATTTATAACAAGACAGCGTTTAAAAGCAAAGAAGCACAATCGTATGCAAATGCATTGGATTGTGCTTCTTCTTATTTGTGCAAAAAAATTTTAAGAGATCAAACCACCTTCTTTTAAAAGAACTTCCATTTCCTGTTGAACCTTACGTGCAGCATCTCTTGCTTCATCGGCAAAGTCAACATCACGCGAAGCATAAATAATTCCACGTGAGGAATTCACGAGTAAACCGCATTTACTGTTCATCCCGTTTTTAGCTACCTCTTGCAAACTGCCTCCCTGTGCGCCTACACCGGGAACCAACAAGAAGTGATTAGGAACGATTTGGCGGATTTCCTTTAGTTTTTCAGCTTTTGTGGCACCAACCACATACATCATATTTTCTTCTGTTCCCCAATTCTGTGAAGTTTTCAGCACTTTTTCAAAAAGTTTTTCTCCACTTTCTTTGTCTTCAATAAACTGAAAATCGGATGCTCCTTTATTAGAGGTTAAGGCTAGCAAAATCACCCATTTCCCTAGATAGGTCATAAATGGTTTTACCGAATCTTCTCCCATGTACGGAGCAACAGTTACTGCGTCAAAATCCTGCTTATCGAAAAAGGCGCGCGCATATAAATTCGAGGTATTTCCAATGTCTCCACGCTTTGCATCGGCAATCAGGAAAATTTTAGGGTATTTCGATTTTACATACATCACCGTTTTTTCCAGGCTTTCCAGACCTTTAGAACCCAAACTTTCGTAGAAAGCCAAATTGGGTTTGTATGCCACTGTAAATTCAGCAGTTGCATCAATAATTTCTTTGTTGAAAGAAAAAACCGGGTCGCTTGTATCCATCAAATGCTGGGGAATTTTTTGGATATCGGTATCCAAACCAACGCAAAGAAAACTACGTTTCTTTTGTATTTGCTCGAACAGTTGTTGTTGATTCATTGTAAAAATTTGAAGCACAAAGAGCGCCACCCAGCCTTTAGGCAACAGTGCCGAAACTTTGTACCAAGTTTATAATATAAAAGTTGTAAACCTTAAATCTCTGATTCTTTTAATTTCTCAGCATTTTCTTCAATCATCAGCTTTTCAATTATCTCATCAATTTCGCCGCCAATAATTGCCTGAAGATTATACAATGTAAGATTAATACGATGGTCGGTTACACGCCCTTGAGGCCAGTTGTATGTGCGTATTTTTGCCGACCTGTCGCCGGTTGATACCATGGTTTTACGTTTCGACGAAATTTCATCGATGTATTTTTGATATTCCATATTGTACAAACGGGTACGCAATTCGGCCATCGCCTTATCTAGGTTTTTCAGCTTCGATTTCTGATCCTGGCATGTAACCACGATTCCCGAAGGAATGTGTGTTAAACGAATGGCCGAGTAAGTTGTGTTTACCGACTGACCGCCAGGACCCGACGAACAATATTCGTCACGACGTATGTCTTCGTTTCTCAGTTCAACATCGAATTCGTCTGCTTCGGGCAAAACGGCAACTGTTGCTGCCGAAGTATGTACACGTCCCTGTGTTTCGGTTTGAGGCACACGTTGTACCCGGTGAACCCCCGACTCATATTTCAGAACCCCATAAACACCTTCGCCTGTTACCGAAGCAACAATTTCTTTAAAACCACCGGCTGTACCTTCGTTAACATTGGTAACTTCCATTCGCCAACCTTTTTTCTCGCAAAATTTGGTATACATGCGGTACAAATCGCCTGCAAAAATACTTGCTTCGTCACCACCCGTTCCTGCGCGAATTTCCAGAACTGCATTCTTCGCATCTTCCGGGTCGGCTGGAACGAGCAACATTTTTACATGCTGCTCAATTTGAGGAATGCGTTTTTCCGATGCTTCAATTTCTTCGCGAGCCATTGCACGCATTTCTTCGTCGGTTTCTTCATCCAGCATTTCCTTTCCGGTTTTAATATTATCCACCAGGTTTTTATATTCCTGAAAGGTAGCCACCAACTTCTGAAGATTTTTATATTCCTGATTTAGCTTTACATAGCGTTTCATATCAGAAATAACCTCAGGGTCAGTAATTTGTTGCTCAACCTCTGCGTAGCGGTGCTTTATCGATTCGAATTTCTCTAATAATACGTATTCTGCCATCTCTGTCTTTCTTTAATTGTCATTCTGAAAAATTATGCGACTGAGAAATCTCAATGCATACAATTTTACTTTGATTGAATTGACACTAATAAATAAATTCCCCTTTCTCTGAAGTAATGGTAAGTTTCTTACCATCAAAAGGCTCAACTTTTCCAATAATCTGTGCGTCAATGTTAAACGATTTCGAGATTTCAATAATCTCGTCAGCCACATCTGCCCCACAGTATATTTCGTAACGATGCCCCATATTAAACACCTTGTACATTTCTTTCCAGTCGGTTCCCGACTGTTCCTGAATAAGCTTAAACAATGGCGGAACAGGGAACATATTATTTTTCACAACATGCACATTATCTACAAAATGAAGCACTTTGGTTTGTGCGCCTCCCGAGCAGTGTATCATTCCCGAAATTTTACCCCGGTAATTATCTAAAACCTTCTTAATAACCGGAGCATAAGTTCGGGTTGGCGAAAGTACCAGTTTCCCGGCATCGATGTCTAACCCTTCCACGGCTTCGGTTAGCGTTTTTGCACCCGAGTACACCAAATCCATTGGCACCTTCGGATCAAAACTTTCAGGGTATTTTTCAGCTAAATATTTTGCAAATACATCGTGGCGGGCCGAGGTTAATCCGTTACTTCCCATACCTCCGTTGTATTCGGTTTCGTAGGATGCCTTGCCCGACGATGAAAGCCCAACAATTACATCTCCTGCCGAAATATTATCAGCAGAAACCACATCGGCTTTTTTCATTCGGCAGGTAACTGTTGAGTCGACAATAATTGTACGCACCAAATCGCCGACATCAGCCGTTTCGCCACCGGTAGAATAAATACTGATTCCCATTTCACGAAGAGTGGCCAACAATTCCTCTGTTCCGTTAATTATTGCACTTATCACTTCGCCGGGGATATTATTTTTGTTCCGCCCAATGGTTGACGACACCAGAATATTATCGGTTGCGCCAACGCAGAGTAAATCGTCCACATTCATAATCAGAGCATCCTGAGCAATACCTTTCCAAACCGATATGTCGCCGGTTTCTTTCCAGTACATGTATGCCAGTGCCGATTTTGTACCTGCTCCGTCGGCATGCATAATATTACACCACTCCTTGTCGCCACCTAAAATATCGGGAACAATTTTGCAGAATGCTTTAGGGAACAGTCCTTTGTCGACGTTTTTAATTGCCTCGTGTACATCTTCTTTTGATGCAGAAACGCCTCTTGCGCTATATCTCGATTCAGTTACCATTACTACATGATTTTTATGGCTACAAAATTAACAAAATCTAAGAGATTGTTTTAATAATCTCAAATGCGGGCAATAAAAAAAGGAAAGCCTTTACAAAGACTTTCCTTTTTTAAATATATTATGATGATTAAGCATATAAAAATCGTTTAATCTTCCGTGTTGGAGTACGTTCAAAGGGGATGGGCTGAAGCACCACCTGGTTAATACGCGAGAACTTGTTTACCTCCTGGTTTACTTTTTTCATGATTTCCTGTAAAACCTCATCCGATTTCTCAGAGATAAACTGCTGTGCTTCCATTTTAATAAGCTTAAAATTTTCTTCCACCTCTTCCATGTTCAAATGAATCATGGCAACCAGTTTCCCTTTTTTCTCAACCACCAACGATTCCATTACAAAACGCATTTTGTTGATAACCGTTTCAATTTCTTCGGGATAGATATTTTCACCACTTGCACCCACAATCATGGTTTTAATGCGGCCTTTAATATGCAGCAGGTTGTTTTTATCGAACATCCCACGGTCGCCGGTACGAAACCATCCATCTTCGGTAAAAACGTCTTTTGTAATTTCGGGAGCTTTATAGTACCCTTTCATTACATTTTCCCCTTTCGCCTGAATTTCGCCTTCACCGGTTTTTAAGTCGGGATTAGCAATGCGTAACGAAACGCCTTTCATCGGAATTCCGGCAGATCCCACTCTTCGGTTTTTTTGTACCGCACCCGAAAGTAGGGGTGCTGTTTCGGTTAAACCATAGCCAATAGCGTAGGGAAAACCACCTTCGAGTAAAAAGCGCTCAACGGTTTTATCCAGTTTGGCTCCTCCAATTCCGAAGAATCGCAATCTCCCTCCGAATGTTTTGTATATTTTTTGTGCTGCAACTTTGTGCAGTACCTTACGCGTTGGTGCAAAAGAACTTAAAATACGCATCAATCCACTTTTCTGAAAAGTTGGAAGCACTTTGGTTTTGTAAATTTTTTCGATAATTAGCGGAACCAAAATCATTATTGTAGGCTTCACTTTTTGCAAGGCAGGCATTAATACCGGAGCAACCGGTGGTTTGCGCAGGTAATGTACCGATGCCCCGTACATAAACGGCAGTAAAAAGCCTACCGTATTTTCCAAAGTGTGCGACAACGGCATTAATGAAAGAAAGCTATCGCTGCTATTTACGGCAAATAAAGTTCTGCTTTGTTGGGCTGTCCATACCAGGTTTTTATGCGACAGCATTACACCCTTCGAATTTCCTGTGGTGCCCGAAGTGTAAATAATAGAAGCTAATTCCTGTTCGTCGACATCTACCGGTAAAAAATTTCGTGCCACCTGTGGCAAGGTTGATGGAAGCAATTTTAAATGCTGAGCAGGTGTTTCTTTCGGAATTATGGCAAAGTTGTCGATTAAAATAATGTTTTCAACCAGGTCAGCTGTTTCAGTAATAACCGATTTATACAAACCATCGGAAACAAAGAGCAATTTCGATTCGGAATGTTCGATTATACTTTTAATCTCATTGGCATGGAAATCGGGTAAAATAGGGACGGCAATGGCACCAAGAAGCGAGATCGCAAAAAATGCTTTTCCCCAGTTCGGCATATTGGCAGCAAGAATGGCTATTTTATCGCCACGCTTAACACCAAGCTCTACCAGCATTTCTGCCACCAGCTCAACCTCTTCACCCATGTCTTTGTATGTATAATTTTCTTCGCCTGCAAAAACAATCGACGTTTTATCGGCGAACTTCTCTACCGAATTATAAAATAATGCCGGCAATGTTAATTTCGAAGTATCTATCATTTTTATTTCTCCTTGTCTGTTATTTTCTGATGAATACAGTTTCTGTTTCACCAACAATTTCTTAAACAAAACCGCGCTAAATTAATAAAAAGAAGCGCTAAACGCTGCATCATATGTTACACAATAAAAATACCAAAATTACAACCAATTCATTACCAGTAAGTTGCTAAATCGACACAAAAAGATTAACGTTTTTTAGGGTTTAAAATCTACATTTACAAACTAAATTTTGAATAATGAGTTCTATAATTCGACAGAAAGAAATTCTTTTTGAAACTGAATCATTTGTAAAACAGCATTTTGAAGGAGAAAGTTCGGGACATGACTGGTGGCATATTTACCGGGTTAAAAATCTCGCGGTTAAAATTGCGGATGCCGAAGGCGGCGATCTTTTTATCATTGAAATGGCTGCTTTACTCCACGATTTAGACGATTGGAAACTGGTTAAGGAGAAGGACGAATCGAAAACAGAAGCCTGGTTAAAAAAAACAGGAATGACAAAGGCAGATTCCAACTGCATTTTAGAGATTATCAGCCAGGTATCGTTTAAGGGAGCAGGGGTTGAAAACACAGCCACTTCGCTGGAAGCTCAAATTGTACAAGACGCCGACCGACTGGATGCCATTGGAGCCATTGGAATAGCACGCACCTTTACCTACGGAGGGCATAAAGGCAGGCTTATGTATGACCCTGACAGATCTCCCGAAAAACACCAAAGTTTTGAAGCGTACAAAAAATCGACAGCTCCAACCATTAATCACTTTTACGAGAAACTGCTTTTGTTAAAAGACCGAATGAACACCAAAACCGCACTAGAAATGGCCAGCGTGCGACACCAATTTATGGAAGTTTTTCTGGAACACTTTTTTAATGAGTGGAAGTGTAATTTTTAACACTATCCATATGGCAGATTGTAGAAACCTTTTGTAATTTTAAAAAGAGAGATAATAATAACTATGCGAATCGATCATATTGCAATTTGGACATACAACCTGGAAGGACTTCGAAATTTTTACATGCATTATTTCGATGCCTCATCAAACGAAATTTACCACAACCACAGCAAGGAATTTCGTTCCTATTTTCTTTCGTTTGGAGGTGATTGCCGCCTGGAAATAATGGAAATGCCACGAATTCCGCAATCGAAAAACAACCCATTAAAACAATTTACCGGGCTCATTCATTTTGCCCTAAAAGTAGCTTCGAGAGAAGTGGTGGATGAGATAACTGAAAACCTCCGGAAAGATGGTTTTAAAGTAATTGGAGAACCTCGCACCACCGGCAACGGAGCCTACGAAAGCGTTTTTCTCGATCCTGATGGAAACCGGGTGGAGATAATGGCGTAGCAGAAACCAGCCTTCATTCGTTGAAATTTGTCTTAAAATACAATCCTCATTCCTTATTCAAACAACTTCTCATTTGTAATGCCTGCAAATAACAAAGTTTTTGTTTTGAACAAAAAAAGAAATATTTGACTTGAGGCGAACCTCGTTTCAATTTTCTTTTCAATCATTTGGAAATACAATTGGGATTAAAACGAAAGTTCGTAAAAAAAAGAAAGCAATGACCAAAAATAATGGTTGATTTATTACTTTTAAGCTCCAATATAAATCAACTAAGAATGAGACTTTCCAATATTACCCAACTTGCATTTCTGTTTGCAATTGTTTTCACCTGCACAACCTTTACTTCTTGCAAAGAAAAAGCCCCCGAAGAATTACCCAATATTTTGTGGTTAACAAGCGAAGACAACAGCCCCTTACTCGGCTGTTACGGCGATGAATTTGCCACAACACCCAACCTCGACAAACTTGCCTCGGAAGGATTTTTATATACACATGCGTATGCAAATGCTCCCGTTTGTGCACCTGCCCGAAATACCATTTTAACCGGTGTTTATGCCTGTTCGAACGGCAACCAGCACATGCGCAGTTATTATCCAAAGTCGGACATTGTAAAAGCATATCCCGCTTATTTGCGTGAGGCCGGTTATTACTGCACCAACAATTCGAAAACCGATTATAATGTCAACAATATCGATCCGGATAAACTTTGGGACAATTGCAGCAAAACCGCACACTGGAAAAACTGCCCGGATGGAAAACCTTTTTTTGCTGTGTTTAACACTTCTATTTCGCACGAAAGCTGCATACATAAATCCATTCCAAACGAAGAATTACGACACAGCCCCAACGAAGTCCCTATTCCACCCTATCAGCCGGTAACAGAGGAAATAAAACATGATTGGGCACAGTACTACGATAAAGTAGAAGACATGGACACTCAAATAGGGTTTTGGTTAAAAGAACTTGACGATGCCGGCTTGGCAGAAAACACCATTGTTTTTTATTACGGCGACCACGGGGGTGTGCTTGCCCGAAGCAAACGTTATGTATACGAAACCGGAACGCGCGTTCCGTTTATTGTTCGTATTCCTGAGAAGTATAAATACCTTTTCCCGGAAGAGAGGTCGGGCTCGAAAGTGGATCGACTAATTAGTTTTGTCGATTTGGTGCCAACGCTATTAAGTATTGTTGGTATTGAAATTCCGGACTATTTACAAGGAAATGCTTTCCTGGGCAAACAAAAAACCGCAGACCCGGAATATGCTTATATGTTTCGTGGGCGAATGGACGAACGCTACGATATGTGCCGTGCGGTGCGCGACAAACAATACCGCTACATACGCAACTATATGCCCTACCGCATTTACGGGCAGCCCCTCGGCTTTTTATTCCGTGCCCCTTCAATCCGTTCGTGGGAAAAGGCCTACCAGAATGGCGAATGTAATAAAACGCAAAGTGCATTTTGGGAACCTAAACCGGTAGAAGAATTATACGACACCGAAAACGACCCCTGGGAAATTAACAACCTGGCCAACGACGAGAACTACAAAGATGTGCTGGAAAGAATGCGTGCTGCCAACAAAAACTGGGTAAGCAAAATTAAAGACACCGGATTTATCCCTGAGGCCGACCGCGTAGAACGGGCTGGCGAAATGGCCATGTACGATTATATGCGCTCGGGGAATGTGAACTTGCAAGAAATTATGGAAGCTGCCGAAATTGCGACACTTGGAAATGTTGAAAACCTTGAAAAACTAAAAGAATATTTAAAAAGCGATGAAAGTGCTGTTCGCTACTGGGGCGCATCGGGATTGTTAATTTTAGGAGAAAACGCAACGCAGGCTATTGATAATTTAATAACGGCTAGCCAGGATGCATCAGCCAACGTAGCCTCTGTTGCTGCCGAAGCTTTGTATAATTTGGGCGAAAAAGAAGAGGCAAAAAAGGCACTGCTTAGCGTTTTGAAAAATAAAAATGAATTTGCACGCTGCCATGCTTTAAACGTAATAGATTGTATTAACGACAACAGCCCCGAAATACAAAAAGGAGTAATAAATATGATTGCTAAAGCTGAATCGGCTACCCGAAATAAATACGACATGCGAGCTGCAAAACGGTTAATTGAAAAATGGGAACTAAATCCTGAAGATTATAACTTTGAATTTGCCTGGTAAACAGCCGGGTATTGTTTCTGAAATACCTCTAGGAACACAAAATTAACGGACGTTATAATGCTAATAGATTAATAATAACCCGAGTTCGATTAAAAATCTTGCACAGTTTTGAGATTAAAAATGAATAATCGAATTCGGGTTAATCGCTTTAAATACAGCTTGCCCTGGTTTTTTCTAAGTTTTACCTTGCTAGTGTTAGCCAATTTGGTGGTATACCAATATACCCACAAAATACCATATACCAGTTGGAATTAGTCGATATTAAGTTCATCGCCACACTCCCACAAAATGAGCAGTCGCGTGCGGTTTTCGAGCCAGTCGCTCAGGGGAAAACTTTCGCTCCATTCTACCACAGTACCATCGTTAGAATACACTTCGCAATACAAGCACGACCAGTAACTGCAATACACATCGTAAAAATATTCATTGTTGTAAGTAGAACGCTGAACAGTGCAGCCCAAACAAACACCCGAAGTCTCCAGCTCTTCGAGGCGGGGTTTCAGCCAATCCGGAATTGTTGGTTCATTAACGCTCCTGTCTTCACACGAAACCAGAAAACAAAAAGAAATTACAATATAACGCAGGCACTTCATTCTTATCTTTCATAAAGGGTAAAAACAACATCAGCACCAGTTGTACCCATTCCCATAGTTACCGAACTACTTACCGAAATCGTTACCGGCACATCCACAATCTCTCCATTTCCATGAAAAAATTCAGTTTCCGTTTCCGTTAGTGTTAATTCGTCAAGCCCTTCATAAATTTTAACACTTCCTTGATTATTCGCGTTACTGCCGGGTCCGGTTCTCTTGGCCACTAAAACAGCATCGCCTGTTTTACTAATCTTAAGCGTCCAATTGTATTTACTTTTATCATTGTCGTCGGAATTCTCAAAGGAGAGTAAAATCGTAGATGTTAGTTTCTCATCTTCAGAATAATCGAGCCCTGCTTCAGTAATTGAAAGCGTAGAACTGTCGAAGTTTAAACTCCCGTCGATGGTAATATTCATTTGCGGGAAAGCACTAAAAAAACTTAGAAAAAATATAAATGTTATGCAGCTTACTTTCATCTTGTTAAAATTGTTTGTTTTTTATTACAACACACGCAATTCGCTTACAAACAAATACATATGCGCTATAATTTAAGATTGTACTTTTCATAGGTATCGTTTTAATCGCGAATGGTATAAGTAATCGTAACCACCGCATTGCTGGTTGCCGACAAACTAGCCACATCGTTCACCACTATAGAAAAAGTTAGCTCATGTCCGTTACCCTCCCCATCGCCGGTATAACTATTGCCAATTCCGCTTACAATGGTTTGCGCATTTGTTGATAAGGTTACAGAACCGGCAGGTACGCCCAAATCTCCAGCTCCTGCACCTTCATATGCCGAGGCCTCCACCATTAAGGTAATACCATCAGGCAAGCTCTCGCTATCCAGTTGGGCATCGATGTAACGCGTTCCACTTTCCAAAACAGATGAATAATTGAGCCAAAGCGTTTGGTCATCCGAAACCTCCATTGATTCGCCCGATTCAGTGGCCGGCGATATGGAAAAACTCAGGCTATTGTCCGACGAAGGCTCAATATCCAGTAAAGCCACAGAAGGTAAAGAATAAGTGCAAGACAAGGTCTTTTTATCCCACTCTAACTGAGCGAATAATGTTGGAGCGAATAAATGAAAAGCAATAAATAATGCTAAAATCCGATTGTGTAACCCCCTCATCTTTTTGTATTTTGGTCGTTTATATAAATCAGTTTATCGTTTTTAAATGCAACAACAAATGCCCCTTCGAAGTCGTTAGCCAGCTCTTCTTTCATTTCCCGGGCTTCGGATTGTGAGCTAAATCTACCAATAAAATATTTGTATAAGTTATTTATTTGTCGTTCCATATCAAAACTTTTGCCTTTAAAGAAAGAAGAACTTGCTGCTTTTCTTTCTGAAAAAGTACCTATTTGTACGGTATAAAAAATCGTTTCGCTTTTATCGGCAGTTTTAGAAGAAACTATGGTATTGGCCTTACTCAAAGGTTTTAAACCTCCCAGCCCTGAATTAGACAAAGAAAGGCCTTGCGACTTAAAGATTATTTTGCGTTTCTTTTGCTTCAGGTCTATATTAAAATCCATCAGTTCTCCCGGTTTAAACAAAAAAGAATAATCCTTTTGGTCGAGCAGGTAACCTTTGGGCAAGGTATTTTCATAAATTTTAAAACTCCATGTGCCGGGCAACACTAACGGAAACGAAAAGGAGCCATCCTGCTCCGTTGCAATGCGAAATTTCTCCAAATCATTGCTAAGCTCAATTATTATATTGCCAATTTCAGGTTTTTCTTCTGCTGGTAAACCGTTAGTTTCACTTGGCTTTACAACAAACTTTCCTTTTAGTTTTGCTCCCTGAGTAATACCAATGTTCAAATTGGTTTCCTGGTCTTCAATAATCTCGATTTTAATGGGCGAAGGAAGAACAGGCATCTCATCAATGGCAAATTTCGAGCGATCGATATGCAGCATATAAACTCCGGGCGGCAGGGTTCTAAACTCAAACTCTCCTTTCGCATTTGTTATTGCTGTTTTATTCAGCAAAGTCAACAAAACACCTTCTTTGGGTTCCCCCGAATCGACAGTCAGTCGTCCGGTAAAATCGCCGGCTTTTACAACCCGTTTTAAAGGCACTCCAAATTTATAATTGTAGCTTGCCGAAATAAAAACATCGGGGTCTTCGGTTTGGTTACGATAAAGCGTATAGTAACTGTGGAACGAAAGCTCGTGATTTTTCGCCATCTTATAATCGACATTAAACTGCATTAAGTTTCGCTCCCGGTACGACTCTTCAATATCATAGGCATTCTGAACGCGCAGGCTGGCCCGTAATTTTGCTCTTACCTGGGCCGTAATTGACAACCCCGTAGTGGCATTGCGCTCATCATCAGAAAGATAACTATTTAGGTTCGAATAACTTCCAAAAGCAGTTACGGAAATACTATTGCTAAATTTAAAGCGGGTATTGGCATAAGCCTGCCAGGTATTCTGTTTACCCGAAAGCTCTGACAACAAATAATTTGTGGTTTTACCATACTCTCCTTTCAGCGAATACGATAAACGGTTTAGCTTGTGGGTAAATTGCGAATTAACCGACCGTGTATTGTAATGATAACTCTCCTCCGAAAGCCGGTCTTTGCGCTCATAATCTCTCCAGTATATTCTTAAATTTGCCCGCCGGGAAATCGTATAGTTCAAATAGTATTGCAGCGACTCGGTATAAGGGGCGGTAACATAAAAAGTATCCAGTTCGGCATTCGAAAAATCTCTGCGGGCAGACATTCCCACATTTATTTTCTTCGACAGACGGGCAGCTAAAGAGCCCGAATAAAATTTGGAATTGGAGTAATACCCGGGATAGTTTTCTCCCACATTGTAATACACTCCATTAATGCTGAAAACAGATAAGCGTGAACTTACATTTATCTTATACGCATTGCCTGCCTCATCGCCCTTAAAACCATGCGAAAACTCAAATTCGAGACTTGTGGACTTTATGGGTTTAAATGCCGAGCTTACGCTAAAAAGATAGGCAGGCTCACTCGACGCTGTATAATCTTTTTGGATGACGTAGAGTGCCAATGTTGTATTTTTATTTTTTTCGAATTGGGTGTAAACCGCCATATCGCGTTCTACGCCTGCAACATATCTGGGCGTAACGTATATAAATCCGGCCGACAAACCATTGTTTAATATCACCTTGTTTTCCACTCCAAAACCATACCTCGACGATTCCGTTAACGGAGTAAACTGATAAGAATTTTGCCCAACACGCACTTCCAAATTCTTATTCGAATAGCCAGCAAAATACTGATCGTAGTCGCCAAAATAACTGATACCACTGTTATTTGGCCCTCGTGCAATAAATTCGAAACGATGCTTCCCTGCCGGATCAAGTGGCCCTTTCCCCGAAAAATCAACCTGATAGGCAGAACTATATTCCTGGTCGGTGTAAGCAGCCAGATACGACACCTTTGCATTAACAGGGTATCTGAAAAACATATCTTTTTTTATGGTTTTTACCGGGAATATCAATAGCGAAGAAGAGGCCGAACTTTTAATTTCGCCCCCGAGCATGGCATATACTTTTATGTAATCTTTACGCGTCGTACCAATTTCTTCGGAGGTGTGTTTTACAACCGATATTTTTGAGCTTTCGCCGGGTTTCAGCACCACATTCACATTACCATCAACATCGCAATTTAATGTTTTTATAAACACCGTTTTTTCACTATTCCCCAGGTTTTTTAAAAGATAATGCCCGGTATAGGTTTCTCCCGCCTTTACATTGTCGGCTGACTCAAGTTGTTCAAGAGCAATTTTTTCTACTTCTTCAACCCTTACCCTTGTTAACCCTTCGGAAAGCAGTTCGCCGGTTTCGGTTTTGAGCTCCACACCAAGGACATAACTTTCGGGCAGACAAAGTGCCGGTATACGTGTACTAATTACAATAAATTTTTGCTCCAGTGGCTTTAAGTAATCAAGCTCAATGTTGGAAATAAGTCGCCAGCCTTGTGGATTAATAACCCGTAGCCGAACTGCCACCGAATCGGTTGAAGTATTTTTAATAAACAAGGGTACATTTACAACATCACCAGGCATTGCATTTATATTCTGCTTCGTTGCATTTACGGATACAATTTTTGAGTTTTGGCCGGCAATACCGCCGCCCAGAATAACTAATACTATTGCAAGAAACAGGCATTTCGGCATTATTCTATTTCAATCGACAGGTTTGTACCATATAACCGGTCGTCGCCACAATCGGCCACAAGAACGCCATTGTATTTTCCGGGTAAAATTCCTTTTAACGGCAACGATGCCAGTACCGATGTTCCGGGTAAGGTTCGTTTTCCATTTGCTTTAATTGTACCAAAAGAATTTCCGCTTTCGTCGAATAATTCCAGGCTCATTGCCGGACGCAGCAAACACTCCCCTGTATTTTCAACCGCCACATTCAATACATTATCTTCTTCCTGCTTCACCAGCTCCATTCCCAGAAACTGTAAATCGCTATTTCCGGTGTCGCCCACATTCGTAATAATCTGCACAGCATAGCGGATGGCTGTTTTTACACGAACTCCCGTTTTTACGTTACTTGTATCGGGTTCGTTTATTCCTTCCACCATAAATACACTCCAGTAGGTTCCCCTAAGGCTGTCGTTTGCAGGAGGTTTTATTTCAAAATTAACGGTTGTCACCTCTGCCGAATCGAGCGTTAACAACTCGGGGGTATAGGTTATCCAGTGTGCATTGGAGCGTGCCATTGTTCCTGCCTCATCGTGCCGGCTTTCTCCCCCATAGTTGTACCAGAAATCGCGCTGGTATATACGTACACTTTTTTCTCCCGGCCCAGTATTTTTTAATTGTATACTTCCCCGGTAGGTTCCACCAGGCTGAAGCTGTATTTCGTGCGAAAGGCCATTTAAAACCACAATTGATGCATTTACTGCCAGCGTTGAAAAGAGCAAAGTAACTGTTAAAAAAGAAACGATTATATTTTTGATGTTCATCTTACACGAATTTTTATTCAACACCTCTGGGTTTAACTTAATCTTATTCATAACACGTTTTTTACTTTACAAGGTAAATAAATCTTTAGCCCGCTTAACCATGCTAAATTTATTAATCTTTATGTATAAAAAACAGTTAATGAAAAAAAATTACTCGGAATCGGTAAGTTTATAGATTACATTCAGTGATAAATCCTGCTCCGACAGCTTCACTTCGGCATCCTCATCTTGTTCAATTGTGTAAGATAAAAAATGTCCATTATTTGTGCCTTTGCCGGTATAACAACTGCCAATATCAACAATAACATCCGATGGTTGATTCGAAAGCGTTACCAAACCACTGGATTTTCCTAAATTACCTTTGCCTGAACCAGAGACCTCCGACACCTCAACTTTCAAGGTAATACCTTCGGGTATATCGCCCTGCACAAATGCAACTACCTTGCGCGCTGGAGTTGAGCTGGAAATAATTGAAGAGTAGTTTATCCAAACGTGTGCGGCACTTGTTGCTTCATTTAAAAGAACCGCTTCGCCCACCTCATTGGGAGCAAGCGATTGAACATTTATAGCTGCATTACCTTCGGGCACTAAACCAAGCAAGGCAAGCTCCGAAATCTGCACATTTACCGTATGTTTATCGCTATCGGATTCTGCCAGGCAATTAAGTACATCCAGCAATAACGAAACAACAATTAATATGACAACCTTTAAATGCATGCTCAAAGCTATCGAAAATACGATGCTGTTGAACTATACGTCTCCCTATTCTAAAGGTTGTAAATTCTGAATTCTTATTCAGAAAAACGGCAAAGAACGAGATGTATTCCATAAAAAAGCAGGCATTTCTGCCTGCCACTGTCTCCTATTGTTTTAATTAGTCACTAATTGTATAGGTAACTGTAACCGCGTGATTACCGGCTTCAATCAAAGAGTAATCGTCAACAACTAGAGAGTAGGTTAATTGATGACCTTTACTGGATCCAGTTTCTGTATAACAACTCCCTATGCCCTTAATCACATTTGTAGATGTAGATGATATTTTTACAGGGTCTGTTGATTCTAATTCTCCCTTATTTCCAGTACCAGTTGTTATTGCTCCTACTTTAACATACAATGACATCCCTGGTATCTCATCATCCGTTCCCCACGCAACATTGACTGTTCTTTCATTCCAAGCATCATCTGTTTTGTCGGTTAAGGCAGAGTAATTCAACCACGTATCATTATTCGTTACTGAAGTAAAATCAATTTTACTACCAGCTTCCAAGCCAGTTTCAGAAAAACTTAAGGTAACGTCTTTTGCGTCCACTGTTTCAATATCAAGAATTGCAAAATCCGGCACGTTCACAGTTACAGTATGCGCATCATCAGTATCATCATTATCCTGTGCTTTTACAAGGTTAGAAACTCCAAAAACAAAAAATGCTGCTAAAATAAATGTTAGTTTTTTCATAATGTTATGTTTACTCTGTTTATCACTAATTTTTATCAAAAAAGCGTATCCGATTGCGTCCGATACGCTATTCGTTTAACAATACAAATGCCACAAACAGCAATTACCTCATTAACAAATACTTAACATAATGCCCCGTTTTTTAAACCGGCCCATGCAGGGACAGAATTTCCAAAATAGGGACAGAAATTGAGCAATTTGCTATAGAAAATAACAATAACTTAACATCGTGAATATTATGACAAATTCTTATTTTTTAGCAAATAAATGCTCCGCAGCAATCTCTAATTCGCTGTACCACTCTTCGCCGTATTTTTTAATGAGTGGCTCTTTTAAGAATTTATAAAGGGGAAGTTTTTCGGCTTTGCCGCATTTTCGCGCCGGCTTGCAGATATTCAATTCCTGGTAGTTCACCGCATCGAAACGTTTGTATTCGGTAATACGAATGGGGAAAAGGTGGCACGAAATGGGTTTACGGAATTTGGTTTTACCTTCGAAGTAGGCTTTTTCGATGGCACATTTTAATATTCCCTGCGTGTTGTAATACGAATACACACATTGGCGCTTGTCAACCAGTGGTGTAACCAAATCGCCATCGCTGTCGATAAGCGAGCAGCCTTGTTTTTCCACTTCTTTTTTATGCTTTTCAGGAAGCAGGTTTTCGAAAGTGGGGTATTCCTGTTCAATTAAAATGGCTTCTTCATCGGTAAGGGGTGCTCCCGAATCGCCTTCGATACAACATGCCCCTTTGCACTTTAAAATATCACAAAGAAAATATTTCTCAAAAATATCATCGCTTAGTATTGCACGCCCAATTTCAACCACTATTTTAATTGTTTACTTGTAAAAAAGAACTGTCATTCCCCCGATTGCCGGAATCCATTGTTTCCAATGAGATTAGGGTCTTCGCAGGAATGACAGCATAACTATGAATGTATACTATTTTTTAATCAGATTTTTTCCGGTCATTTCGGCAGGAACTTCCAGACCCATTACATTTAACAGGGTTGGGGCTACATCGGCCAAAATACCATTCTCTAATTCAATACCTTCTTTTTCGCTTACGAAAATACAAGGAACCGGATTTAAGGAGTGAGCTGTGTTTTCCGAACCATCTTCGTTAACAGCATTGTCGGCGTTTCCGTGGTCGGCAATAATCATAACATCGTAACCCCCTTTTTGGGCAGCGGTAACCACATCTTTTACACAAGCGTCAACAGCCTGAACAGCTTTACAAACAGCCTCGTAAACTCCGGTGTGCCCAACCATATCGCCGTTGGCAAAGTTCAAAACCACAAAGTCGGCAGCACCGGCTTCCAGTTTTGGCACAATGGCATCGCGCACACCCGGTGCCGACATTTCGGGTTGTAAATCGTAAGTTGCAACCTTTGGAGAGGCAACCAACAGGCGGCTTTCGCCTTCAAATTCTTTTTCCTGACCACCACTAAAGAAGAAAGTAACGTGGGCATATTTTTCGGTTTCGGCAATACGAATTTGTTTTAATCCGGCTTTCGAAACCACCTCTCCCATTGTATTGGTTACGTTATCTTTTTCGAAAATAACATTCACATCTTTAAAGTCGGCTTTGTAAGTGGTTAAAGTGTACCACTCCAAATCCATTGTTTGCATTCCAAACTCAGGAAGTTCTTTTTGAGTAAAAGCAATGGTAGTTTGGCGCAAACGGTCGGTACGGAAGTTAAAACAAATAACCACATCGCCATTTTCTATTTTTGCCAAAGGCTCGCCGGCATCGTCAACCATTACAATTGGTTTCATAAACTCGTCGGTAACGCCATTGTCGTACGATGCTTTAATTGTTGCCAATAAATCGGTTGATTTTTCGCCTTTTCCTTCGGTGTATAAATCGTAAGCCAGTTTTAAGCGGTCGTAATTATTGTCGCGGTCCATACCGTAGTAACGACCAATAATAGATGCAAATTTTGCATTGGTTGCTTCCAGCTTTTTTAAATCGCTTTCGATAAAACCATAACCCGAACGCGGATCAGTGTCGCGGCCATCGGTTAGCCCGTGCACAAAAATATCTTCCAAGCCCATATCCGTAGCCATTTGGCAAAGAGCTACCATGTGGTCGCTTAGCGCGTGAACCCCGCCAGGGCCAACTAAACCAATTAAATGAACTCTTTTGTTATATTCTTTTGCGTAAGAATATGCTTCAACGAGTTTTGGATTTTTCCACAACGATTTATCGCGAATAGCCTTGGTAATTTTCACCATATCCTGGTACAAAACACGACCGGCGCCAATGTTTAGGTGTCCCACTTCCGAGTTTCCCATTTGTCCTTCGGGTAAACCCACATCTTCGCCGCATGCCATTAATTGAGAATGCGGATATTTTGCCATTAACGAATCCATAAATGGGGTTGGGGCAGTTGCAACAATGTCGCTTTTCGAGCCATCGCCGATTCCCCATCCATCGAGAATCATCAATAAAGTTTTCTGAATATCAGCCATTTTTATTTTGCTTTTATGTATTATCTTAATTTGAACGGACAAAAATATCCTTTTTTACATCATTAAGAAAATAACGCTCAAGAAGTTCACAAGGATTTAACAAATTTTTTAGTGCAAACACCCGAAGAGAGGATGCCCGGGCGGATATTTTTCCCGGTATTGTAAAATAATAGTTGCTGATTTAGTACTCATTCCCAAAATACTTCGAAATCAACTCCTGAAGTTTGGTTTTGTTTATTGGCTTCGAAATATAATCGTTACAACCTGCATCAATTGCTTTCTCCTTGTCATCGGAAAAGGCATATGCCGATTGTGCAATAATTACTACGTCTTTATCGAATTGTCTTATCCGGCGGGTTACTTCGTACCCATCCATGTCAGGCATTTTTAAATCCATTAAGATCAGGTCGATGTCTTTATTTTTTTGGAAAAGCTCAAGGGCTTCATTTCCATTTTTTGCGTGCAATAT
>JBFHFE010000006.1:0-170549 GCA_041583785.1 Draconibacterium sp. | reverse complement strand
AAGCCTTAGTGAGACCGGGAAGCTCCGAAGATATGAGGAGATCACCCGGCCGAAGTTAGGCTTTATGAAGATTTGATGCAAAGAGCAAAAGGAGCCTTGGTCTTTCTGCATACTCTTTGGGACAAGCCAAAGAGTGTGGCCCCCGGCAGGGGAGTTACTACCCCATTGTTCACAAAATGCCGCATATAATTTGTATGCTCTAAACCTGTGAATCTGCTGGAATCAAAACCTAAAGCTTTGCCGATGTGCTCGTAGATTTTACCCTTCCTCTTATCCTGCCCTTTACCAGGGGCAGGACGATTGGCAGGTGGTTACTTGTGTCAATTTTATTTTGAAATGAGCTTTAAATCGTTCTGAACATTTTGGGTTCAGGCAAGGTGAAAAAATTGAAGCATAAACTCAAAAGAACAGAAAAACAAGGCTCATTTCAATGCATTATCGGTATTGTGTGGCATTAGTGCACCACAAGAAACTTACGTGCTATTTTCGTTTTATTGTTTATGGTCAGGCAGCAGCTATACATCCCTGGTTTAAGGTCGGAAACATTCAGACGAATCAGATTATCTCCCAGATGTAAATTATCAGGAACTTTTCGCTGTACCACTCGCCCGGTAATATCAGTAATGACCAACACTATCGTTTCGGAATCTTCGATCTTAAAATTAAGTGTAATGTGCGAAGATGCCGGGTTGGGATAAAGGGTCAGGTTGCGGCTGTCTAAGTGTAGATCGTCGACATAGGTGCCAGTAGTGGCGGTAAATTGAACAACATTACCATATGCAATTCCGGCACTGTTAATGGCATAAGCGCGTACATAATAAACTGTTCCGGGTTGGAATTCGGTTACCGTTATTGAAAAGTCCCCAATATCGGCACCCGACGACTGATAGTTATCGTTAATCGTTGGATTGTAATGGCTTGCCCAGGCAATGCCTCTTTCTGTCACTTCGGCTCCTCCATTTTCCAATACACTACCATATAGCTGTACACTTGCTGCGTTGGTGCTTTCAATGGTATCGGTAGTAACAATAGGTGTCGTAACAATTCCTTTTTTTACGTCATAGGCATCTTTTACCGCCAGCCTGATTTCGTCTCCCATCAGGTAATAGGGTTGCATAGAAAATAACACATAGGTGGCCACTCCCGGTGATATGGTATCGATGTTCTCCTGCATTTTTAAAGAGCCTGCTAACTTTCGTAAGTTAGTTAGGCGGTTGTTTTGCTCATTTAATTGTATACTTTTTAGTGCCTGAATCGCAGCCGAAGTAGCCTCTTCTTCGTATTCAAACAGCTCTATCAGCGCATCGAACATACGTACATCGATGCTGTCGGAAAAAAACGGATCGTTGGTGTCAAGAGCTCCTTTGCCGGCCATGAGGCTGTCGAAATCGTGACAAAAAATTTGAAAGAGGGAATCGGTAATGTATTGAACGTTTAAATCGGCCAGATAACCCGGATAAACCGTTTTAACTGCCGTAAATGTATTGTTGTCTCCGGAGCGGTAGGTCTCTACTACAGCTCTTCGGAACTCGTGCATTTTCATATAATAAAATCCATAAAAATAGGATTCGTAGTTGTGAAATGCATACACCGAGTCGTAGTTTGTGCCTTCCATGTCGGCCACTACTTCCTGATATGCATCCTCAAATTCTTCTTCGTCGAATTCAAGTTTGTACAGCTCCGTTTCAATCGTATCCAGATAACCTTGCAGTGCCAGCGTATCGAAACCGATACTTATAAAAATCTCTACAAACAAAGGATACCGACTCCCCAGCATATCAAATGCTGTGGGATCTTCAAGGCTTGCGTACGCCGACTTGCTATCTTTGCAAGATACAGGCTTACCCATATTAAAACAATAAGTATTGGTTTCTCCATCTTCATGGTGAACAATCTGTTTCCCATGTTTAAACCCATGATAATAATTTAATTCAAATGTTGAACCGCTTGCTTTAAACCCCCCTATTGCTTTTCCGTGCCACAAACCAAAATCATCTTGTTTTCCTTTGGTTATAAAAGCAGCTCTACTCCAATCAAACTGTTTGGTTTCGGTGTACTCTTTTGTTTCTTCATTGTACGTTGTATCCTTGTCGGGGAACTCAATAGAAGCATAAGCCAGCACAATAAAAATACCTACAATTCCTACAGACAATAGCTGTTTCACTGTCCTCTTTATGTAAAATTTCTCTTTCATGTTTATTATTTTTAAATTTCTGAATGCTCCATAACTTGAATACGCTCAGAAACGCCTCTAAACTTTAATCGTGCTTGTTGCTGAGTTTAGAGTGAAAGAAATTTTTGTTCGTTTCTGAATGAATTGGCTTTATAAAGAATATTCCTATTTGCATTCCAACAGCAGCTCCGGCTATCCCAGCCACGATATCCCCAAAAGAACAGGTTCCGGGAATTAGAGCGATTAGCTGTAATATTTCCCAACCAACAACCAATAGAAAAATAGAAAGCAACCAAAAATATTTGAAGCCTGATTTTGAGGGCCACCAAATGACGGTTAACAGCAGAGAATACGAAAAAGCCCACAGGGCACTGGGAAGGGAATACAACAACCATTTTGGAAGATAATCAGCCCATTTCAGGGAATCGTGGCGAATGGCAAACAGCCAATTGTCTAATCCTGCTGCTTTTATCCAATCAAAAAAAAGCGGTTCGGTGGGACGAAATAAGATATAAATAAAGCCACCTGCCATTAAGACCAAACCAATAAATATAATGGAAAACTTTTGGGAATACCGAATCGATAAATGGAAGAATAACTTATTCATCTTGGTCAGTATTTTTGTTGTGATTACAGAACTTTTTTCCCGGAGAAAAGGAATATACAAGTTACGAAATTATGGGCAAAAAAGAAAGTAAACATATGATTGCTAACATGATAAGTGCAGTGTGTAATTGGCGCTAATGGCTTCAGCCGAAAAAGGAATGTCAAACTTTTAATGCCAATTGGTTGGGGATATATTTGGTGGGCGGGATGATTTTCTGCGGTTCTATAATACCAGGTATCAGGAAAACGAATAGATTGTTGGGGAATAATTGACCGGGTTTGTACGAAAAAAAGCGGGTTTGTGTTTACGCTGAAAAGAAAAGAGACCGGGTTTGTATATGCAGTGTAAATACAGACCCGGTCTCTGAGAAAAGCAAGAACTAGCCTGCTATTTGTTCATCGATATATGTTGTTTTATATCGTTTTCCATAAAATCGAAAACCAGGTTCGAAAAGGCGTTCACTCCATTTACAAAACTGCTTTCGTCGAGAAATAAATCGGGTGTATGAACTCCTGGGGCTGTTTTGGGATCCTGACCTTTTGGCATGGTTCCTAAAAAGAAAAATAAGCCCGGAATTTCCTGGGCATACATCGAAAAGTCTTCGGCGCCGGTAGAAGGAGGAACTTCAATTACTTTGTCTTTGCCCATAACATTTTGAAGGGTAGGCAGCATATTTTTGGTTAAATCGATATTGTTAAATGTTACAGGTAAGTGAGAGGAATAAGGAAGATCGACAATCGCTTCAGCTCCCGAAGCAGAAGCCACACTCTTGCAAATTGCGTTCAGTCGCTTGTAAATTAATTGTTCGTCTTCGTTTGTAAAAACGCGAATAGTTCCGAGCATTTCAACTTTCTCGGGGATAATATTTGAGCGGTTTCCGCCGTGAATAGCCCCCACCGATACCACAGCAGGGTTACGGGTAAGATTTATATTGCGGCTAACAATGGTTTGAATATCGTTTATAATTTGCGACGAAATAGCAATAGGATCGACCGCTGACCAGGGTTGCGAACCATGTGATCCTTTTCCTTTTATTTCAATTCGGAAGTCGCTAACGCCAGCCATTAACCCACCTGGGCGGTAGGCGATTTTACCTGTTTCCAGCGCCGAGTGCACGTGCAAACCAAAGATAACATCTACCGCTGGATTTTGCAGAACACCTTCTTTTATCATCAATTTAGCACCACCTTCTTCTCCGGCAGGCGCTCCCTCTTCGGCAGGTTGAAAAATAAATACCACGGTTCCTTTTAAATCGTCTTTCATTGAGGACAGAAGTTCTGCAGCTCCCATTAAAATGGCGGTGTGGGCATCGTGGCCACAGGCATGCATTACCCCGGTTTCAACGCCGTTAAACATATCGGTTACTTTTGAGGCAAAGGGCACATCAGTGCGCTCGGTGATCGGTAGGGCATCCATGTCGGCACGGAGTGCGATTACCGGTCCCGGATGTCCTCCCTTTAATACGGCTTTTACTCCGGTATGCGCAATTCCGGTTGTTACCTCCATTCCTAACGATTCAAGGTGTTTGGCCACAAGCTCGGCGGTTCGGAATTCGCGGTTACTAAGCTCGGGATGAGCATGAATATCGCGGCGCCATTCAATTACTTTGGGTTCAACTTCTTTTGCTCGCTTGTAGATTTCCTCTTTGTATTTCGAACTCTGCGCTCCTGCAATGTGGACGATTAGAGCTGTAAACAGCACAGTAGTTATTAATCTACCTAAAAAACGGATAATTGGTGTCATATATTTATTTTTTAATCAATAATTGGCTTACTGGAAACAATTTGGTAGAAAACGCTTGAGTTGCAAAGACAATTTTAATAAAATTGTGAAATGACACGTCATTTTGCTTGTCTGGAATTAAAATGCTTATACATTCTTAACTTTTGGTAGAAAAAGAAATAACCCGGGTTATTAGGCGCATGGCATTGTTGTCGGCCAAAACGAAAGATTAGTTGGAAACAGAAATACCTGCTATTATTTTATTGCGTATACCATCAGAACGCTGCCATGGCGGATAAATAATTTGCCATTGTAAATAGAGGGGTGTGCCCAGTGCGGCCCTTCGCCGTCATTTATCTGGAATGTACTGACTATTTTCAAATCGGTGGTGTCGGGTTTTACCAGCGCCACATTGCCCCGTTTTTCTTCGTAGAGGTATAGCATACCGTCGGCAGCAATTATCGAGCCTTTGGTGAACCACTTTTTATCCCAGAGGGTACGACCGGTTTGCCAGTCAACAGCCGCCCATTGTCCGCGTACATTGTCAATCATTGTGGAGCCGTAAATTACACCATCGAGCAGAACCAGCCCGCCATGATGGGTGTCGAGCACATCGTTTTGCCATTTCAGAGCAATGGTCTTGGCATCGTCCGACAGGCTAAAAAGCAATCCAGGCTGGTCGTTACCATAGGTTATAAATATTTCGCCGTTATGAAACAGGGGAGTGTTTGCTCCTTCGCCCTTTCCTTTTTTTGTGTGGTACTGAATGGTGTTGTAACTCCAAAGTACATCTCCGTTACTGGCATCGATACCAATTAAATCGTTGGAGGTTTGTACCAGAGCGATGCTTAACCCGCCCCACTCAATCAGCGACGATGAGGCATAGGATTTTGCGCCGCCCATACTTTTTGTTTTCCAAAGGAGTTTGCCTGTTTTTTTATTGTAGGCCACCACCGTGGTTTTTTCTCCACCGGTAACATACAGGGCTGCTTTGTCGGTTAGTAATACCGATTCCACATTTCCCCAGTGCTGGCATTTTCCTTCGAAATCAGCTAAGGGGTGCTGTTCCCAAATAATATCCCCGTTTTTTGTGCTCAGGCATACCAGGTTACCCATGCCTCCTACCAGGTAAATACGGTTGTCTTCGATGGTTGGTGTTCCGCGCGATTCGGGATAATTCCGCATCCAGGCAGGACTGTAAACTTTTTCCCAAAGCAGTTTTCCTTTCATGTTGAAAGCCGAAAGAACATCGAGTGAATCGGATTTAAGACCGGTAACATAAATAATATTTTTGTAGACTATGGGCTGCGATAGGCCTTTGCCAATATTCTCGATTTTTACAATAAACTCCGGGCCATTGTCTGGCCATTGTTTCAGCAAATTTGTTTCCGGATAAATGCCACTGCGGTCAGGGCCTCTCCATTGCGAAATGTCGTTACACGAAGCTAAAAGAAGAATTGCAAGTACATATAAAAAAGATGGTAGCGGTTTCATGGTTTCGATTTAATTGATTTTCCTTAAAGGAAATAAAAAAAGTTTAGAGTTACTGTTGCTGAGATGGACATTAAAAAAAGTTGCAGGGTTTAAAAGGAAAAAGAAAATGAGGAGCTTATCGTTTTTTGCCGATGAAGGAAAGAGAAATACGGCATACAACGTTACGATAGAGCGGGCGTGAGAATTGATGCTTTTTTTTATTCTCCCAGGCTTCGGAGAGAACCAGAAACGCAGGCAGTTGCCGCGAATGAATCGTCCGTAGTTGCGTGAGGAGAGGAAGGCGAGGGAGAGGCAGAAAATTCTGTTTCTCTGCCATCTCGTTATCCTTTTCGCATGTTGTTATTTCACCGCGTTTATAAAAGCATCTTTCCCGCCAACAACGGGAATGGTTATGCTGGTATTTTTCAAATCGACAGTAAGTTTTGTGCCGGGTTTGGGATGCAGGGTAAAATCTTTGTCGCTCGAGAAAATCATTAAACCAATTTGCTGTCCTGCCGGAATAATCTGGTCGTCGGGCTGTAGCTCGAAAGTCATTTCGTAAAATTTACCGGGTTTCAGGGGCTCACTTTCAGTAAGCGATGAGTAATTCTGTAAATCGGCCCAGCCGCGGGTAATAATATTATCGGTAATTTTTGCACCCCGATTATTGTTCCAGGGCAATGAAACCAAATATACCGAAAGGTTTACTGCCGGTTTACTGCTGGCTGCTTTTATCGTAATTTTTGCTTTCCCCGAAATGTGTATATCATCTTTCAGCACAGGAGTAACATACATAAGGCGGTGCTCGGTATTTTCGGCTTGCGCCAATGCTTCCGAAGAAAAAGAATAATTGTCAATCAGGGTTTCTTTTCCAACAATTGCCGGTTTATAAATTACCAGGTTGCCTTTTTCGGGGGCACCATTGGTCAGGTAAAACCGTATAGGTGTTGCATCGGGATTTGGGAAATCGGCGTAGGGAGTCGGATTACTTTTATCGTCGTTTTCGCGCACAATCCAGGCTCGGGCATCTTTTTCAATGCCATTGTCAATGCCAAACAAATAGTGCGTAAACCAGCGGTTCATCATCGATAGAGGTGGTGGGCCGCCATGGCCGTTCTGGTGGTAGTAAATCATACAGGGAAGACCTTTTGCTTTGGCTGCTTCGTATATTCTGAAGCTGTGCTCGGGCATTACATTCCAATCGTTAAAACCATGCGACATTAACAGGGCAGCCTTCATTGGCTCCATGTCGTTAAGGTAATCGCGACCCGCCCAAAAGTCATTGTAATCGCCGGTTATGCGGTCCATATTGTTTTTCATTTCGGTATCGCGAACGTGCTCGCGGGCATAGGCTCTTTTTTCTAAATCGCCGCTGTGGATAAAATTAAACAATACGTCGATGTCTTCGCCTAAATATCCTCCCGGAGAGCGCACCAGGCCGATTGAACGGTAATAGTGGTAATACGATGTATTGGGTGCCACCGGAATAATGGCCTCCAGACCTTCAACACCGGTTGTTGCAGCAGCAAGCGGAATTGTTCCGTTGTACGATGTTCCGGTCATTCCAACTTTCCCGCTACACCAGTATGCTGTAACTTCCTCGTTTCCGGTGCGGGTAATATAGCCTTTGGCGCGGCCGCACAACCAGTCTATTACAGCCTTTGGTGCCAGCGATTCGTTATCTCCCCCAACCGTTGGTGAGCCATCGGACAGCCCTGTTCCCGGCGATGAAGAGTGCACCACAATATATCCACGAGGCACCCAGGTGGCCACGTGTCCTTTTGAGATTATCGGCCGTTCGCCGCGCCGCGTAATTTCCGGCGGATTATTTAATGGTTTACCTGGCTCTCCGATTTCATGATTAACATCCCAGAAATAATCGGGGTTACTACCTGATGTCCCGGCAAAGTAGGGGCTGGAATTGTAAATAACCGGAAGTTTAAGCCCTTCTGTTTCTGTTTGACGAGGACGGGTTACATCGACGTGCATTCGGTCGGGCCGCCCATCTCCATCGGAATCAAACTCAGTTTCAACCCAAAGATCTTCGCGAATCCAGCGGTCGGGATCTTCAAATTCTTTCACAATTTGTGCCTCTCCATCTTTAAAAACGGGTTTGGCAGGTTGTTTCTCCTGGGCAAAAACACAGTTCATTATAAAAATGCCTGCGAATAGTACTGTAATTTTTTTCATCTTATTAAAATTGTTTGTTTTCTATGGAATAAGATGGAACTCGCATGATTTGAATAGCTCGCCAATGTGTGAATATTTCTCATGCTCGTTTCATACCATTAAAATTGTTAATCAATAAGGCTCATCTTTCTGTAATACTGGTATTGTTCTCTTCCAGGGTGTTAAGCCCAATTGACCACGAAATGCTGCCTGTAAAGTGATTCTTTTTCGTTACTATGTCGTTAGTTATAATACCCTGGCTATGGTTAATCTATCATTTCTCGCCCTGTGCAAACAGAAAAACAATATGTATGTCCAATGCGGTATATTATAATCAAATTGGTAGTAAAACCCCGGATTTACATTTTTAAATCAGGAACTTCTTCAATAAAGTTGAACAAATACACAGATGCAAATATACACAGATGGCCTTACAGTTTTATAAGAAATATACTGTGTTTGTTAATTTTATTTCAAGAAACAGGGTTTCTTTTGTGGTAAGTGACTAGAAAAAGAGTAAATAGTATTTTATTTGTTCAAACAATATTCAAAGAGCTGTTATGAAACAAATAGTTTGTCCGATTTCGAATGAAAAAGTTAATGAACGAATTACCCGGCTAAATGCCTTTGTTGCAATTGTTATACTTGCATCAGGTTTTATTTTTAACTCTCAATTATTCTTTATTTTTCTATTGGCCGATTTTTTTATCAGGGCATTTACAAAGGTAAAATTCAGTCCGGTAAGTTATACCAGTCATTGGCTAAGCAATACGCTTGGTTTAACAGACAAGCAAATTGATAAGGCACCAAAGATTTTTGCTGCGCGTTTAGGTTTTGTTATGATGCTGGTAATTACCGCCTTTTTTCTGAGTGGATTAACTATCCCAGCTCTTATTGTAGGAGGAATATTAGCATTTTTTGCATCGCTGGAGTTTGCCTTTGGAATTTGTGTAGGCTGCATTCTCTATACCTATCTGATACTCCCCTTTTATAAATAATTCGTTTGCTCAAACACAATCAAAAAGGACATCTGCCTCTTGGCAGGTGTCTTTTTATTTGAGGTCACTTATCACTTTTTTTAGCAACTTTTTATCGTGGTCGGCACTGTATTCCCAAAACATTACACCTGCCAGACCGCGCTTTTTCAGGTATTCAATTTTCAGGGCTATCGACTCTTCGTCTTCGTAGGAGATAAAAGTTTTTTCATCCGGATTCCACAGGTAAGGAGCTTTTGCCACATTGTCCCAGTAGCGGGTGTAGCCATTTGCATTTATATTCTGATAGAAATTAATGTAGTCGATTCCCATACCTACGGTTTCGGCTTCTTTGAAAAGCACATCGTTATTTTCGGCCTTTACGCCTTTCCAGATGCGTCCGTAAAACGGAATGCCGAGGTTTATTTTCTCCACCGGAAAGCCGGCATTTACATGCATATCAACGGCGTTTACCACACTGTTTTTGTCCATCTCAGGTTTTGCCGATGGTAGATAGTTGCTGTGGTGCCCGGTAACCTTGTGCCATCCGTTGTAAAAGTCGTAAGTCATAATATTCAGAAAATCGAGGTATTTATGTATCTCGTTCATTTCCACGTTATCGACATATTCTTTGTCGGCACCCGTGGCAATGGTTAGCAGGTAATGTTTACCGTTGTTTTCTTTTTCTGAAAGTAAGTCCAACTGTGCGCGAACGCCTTTTAGCAGAAGTGTAAAATTGTGTACATCTTCGGGGCGATAAGTATTTCCTGCGCCCGACTGATTCGGGTATTCCCAGTCTAAATCAATGCCGTCCAGGTTATATTCTTTAACAAAGCGGGCACAACTTTTGGCAAACTTCAGGCGCGATGCTTCGGTAAGCGCAGCATCCGAAAATCCTTTCGACCACGACCAGCCTCCAATAGAAACCAGAACTTTCAGCTTTGGATTTTTCGATTTTAGGCTATTCAGCTTTACAATATCATTTGGAGTGAGGTATTTGCCATCGATTTTTGTTGTGTCGAAAACCGCCTCGTCGTTGCGGATATTGCCAAAGGCGTAATTAATATGCGTAATGCCCGAAACATCGATGCTGGTAAAATCGAAGTCGCGGTAACCTGCCACATAAGCCACAGTCATATATTCTTTTTCGGTTTTCACCTCCGTTTTTCCGGCTTTGGTTTTTTTGTCGGCCGAGCAGCCAAACATACTCATTGCAAATACCAGTGCCACAATCGAAACAATCAAATACTTCATAGCTTTTGCTTTAAATTTTCTGTGCTAAAATTATTGATTTTGCGAAAGAAGACCTAAAAACTTTGTAAAAAAATTTAAAATCGCTCGCAAAAGTTCGTAAAAAAATAAAATATTGTAATTTCGGAGCTCATTTTAATCAAGAAGATTTAAAAAATAATAGATGTCACAAGAAAAAACAAAACAAACCAAACCCGCATTTTGGGTTCCTTCGGCTTATTTTGCCATGGGATTTCCATTTGTATTTATTGCGCAGGCTTCGGCAATTATGTATAAAAACATGGATATCTCGGATACACAGATTACTCTCTGGACCGGATTATTAATTCTTCCATGGACCTTAAAACCACTTTGGAGTCCGGTGCTCGAGATGTTTAAATCGAAAAAATACTTTGTTGTAGGTTCGCAGTTTATTACAGCTATCACTTTTGCTTTAATCGCTCTGTCGCTACCTCTTAATAGTTTTTTTACCACATCTATTGCATTGCTTGGGGTTATTGCTTTTAGTGGTGCCACCAACGATATTGCCACCGACGGAATTTACCTCGATGTGCTGACTCCAAAACTACAGGCCAAATATATTGGCTGGCAGGGAGCTTCGTACAACATTGCAAAAATTATAGCTGCCGGTCCACTTGTGTATCTTGCCGGAGCATTGGAAGAACAAATGGGTGTTGTAAACGCCTGGGTTTCTGTTATGTTTACTTTTGGAGCTGTAATGGTTGCACTGGCTTTGTACCATGTGCGAATGTTACCCAAAGGGAATGTTGCCAACGCTGAAGTAAAATCGTTAAAAGAAGGAATGGCAACTTTTAAAGATGTACTAAAAACGTTTTTTCAGAAAAAACATGTTTACTGGTACATTGCCTTTATTGTTCTTTATCGCTTTGCCGAAGGATTTGCAATTAAGATTGCACCTTTATTTTCAATTGCCGAAGTTAGCGAAGGCGGATTGGGTTTATCAACCAAAGAATATAGCTTGATTTACGGAACGCTTGGGGCAGCTGCTTTTGTTATCGGTTCGATTTTGGGAGGATATTTTATCGCAAGCAAAGGATTAAAAAAGTCGCGTATGTTTTTGGTTGCCTGTTTTAATGTCCCCTTTGCGGTGTATGCGTATTTTGCATTTATGCAGCCCGAGAGTTTTTATATTATAGGCACAGGGGTGGTATTGGAATATTTTGGTTACGGTTTTGGTTTTGTGGGACTAATGTTGTTTATGATGCAACAGGTTGCACCCGGAAAATATAAAATGGCGCACTACGCCTTTGCTACCGGAATTATGAACCTTGGTTTTATGATTCCCTCAATGATAAGTGGTTACCTCAGCGACTTACTGGGGTATAAAATATTCTTTATATGGGTGTTAGTTGCCACAATTCCGGCATTTTTAGCCACTTATTTTGTACCTTACGGACACCCCGATAACAAAGAACAGCAAGAACTCGATGAAGCAAAATAAATTTGTGATGGTGAGGAATAAATTGGGTAGTTTCCTGTCTCACTATTAATATCTAAAAACAATATACAATGACAACAAAAGTAAATATCCCTTTTGAAGAGCGTCCGCAAGGATCGACCGATGTAATGTGGCGCTATTCGCAAAATCCGGTGATAGGACGTTACCATATTCCATCGTCGAATAGTATCTTTAATAGTGCCGTTGTTCCTTTCGAAGATGGTTTTGCCGGTGTTTTTCGTTGCGACAATAAAGCTGTGCAAATGAACATCTTTGCAGGGTTTAGTAAAGATGGTATTAACTGGGACATCAACCACGAACCAATCGAAATGGTGGCCGGAAATACCGAGATGATTGAGTCGGATTACAAATACGACCCTCGTGTGGTTTGGATTGAAGATCGTTACTGGGTAACCTGGTGTAACGGCTACCACGGTCCAACAATTGGTATAGCCTATACCTACGATTTTAAAACCTTCCATCAGTGCGAAAATGCCTTTTTGCCGTTTAACCGGAATGGCGTGCTTTTCCCCGAAAAAATTGACGGGAAATATGCTATGATAAGTCGCCCAAGCGATAACGGTCATACCCCATTTGGCGACATTTACATAAGTTACAGTCCTGATATGAAATACTGGGGCGAACACCGTTGTGTAATGAAAGTTACTCCGTTTGAGAAAAGCGCATGGCAGTGTACAAAAATTGGGGCAGGCTCGGTGCCGATTAAAACAAAAGATGGTTGGCTGGAATTCTATCACGGCGTAATTAACACGTGTAACGGATTCCGTTATTCTATGGGTGCTGTTTTGCTCGATTTGGAAGATCCGTCGAAAGTTTTGTACCGTACACAACCTTACTTACTGGCTCCGGCTGCTCCCTACGAGTTGGCAGGCGATGTGCCAAACGTAGTTTTTCCGTGTGCTGCTCTTAGCGATGGTGAAAAAATAGCCGTGTATTACGGCGCTGCCGATACCGTGGTTGGTATGGCCTTTGGTTATCAGCAAGAAATTATTGACTTTATTAAAAAGAATTCAATATAAGCTGTGAGATACAGACCTTCAAGGTTTTAAAACCTTGAAGGTCTTGGTTTTAAATCTTTTTTGCTACTTTTTTAGCCGCTCCAATACCAAAGGAGTAATGTCTTCGCTATCCGGCGAAATGTAGGCAACCGAGCCATTGCTGATGTCCAGCACATAACTAAAATTTGCGGCGCCGGCTACGTTAGTAATCTCCTGATTTATTTCGGCGTAAACCGGTTGGATAAGTTCAATGTTGCGTTGTTGCAATTGTTGTTGTGCACTTTGGTTATAATCCTGAATTTTTTGTGCCAGTTGCATTATTTCTTTTTGTTTGGCTTTTCTAACAAAATCGGAATAACCACTACTTTCTGCTTCAAAAGTTTTCATTTTGTTTTCGTGCTCGGTCAGCATTTCGGAGTATAGCTCTTCCATTTCTTTTTGCTCCTTTTCAATTACAGCCTTTATGCTGTCCATCGACGGATGATCTTCCACCAGTTCCTGCACATTAACATGGCCAATTTTCAGAGGATTCTGCGCTTTCAGGCCACATGCGAAGAAAAATAAAACGGATGTAAAAAGTAAAAATCTAAATCTCATATAAATTGATTTTAATAGTGTGCAAATTTCACATTAATTGAGTAAAAAAAATTTTAACAGATGTTAAAACTACATAAAACAGAGGTTAATGATTCACAATATATCCCGAATTCGTATCAATTCCTGGTTGAATACTTTTTGTTGACCCCGGATTCGTAGCAAAAGAACCATAAAAAAAGGGCGGAAAATCCGCCCCTTTAAAATCTTTTCGAAGTATCTAATTTGCCGGACGGGCGAAAACAGAATCGTCGATTTCTTCGTTCAGTTTAATTTCTTCCATAACAATCGTTTGTGTTCCCATGGGCATAGTCATCTCAATTTTTTTAGACATCTGAATGCCATCAATTTTTTCGTATTCCAACATTTTGGTTTCAATTTCTACGCTTTGCCCCATGGCTTCAACTTTGGCTTTTACTTTTAAAATTAAGTTGGTGTTGGCATCAATAAAATAGTTTTTAACCTGTCCGTTTTTATTGGTAAGCTTAATTTTATAGGCTTCCTTCCCGTCGGCATTTACTTTTCCAATCAGTTCGGCCGAGTGTCCTTTTTGGGCGTAATTATAAAGTTCGCCTTCCATATCGGCAGTTTCCATGGCTTGATTAAGTTGCTCACCTTCCAAATCCTGAACACCGGTGCCCATCATTGGATTAATCATCCAGCCCTTTTCACCATCGAAGGCACTAATTGTTTTCTTTCCCATCATATCCATTTCAACTCTGAATTTATTTGGGTTTTTTACTTTAATCATCATGGGTATTTCCATTCCCATCATGCTCATTTTTGCTGTAATGTCAAAGGTCTTAACTTTTGCTATTTTTTCATAGCCTGCAGCTTCGTAGTGTTTGTCTAAAACTTTCTCTAAGGTTTGTGCCTGGGTGCCTAAAAATGCAATCAGCATTAGGGCTGTAATGATAAAAGTACGTTTCATTTAAATTTTTGTTAATTGAATATTTAGTATTAGTTGTACTTGTGTTACAAATGTTACAATCTGAAGCAAGCATTTTTATGCTTAAATCAATCGCGCTATAAAATGGTGTATTGGATACGCCAATTATTTTTTTGTTTTATCGAGTTGAAAAATTTTAGCCTAGTTATAGCTAAGGTACAATCTTTCAATAAAGAGAAAACGAATAAGTTTATATGTGGCATTTCATGATCTATTTGGTATTAAAATCCGCAACCTGATTTTACTTGTATTGTAATGGAAGCGGCACAGGGCTGAAATAGCCTTTGCAAGCCTTATCTTAATTTTATTTTGAAATGAGCTTTAGGTCTGTTCAATGGAGCATTTTGTAATGACCGAAAAGAGCGTGGCACTGCTGGAGAACATAAAATTTAAAGAGAAAAGGGTTAAGGTGTTGACTATAAGTTGTGTTTTATGGTTTCGATTAAGGCGCACATGTTAAGAAAGATTATCCAGGAAGCTCAAAATATCTTTGGGGCAGAAAAAACTGCTACTTTTACTCCCCAAATAAAAGTGAATGAGAAAAGGTTTTTTACTTGTTTGTTTATTGTTGGTATCGCAATATGCATTTTGCCAAAACGAGATTGGCCCTGAAGGCTATAAATTATTTTGGGTATTTCTTGTTGTTGCTGCAATAACTGCTGTTTTGGCTTTTTCGATAAAACCTTCTGGCAAAACCAGGGAGAAAAAAAGAAAGCCGCTTTTCAAGCACCTGAAGGTGCAAATTGAATTGAGCAAGGATGCCCTTTATTATCCGGATAGTTTAAGACTTTCGGTTAAAAATACCGGTAATTCGGATATTGATTTAGATCAGCCACTTTTGGAATTCGATAATTTTTGGCTGAAACGCAAATTCAAGATTAAAGGAATGGAGAACCGTACGTTTTATCCTTTGTTTCTTGAAAAAGGAAAATCTCATACACTGCAAATCGACTTAACCCGTTTTTACGGACATGATAAAAGCCTTAAAAAATACCCGAAAGCCAAAATTTATTTGCGCGATGTGAGCGGGAAGAAATTGGGAAGTAAGGCTGTTTATTTGCGTAAAACACTGATAAAATTTTAATGAGAAGCTGGAAGTTTAACCACATCGATTTTTCAACTTATCCTTCGTATGAGAAAAACGAACTGGGCGTTTATTGGACACCCGAAAAGATATTTGTAAATATTTGGTCACCAACGGCTCAGATGGTTGAATTTCGCCTGTACAAAGATGGCGTGGGTGGCGAAGCTTTCTTTAAAACCAATCTTCAGAAAAAGGAAAATGGGATTTGGTCGACTGTTTTAACCGGTGATTACGACGGAAAGTTTTATACCTTTCGTGTAAACGATGGAGACTGGCTGGATGAAGCACCGGATATTTATGCACGTTGCGTGGGAGTGAACGGTTTGCGCGGGATGATTTATAATTCGAACAAAACAAACCCTGAAGGTTGGATTTACGATAACGGTCCGCGATATAAAAGTTTTACTGAAGCCGTTATTTACGAAACCCATGTGCGCGATTTTTCTATCGACAAAAATTCGGGCATAAAAAACAAAGGCCAATTTCTTGGCTTCACAGAGCCTGATACCCTTTCGCAGGAAGGCGTAAAAACCGGACTGGCTCACCTTAAGGAGTTGGGCGTAACACATGTGCATTTGCTTCCGGTAAACGATTTTGCTACGATTAACGAAGAGAAACCTCTTGAAAGTTATAACTGGGGATACGATCCGCAGCATTTTAATGCCCTCGAAGGTTCGTATTCGTCCGATCCCTACGACGGAAGAAAACGTATCCTTGAATTTAAGGAACTGGTAAAAACCCTGCACGACAATGGGATTGGTGTAATTCTGGATGTGGTGTTTAACCATACTTATTACACCAAAGAGTCGGTATTTAACCAGGTTGTACCAGGCTATTTTTATCGTCAGCAGCGCGATGGGAGTTTTGCAAATGCTTCGGGATGTGGTAACGAAATTGCATCGGAACGCGAGATGGTTCGTAAATATATTATCGATTCTCTTAAGTTTTGGATTGAAGAGTACCACATAGATGGTTTTCGTTTTGATTTAATGGGAATTCTTGACATTCATACCCTGAAAAAAATTCGAAAAAGTCTCAATAAATTCGACCCGGGCGTGTTTTTATACGGTGAAGGCTGGGCTGCCGATTACAGTCCTATGCCCGAAGAAGAACGGGCGGTAAAACAAAATACCCGGAAAATGAAAGGTATAGCCGGTTTTAACGACGATTTCAGGGATGCTTTAAAAGGAAATCATGGAGATAAGAAATCGAAAGGTTTTGTAAGTGGCCTGGTTTTACGCGAAGAAGCAATAAAGTTTGGAATTACCGCCGCGGTATACCATCCGCAGTTAAATTATGGCTACATCGAATCGGCCGCAGGTGCATGGGCAGAGGAGCCCGACCAATGTATTAACTACGTTTCGTGTCACGATAATTACACCCTTTGGGATAAGCTGAAATTTAGTTTGCCAAAGGCCAGCGATGAGGAATTGCGCAAAAGGGTGAAGCTTGCCGGAGCTTTGGTGCTTACCTCGCAGGGGGTGCCTCTTTTGCACGCCGGTGTTGATTTTTGCAGAAGCAAGAATGGTAATGGCAATTCGTATAAATCGCCCGACTCGGTGAATCAAATCGACTGGAGCCGAAAAAATACCTACATCGATGTTTTTAACTATTATCAGAAACTAATCGAGTTACGAAAAAAGCATCCGGCATTCCGTATTCCGCTGGCTGAGCAAGTTCGACGTGATCTTAGTTTTTGTACAGATTATCAGATTGGTGTTGTGGCCTATTGCCTCGATGGAAAGTCGGCAGGCGATACGTGGCAACATATAATTCTTGTATTCAATGGAAACGAAAAAGAAATTTCCATTCCGCTGCCGCAAGGAAACTACAAAATTGTTGCTGCTGGCAACCTTATTAATGAAGAGGGCCTGGGTAATCCTGTTTCCGGAGAAATTGTGGTTGAGGGCATTTCGATGACAATTGTTGTAAGCGCCGATTAAAACTGTCAGTTTAACGAAGGCAGAACAGAAATTTTCTGTTTAGAAATGGATGTTTTATTGAACACTCTTGTCTTAATTGCTGTGGGGCGCAGGAAATCTTTTAAAATATTTTAGCATACGATTTTTTATAATGATATCCATAAATAGAATAAGTAATGGCCATTGGGAATAAATCGGGTCGGTGAAACAAACTCCAGAAAAACAACTGCCAGTAATATTTTCGGTTGCTATCGAAGATGCCAATAATAAAAATCGATTTTACAAATGCCATTACATTGGTAAGGTTCATTTTGTTTTTATTCTTCATCACCGGATGGAAGTCTTTTAGGAAGTTTTGTACCCGTTGGTAAAAAAGTTTACCGCCGTATACATTTTTAATTACCTCATTAAATCCGGCAACCAGGTCTTTTTTATTCATTTTAGGAATAAAATTCATGGCAGTACTGGTGTTGTCGCCTGTCCATTTTTCCAGTATGCGGCCTTCAGTTTTTAGTCGTTTGTACAATTGCGATTTTGTTGGGGCATTTAGCATACCAATCATGGCCGATATAATTCCACTTTTCTGAATAAAATCGATTTGCTGGCGAAATATGTTCGGCGTGTCGCTGTCGAAACCAATGATAAAACCACCCAAAACCTCCATGCCTGCGTGCTGTACTTTCTTCACGCTCTCGATAAGGTTACGGTTGATATTTTGTGTTTTATGGCATTCTTCAAGACCCATTTCTTCTGGCGTCTCAATGCCAATAAAAACGTTTAAAAAACCTGCGTTTGTCATCAGTTTCATCAATTCACTATCGTCCGACAGATTTATCGATGCTTCGGTGGTGAAATGAAAGGGAAATTTATGTTTTTCCATCCAACCGATGATTGCCGGCAGCAATTCGGTTTTCAGGAATTTCTTATTTCCTATAAAATTATCGTCCACAAAAAATAAGTTGCCTTTCCATTTTAAGTCGTACAGGTTTTGCAATTCCCGAATAATCTGTGTTGTGCTTTTTATTCTGCATTTATGCCCAAGCAAAGCGGTAATGTCGCAAAACTCACAATTAAACGGGCAGCCCCGCGAATACTGAATGCTCTTCGATGTGTATTTCCCCATTTTAACTAAGGAATAATCGGGGAGAGGTGATTCTTCTAAATTGGCAAATTCATTGGTTTGGTAAATGTGTTTTGTGTCGCCCGTTTTTAAGTCCTCAAGAAACACAGGAAGTGTAATTTCTGCTTCGTTTAAAACCAGGTGATCTACTTCCTCGAATTTTTCGTAGTCAGCAGTAAAAAGGGGGCCTCCTGCAACAATCGGTTTTAGCAGAGCTTTGCAACGGTCGATTACATGAACTGCCGAACGGATTTGTGTACTCATAGCACTGATAAACACATAATCGGCCCACAAAATATCTTCCATATGCAGCTTCTCAATGTTCATATCAACGAGTTTTTTCTCCCAGTCGGGAGGTAAAAGCGAAGCTACGGTAATTAAACCCAGTGGAGGATAAGCTGCTTTTTTCGAAACAAATTTAAGGGCATGTTTATAGCTCCAAAAAGTATCGGGGTATTCCGGGTAAACCAATAGGATATTCATTATGCTTGTTTTTACTTTTCTAACAAAGTTCGGGGTGTTTTTTAGGATTGAAAAGAAATTGGGATTTAGACCACGTAATAGGGATTAATGCTGGAATTTTGGGAGGAATAACGTTTATCGGGAACGAATGGCAAACATCCCAAAAGCCTTGTCAGAAGCTATTAGCTGGCTTTTAGTGCCTCTTTTACCTTTAGTACATATTGTCGCGAAACATTGATTTCGTGCGGATAATCGAACAAGTGCAGAATTAGTCCATCGGTGCCTTTGGTTACTTTTTGGATGAAGTATTTATTCACCAGGTATGAGCGGTGACAACGAAGCATATTGGGGTAAACTGCTAGAAGTTTTTCGGTATTTTTCAAGGTGTTTCGAATGAGTCTTTTGCGCACCTTTTCATCTTCTTTGTAAATTACCTCAATGTAATTGGTGGCCGACTTTATCAGCATGATTTGTTCCAGAAACAATTCAAAATATTCTGATTTGTTTTCCGATTCGAATTGAATTAGGGCGTCGGGTAGCAGTTCCATCTCTTCTTCCTCTGTTTTTTGCGAAGTGAGTTCTACTACCTGTTTCTTTAATAAATTGAACTGGTTAGTTACCACCAAAATTGTTGCAGCTGCAATTGAGATGATAACAAGAATAATTACAACATGAAATGTGATAGTTATCTGCCCAACATAACGGGCAAAAAAGGTAAAAGCTACTGAGTTGAATATTACAAATAGCAGGTCGATGATGATTTCTTTTTTTATAGTCCAGTTTTCTTCTGAAAAAGCCCGGGAAAATAGGGATGGGATAACCAGGCGGAAGAGGCTGAGCAATACCAGAGTAATGGCTCCAAAGGTAGCCAAAATGAGTAGCCGGTTGTTAAAATCAGTATTTGGAATAGGGAAGGGCTGAAAAAATAAAAGGAATAAAAAAATGCCAAGGCTTACCGAGCTTATCGACCTAACATTAAACTTAAGGTTGTCGTTAAACGGGTATTTTTTATTCAATGTATTAAACATCAGGCGTCTCGGATTTTAATAAATTAAAATACTGCCAACAGCAAATTAATATCTTTAGCCTGAATATTAAAAGTTCTTCCTACATCGGGGTTGGTTAATATGCCGTGATAAATGTATACACCTTTGCGGAATCCTTTTGAAACTTTAATGTAGTTGTCGACTCCACCATTATCGCCAATGGCCAGCAAAATAGGAATTAAAATATTGCTCATTGAGATGGATGCAGTGCGGGCTACCAGAGATGGAGTGTTGGGCACGCAATAGTGAACAACGCCATGTTTTACATAGGTGGGTTTGTTAAAATCGGTACATTTCGATGTTTCGAAGCAACCTCCCTGACTAACATTAAGATCGATAATTACCGAGCCTTCTTTCATTTGTTTCACCAGATCTTCGCTGACTTTAAATTTAGGAGGGGTGTTGAATGACGTGGCGCCAATAACGGCATCGGCCGAGACGAGTGCTTTTCGCAGAACTTTTGGATAGAAAACCGATGTAAAAATACGGCGTCCTAATTTTTCTTCCAGCTTGCTGAGTTCGTACACTGAGGTGTCGAAAACCTTAACAAAAATACCCAGTCCAAGTGCAGCTCTTGCTGCATATTCGGCGGCAGTGCTGGTGCCAATAATTACTAATTCGGCAGGGGTAACGCCTGTAACTTCGCCAAATAAAACACCTTTGCCATTTCGCGAATTGCTTAAATATTCGCTGGCTATGGTAATGGATGTTACTCCGGCAATCTGGCTCATTTGGTGTACAAAAGGCAAAAAACCATCTTCATTTTCCAGGTATTCGAAGGCAATGGTGGTCACCTTTTTTTGCATCATTTTCTGGATGGATTCAGTGCAATGTGCCTGAATCTGCATGTTTGATATAATTACCTGGTTGCCACGTAGCTTATCAATTTCTTCGCAGCTAAAAGGTGCAATCCGCAAAATAATATCGCACTGAAATGTTTCTTCTTTGGTTTCGACAATTGTTGCTCCGGCTTTTTTATAAGCATCGTTGGTGTAGCTTGCCGACTTCCCCGCATTTTTTTCAATCAGTATTTCGTGTCCGTACGAAACCAGCAGGTCAACTGCCTGAGGGGTAAGCGGAACACGGTGTTCAACTTTGGAGTAATCAGACGGAATGCCAATTTTAATTCGTTGCCCTTTCGTTTTCACCTCCAGCATTTCCTCTTTGGGCAGTAGCATGTTTTTAGATATAGAGACCTTGTCTTTCGCCTTTTCCATAGCTGAAAATTATGTATTATTTTTTGTATCTCCGAATTTACAAGCAAAACCGTAGTTTTCAAAGAAAAAAAGCAGGAAGCTTGATGGTATAGATTCCCGAATTAAATAATTTCAGCACTTATTGTTCGCGTATCATCGTTCTGTACTTCAATTTTTACCTTAACTATTTTTTCAGGAAGAAGTGGTTCAATCATTTCAGGCCACTCTATCAGGCAGTAACTACCGCTATAGATATAGTCTTCGTAACCCAGGTCAAAAGCTTCTTCGATATCTTTTATCCGGTAAAAGTCGAAATGGAAAATGGAATCGAGCTGTGCAGTGTTGTACTCGTTAATTAGGGCAAATGTGGGACTGGTAACATTGTCGTTGGAGTTTAGTGCCCGGCATATTGCCTGGATAAAAGTGGTTTTGCCTGCGCCCATTTTTCCATAAAACGCAAACACACGTTCTTCAGCAAATTGTTTCACTAATGCTTCTGCTGCAGTGTTTAACTCTTTTAATGATTTTACTTTCGTCGAAAACATTCCTTTACTAGTTTATGCAATAATACAAAAAGCAACAAATAAAATCAGATACTTGGCTCAAATTACGACAAAAATCAGGGAAATCAATGATTTGAAGCCATGCAAAATTCGGTAAAAAGTTTTAATTTTGGCAAAAATCTTAATATCATTTCATTATGAATATTCCTGCAGAATTAAAATACACGCAAGACCACGAATGGGTGCGTGTTGAAGGTAATGTTGCCATTGTTGGTGTAACTGATTTTGCTCAAGGCGAATTAGGTGACGTTGTTTTTGTTGAAATTGAAACGGAAGGCGAGACACTGGCAAAAGGTGAAACTTTTGGTACAGTTGAGGCTGTAAAAACTGTTTCCGACTTGTTTATGCCAGTTGGGGGTGAAGTAACCGAAGTTAACGAAACTTTAGCCGACGATCCTGAGTTGGTGAACAAAGATCCTTATGGCGAGGGCTGGATGATTAAAGTTAATATTACCGATGCAGCAGAGCTTGAAAAGCTTTTGGATGCCGATGCTTATAAAGCTATGATTGAAGCATAAAAATAGGATCAATGCTATTATAACTCAGGCGTAACTTTAGGTTGCGCCTTTTTTTGTTTCTGAATTGTAAATACCACAGGAGGTGTTATGTATCGATTGGGTAATATCTGCAAAGCTTAAAGTAACAAATACAGTTTAAATTTTAGCCAATAAAAAACCAGAACCTAAACAGATTCTGGTTTTAATATTTTAATACTCTTAATTGCTAGCCGCATTTCGAACATCCACAAGTAAGACAAGTTAAGCATCCTTCCTGGTACACAACATCGTCCGAACCACATTCGCCACATTTTGTGCCATCTGCTCTTGTGCCATCCTCAATGTATTTTTTCAATGCACGGGCAACACCTGCTTTCCACGAGTTAATGGTATCGTTATCCAACTGGAGACTGGTAACCAGCTCAACAATTTTATGAATTGGCATTCCGTGGCGTAAAGTTCCCGAAATTAATTTTGCATAGTTCCAGTAAACCGGATTGAATTTATGCGAAAGCCCTTCAATGGTTGTTTTGTATCCCCGTTTATTGGTGTACTGAAAGTCGTAACGCGATTCTTCGCCTTCGCGGCTTTTAATAATGGTGCCTTTTGTTACCGAGCGTGGGAGAAGTATTCCATCTTCATCATCGAGTAACCCTGTGAAGATTTCGTAGGGTTTTCCATCCATTAATCCAATAAAGGCAATCCATTTGTCTTTATTATTCTGAAAGCGAACAACATCGGCTTCAAGTTTTTCAGGACGCTTGGTTGGAAATGAACCACTTACTTTTTTCTTTTTGTCAGAGTCATTCGAGATAAGAACTCCCGAACGAGAGCCGTCGCGGTATACGGTTACTCCTTTACAGCCGCTCTTCCAGGCTTCGAAATATAAATTGTCAACAAGTTCTTCAGTTGCTTCGGCAGGCAGGTTAATGGTTACCGAAATGGAATGGTCTACCCATTTCTGGATTTTTCCCTGCATGCGAACCTTGTTTAGCCAGTCAACATCATTCGAAGTTGCTTTGTAATAAGGCGACTTTTCAACAAATTTATCCAGCTCTTCTTGCGAATATTCTTTACTGGTGTCAATTCCATTCATTTCCATCCAGGTTTTAAACTTGTGGTGGAAAACGGTGTATTCTTCCCAGTGGTCGCCCACTTCGTCAATAAAATCAATACGAACATTTTTGTCGTTCGGATTTACTTTTCTACGGCGTTTGTAAACGGGCAGAAATACAGGTTCAATTCCGGAGGTGGTTTGTGTCATTAAGCTTGTAGTGCCGGTTGGGGCAATGGTAAGTAAGGCAATATTTCTACGGCCATATTTTACCATTTTTTCGTACAAGTCTGGGTCGGCATCTTTAATTCGGTTAATAAGCGGATTGTTTTTCTCGCGCCCGGCATCGTAAATTTCAAAAGGACCACGATCTTTTGCGAGATAAACCGACGAACGATATGCTTCAAGTGCAATAGTTTTGTGAATCTCTTCTGAAAAATCAGTCGCGTTTTCGCTTCCGTAACGTAAGCCAAGGGCAGCAAGCATGTCGCCTTCGGCTGTAATTCCAATACCGGTACGGCGGCCTTCGCTGGCTTTATTTTTTATGTTGTTCCAAAGGTTTCTTTCGGTAAACTTTATATCTTCATTTTCAGGGTCGGCAGCTACTTTATCAAGAATGGCGTCAATTTTTTCCAGTTCGAGGTCGATAATATCGTCCATAATACGTTGTGCGTAGTGAACGTGCTCTTTGAACAATTCGAAATTAAATTTGGCTTCCTTTGTAAAGGGGTTTTCTACATACGAGAATAGGTTGATTGCCAGTAAACGGCAACTGTCGTATGGACACAACGGAATTTCGCCGCATGGGTTGGTCGAAATAGTGCGGTAGCCAAGGTCAGCATAACAATCGGGAACTGATTCGTTAATAATGGTATCCCAGAATAGAATTCCAGGCTCAGCCGATTTCCAGGCATTCTTTACAATTTTGCTCCAGATTTTGGAAGGATCGGTATCTTTTGTGTAAACCGGTTCTCCGTTAATGGGGTATTGCTGCTGGTAGGAAGTTCCTGCTTCAACAGCTTTCATAAAATCGTCCTGAATTTTAACCGAAACGTTGGCTCCGGTAACTTTTCCTTGTTCCAGTTTTGCGTCGATAAAACTTTCCGAGTCGGGATGTTTAACCGAAACCGAAAGCATAAGTGCTCCGCGGCGTCCATCTTGTGCCACTTCGCGTGTTGAGTTCGAGTAGCGTTCCATAAAAGGAACAATGCCGGTTGATGTTAGTGCCGAGTTTTTTACCGGCGAGCCTTTGGGGCGAATGTGTGATAAGTCGTGACCAACTCCGCCACGGCGTTTCATTAACTGAACCTGCTCCTGATCAATTTTCATAATTCCGCCATACGAGTCAGAAGCGCCATCGTTTCCAATAACAAAGCAGTTTGAAAGCGATGCCACCTGGTATTTATTCCCAATGCCGGTCATTGGGCCACCCTGTGGTACGATATATTTAAAATCTTTTAAGACGCTGAAGATTTCTTCTTCGGTTAAAGGATTCTGGTAGCGGTTCTCAACTCTGGCAATTTCTTTGGCCAGTCTCCGGTGCATGTCTTCGGGTGTCAATTCAAAAATATTCCCGAAAGAATCTTTTAGGGCATATTTATTTACCCAAACTCTTGCTGCTAAATCATCTCCATTGAAGTACTCTAGCGAAGCTTTTATTGCTTCTTCCTGAGTGTAAATTTTTTTGCCTGTTGTGGCCTTTACAGTTACTTCGTTTGCTGCCATATTTTTTGTAAGTGAATTTAAATTAATAGAATGTAATTTTGAGTATATAGGTTTTTTTCGTCTTAACTTAATTGTTAATGCAAGATAGGGCAGAAAACAAAAATTTGGGCAATATATTTCTGCAAAAGAAATAAAAGTTATCAACTTTATACTGTTATCAGCATTATAATCAGTGCTTAATATGTTTGATAGTTAATAAAAGTTTACCAAAAAGAGAAATTTTTGTTACGATAGAAAAATTTTGCCACCAAGATTTTTGGATATAAAAAGGCAATTTTTTGACGTAAAAATTGCTAACAAAAAACGGATATTTTCCCCTTACTTGTTAAAAACTTTCTTTGTGATGAGCGTTGTGGAACCCACATTTTTTTCTACATAATTTTTGCTGATTTCTGCTGCTTTTTTCAGCTTTTTTGTGTCGGAAAGAAGTAAGGTTAAAGCGCTTGTTAAATCGTTGTAATTTTGCACCGAAAATGCGCCTTTTTCTTCAACCAGATCGGTGGCTTCTTTAAATTTTTTGTAATTGGGCCCAAAGAAAACCGGCAGGCCAAAAGTTGCCGCTTCTAAAATATTGTGGATGCCGACACCAAAACCACCTCCAATATAGGCAATGTCTCCGTATTGGTAGAGCGACGAAAGAATTCCGATAGAATCAATAATTAGTACATCGTAGTTGCTAATGTTGGAGATTTGGGCTTTGCTGAACGAAATGGCCGTTTTTTTCAGCAGTTGGTGAATTCTGTTAATGTTAACAGGGGAGACCTCGTGCGGAGCTATAATAAATTTTGTGTTGTTGCTATTGTTTATAAACGTGGTAAGTAGCTCTTCGTCAGGCTTCCAGGTGCTGCCGGCAATCAGGGTTACATTATTGCCCCTGAACTTTTCAACAATCTCGAATTTTTTTGCACCACGTGCAATTTCTGCCACGCGGTCGAAACGTGTATCTCCTGATATGGTGAAATTACGGATGCCTATTTTTTTTAGTAACCCGGCTGAGGTGTCATTCTGAATAAAAAGGTGTTCGAAACTGAACAACATTTTTCGATACCATTTCCCCCAGGGTGTATTTTTAAAGAAGTGCTGATTTTCTCTAAAAATTGCTGAAATGATGTAAAGAGGTATTTGTCGGTTTTTTAATTCGGTAATAAAATGATACCAGAATTCGTATTTTACAAAGAATACTTTTTGGGGTTTTAGAATGTCGAGAAACTGGCGTGCATTTTTTTTGCTGTCCATTGGGAGGTAGCAAACAATGTCGGCGCCATCGTAATTTTTTCTTATCTCATAACCCGAGGGAGAGAAAAAAGTTAGTGCAATTTTGTACTCCGGGAATTGTTTTTTTATCTCTTCAATTACTGGCCTTCCTTGCTCGAATTCTCCAAGCGATGCACAGTGAAACCAGAGATAGCGACTGTTTTTGTCAACCGTTGCCAGAAGGTTGCTCTGCCACTGTTTTCTGCCTTCAATCATAAATTTAGCTTTCTGATTAAAGAGTGCTGCCAGCCGAATCATTAAGCTGTAAGCAAATATTCCAAGATTATAAATTAGAATCATTTTTTAGTAGAATTATTAATACTGGCGCTGGCTCAGGTATTCGTGTATTGTAATTGTAATAAGAAGCAGTAAATAAAGGTATCCAAATTTTTCCACAGGAACCCCCAGTAATGCCATGCCAATAAGTTGGTCGGGATTATATACCTGAATGGGCAGGGAATTCAAAAGTGATGAAACCATAAAAAATGGTAGCAGCGAAATGAAATAAGCCAGGTAAAATTTAGTATAAAATTTTTTAAAGCGGTTTCTGAAAACAGTATAGCCGAGATAAATTGCCAGCAAAGAGAAGGTGAAAAAAGTAAACATATTTCTGCGGAAGAAATAGGCCAGAATTCCGCTCAAAATAAACAAAACAAGGCTGACGACCACAAAAGCATTGGGTTTTTCGAAGTTCTCAAACCTGATTTTTAGCCATTCGTAAATGTAAGCCGATGAAAGGGGGATAATTAAAAATGAAAGCCACTCTTCAACCGGAATCTGCATTAGCTGAATGTTGGTGAGGTATTCCGAATTAAAGCTCCATATTCCCAGCTCGGTGAAGCGAATGTCCCACATAACAAAGATGGCTCCTGCAAAAATAGTGGCAGGTAAACTGTACCTGAGTTTGAACACAAAAGGCACTTTTTTTTGCGTGCTTAAAACTACCGGAAACACCAGGTAAATAAGCAACAAAAGCAAATATGTAAAGTTTTTAATTGCCATTTTTCTAATTTGACGCAAAGTTATTTTTATTTGCTGAAATCGCTTACTCTGTTTCCCCTGAATTTTTATTCGTTATGATTTTTATTGACTCCGGCTTGTTGCCTTGCAAATTATTAACAGAGCTTTGGCTGCCTCGGTTTTTTGTCTAGGCGAAACTCAAAAACGTCACAAAATATTTTATGCTAACTTCATTATACAAATGGTTTAAATTGATTTTTTGAGCTAAAAAAAAGGATGCCATCCGTGTTTGCAAAACGTAAACGGATGGCATCCTGATACCAGTGAGCCTTTGGCTTCGGTGGATTTTTTTTAGAATTGTACTTTCGTCAACTTCTGCGCATCATCGCCGGAAGAAATTGCACACATTTTGAATGAATAGCTATAGTTTTTTTCTGTCAAACGATATTTATCATGTGTCCATGCTCCCCAGCTGTTGTCGCCACCAACGCCCATTTGTTTGTAGTCGATGTTTACCGAAGTGAGCTCGCGTGGTTTTACATCTGTTGTGTGACGGTTTATTACTTTAACTCCTTCAATTTGGCGGCCATCGGTACGTTCCAGGCTTTCGAAATCTTCCATAATGTTGTGGTGGGCGCTTACTTCCAGTAATGGCATCCCACTGAAAAGTAAACCGTTTCCGGCTTCGTCGGTGATGGTCATCCAGCGCACGTCGGTTTTGTTGCCGTTTTCCTGCGGGCGGAGGTAAGCCCAGTATTGGTCAGCCACGCTTCCGCTGTACAAGCCAACAAAAGCACCCGTTTTTCGGTCGCAGTACGATTCCTGAGGTCCGCGGCCCAACCAGCTCATTTGGTCGAATTTTCGTGGCATTACCAGGTTCATGCCCATACGAACAATTTCGGGTAACTCGTCGGCTGTCATTTTAAAATCATTGTTTACCACCACGTCGCCCGAGCCATAAATTGTGTAGGATGATTTGTAATCGGCAATTTTTGTTTTTTCTTCGTTAACCAAATCGAAGGCAAAGACAACATTTACAGTGCTTTTATTTATTTCTTTTACAGAAACATCCGCAACTTTTCTGTTTTCTCCGGCTTTTCGCCAAACATGGCTGCGTTTGTGCAGGTTATTTCCAAAATCGTTATCAATAGGAGCGCGCCAGAAATTTGGAATTGGGCCACTCATCAGCATTTCTGTTTCGCCTTTTTTAAAGCTCGACATTACCCCCTTGGTTTTATCGAAAGTAACTGAAAATCCGGCTCCCGAAACAACAAGCGACTCATCCTTGTCGGTCATTTCTAATTCGGCAAACTCTGCTTTGTTGGCTTTAGGAGCGGCTTTAAATACCGGAAGCTTAAATTGTTCTTCGGCCAGAATCCAACCGGCTTTTACCAAACTCCAGTCGTTTTTCAGTTTAGCTTTTAGTGTTAAAAAATACTCAACACCGGCTTCGGGTTTTATTGAATAATCTATGTTAACCTTTTGGGTTTCCCCCGGCGCTAGTTCAATTGCTCCAAGACTACCACTGGCAATAATTTTCCCGTCGCCAATTATTTCGTAAACAAAATCGAATACCGCAGTATTTAGGAATGCGTATTTGTTTTTGATTGCAACAACACCTTTTTTTAAGTCAACGACATCGAACCCAATGTACTGATAAACTTTTTTAACTTCCAGCAGATGAGGTTTTACAGCACGGTCAGGGTCAACCAGACCATTGTTGCAGAAGTTGCCGTCCGAAGGAACCGTGTCGGGGCCAAAGTCGCCACCATACGCCCAGTATTCTTCGCCTTTATCGTTGGAGGTTAAAAGCCCCTGGTCTACCCAGTCCCAGATAAAGCCACCTTGCAGTACGTCGTACTTTTCAATTAAATCCCAGTAATCCTGAAGGTTGCCAACGCTGTTTCCCATGGCATGAGCATATTCGCACTGTATTAAGGGCTTGTCGGCCTTCTCTTTGGCAAACTTTTCCATGCGATCTATTTTGGCATACATGGGGCAGAAGATATCGGTGTTTTCGCCACCATGTGCCTGCTCGTATTGAACCGGACGTGTACCGTCAATTTTTTTCAGGTAGTTGTAGGTAGCCATAAAGTTTACACCGTTACCGGCTTCATTGCCCAAACTCCATATTGCAATACAGGGTTGGTTTTTATCGCGTTGATACATGTTTTTCGTGCGGTACAGGTGTGCTGCTTTCCAGGTTTCGTTTTTTGCCAGCGATTCTTCGCCATAGCCCATCCCGTGCGATTCTATATTGGCTTCATCGATAATGTACAAACCATATTTGTTGCACAGTTCGTACCACAACTCTGGCTGAGGGTAGTGCGAAGTACGAACAGCATTTAGGTTGTTTTCCTTCATGGTTTTAATATCTAAAAGCATGGTTTCTTTATCCTGAACATGGCCGGTTTTGTGATTGTGTTCGTGAAGGTTTGCCCCTTTTATATAAACGTATTTTCCATTAACACGCAGGTTTGCATCAATAATTTCAATCCGACGGAAACCAACGCCTTGTTTGATTACTTCAATAACTTCGTCGTTGTTTTTTAGGGTGATAATTAGTTCGTACAGGTTTGGAATTTCAGCCGACCATTGTTTGACGTTTTCAATTTCAGCTTCAAAATTAACCCTAGTTCCTTTAGTTGTTTCGGCGAATTCTTTCACAACTTTTCCTGCATCAGAAAGAACAGCTTCTATGGTTAGTTCTCCTGCGTTGGCCACTTCAATATCAACTGTAAATAATCCGTTTGTATAAGTATCATCCAGGTTAGAGCCAACACGGAAGTCTTTTAATGCCTGTTCTCCTCTGGCTTGTAAATAAACATCGCGGGTAATTCCACTTAAACGCCAAAAGTCCTGGTCTTCCAGGTACGAAGCATCGCTCCATCTGAAAACCTGAACGGCCAAAGTGTTTTCGCCATCGACTAAATATTTTGTTATGTTGAACTCGGCGGGAGTTTTGCTGTCTTCGCTATATCCTGCAAATTGTTCGTTAATCCACAAATTCATGCAAGAGCTTACTGCTCCAAAATGAAGAATTATGTCGTTGCCATCCCATTCTTCAGGAATCTCGAAGGTACGTTTGTACGAACCTACCGGATTGTAATGTTCCTGAATTAGCGGAGGGGTTTTTGCGTGCGGATATTTTACGTTGGTATAAATGGGGTAATCGAAACCAGCCACTTCCCAGTTCGCCGGCACCTGAATTTCGTCCCACTTGCGGGTGTCGAAGTCATTTTTAAAGAACCAAAACGGGCGTTCCGAAGGATTCTGTGCCAGGTGAAATTGCCAGGTACCATTCAACGATTTCAGGAAAGGCGATTGCCATTTATTTTCGGTACGGGCTTGATCGGCCGATGCAAAAGGAATAAAATGCGCGTGGGGCGTTTCTTTGTTTATCTGGTAGATTGTTGGATCTTCCCAGGGTTTTGGGGTGGGTTCCTCGAAAGGAACATCGGAATAGTCGGTGTAGCTTGTACACGAAACCATTGCAATAAGCATAATAGCGAGAAAGCTTAAGACGTAATTCTTTTGTTTAGTCATTTTAGTATAGTTTATAATTGTATGAATTTCTATTTGTTATGACGACAAAAATAGAGGAAGCACTTACAATAAACGCAAGAAATTGCTTAAAAATATAAAATAATGGTTTTTATGTACAGAATACAAATAACCTGATTGGGGATTGGTGAATTTTTGTTGCTACTGTTTTAGGCAAAAAAAAGCAGGTCAAATATCGACCTGCTTATATTTTTGGAGTACAGAAATGTTTACTCTACTGGTTCAATTATCATAAGAACATCGCCTTTAACAACTGAGTCTCCCTGGCTGAATTTGATTTCCTTAACTGTGCCGTTAGCAGTGGCATTAAGGTTGTTCATCATTTTCATGGCTTCGAGCACAACAACAGTTTCGCCTGCGGTTACGGTGTCGCCAACCTGTTTTTTGTATTCTACAATCATACCAGGAATTGGAGCGGTTAGGCTTCCTTCAGATTCAACCTCTTTTGTTCCGGCATTTTTAGAACGGCGTGCTCGTGGTGCACCTGCTCCGGTAGCATTGGGGTCGTTAATTTCAACCGTAAATATTTCACCGTCAACCTTAACTTCCAATTCGCGTGTAGCGCCGCCTTTTCCTCTTGCGGTAAGTTCTCCCGATAATGCTCTGCGCATTAAAGCTTCTTCTTTTTCAACTTGCTCTAATGTTTTTGCTTTAAATTCTGCAGGAACTTCTTCTTTACCGTATTTCCATTTCAGGAAGCGCTTTCCGGTAACAGGGTAAAGTGCGCACAATACTTCATCGTCTATGTCATGAGCCAAGCCCGAGAATTCTGCTTTAACTTTCTCCATCTCCGGCTCAAGGATTGCTCCAGGACGCACGGTAATAGGCTCTTGTCCACGAGGATAATCTTTTAAGGCTTTTTCCCGAACCTTAGGATTGATTGGCATAGTTGTTTTGCCGTACAATCCGTAGCAAAGGTCTTTTACCTCTTTTGTAATCTGTGCGTATTCGCCTTCGTACGAGTCGAACAATACATTGTTTACTGTTTGTACACCAACAATTTGCGAAGTAGGTGTTACCAATGGTATGTTACCCAGGTCTTTACGTACTTTTGGCAGCAGTCGGAAAACTTCAGGAAGTTTATCCAGAGCATCCATTGCTTTTAATTGATTTACCAGGTTTGATAACATGCCTCCCGGCGTTTGGTGAAGCAATACATTGATATCGGTAGTCGCGTATTTTGGGTTGTTATCCAGGTGCTTGTACTTCGGAATATATTTTTCCATTTCCTCTGCAATTGCAGTAACCTGGTTGATGTCCATTCCAGAGTCGCGGTTGGTTCCAAGCAATGACATGATGATTGGCTCAACTGCTGCGTGAGAAGTTCGGTAAGCATATGGTCCGATACAAGTATCGACAATATCAACACCGGCTTCAATTGCTTTAAAAATAGCTAAATCGCCCATACCCGAAGTAAAGTGGGTGTGGAGATTGATAGGAGTATTAGTAATGTTTTTAATTTCACGAACAAGGTTGTAGATATCGTAAGGAGCAATTAGTCCTGCCATATCTTTAATACAAATGGAATCTACTCCAAATTCAACAAGGTTTTTTACTTTGTTTAAGTAGTATTCCATGTTGTAAACATCGCCGCCCAAACGTGGTTGGTTAAGCGTATAGCATACAACACCCTGAAAGTGCTTGCCATTGTCTTTTATTACTTGAGCAGCAGTTTCAAAATTGCGGTAATCATTCAAGGCATCGAAACAACGGAAAATATCCATTCCATTATCAATGGCACGCTGAACAAAAGCTTTTACCACATCATCTGCATAGTTTCTGTAACCCACTACATTCTGACCACGAAGTAGCATGGAGAATGGGGTTTTAGGCATGTGCTTTTTTAGCGTGCGTAAACGTTCCCAGGGATCTTCGGCCAGGAAACGGTGCATTGTGTCGAAAGTGGCACCACCCCATGTTTCTACGGCGTTGTATCCGGCATTATCAATCATTTCTGCCACCGGCAACATATCTTCTGTGCGACCGCGTGTTGCGAACAAAGACTGGTGTCCGTCGCGTAAACTTACATCGTTAATTTTTATTGGATTGGCTGCTTTGGGTCTGTCTGCTCCAAATTCGAGTTTTGACATTTCCAATACACCATGTTTATCGTATTTCATCTCTATTAATCTTTTTCTGTTAATTATATAATTAAGCTACCCGTATTATATTTTTAGTCTTCCGCGACGTTGAACCATTTCGCGGTTGTTCATAATAACTTCTTTCCCTGCAGAAGCCCAGGTGTTGTATTCTTTTGCTTCGTTATTTTTTGCTGCTTCCTGTTCCAGATAATATGCAACTGCAATCAGAGCTGCTTTTCTCTTTTTTTCTCTTGCTGTCATAATTAACGATTTTACAATGGTATGTTACCGTGTTTTTTAGGTGGAAGAATTTCTGTTTTCGTCGACATAATTTCCATGGCGTCAATCAAGCGTATTCTTGTTTCGCTAGGTAATATTACATCATCAATATATCCACGTTTAGCGGCTAAGTAGGGTACGTTAAAGGCGTCTTCATATTCCTTTATTTTGGCTTCCGTCATTGCTTTTTTATCCTCAGCCTCCGCAATTTGTTTTCGGTAAGTAGAAATTACTTCAACAGCTCCTTTGGCTCCCATAACGGCAATTTCGGCTGAAGGCCAGGCGAAAACCATGTCGGCACCCAGTGGTTTAGAGCACATTGCCAGGTAAGCTCCTCCATAATCTTTACGAGTAACTACAGTAAACTTTGGTACTGTGGCTTCGGCATAGGCCCAAAGAAGTTTTGCTCCGTGACGGATAATGCCATCCCATTCCTGTTGAACTCCTGGCAAATAACCCGGAACATCAACGAAAGTAATCATTGGGATATTAAAAGCGTCGCAGGTACGCACAAAGCGACTGATTTTATCGGAAGCGTCAATGTCTAAACAGCCGGCCTGAATCATAGGCTGGTTGGCAATAATACCAACCGAGCGATTGTTTAAATGGCCAAAACCAACAATTGCATTTTCAGCATAGTGCTCGTGTACTTGCATAAATTCGCCATTGTCAAGTACCGATTCGATTACCCCAACCATATCGTAAGGTACTTTCGAATCGTCAGGAATAATTGTATCCAGCTCTTCACATAAACGTGCAGGATCGTCGCCCATCGGAATCTTTGGAGACTCTTCCAGGTTATTATTTGGTAAGAATTCCAAAAGTTCTTTTATGGCTTCAATTGTATCTTCATCGCTTTCGCAGGCAAAATGGGCATTCCCACTTTTGGTATTGTGCACCATTGCTCCACCAAGTGCTTCGAAAGTGGTTTCTTCGCCGGTAACCGTTTTAATTACATATGGGCTGGTAATAAACATATGACTTTGTTTTTTTACCATAAACACAAAATCGGTCATTGCCGGAGAATAAACTGCGCCTCCTGCACAAGGGCCCATAATTGCTGAAATTTGAGGAATTACACCCGAAGCCCGTGAGTTGCGCATAAAAATCTCTCCATAGCCCTTAAGTGCATCAACACCTTCTTCAACGCGGGCTCCTCCCGAATCGTTTAGTCCAACTACCGGAGCTCCTGCTTTAACGGCAAGATCCATGATTTTGCAGATTTTTGCCGCGTGCATTTCTCCAAGAGAGCCTCCGCGCGATGTAAAGTCTTGTGAATAGGCAAAAACCGGTCGGCCATGCACTAAGCCATGTCCAACGATAACGCCATCCGATGACACTTCAACTTTATCCAATCCAAAATTTACTGAACGATGTTCAACAAACATATCAACTTCTCTAAAGCTGTCTTCATCAAATAGAAGACCTAAACGTTCGCGAGCAGATAGTTTTCCTTTTTCGTGTTGTTTGGCAACACGTTTTTCTCCGCCCATTTTTTGAACCTCTTCACGTTTTTTCTTAAGAAGCTCAATTTTTTCCGACACTTTCATAACCCTGTTTACTTACTGAAATTCAATTAAAACTAAATCTTGTGCAAAATTAAATGCTTATGGTGATTTGTTGCATAATTATTGTCAAAAAATTCAAAATAAATAACGAAAAATTTCTTTAATAGGGCCTTATATAGCATATGTCGATATGATAACATGTTGATACGTTTGCAAAACAGTCTGATACACAGGGCGGTGTGAAAAAAATAACAAATGCGGGAAAATTTCTTTAATAGAGAAATAATTCCTTAATAATTAGTTAACAAATGAGGTCTTATTTTGTAAGTATCTAAATAACAATGGCGTGTGTTGGTTCGTGTTTAAATTATTGTTTAATTGAATAAAAATAAGCTTATTCTGCAGTTGGTGTAACTTTCGTGACAAGATGTAAAAAGGTTAGGCAATTCTCTTACAGTTATCTTAAAATTGAATAAAAAACACGGAAATACTTTTAAGAATTAAAACTGCTTGCAGCTCGTTAGTAAACCAAATTTAAATCTCATTTTGAAATATATTTGGTATGAGAAGGAGTTATTAATGAAACGAGCATGAGAAATATTCACACATAGGCGATTTATTAAAATCATGCGAGTTCCATCTTATTCCTTAGAAAACAAACAATTTTAATAAGATGAAAAAAATGGTTTGAAGAATAAACTTCAAACCATTTTACCAGAATTGTGTATGTTTTATTCTAAAATAATTTTGCCACCTTTTCTTTTACTTCTTTTTCGTCAGGATTAATATCGAAAACAATTTCCGGGGTCAGGTAAAATAATTTGTGTTCTCTTTTAAAACGTTCTTCGCCACCCCCGGTAATGTTCAGCATAATAAGGTCATCTTTTTTTACTGTGCCGTTTTTAGTTGCTTCAATTAAAGTTGCTGTTGCAATGGCTGATGCCGGGTGAATATCATTACCCTCGGTTTCAAGAAATAGTTTTCCGGCTGCTGCAGCTTGCTCGTTATTGGCTAAAAGAACCGTACCACCGGCATCTTTCATTGCATCGAATAAGCCACCAGCAATAGGGTAAGGAGGTTTCCGGTTCGAAAGTACTTTTGCCACAATCTCTTCCACTTGTTCGCGAGCCAGATTATCATCCAAAGGAAGCATTGCACGCGAGTTGGCAAGCCAGGCATCGTGAATAGGAGTAAAAGGCGCATTTTGCGAGACCATAAGTTTCATTTTTTTGCTTCCGAAACGTCCGTCATCGATGAGGCGAAGGTTAGCCTCCCAGGCTGCAATGGCTCCGGTTCCGCTACCGATAGCCTGAAAATAATAATCGGGAATTTCGCCTATGGTTGTTGTTGCCGATAACATGGTAGTGGCCATTCCATCGCGGCGGGCTACATTTTTAGCACCACCTTCTGCTACAAAGCCATCCATAGTCGCCACAATATTCGACAAGTGAATTGCATCGAAGTAATCGCTGCCTGCACGGCTGCACACTAATTTTACACAGTCGTTAAGAGGCTTGTCAAACCAAAGTGCACTCAGGTTGTCTTCGGGAACGCATATAATAAGAGGGATGTTATTTTCAGAACAGACTTTGGCAAATGCACGCGAGGTGTTTCCGGCAGATGCTACCACCAAAACCTTTTTCATGTCGGGAGTCATGCGCCCGCACACGGAGTAAGCTTCTGTTTCTTTAAACGAACCGGTTTGCATATTGGTGCCTTTTTCGGGCCAGTAGCCACTGAAGGTTATCCAAAGATTTTTAAGTCCAAGTTCTTTTGCCAGTCCTTCACTTTTGTAGGTTACCGGAGCCGACGAGCCATCTAGTGTTCGGCTGATGGGCAGCCAGTCAGCAAATTTGTACAAACCCCACGAGTTATCTTTTACTTCAATTTGTTTTTTGTCGTAAATTGCACGGATTAAACTTGGCTCAGCAGCTCCCTGTTCATCAAGCAACCAGCCTGAATCTTTAAATTCTTTACCTGTTTTAAACGATTTAAGGATATATTTTGTGGGTAAAAAATCTTTGCTCATCTTTCGTCTGTTTTTTTTGTGAACGACAAATGTAGAAAATGCAAGAAGAAAACAAATGCAAAGCTTTAAAAAACAAGTTATGCCTCCTGAATAATTTAAAATTTGCAAATATTTGACTTAATTGGGAGCCTTTGGTTACAGATTACTAATATATATGCTTATTAATCTACTATATATCAAAAAAAGAAGTAATAAAATTTAAATATGTTTTGTAATATTTCTGTTTCAGATGATGTTAAAATTTTTTATTTACTTTTAAAGTTGATACTCTTTTGTTCATAGCCTAATTAAAGTAACAGTTTATTAAATCCGGTGCCGTAATGAAAAAAAAAACCAAGCGATTACTTTTTGTCTTTTTCATATATTTCTTGATCGATCATTGTATTGCATTTGGACGTTCTAAAAATCAGCATTTAATTGATAATGTGCGTCAGGAAGTAATACTCGAAAGTGGAGACGGAAAAATTAAGGCACAACTGGATTTCGCCGAATCTCTTTTTGAAAAGGAAAATTTGGTGGCAAAGGATTATGCCATTGCTGCTTTAGCAGGTGCAAAGGCCAGCAAGAACGATTCTTTAAAAATGCGTGCCTTTTTTATTCTTGGCAAAATTTATCATATCTCCGATAATATAAAACTGTCACAAGCTTATTTAGATACTGCCTTGGTTATTTGCGAGGAAATTGATAACCAATGGTACAAAAGCGAGATTCTGTTACGAATTGGTATAAACCGGCAAAGCAGGGGCGAGCAGCTTAATTCGCTTAATTTCTATAACGATGCCATTCATTTTGGCCGTCGCTCTGGGAATTATAAAATAGTTGCTTCCGCTTACTCGATGATGGGAACTATTTTTAGAATAAATGGCTTATACGACAGGGCAATAGAATACATTATAAAATCGAGTATAAATTATGAGAAAGCCAATTATCCGGAAGGATTGGCCTGGGCATCGTATTTGCTTGGAAGTGTTTATGCCGATACGCAAAATTTTGAAAAGGCACTTGAATACTATCAGCAGGCATTCGAAGCGTATGTGGAATTGTCGGCTATCGACCAGAATAAAAATGGGCTGGCTATATGCAAGGAGCAAATTGGGTTGGTACAACTTAAACTTGGCGACTTGAAAGAAGCGCGCAGAAACATTGAATATACCCTGGAAATCTACGAAAATAGTAAATCGAGATATGGCGTGTCGAATGCTAAGAAGAATTTGGGAAAGGTAGAGTATGCTGCAGGTAACTACCCAAAAGCAGAGCAATACTTATTACAGGCCTTGGCCGAGAAGCAAGAAATTGGCGATTTACTGGGGCAAGCTGCAATTTATCAGTTTTTAGGTATGAGCCAAATTCGTGAAGAGGCAGTTCAGGAGGGATTAAATTCCATGGATAGAGGTCTTGACCTGGCAATTGCGAATGGTCAAAAAAGAATCCAGATGGATATTTACGCCGCACTGGCTGGTATTTATCAGAATATGAATAATCTTGATAAGGCCATTTTTTATCAAACGAAACAAATTGAAACACAGAATGCCATACTCTCGGGTGCTGCAAATATTAAATTGGAACAATTGCAGGGCATATATGAGATAGCGGCGAAGAATGATCAAATAGAAGAACTTAAAAAACAAAATCAAATAAACATTTTAGAAATTGAGCATCACCATACTACCCGGCTTTTTATGATTATAGGCATTCTGGTTTTGTTATTTGTTGCGATGGTACTCCTTTTCTTTTTTCAAAAATTGCGCAAAAAAAATTATCAGTTAAATGAAGCAAATGCAGCTAAAGACCGGTTTTTTGCAATTATCGCCCACGATTTAAGGGGACCAATAAAAACGCTGTCTTCCTTTCTTGATCTTCTTAATTCGCAATTCGACGATTTTAGCAAAGAAGAATTAAGGGAGGTGTTGCAATCGTTACATAAATCATCAGAAAAAGTGGGGGTTTTGCTTGAAAATCTCCTGATGTGGGCACAGTCGCAGGTGAACAAAATTGAATACCAGCCGGAGCAACTTGATTTAAATACGGTAATATATAAATCATGCGAACCTTTAAAAGAGCAGGCCGAAAAAAAGGAAATCGCGATAAATTTTCAAATGCAGGATGCTCAATTTGTCCATGCCGATTCGAACATGCTTCAAACAATTATAAGAAACATTGTGAGTAATGCTATAAAATTTACTTCCCGCCAGGGTAAGATAACCATTGAATCGTCGGTTCATCAGCGGATGGCCTTAGTTAGTATTGCCGATAATGGAATTGGTATTGAGAAACATGTATTGAATAAACTTTTCGATATTACGAATACGCACCATACCCGCGGTACTGAAAATGAAGAAAGTAGCGGGCTTGGTTTGATTTTAGTGAAAGATTTTATTGAAAAGAACAAGGGAACCATAAGTCTCGAAAGTCAAAAAGACAAAGGAACCAAGGTGCGTTTTACTCTTCCATTGGCCTGATGTGCAGTACTGTATAAGTTGTTTCAGTTTCTAAAAATCGTTATTGCCTTCAAAAAATAGTAAAAGGGACGTTTTTTTCTTATTTTGATCTGGTCTGAATTGTGATTGCCTCTTTTAAAAATGGTTAAGATGTGTTTATTTTATATACAAGAATCAAGTTAACCAAACCACATAATGAATTGGAAAAAAATCACAATCACAGTTTTTAGATTCGCCATCGGCTGGCATTTTTTGTATGAAGGAATGGCAAAACTGGTAGCCAGTAACTGGACTGCTGCCGGATATTTGTCGAGTGCAACAGGTCCGCTGGCAGGTTTTTATCAATGGTTGGGAGGCTCCGAAAGTTTGATGAATGTGGTAGACCCGCTGAATATTGCCGCCTTAATTCTTATCGGGCTGGCACTTGCCCTGGGTTTGGCAATCCGAATTTCAGCTATCTCGGGGATTATTTTGTTGATGTTGTATTATTTTGCCCATCCGCCATTTGGGGGTTCGTTATTGGCAGGTAGCGAAGGCAGTTTGTACATTGTAAATAAAAATTTCATCGAAGCTTTGGCTTTGGGAGTATTGATCTTTCTGAGAGATAAAGGTTGGGGGGTTTATGCGCTTGGTATTTTTTCGAAAAATGGAAGAAGTGGTTTGATACAGGAAATTGGCCATGATTATTCGAGACGCGAAGCTTTGAAAAATCTGGCGTCAATTCCGGCACTTGGCATTTTTGGCTTTGGAGCTTTTCGCGAGACACAGAAATATGGTGTTGACACACTTTCGGGCGCAACCGTAAAAGTTGGAGGAGCCAGTATCAAAGAACTAAAAGGTGAGTTATCCAAAGGGAAAATTGGAGATCATGAAATCAGCCGTTTGGTGGCTGGAGGAAATCTGATTGGCGGCTGGGCTCACTCGCGCGATTTGCACTATGTGCCTTCGCTTTTCAGGGCTTACAATACCGAAAAGAAAATTTTTGAAACCCTTATGCTAGCCGAAGAAGCTGGCGTAAATACCATAAATATTGGGTTTCCGACCAATGCTACTTTGCAAAAATATAAAAAGCTCACCGGAAGTAAAATTAAGGTAATTACACAGGTGGCTCCTGATATGAAGAATAACGATTATTTGGTAAATATTGACAAGGCCATCGATTTTGGGGTGGATATTATCCAGATTCAGGGGAACCATTGCGACTGGATGGTGCGAGATAACAGAATCGATAAAATTGATTTAATGTTGAGTTATATTCGCAAACAGGGTTACACAGCTGGCTTGGCTTCGCACAGTGTGGATGCACTTATTGCCTGCGAGCAAAAGGGAATTATTCCGGATTATTACATGAAAACCATGCACCATGATAATTATTGGTCGGCACATCCTCGCGAAAATCGTGTGCCGTTCGAAGTTGATGGCAAAAAATATGCTGATCACAACCGTTTTCACGATAATTGTTTCTGCCTGTTTCCCGATAAAACAGTTGAATTTGTTGAGCGTGCGAAAGTACCGGTAATGGGCTTTAAAGTGCTGGCTGCCGGTGCCATTAAGCCCGAAGATGGCTTTAACTGGGCTTTTCAGAATGGAGCCGATTTTATTTGTGTAGGGATGTTCGATTTTCAGGTTGTGGAAAATGTAAATATTACCATCGATACCTTGAATAATTTGCAGGGACGCAGGCGCGAATGGTATGGATAAAAAAAAGAGGTTGATTCATTTCGGTCAACCTCTTTTTTAAGTTCCTATTTCAGTATAAAGCTGTTTTATTCTTCTTCATCCTCAATCCGACCAACAACCTGGAAGGCTTTGCCATCGGGTGTGCGAACAATCTGGTAGATGGTGCCGTAGCATTCGTAATAAGTTTGCCCGTCAATTTCTACTTTTTCCGATTCTTCGGGAAGTGTTGGTACAGTTGCATTTAACGGAGCTTCAACAACCTCATATTCTTCTTCCGTTTCATCTTGGGTGTAATACACACCTTGGTAGTAGTAATAAGGATCCTGGCCAATAAAAAAGTGAATATGTCCAAACGGAAGCGTTTTTAAATGAATCCCAAGGGGTGGTGCTACCCAAATATAACGTCCATCGTCGTAGTGGAAAAAACGGCCTGCATTAAAATGAACGATGGATTGATGGTGTTTCAAAACGACGGTTTTACCAGGTAGGGTTCTACTTACAGTCATTTTTGAAACAGGTCTGCGGTAATGCACGTCTCTACGCGAAATGTGACGTAATGAACTGCTCCCCCTTCCAGATGTTCTTTGTGCGAAGGTGTCAGCGCCACACAACAGTATGGCTATGACCAATAAAAATTTTACTGTCTTCATAGTTTAAAATTTTCTGAATTATACATTATGATTACCGATCAGATGGGGATTTACCCTACCGTAATTAACATTTTTTGACATAAGAATGCTCTGCGTTTTAACCCGGTTTGTCAGGGGCGTTTTGATACGCCTTTTTATTCTTCTGTTGCCTGTGGGTGTTTTCACTTACAAAGGGAAAACTGCAGGATCGAACGCAAGAAAACTTATCCCCTCATAGAGGAGAGTGCCTGATAAGGTGAGGATGAAATCCGAAGGAAAATCATGAATCGCATAAGCTTTGCACGAAAGCTGGTTAAAAATAGCCCGCTATTCTTGCAATATAACCTAAAAATGCTGAATGTTAATTGTTTATAATAAGGTTAATGTCTTGATGGTCATTGTGGTCGGTCGTAATAGAAAACTCTTTTCCGATACCTTCTTCAGGGTTGCTAATCATAAATTTGTACGCCGTTTCCTTTTTTAATTTAAACTGAAGAAACTGGTTCATATCGTCGGTTTTGCGTGGAGAGTAGCCGAAGTTGATCCTTTTTTCGCCGGCATAAACATCCACCCTGCAGCTTGTACGCGATTCGCTTTTTTCAGTATTTGCATCGGTAAAAACAACCACGTTGGCCATCAGTTCATCATCAGCAAGCTGACTGTGTTTTATTGATTCTTTGTAAGTATTAATGTAGCGTTGGGTAACGTTATGTCCCCAGGCCAGAATTTCTGTTTCTTTCTGGTGTTCTTTCATTTTTAAAAAACGAGGGCGTTCCTTTTCCGGTAGTTTATTTACGTCAACAACTTTCATAATACTACCATCGGGAGCGGCATAGTAGGGCATACCGGTTGGTTTGTAAGAGGAAGCAAAAATCCAGTGCAGCATATTATTTGGGTCAGCTTTTCCGGCATCGGCTAAAAACCATGCTCGGTCTAAAGAGTCGGGATAATACTCGATAAAATGCCACTGGTTATCAACTAATACTTCACTCCAGGTGTGGTTTCCGCGGTAATTGGTCCACATGGCGGTTCCGGCCAGGCGCGATGGAATTCCCACCGAACGATAGGCATCGGTTAGCAAGATGGATAATCCGGTACAGGTAGCCATATTTTCTTTCATGGCCTGCAATGGGCTGATATCCACCCGCGAACGCTTGGTGTTGTATTCTACATTTAGCTCGTTTTTTATGTTTTGGGCAATCGCCATTAATACATCAACCATATTTTCTTTTCCCTCGGCGTACTTTGCAAACCTATTGTAAAAATCTTTTCGCCAGGCATCGCGATTTTCCGAAATGTTGGCATAGGGCAATACTTCGTTAAAGAACACAGAGTCGGGAAGGTTTGTACACCAGTTGTATTTTTCGCGGGCTTTGTAAGCGTATTCCGAGTTTTCGAGCAGGAAATCAGCTTTTAATGTTGTTAAATCTCGTACGGGCATATAGCTAATAATAAATGCCATTCCCTCCTTTTGTTCAGCAGGAGCCTGACTAAGCGCTTTCTTTAACTCAGCCGCATTTTTGTCGGCTTTTATAAAAGCAGAATCTAAAAGCACGGTATAGGATTGTGGGACTCCTGGGTATTTCGACTGGCATCCCCACCCAAGTGCGAGAAGGATTATTAATGTAACAAGTTTATTCATTGTTGAGTTATTAAAATATTTTAAAAACACTACAAATCTAACGAAAAGAATTATTTGGAGCCCTTTTGGGCGGCGATTATTTGTCGGTTAAAAAGGATTGTACTTTGCCGGGCTCTACTTAACCAGCAATACAATGCTTGAAATTAAGGTTAATGCAATACTAACCCGTTTAAACAAAACGGAAGGAAGAAGGGCATTTAATCGCTTTCCGGCTATTGTGCCAAGTAGTAGTATGGGGATAAAAAACAATGTCATTGTAAGTGTGTTTTCGGTTACTAATCCGAGGTGTAAGTATCCTGCAATTGCTATGGCTGCAGTAACCACACTAAACCACGAAAATATTTCCCTGAATTCCTGATTGTTTACATTTGCAAGGTTCAGGAATAAGGCCAGTGGTGGTCCGCTTACCGAAATACTTCCGGTTAAAAAGCCGATAACAGCACCAGCCAGTTTGTAGGATATTTTTGACAATTTTATAGGAATGGATTTGTTTATGAGTGAAAAAACGGACAAAACCATAAAAAATAACCCCATAATGTGTATGAGCAGTTTTTCTGAAATATAATTTAGTGTGGCCACTCCTAAAATTGTAAATATACCTCCCGAAATGATTAAGGAACGGAACTCTTTTGTAACCAGCCGCGTTTCTTTTTTCTGTAATAATATAAACAGCGATGCAATAAAATTACAGAGCATCAGAACAGGTATCAGTTCTTTGGGTGAATACCAAATCATTAGTAATGGAAGCGATACCAATGCAAAACCAAAGCCGGTAATTCCTTTCAGCAAACTTGCCAGTACTATTACTATAATTGTCCATATGTTTATCATAGTTAATAATTTAAAAGGAGTAATGAACCTGTGGCAATAATTGCCCATAATGCAATGCCTAACACAAAACTTCTTAGTCCGGATTGCTTTATTTCATCAATTGAAATATTTGCACCAATTAAAAACAAAGCCACTACCATTCCTCTTTTGCCAAGCCAGTTAAAATTTGCGAAAGTTGTACTGTAACTGGGCAAAAAGTTAGAAATAAGAATAGCTGCAACAAAAAGCAGGATAAACCAGGGGAATTTTATTTTTCCCTGATTTCCATTTTTCGAAAAAAGGGCAATGACAATTGAAAGAGGGATTATCCATAGTGCCCTGATAAGTTTTACCGTTGTGGCAATTTGCAATGCTTTTTCACCATAGGTGGCGCCAGCTCCAACCACCGAGCTTGTGTCGTGAATGGCAATGGCAGCCCAGTTGCCAAAAACTTCCTGGCTAAGATGCAGACGATGACCGATATATGGAAATAACAGCAAGGCAATTGCATTTAAAACAAATACAACAATTAGCGCAAACGAACTCTGGTAGTTTTTGCATCCTAACACCGGAGACACTGCTGCAATGGCACTTCCTCCGCAAATGGCCGTTCCCGATGCAATAAGCAAAGCAATATTCGATTCAACTTTAAACAACTTACCCAGCATTATACCACTCAGCATAACCACCGACACGGATATGGCCGTTTCTATGAACCCATTTTTTGAGGCACTTATTACCTGGGCGAGGCTCATGCCAAAACCCATTAGTACAATCGATCCCTGAAGTACTTTTGAGGTGTATTTACTTAGGTTTTTGTTTTTAATCCCTAAAAGCGATAATCCGATTCCGGCACATAATGCCAAAGCCGGAGATACAAATGGCATAAAACAGAGAGCCAGAAGAAGGCCGAAAAGGTGTTGTTTGTTTTTTACTGATAGTGTCATATCTGTTCCAATTATTTAGGTCAAAGATATCGACACGTTATAATTGAAACAAATACACAATATTTATTAGCGATAACTAAAAGTTATATCGGTGAAGATGGTCGATGAAAAGTTTTGCCGAATGGCTTTCTTGTCCCTGGCGCAGTGCAATTCTGAATTGTCGTTTTATACTTAATCCTTTTACTGAAATTTTTGTGAGTCGGTTCAGGTAAATTTCGGAGGTGACTGCTTTTTCCGAAATAACCGCAATACCATCGAAATCCTGAAGGAAATTTTTAATGGACTCGGTGCTTCCCAGGTGAATATGTGTGTTTAACGTTTCAAAATTTATTCCATTTCGCAACAATGTTTTTTTTATTACTTCCAGCGTTCCTGAACCTTTTTCGCGCAATACAAGTGGAATTTCCTGAAAAGTGGACAGGGGTATACTTTTTCGTTTAGCATAAATACTGTGGGTTCCGGTAACCACAATTAATTCGTCGTCTAAAAAGTTGAGGTATTTAATATCCGATTGCGAAGATTCATTTTCGACCAACGCCAGGTCTATTTCATTTTTTAGCAACAAACGTTCCATCTCAAAAGAGTTTCCATTTATTAAATGAATTTCAATTTTTGGGTAGCGTTTATGAAAAGCTGCCATAGCCTGAGGAACAAGGTATTGCGCAATGGTTGAGCTGGCTCCAATTTTTAATTCGCCTAAAAAAGTGTCGTTTAGCCTTCCTATTTCAAAATCGAGGTTCCGGTACTGCTGTTCAATTACTTTTAATGCACCATAGGTGAGTTTTCCTGCTTTGGTCAGATGTATTCTGTTTCCTTTGCGTTCAAACAAGTTAATGTTTAACCTGCTCTCAAGCTCCTTAATGTGCTTTGTAACTGCAGGCTGACTTATGAACAGCTCTTCGGCTGCTTTAGAAAAACTTAAATTCTCAGCAACACTAATAAATACTTTGTCCCGATAATCCATGCTATTAAAAAAAATAATTCACGAAGTTAAAAGTAATTTAAAACTTCAATCTGAATAAAACTAAACGCGGATAAGGCATTAGGAGCTTGTAATGGCCTTCCCTTTGCCTTCCCTTTGATTTATGTCAAAATGTACGCCATATGGCAATTTTACAAATTGTTTTTTTGACCTTCAGCAAGTTTCAAAATATCCTCTGGTAATAATATTTTTTTATCATATCCTTTCGAAACTGAGTTTATCATTGCCAATCCAATTTGAGTGGTATTAACTATTGAATTTGGAGCTAAAGCTTTCATTAGTTTTACAAGCCACAAAAAATAGTCGTAAACAAACTGGTATAATTTGGTACGCGATTTTATTCCACGTAAAGGAATTATGGCATTTGGCCGGAACATGTAGGCTTGTTTGAAACCAAGATTAAGTATATCGTTTTCGGTTTTACCTTTTACCCGCGCCCACATGGTTCTTCCTTTTTCAGTAGAATCGGTGCCTTTTCCCGAAACATAATTAAATGTTATTTGCGGATTAATTTCAAACAGCGTTTTGGCCAATGCCAGGGTAAAATTGTAAGTAATGTGTTTATAGTCCTCCTCTTTCATTCCGGCGGAACTAATGCCCATGCAAAAAAAGCAGGCATCGTAGCCCTGTACCTGATGCTTGACTGCTGAAAAGTTGGAGAAATCTTTATGGATTAGTTCCTTCAGTTTAGGGTGTTTTAATTCAACAGAGTTTCTGCCAATTAGCAATACTTTTTCAATTTCCGGATGATCTAAACATTCCAGCAAAACTCCTTTACCAACCATTCCGGTGGCTCCTGTTATTATTACGTTCATACTATTCAGGCTTTAAATTTAATATTGTTATTTCGCTAATGGTTCCCACGCGCATGGGTGGTCCAAATGTTCCAACTCCTTGCGAAACATAAATTTTAGTTCTCTTGTAATTGTGTAGTCCCTTGTTATAATCGAACATTAATTCAGCAATAAAATTCACCGGAAAAATCTGTCCGGCGTGGGTGTGTCCTGCCAAATACAAATCAACGCCGTGTTCGTTTGCGTATTTTATTCCATCGGGGCTGTGATGTAAAAGTACTGTCGGTTTATTCGGAAATAAATTTAATTTCTCCAAGGCCGATTTTATTGTTGAACGTGCCCCGGTAGCATGCATATCAACCGATTTGCTGTCGGCAAGCATGTGGTTTAAACCAATAAGTTGCAATTGGCTAAAATGTGTAACCTCGTTTTCTAAAACTTGCACACCTATTTCGCGTAACTTCTGTTTTATTTCTTTGGCTCCTGAATATCCATCGTGGTTTCCTTCTACAAAATAAACCGGGGCATTTAAGTTTTGCAGCGGAGCCAGGCTGGCTTTGTTCAAGCGAATTTTTCCATCGAATAAATCGCCGGAAATAAATATTACATCAGGATGTTGTGCATTGGTTTTTGCTACCACATTTTGCAGGGTTTTTACGCCCCAAAAATGGCCGATATGAATATCGGTGAGTAAAGCTGCTTTTATTTCGCTTGTTAATCCTTTTAGCGGAATATCCACTTCGCGAATGCGTTTGTTCGTGGCATTCCAAATTCCGTAACACGAAACAACAACAGCCAGCAAAATAGCCAGCGAACCAAGAACTTTAGGATTGTTTTTTACGAAAAGGCTGGCAATGTCTACAACAATTACCGACATTAGCAAAAACAACATAAATCCCATGGTAATTGCGGCGGTGCTATAAGCCAGGTTGGCAAATTTGCTTTGGGCGTTCATAAAAGCAATTATCCCTCCAATCATAAAGATTGTAAGAGCGGCAAATGTTATAAATAAAAATTGTGTGCCTTTTAAGTCGAAATAAAAGGCGAATCGCCGGGTTAAGTATATATTGGCTCCCAGTAGTATGCCTAAAAATAATACCAGGAATAAAAGAGGAAAGAGCTGTTTCATAAGTTTATTCTTCTACTTCCTGCATTTTTCGGGCAGTTTTTAATAAGGTTTTTTTCGACATAAACGGGATTAACTTAACCAGTATTTTTTGTACAGATGTTAAGCCGGAAATAATATCTATTTTTCCTTCAAGCATGGCATTGTAACCATCTTCGGCAACACTGCGAGCCGATACCGTTTTCTTGAATGCATCTGTTTTGTTCATTCCCGATAAGGCGCCGAACTCGGTTTCTGTAGCGCCGGGCATTAGGTTGGTAACCGAAATGTCTGTGTTGTTTAATTCTTCGTAAAGTGCGTTGGTAAAAGATGTTACATAGGCTTTTGTGGCAAAGTAAACTGCCTGCAATGGTCCGGGAGTAAGACTGGCCGTTGACGAGGTGTTCAGAATTTTTCCGGAGTTTCTTTTTATAAAATCGGGTAAAAATAATCGTGTCATGGCTGTTAGTGCGATTACATTTAGATTAATCATTTGAATGTGGCGCTCGTATTCTAATTCGTGAAACTTACCCAGTGCTCCAAAACCTGCATTATTGATTAAAATATCGATTTCAATTCCCGCTTTTTTAACTTCGTCATATATTTCTTTCGGAGCTTCTGAAGCGCCAAGGTCTTTTGCAATAACCATTACTTTAACTCCATACTTTATCTCTAAATCTGTTTTTAAGGCTTTTAGTTTGTCTTTCCTTCGTGCAATTATAATTAAATCGCCGCCTTTTTCGGCGTGAATGTAGGCTAACTCTTTTCCAATCCCGGTTGAAGCTCCGCTTATTAATGCTACTTTCTTCATGTTTTGTACTCTGTTTTTAATTGTTTTTCTCAAGATAACCAGATTTTGTCACCGATTACTCGCTTTTCGGTTAATGAAACAAAAATACTTCCGATTTGATTAAAGAATGTATATTTATTGCAGTTTGTTGCATACGTTTCGTGGGGATAAGATTTGAAATGCCATCACAATAGAACAAAATCGAAAAAAGTTTTGTATTTTATTGAATATCATCTAAATCGACAAATATGAAATCAACTTTGTTTTTCCTTTGCAACTTTGTTTTAGTATCCTTTTCCCTTTTTTCATTTTTAAATTTAAAAGCTCAGGACGGCGCAGATCTTTACCAACAAAATTGTGCGCAATGTCATGGGGCAAATCTTACCGGCGGCAATGCGGCCAGTTTGGTAGATGGAATATGGCAGTTTGGAGCCGAAGACAATTATGTTTTCCGAAATATAAAATTTGGAATTGTACATTTGGGAATGCCGTCGTATCAATCTACGTTAGAAGACACGGAAATACGTGCCATAATGAAATATGTTCGTGATAGCGAAGATAAAGCCGGTGCTGAAAAACCACCAATTGCCAAAGAAATTGAAACGCTGGATTATAATTTGAAGGTTGAACTTTTTGCTGAAGGGCTGGAAATTCCGTGGGCAATTGATTTTATTGATAAAAATACGGCTCTGATTACCGAACGACCCGGCCGGTTGCGCGTGGTGAAAAATGGAAAGTTGTTGGATGAACCCGTTAAAAATACTCCTGAGGTATTGCACCAGGGGCAAGGAGGGTTAATGGAAGTTGCCATCGATCCGGATTATGAAAATAACGGCTGGATTTATCTGGCTTACAGTCATGTTTTGGAAGGTGAATTTGAGGGGAAACGCCCACCGGCAATGACCCGGATTGTACGTGGTAAAATTGAAAACAACACCTGGATAAACCAGCAGGTTTTGTTTGAAGCGCCACATGAAACATACCAAACAACCCGCCATCATTATGGTTGCCGAATAGTTTTTGATCCTTGGGGACATTTGTACTTTGCCATTGGCGATCGTGGCGCAGGATACCAGGCACAGGATTTTAAGCTGCCAAACGGGAAAGTACATTGCATTTACAAAGATGGACGTATTCCGTCAGATAATCCGTTTGTTCAGGAAGAGGGGGCAATTCCATCGTTATATTCTTTGGGAAACAGAAATATTCAGGGAATGGCCATTCATCCCGAAACCGGACAGCTTTGGACAACCGAGCACGGCCCCATGGGTGGCGATGAGCTAAACCTTATTGAGTGGGGTAAGAATTATGGCTGGGAAACAATTACTTATGGCAAAAATTATAACGGAACCATTATTACTGAAGAAACCCACAAGCCCGGAATGGAACAACCCAATTTTTACTGGAGACCATCGATTGCTGTTTGCGGGCTCGATTTTTACCACGGTGACCTATTCAAAAAATGGAAAAATAAATTACTGGTTGGCGCCTTAAAATACGAAGAAGTTCGTTTGCTTCAAATTGAAAAAGACAGAGTGGTTCACGAAGAAGTTATTGTAAAAGGACAGGGGCGCGTGCGCGATGTTTCTACCGGGCCCGATGGTGCAATTTATGTGGTTCTGAATAAACCGGGAACTGTCTTGCGGTTGGCTCCGAAGGAATAATTAATCAAACAACGATTTTTGCTCCGTTTCGGGATAAAAAACAAACTCGTTTACATTGGGAATATTGTACCCGGTTTTTCGCATTATAATTTTCTTGTCGATAGTATGGGCATCCATTTTTTCAGCGTTATAGGGTACACATAGGTCGATAAGCGTTTTGTAATCTGTTGCAGTCAGCCATTTTTCCTCGTCTTCCGGGTTAATAATTACCGGCATACGCTGCTTTTTGTTGTGAATGGTTTTCATTAGCTCGTTTGCCTCGCAGGTTATAATGGTAAAGGTTTCGTGAACGTTTAATGTGCCCGGTTCAGTCCAGGTGTCCCACAAACCGGCTAGCATAAACGGGTTACGATCTTTCATGTAAATGTAGTAGGGGTATTTGTTTTTATGAATATCGCGCCACTCGTAAAATCCCGAGACCGGAATTAAACAATGCTTTCTGCCTACCAAATGTTTGTACGATTGCCTTTCTGTTAAATCTTCGCATCGTGCATTCAGTGTTTTGGTTTTTATGGAATTGGCGTAATCAAGGTTTTTGGTGTGAGAGGGAATCAGTCCCCACGAAAGTTCGCGCGCTTTAAAAGGTTTTTCGTTGGTTATTACCAAAACCGAAGGATGGTAAAAACCTTTTAACACCCACGCATCGGGCATGTTGTTAAAATCGGCACGGCTCAGGTAACCGCGTTTAATCATTGTTTCTATTTTAACACGTACTTGTTCTACGTTGTAACACATGCTTTTAAGTTTAAAACTGAACGCAAAGTTCTGCTGTTTCTATTTCAATAGCAAATATGTTTAGCAAGTAATTTCTTATTCGTAACTTTGTAAAAAATTTAAAATCTAAATCTACTAACAATGAGGTATCTTTCAATTTTCACCCTTTTATTAGGCGCAATAACATTTTTTTCGTGTCAGGTTAAACCGACCGAAAAAGAATTAAATCCATCGCTGGTACTATGGTACGATAAACCTGCCGAAAACTGGACCGAAGCTTTGCCTGTTGGGAACGGGCGACTGGGAGCCATGGTGTACGGCAAAACGGATAACGAAGTCATTCAGTTTAACGAAGAAACTTTGTGGACAGGGCAACCACACGTATACGACCACGAAGGAGCTCATAATTATTTTCACAAGCTAAGAGAATTGTTATGGGCTGGAAAACAGATTGAAGCACAGAATTTGGGAAATGAAAAATTTATGTCGAAGCCTTTTGGCCAGCTTAGTTTTCAGCCTTTTGGTAATGTCCTTCTCAATTTTCCGAAATACGACAGCATCAGTAATTTCCAGCGTAAACTTGATTTGGAAGATGCTCTTTCTTCGGTTTTATACGAAGCAGATGGTGTAAAATATAAACGCGAAGTATTTGCTTCTGAACCCGGTCAGGCTATAGTTGTTCATATGGAGGCTTCTAAAAAAGGTCAGCTTAGTTTTAGTGCCGGTTTAGACTCTCCTCATTCAAACTACGATGTTTCGGTTAACGGAGATGTGGTTATTCTAAAAGGGAAAGCCAATGATTATCCCAAAGAAAAAGGGATGGACGGTACACCTTATCCGAAAAGTAAAGTAACTTTTGAGGCGCGGTTAAAAGTTATTCCGGAAGGTGGAGAGTTGAAATCGAATGAGAATAATATTGCGGTAACCAATGCAAACGAAGTTACCTTAATTTTGGTTGCTGCTACCAACTTCGTTAATTATAACGATATTAGTGCGAATCCTTCGGAACGATGCGAAAATTACCTGGCCGGGTTGAGTGGTAAAACTTATTCCGAATTAAAAGAAAATCATTTAAACGATTACAAAAATCTATTTGGCAGAGTTGAGTTGGATTTGGGCAAGTCCGAACTATCAAAGCGACCTACCGATAAACGTTTGTCAACTTTTAAAGATGATGAAGATCCAAGTTTGGTAGCCTTGCTTTATCAATACGGAAGATACTTGTTAATCTCATCGTCGCGCGAAGGAACACAGCCTGCCAACTTGCAAGGAATTTGGAACGATAAACTCAATGCCCCCTGGGACAGCAAATACACCATAAATATTAATACAGAAATGAATTACTGGCTGGCCGAAATGACCAACCTTTCAGAATTGACAGAGCCGGTTATTAAAATGGTGGAGGATTTGGCGGTTACCGGGGTAAATACGGCAAAAGTACATTATAATCTTGATGGCTGGGTAACACATCATAATACCGATATCTGGCGCGGAGCGGCTCCTATTAACAATGCAAATCATGGACTTTGGCCTACAGGAGGTGCGTGGTTAAGCCAAAATTTATGGTGGCACTACCAGTTTACGGGAGATAAAGATTTTTTGAAAAATGAGGCTTATCCTGTACTAAAAGAAGCCTCCAGGTTTTTTGTTGCTTACTTGGTTCCCGACCCAAAAAATCCGGAGTGGCTGGTTAGCGGACCAAGTAACAGCCCCGAAAATGGCGGTTTGGTAATGGCTCCAACTATGGATCATCAAATAATTAGAAACTTATTTGCCAATACAATTGAAGCTGCTGAGATTTTAGGCCTTGATGCCGAATTTGTTTCAGTTTTAAAAGAAAAACGAGCGAAAATTGCTCCAAACCAGATTGGACAGTACGGGCAATTGCAAGAGTGGTTGGTAGATGTGGATGATCCGAACAGCAAACACCGGCATGTATCGCATTTGTGGGGGCTTCATCCCGGCAACGAGATTCACCCGCTAACAACGCCCGAGTTGGCCGAAGCCTGTAAGGTAACATTAGCGCAGCGCGGCGATGGCGGAACTGGTTGGTCGCGTGCGTGGAAAATTAACTTCTGGGCTCGTTTGCTCGATGGCGATCATTCCTTCTTGCTATTAAAAAATCTGGTAGTTCCGGCTTTTAGTGCCGAAACCAATTATAAAGAGAAAGGTGGTTTGTACAATAACTTGTTCGATGCTCATCCGCCTTTCCAAATCGATGGAAACTTTGGTGCTACGTCGGGCGTTACCGAAATGTTGTTGCAGTCGCATTTGCGCGACAAAAACGGCGACTATTTTATGGATATTTTACCGGCTCTTCCTTCGGCATTAGCTACCGGAAGTATTTCTGGACTTAAAGGCCGCGGTGGTTTCGAAATCTCAATTTCATGGGATAACGGAAAACTTGTTTCTGTGGATGTAAAATCGCTTCTTGGAAACAACCTCAACCTTCGCTATGCCGGCAAGCTAATTTCACAGGAAACTGAGAAAGACAAAACTTATTCGTTTGCAGCAGATAATTTTTAAAAGTGACAAAGCAGCAGCATATGCATTAGGAATGAAATAAAATTAGAAAAAGGCAGGTTATCCCTGCCTTTTTTATTTCTCATTTTTTAAAATCGATGCAGTTTTTTTTATGGATTCAGAAATTGGTATGTATCTGTACCCGATCGTTCGGGTAATTTTTGAACCATCGTAAGCATTTTTTGCATTTCTTCCGGTGGCTGCTTCGCGCGTAATTAATGGTGGTTTACGGTTGAACCAGCTGGCAACAGTTGCTGCGCGCCATACAATGGCCATTAGAAAATCGCTGGCCCAAATTGTGGGGCGCGAAACATCTAATACGTCGGCAATTTGCGAGAAAACTTGCTGATAACTGAGGTTTTCTGAATTTAATAAATAGCGCTGGTTTTTGCATTTTTTAAAATTCGAATCATCCATCAACTGAATCATTGGCCGAACCACATCGTGTACATCAACAAATCCGGTAACTCCTTTGGTATAAAACTTCATGCCATCCGTAATGGTTTTAAACATTCTGGCACTTCCTGTTTCCCAGTTAGCCGGACCAAAAATTATTGAAGGATTTACAATTACTGCATCAAGCCCTTCTTCAATGCCGCGCCATATTTCGGCTTCCGAAAAGAATTTGCTTTCGGAATAAGCAGAATTTTTTTTCGATGGAATCCAGTTGGTTTCTTCTGTAACCGGCTCGCCATTTTCGAGTTTGCCAAGTGCAGCAATTGAACTAACGTGACATAATTTTTTCACCCCGTTTTCAATGGCCGCATTTACAAGGTTTGCTGTTCCTTCCACATTGTTCGAAATCATTCGTTGCCTTTCTTGTGGCTCGAACGAAACAATGGCTGCGCAATGGTATATTTCGCTAACACCCTTTAAAACCTCTTCCATTGAGTCGTAATCAAGAATGTCGCCATTCACCCACTCAATTTGTTCGAAACGTTGTTGTGCATCGTTACTGTAATACGAAAAGGTTTTTAATACCTGGTCTAAATTGCTTGTTGTGCGTTTTAATGCTTTTACTTTTTTTCCTGCCTTTGTGAGTTCAAATAGCAAATGTGACCCAACCAACCCTGTTCCGCCTGTTACAAATATCATTCTGAATAAATTTGCTCAAAGATATACATTTAACCGGGCAGAAATGAGAGGGGTGAATCTAAAAGTTTGTTTTTGAAAATGGTGGAAGATGAACTAAAATTGCGTTTTAAAACAAAAGAACAAAGTACAGGTTGAAGGTTAACCGCAGATTGGAAAGTCCCCCAAAATGGGAGACTTGTGTCGCGATTAGAGATACTCATGCATCATACTTTTGTTCAACGCAGAATTTCTTTTCGAGCGCCAAAAGATAAGCTTCATTGGGAAGAGTTACAGAAAATACATCTTCGAAAGGCTACAAATGACTAACTGTTCCAGGGAGTTGTCGCCTTTGCTCCAAATTCTTTTGCTGTAATTTTCTCGATGTGAACTTTAAAAACACCTACGTTTTTAACTGCCGGGGTCCCGAATTTGAATTCGCGTTTGCTGTATTGAGCCATTGTAAGACTAAGGCAGCGGTATTTTTCGTCAAAGTCTTCGATGAACTCAACTTTCCCCTCTACAATTACCGATTTTGATTTTACCCGGTAACTACACCCTACCTGAATATCCTGCCAGGCCAGATCTTCTCCCAGTGTCCAGTTGACACAAACCTTTTGGTTCTTTTTTATGGTTTCCCACAAACGGCCTTCCTGTGCCGAATGAAGAATAACAGTGTCGCCTTCCAGCGCAAAATTCATGGGTAAAACATAAGGCTGGTTATTGTCTGACATAGCCAGAAAACAAGTTTTGCAGGCTTTAATTATCTCGTTTATTTCTTCACGGTTTTCAATAAAATAAGTACGCATTGCTATGTTTTTAATTAATGGTTCGGTTGCCCAGGTTCTCAGCCAGGTTTTTTTCCAGGCGTTTTAAATTCATGTAGGTCGATTGTTCTTCAATCACTTTGTCGAAATCGTTGGCTGCTGCAGCGGCATCAATGGCTTTTTCAATGCCGGCCATCATTAGTTTAATTTTTCGCAGCTTGTATTCGTTAACAATTCTTGGAATCAGAACATCGAGAATGTCTTCTTCCTTTTCGGTAAAAGCGCCGGCTTTTGTCCAGCGTTTACTCTCAATATATTTGTCAGAAAGCAGGTCGGTGGCAAATTTGCTTACGCTACTTTCGGGGTGGTAAATAAAATGTTTCCACGGATCGAAATTATCCTTGTCGAGGTTGTCGCTGATTTCATAAAAAATCTTTTGAAACAATTTATTCTCCGACACCAGTTCGTCGGCCTCCAATTCATCTATCATAAACTCGCCCACCAAAACCAGGTATGTTTTGTTTGTCTCCTCGTCTTCTTCTTCCCATAAGGGGGTTTTACAGTATTTTAGCAGGAAACGCAGGAATTCGCGTTCTTCAACCAGAATCCTGACTGGTTTTTCGACTTCAATTCCTGGATTGGAGCGGGGTGTTTGAGCGGATGTCCTCGATTTCTCACGAAGCTCTTTTTTCTGAAAGTCTTCGTTTTGTTTGTATTTCTGCCTGCGAACTTCGGTGTACAAAACTTCTTCGTTCACCCCGAGTAACCTGCTGCATTCTTTAATGTATACCGAGCGGGTAATGGTGTCGGGAATAACAGCCACCGAGCCAATTACATCGCTTATTAAGCGCGCTTTGGCAACCGGGTCGTTTTCGGTGTTTTTTAAAAGAAGGCGGGTTTTAAACTGTATAAAATCGGTTTCGTTTTTTTCGATGTATTCGAGGTAGCCGCTAGCTCCTTTCTTTTTGGCAAAAGAGTCGGGATCTTCTCCATCAGGAAGCAGCAATACTTTTACGTTCATTCCTTCCTCCAATACCAAATCAATTCCTCGTAGCGAGGCTTTTATTCCGGCTGCATCACCATCGTAAATAATGGTAATGTTCGGAGTAAAACGTCGTATCATTCGAATTTGGTCGGGGGTGAGTGCTGTTCCCGACGAGGCAACTACATTTTCAATTCCGGCCTGATGCATCGATAATACATCGGTGTATCCTTCCACTAAATAACATTTATCGGTACGCGATATTTCGCGTTTGGCCTGGTAAATTCCATATAGAACCCGACTTTTGTGGTAAATTTCCGACTCGGGCGAATTAAGGTATTTGGCAATTTTTTTATCGTTGACAAGGGTGCGTCCGCCAAAAGCAATTATTCGTCCTGCCAGATTATGAATCGGAAACATTACACGTCCTGCAAAACGATCGCGCATCCAGTTGTCGCGCTTTATGGTTAGGCCTGTTTTTTCAAGAAATTCTATTTTGTACCCCTGCCTTTGGGCAGCTTCAGTAAATGGGGTTTTTCCGTCGGGAGCAAAACCAAGTTCAAATTTCTTCAGAATATCGTCACGAAAACTGCGTTCGCGGAAATAACTTAAGCCAATGGTACGGCCTTCGTTTTCTTCCCACAAATAGCGGGAAAAAAATTTTTGCGCAAAACCCGACACAATCATCATGCTTTCGCGGTCGTCTTTTTGTTGCTTCTGCTCCTCGCTTTCTTCTTCTTCCTTAACCTCGATGCTGTATTTCTTTGCCAGCCATTTTAGGGCCTCGGGGTAGGTGAGGCTCTCATGTTCCATGATAAAATTTACCGAGTTACCCCCTTTGCCGCACCCAAAGCACTTAAAAATGCCCTTTGCCGGCGATACCGTAAACGAAGGTGTTTTTTCGTTGTGGAAAGGACATAAGCCTAACATGTTAACTCCTCTTTTTCGAAGGGTTACAAAATCGGAAACTACATCCGATATCTCGGCCGCATCTAATATCCTCTCTATGGTAGCATGGTCAATCATCGCTACAAAAATATCAGAAATCGCTGAAAGATGCGGGTATTTTGTTTTTTTTAAATCAAATCGTTTATAACTTGTACTTCAAAACAAAAAATCGGGAATGGTAAAAAAACTAGTAGTGCTTTCGGGGGCAGGCATAAGTCAGGAAAGTGGATTAAGCACTTTTCGCGACATGGGTGGTCTCTGGGAAAATTATGATGTGACGGAAGTGGCAAGCCCCGAAGCCTGGGAAAAAAATCCTGATTTGGTATTGCAGTTTTACAACCAAAGGCGCAAACAACTTTTAAGTGCAGTACCTAATGCCGGGCACTTTGGTATTGCCGAATTGGAGAAATGGTTCGATGTGGATGTTGTAACCCAGAATGTTGATGATTTGCACGAGCGGGCTGGAAGTACCAAGGTGTTGCATTTACATGGCGAACTGATGAAAGCACGCAGTACCGTCGACCCGTTTTTGGTGTATGAGCTCAAGCATTGGGCTCTCGATATGGGCGATATTTGTGAAAAAGGAAGCCAGCTAAGGCCTCATGTTGTATGGTTTGGCGAAGGCGTTCCCGCGATGGGAAATGCAATTAAAATAGTTGAACAGGCCGATATTTTAGTGGTCATCGGCACTTCCCTGGCTGTTTATCCGGCAGCCAGCCTTATTCGGTACGCCGAACCCGGCATACCGCTGTTTGTTATAGATCCTATGCGGCCAGAGGTAATCAGCGAGAATGTAACTTTTATTGAAGAAAAGGCCGGGAAAGGTGTGGCTATTTTGAAGTCGAAACTGGAAAAACTAAGATAGAATGGGACGAAAATGCTTTGTTATTGTAGCTTTCCTTTTAATGCTGAATGTGGCTTCTGCCCAGCGTTTTGATGCCGGCTTAATTGCCGGATTTAATGCTTCACAGGTTGAAGGCGATGGCTTTAGGGGGTTTCACAAGGCAGGAATACTTGGTGGCATATTTGTGCAAACCGATGTGGCGCCCGCCATTATTGCCGGTATGGAAATAAAATATTCGCAGAAAGGTTCGCGCAGGAAGTACGATCCTGAAACGCCGGAAATTGATAAATACATTATGCGTTTGGGCTACATTGATATTCCTGTTTTTATGAGCTTTAGGACTAACGATAGAAGTATGATTATAGGAGGAATCGCTCCAGGAATATTAATTCATTCGAAAGAGCTTAACAGTTATGGCGAACTTGCCGAGCAAGATCAACAAGAATTCAATACCTTCGATTTGCAGCCATTCATAGGATTTCAGTTCGACTTTCTGGAGCATGTGTCGGTTGATTTACGGTTTTCTTTATCGGTAGTCCATAGCAGCAGCAATCCGGTCGATACAAATAATTATTTTCAGGATGGATTATTGAATAATGTAATTTCGTTGGCTTTTTATTACAATTTGGGAATGGTAAGATAGATATGAAACGAAAAATTATAGTGGCAGTAACAGGTGCAAGTGGGGTAATCTATGCAAAAATATTATTCGATAAACTGCATGAATTAAAAGACCAGGTAGATGAGGTAGGAGTTGTCTTTTCGGCCAATGCACTCGATATATGGAAGTATGAACTGGATGAAGAATTTGTGGCGCGTTATCCTTTTCAGGTGTACACGAAAGACGATTTTTATGCACCTTTTGCTTCGGGATCAGCCAAATTCGATACTATGATTGTTTGTCCTTGCTCGATGGGAACACTGGGACGAATCGCACATGGTGTTTCCGACGATTTGGTAACGCGGGCTGCCGATGTAATGTTAAAAGAAAAACGTAAGCTTATTTTGGTTCCGCGCGAAACTCCTTACAGTTTAATTCATCTCGAAAATATGAAAACCTTAACGCTGGCAGGAGCCTCTATTTGCCCGGCAACACCGTCGTTTTACAGCAAACCTTCAAGTATTAACCAACTTGCCGAAACGGTTGTGGAGCGTATTCTTAACCTTGCCGGATTTACTATCGAATCGTTTGAGTGGGGGAGAGGGAATTAGGATTAAGAATTTACCATCCACTTCGAAAAAACATCAATATAATTCCAGAACGAGAGCAAGACTTCTTCGGGCAGGTTTAATTTGTTAAGCACTTGTTTGTAGCAGGTTAGCCATTCTACTCGTCCTTCGGCTGTAATTTTAAAGGCCATGTGCCGACGATTTAATTGAGGCAGACCCCGGTTTTGTTTAAAATAATCGGGGCCACCACAAATCTGTATGAAAAAATCGGCCGATTGTTCTTTTGCCTTTTCCAGGGCAATCGGGTTCTTGGGAAATAAATCTTTAATGGAACTGTTAACCAGTAGATCGTAGTGGTCGTTAACCATTTGGCGCATTCCTTCTTCTTTTAAAAGATGAAATATTTGGTGCGTTGGTAAAGTAACCTGTGGGCGAACTCCCGGGTAATAGCTGCTAATCTTTAATTCCATTTTGTCTTATTTGTTTTTCCAAACAAACAAAAGCAAAAGTTGTTGAAACTATCGACCAAAAGCCCAGCCAATCCGGATACCTCCTGTAAAAGCAATCGGAAATTCTTCCGGAGCAACAATAAAACCATAATTCAAAGCCTCATAATCGTCGCCGCCAAAGCCATAACCTATGCCGCAGTAGGTGTCAACTATAAAAGAATCGTCGAATACCCACTGTTTTCCAAATTTCAATAAAAATGCCAGTGTAAATTTCTTTTCGTGCGTGTACCCCGAACGATCGTGATAGTTGTTTTCACTGTCGTAATAATAATCCCAGTAATATGAATCGTACGACATATATCGCACTGCAATTTCTGGTGCAATGTATGCTCCTTTTAAAAGATGGGAGTAGTGCATTTTCTGAAGGTAGAAGCTGGGCTCGCGCATAAATTTGTAAGCGAATTTTCCATAAACTCCTCGTGGGTTTAAATCCTGAGCATCGTTACCAAGCCCAACAATACCAAGGGCAGTTTCCCACGAGCGTCCGGGTCTAATGTTTTTTTCAAATACAAATTCGGTGCTTCCCATTAATGGCGATAGAAAATTTACCTTCAAGGCATGTTTTGCTTGTCCTGCATAATATTCGGGATTATTAAAGGTGTTGTCTTCAATCTCAACAATTTCACCTGTGCTAAACTCTACTCTGTCTACAAGAGCATTATCAATACCAAAAATAAGTTTAATGTTTTCCGGGTAGTAGTATTTTACTTCCGAAGCACCAAGTTCGGTAACTTTACAAGTAATACTTTCACCTGTTTTTTTAATGATTTTATCTTGCGCGAATGCAGAGATTGTTATGAACAATAGCATGCAGAGGATCGTAATTGATTTCATTTAATTTTGTGTTACAGTTTGGTAGAATAAGTAAAAATTTAGGGTGGCAATGTATCAATTAATTTCTAATTTAACATTACTAATTTTTAAATTATTGTCGCCTAATAAAAGAATACGTTAGAAGAATGTTTATCAATAAGAAGCGTTAAATGTTCAGCTTTTATGTTGTTTAAACCATGCCACATATTTCTTTTTAATGGACTTAAGGTAGTTATTTCCGTAATTTTACCTGTGGTTTCGTGTCCTTGGAGCAGTATTTAATAATTTACTAAATATCGGCATAAGCCAGGGTTGCAATACTAACTTTAGTTTGTGGAAGTTGCAAAAGTTGCCAGGCACAGGCTTCAAGTGTAGAGCCGGTTGTTACCACATCGTCGATAAGCAAAATGTGCTTGCCCCTAAAATCTTCCGGTTTATTTACTGCAAATATACTTTCCACATTCTGCCACCGTTCGTACCTGTTTTTGCGCGTTTGTGTAGAGGTGTGAATTTTTCGGTGCAGATTTTTAGCTGAAACCGGCTTTTTTAGTACTTCCGCAATTCCGTTGCCAATCCATTCGCTTTGGTTGTAGCCTCTCTTTTTCTCTTTTTGTGGGTGTAGGGGCACCGGAACAATTACATCAACGGATTGAAATTCTTCGGATTCAGCTAAGGCAAATCCAAACTTTCTCCCGGTTTCATATCCCAGTTCTTTTAGCCCTTTGTATTTTAAATAATGAATGAGCTGTTGGTATTTGCTCCCTTTCTTATACGAAAAAAAGGAAGTCGCATTTTCAATCTCAACACGACCCCAAAATAACTGCGCAACCTTGTTGTCTTTGTTTTTGTGAAAATTGGTTACCGGTAAATCGTGCCAGCAACTAAAACATAAGTATTTTTCCTGCGAAATTAGTCTGTCGCCACATGTTGTGCATAACGATGGGAAAAACATCTCCAGAATATCGGTTGTAGCCTGGGTAACTCTATTCATAACTGTAAGTTACAAATTAAAAAGAAAAGCTCTTAATGTTTAGCTGAATTAAGGGCTGTAGCGGTTATAATTCTGTAATTAGCGCATAATTTACAGATAAATTGCATGTAAAATATGCGGTCTTTCCTGCAGGTAAATATTCTATTTTGCTTATCTCTTATATTTCTGTCAAAAACTAATTCCAGTATTGCGCCGTTCGTGGGCACTTTCTTTGGTGTATATTATTGGTGAAGAGTTAATATATTGCACTTTAGGCATGTCTAAACAAAGGCTAAATTCGTTTAACAAGGTGCCGAGTCTGGAATGTTTCTAAATCTGAGGGAATTATTGTTAACATAGAAAATTGGTTTAATAAATTCTTAAATTTGGTGAAACAATAAATCAATTTACCTAATTAATAACCATAAACTATGTTCAAAAGATTGGGCAACTTCGTGCGTAAGAGGTTTCTGTTTCTTGTTGCTATCGGATTTGTAATTGGCGTTGTTGCCACTATTTATTTTCAAAAAGTAATAGAAATTACTTCAACTCCCGAGTCCTGTGAAATCTGTCATATTCATCCACACGTTAGCGAATCGTGGAAATTGTCGGTTCATTACGATAACCGATCCGGTATTCATGTAGGATGCGTGGATTGCCACTTGCCGCCCAAAGGACATGGGTTTTTAAAGGAAAAAGTGAAAGCTGCCTCCAAAGATTTGTATGGCTATGTGTTTAAAGACAGTGTAGATTTTAACTGGGAGGCTAAATCAACTATTGAACAGGCTGAGCATTTTGTTTTCAAAGAATCGTGTATCGACTGTCATCAGAATTTGTTTCCGCTTTCCCTAACAAAAGATGGACAGGATGCGCACTTGTATTATTCGCAAAATGAAGAAGAATTGCGTTGTATCAACTGTCACCTAAATGTTGGGCACTTCGATCCGAATGCTATACACGCCAAAAATGTGGAATTTGGAAGCGTAGGAAACGAAAAGAAACAAAAATATACAGAAGCTGCCCTTGTTACAAAACACGAAGATTATACAGAAACCATTCCCGGAACAACAATTGCCTTTAACATGAAGGCTATTCCCGGTGGGAGTTTTAGGATAGGAAGTCCGGCCTCGGAACAAATGCGTAAGGCAGACGAGGAGCCGCAAAAAACAGTAAATATCAGCCCTTTTTTTATGGCAGAGATTGAGGTAAGCTGGGACGAGTACATGGCGTTTTACAGCGCTACAGCTGCCGAAGGGCGTTCAACCGATACCGAAGGAACCCGCACCGAAGCCGATGTGGATGCTATTTCGGGGCCAACTCCGCCTTATGGGCAGCCCGATCAGAATTGGGGACTGGGAAGCCGTCCCGCCATAACAATGAGTTTTCATTCTGCCGAAACCTACTGTAAATGGTTGTCGAAGGTAACCGGAAAAACATATCGTTTACCCACTGAAGCCGAATGGGAATATGCTGTGCGTGGCGGTACGGAAACCCCATTTTATTTCCAAGGAAATCCTAAAGATTTTGGGGAAAGGGGATTGTGGGGTAAGGTGTTTGGGAATGCTGGCGATTCTATAAATTCGTTCATCGTTTACAAGGAAAATAGTATGGGGCGAACGGCGGAACCTGCTGATGTAAAAGCCAATCCATTTGGGTTAAAAAATATGCTGGGGAATGCTGCCGAGTACTGCTCCGACTGGTATGCCGAAGATGCTTATACAACATTGCAAGACGGGGAAAGTAATCCGCGAGGTCCGGTTTCAGGCGAAGAACATGTAATTCGGGGAGGTTCGTTTAAAAGCTCGATAGGGGAAGTGAGATGTGCCGCACGTGCGCATACCGAAAGTGTTGCCTGGATGAAAACCGACCCACAGATGCCTAAAAGTATCTGGTGGCTTTCCGATTGTAATTTCGTTAGTTTTAGGGTAGTGTGTGAGTACAACAATAGAATAGAAAATAATCAATAAATTTTGAATCCTAAATTCAACTAAAACCTTTAGATTATGAGTGAAAATAATTTTTCGAGAAGAAAATTTCTGGCAAGTGCAGCCGCAGTTGGTGCCGCCGGTGCCATGGGAGTAGGAACTCTGTCGTCTTGTTCTACCGGAGGAGGTTCTGCTGATTCGGGAGGCTCCTTCGACTGGATTCCGCGTGAATACAAGTTTCCGCCATTGCTTGATGATGTACCCGCCGGAAAAGAACTTAAGGCAGGTGTTGTTGGCTGTGGCGGACGTGGCTCGGGCGCTGCCGTAAATTTTTTGGAAGCAGGAGGTGCTTCGGTAAAAATAACGGCGCTGGGCGATGTTTTTAAAGATCGGATTGATAGCTGTGTTGAGAAAATTAAAAACCAAACCGGGGAAGACGTTCCTGCTGAAAACTGTTTTGTTGGCTTCGATGCCTTCGAGAAAGTAATCGACTCGGGAGTTGACATTGTTATACTGGCAACTCCTCCAAAATTCCGTCCTCAACATTTCGAGGCTGCTGTTAAAGCTCGTAAACACGTATTTATGGAAAAACCAATTGCAGTCGATCCGGAAGGAATTCGTCAGGTGCTGGTAGCTGCAAAAATGGCCGATGCCGCCGGTTTAAAAGTGGTTACAGGTACGCAGCGTCGCCACGAAATTTCGTACGTGAACTTGTATAAGCAATTGGAGCAAAATGCTATTGGCCGAATTACCGGAGCTAATGTATATTGGAATGGCGGAAAACTATGGCATCGCGATAATAACCCGGAATGGAGCGAAATGGAATGGATGATCCGCGACTGGGTAAACTGGTGCTGGCTGTCGGGCGACCATATTGTTGAGCAGCACGTACACAATATTGATGTGGCGAATTGGTTTATTGGCAAACATCCTGTAAAAGCAGTTGGTTTTGGGTCGCGTCAACGCAGGGTAACCGGCGACCAGTACGATAATTTTAGTATCGATTATATTTATGACGACGGCATGCATATTCATAGTATGTGTCGCCAGATAAATAGTTGTGCAAATGGCGTTTATGAAGTTTTTCACGGAACCAAAGCCATTGCAACAACGGTGGGGCATTTGCCTCAGATTGTCGACGCCGCGGGCAACCAGTTGTGGCAGCACCAGCCGGTAGAGAATGAAGTCTCGCCTTATGTTCAGGAGCACAAGGATTTAATAACCTGCATCCGTCAGAATATTCCGTTTAACGAAGCCGAAAATTGTGCTAACTCGGTTATGACGGCCATTATGGGTCGTGTTTCGGCATATACAGGAAAAGAAGTAACATTCGAGGAAATGATGAATTCGGACATGAAACTTGGGCCGGAAACCTTTATTATGGGTAATATCGGTTATATGAAAGAGGCTAAAGTTCCTGTTCCGGGAAGTTTGGAGAAAAAGCCCACAGAATAGGTTTCTGCAAATCAATCAATTCAATAGAACCTTCGGTAAATACCGGAGGTTTTTTTTGGCACTAAACTTGTCATAGCTGTTGGTAATACCAATATTACATTGAAATGAACCTTGTTCTTTTGGCTTTTTGGCTTTTTGCTTCGTTGAAAAATTGCACCGTAGCTGTTGCTATGCCTTAATTTTTCAACTTGCCTAAACCCAAAATCATCAAAACAATTTAAAGCTCATTTCAAAATAAAATTGGAACAATACCATTAATCTTTAAAATTGAAACTATGAAAACAGTTAAATTTATTCAACATATTTCGTTTCGAAATATTGCAGCTCTATTTTTAATTTCGATTGCAGCAAGCTTAACGTCGTGCGAAGGCGAAATTGGCCCAATGGGTCCTCCGGGAGAAGATGGAGGCCTTTATTATGGAACAAGCTACGAACTTACTGGGGATTTTACTGCTGAAAACGGGTATAGTCTGTTTTTCGATTTCCCCGAACCGATTTACGAATCGGATGTGGTGCTGGTGTACATGTTTTGGGAGCAGGACAATGGTCTGAATGTTTGGCGTCTGCTTCCGCAAACCATCTTTCTCGATAACAATGGCCTGATTTATTACAACTTCGATTATACCATTCAGGATGTGAAAGTGTTTATGGAAGGCACTTCTGATGTTTGGGTATCGGGTGATACCGATAATCATTACATTAAAATAGCAGTTGTTCCTGCCGATTTTATAGCACAAAAATCGGTGGATGTTAACGTCATTAGCACCATTATTGATGCTCCCAATCTGAAACTAAAAAATTTCGACACAATCGACTTGGGGACTGATTTAGAGGAGAAATAGCGATGAGATCCTTAAAAAATGGTCATCCGGTTTATTCGGGAGACCATTTTTTTAGTTTGTCATTATTAGGTTTGGATATTCTTCGCTCCAGGCTTTCCAACCGCCTTCCATCGATTTTACATTGGTGTAGCCCAGCATCATGAGGCTTCGGGCAGCCAGCGCTCCGCGGTTTCCTGTTCGGCAATATAAAATTATCGTATCCGATTTTTCAGGCTTTGTATAGTTAAATGCTTCCCAAACCTCATCTTTTTCGAGGCGCGACTCAAGCGTTCCGCGTTGAATTAAAAATGCTCCCGGAATATATCCTTCGATGTATTCGGCCTCGGTGCGGATGTCGATTAAAATAAAATCGGGATTTCCGTTTTGAAGTGTTTGTGCGTACTCGGCATGAAAATCGTTTATTGAAATTTCGTCGATTACAGCTTTGGCTGCTTCAACCATTTCGGCAAAGCTTGAATATATTTTTGTTTCCTGAGCACTCGAAGCTGCCGTCATGATAAATAGCAGCGCCAGTGAAAAAAGTATTCTTTTCATCGTATTAAAAATGTTTGTTTTCTAGGCTATAAGATGAAACCCGCATGATTTTAATAAATCGCCGATGAGCGAATATTTTTCATGCCGTTTCATATTAGGGTCGCGAAAATAAAAAGAAATTCCATTTCAATTCAACTTTCTTACCCGAACTTCAGTTTCTATTTGGTTTTTCATCAATTCAAGCAGCTCATTGGTATTTGTTTTTCCAAAATGATAAGGGTACAGTATTTTAGGTTTGAACTTACTTGCCGCATTGGCAACCATTTCCGGGGTCATGGTATAAGGTAAATTCATGGGTAAAAAGGCAATGTCGATTTGTTGCAGTTCGTCCATTTCCGGAATATTTTCAGTGTCGCCGGCCACATAAACCTTTTTATCTCCAAAATAAATTACATAGCCATTGCCATTGCCTTTGGGGTGGTATGGTTTTCCGGGTTCGCGCTCGTGTTTTATATTGTAGGCCGGAACTGCTTCAATTTGTAATCCTGCAAAAGTGCCCGATTCCCCATTCTTCAAAACAGCTGTTCCATCATATTTTTTGTTGCAAATTTCGGTTAGTACAACTTCTGTTCCGTCTTTTTTTATGGCATCAATTGCTTTTGCATCCAGGTGGTCGCCGTGTTCGTGAGTAATCAGAATTAAATCGGCTTTAGGCATGGTTGTATAATCGGCATACCACGAAACCGGATCGATGTGAATAACCTTTCCGTTAAACTCCATCATTAAAGTTCCGTGGGCGATGAAGGTGATGTTTAAATCTCCCTTCGAGGTTTTAAAATTATCTTTTTCGAAATCGTTGGCAGAAATTTCAATACAGAAAAGCACCAGGTATAGTAGAATAATTGTTCTCATTTCGCTGCGATTTTAGTTAAACATTCAAGTTAAGTATAAAATTAATTTTTGCATCTTTATGCGCCTAAATTTTAAACAACTAAATCTACTAACTATGAAGCAAATTGCTGCCTTTTTTCTTTTGCTAAGCACATGTGTAAGTCTTTCTGCAAAAGAATATTCTGTTAAATCTCCCGCCGGAAAAATTGAAGTTGTTGTGAATGTGGAAGAGCAAATTTCCTATTCGGTTCTGTTGAATGAAAGTGAGGTAATTGCTCCTTCTGTAATTTCTATGGAACTCAATGACGGGACAGTTTGGGGTGAAAATGCCAAAGTCCGCAAAGTGAAAAATATTACATTTTCAGAGGAACTTACTCCGGTCGTTTCGCGCAAATATGCAAAAATGAAGGACGAGTATAATCTGATGACCCTTTCGTTTAAGGGATATAGCCTTCAGTTTAGGGCTTACAACGAAGGAGTTGCCTATCGTTGGGTTTCGGAAAAGGAAGGTGAATATAAAGTGAAAAATGAGTTGGCCAGCTTTGTTTTCCCTGCCGACCATAAACTTTGGTTTCCCGAAGAAGAAAGTATGTATTCGCACCAGGAACGCGAGTATTTACGCGAAACTTTGTCGAATATTGGTGCCGAACGTTTTGCATCAACCGGCTTGTTGGTTGATTGCGGCAATGGGGTTAAAATTTACATTTCGGAATCGAACCTAATGGATTACCCGGGAATGTTTTTGAGGGGATGCGATAAAAATACGAATGCGCTGGTGGGTAAATTCGCCGGTGTGGTATTGGAAGAAAAGCATTTGAACGATCGTAATGTAAAACCTACCAAATATGCCAATTACATTGCCGAATGTAGTGGTCCACGCGAGTTTCCGTGGCGTGCAATGATAATCTCGGAGAATGATGCCGACTTGGTGCAAAGTGAGTTGATTTACAAATTGGCGCCTGAATGTAAAATTGAAAATACCGATTGGATTAAGCCAGGTAAGGTTGCCTGGGACTGGTGGAATGCCAACAATATTTACGGTGTTGATTTTAAGTCGGGCATTAATACGCAAACCTATAAATATTACATCGATTTTGCTTCGGAATATGGCCTCGAGTACATTATTCTTGATGAAGGCTGGTATGTTTTGGGCGATATTATGAAACTTGAAAAAGACATAAATATTCAGGAATTGGTGGACTACGGGAAAGAAAAAAATGTGGGTATTATTCTTTGGGTGGTTTGGAAAACCTTAGACGATAAGTTGGAAGAGGCGCTCAATCAGTTTGAAGCGTGGGGCGTGAAAGGTATAAAAATTGATTTTATGCAGCGCGATGACCAGTGGATGGTGAATTTCTACGAGAAGATTGCAGCAGAGTGTGCCAAACACGAATTATTGGTGGATTATCATGGAGCTTACAAACCAAGTGGTTTGGACCGTGCTTATCCGAATGTGGTTTCGTACGAAGGTGTTAAAGGCCTTGAAAATGCCAAGTGGTCGACTTTGCCCGACCCCGAGCACAACGTAACGCTCCCTTTTACCCGCATGGTGGCCGGCCCTATGGACTTTACTCCCGGAGCGATGATTAACAAGAATAGAGCGAATTTTAAAGCCGTAGGAAAGGAGCCTATGAGCCCCGGAACACGTTGCCACCAATTGGCTATGTATGTGGTGTTCGAAAGCCCGCTGCAAATGCTGGCCGATAATCCATCGAATTATTACCGCGAACCGGAATGTATGGAATTTCTATCGCCGGTGCCTTCGGTGTGGGACGATACTAAAGTGCTTGCCGCAAAAGTGAGCGACTACATTGCTGTTGCACGCCGTTCGGGCGACAGCTGGTATATTGGTGCCATGACCGATTGGAATGCCCGCGAATTGGAGTTGAACTTAGATTTTCTTGGAGAAGGAACCTATACCCTAAAAGTTTGGAAAGACGGAGTAAACGCCGATAGACATGCTGCTGATTTTGCACAGGAAACGTTGGAAGTTAATTCGACAAGTAAAGTAAAAGTCAAAATGGCTCCTGGCGGTGGCTGGGCTGCTATTATTACGAAGAAATAGCTGCAAGCTTTAAGCATAAAAATGCCATTCCTATGAGAGTTTTCTCAATAAGGGATGGCATTTTTGTTTTTGGGAGCGGAGGTTTTAAACCGCTGTTTTTATGAATTTAGTTTAGTTCTTTACTGTAATTTAAATTTTACGGTAATTCCTATGGTTTTTCCCTTGTATTGATCCATGTCGAGCTTAGGAATTTGGTAGACCACTCTTTTAACTTCAGTTGAAAAATATTTCGAGAAGTCACCGGTTAAAATATCGCTGGTTTGTGTTTTGTCTGTTTGATAACCTACTACAACCACATCCTCAAGAAAAACATCGGCTGCTGCATTTTCCTGAGGTATAGGAAACAGCCTTCCTCCGTTATCAATTTTTACAAAAAGCTGAACGGTTTCTTCAATATTATGCTCTTGAGGTTTTAAAGGATATCTAATTCTCTGGGCAATAAACTTGCGTAGTTCAAGTTCTGAAGTAATTTTTATTGAGTTAGATTTTGTTGTAATTAATACTACCCCATCTTTTGCTTCTTCTCCAAAATTGTCAATTGCCGAAGCATCTTTTAAAACCGACACGCTTTCAATATCTTCCGGATCAATTTCATTCATATCACCTTCGAATTTTACGCCATCCACAATTATTAAAGGAGTTGGCGAATTGTATTTTGTTTTCGTCTGAATAATTATTTTATCTTTTTTCGGTGTATTGCCATCGTAACTATTGTTGTCGACTTTGTTTTTCTGCACGTTAATACTTGAAATATCGTTCGGGTCGATGTCGTTTAAATCACCATCAAAACTTTTCCCGTCAACAATTATAATTTTATCTGTAGCATCGAATTGCTTTTGAGATTTGTCAATGGCTTTTGTGGTTACTAGTATCACGCCATTTTTCCCTTTTTCTCCGTATAGGTTTTCGGCTTGTTTGTCTTTTAAAACCGATATGGATTCAATACTTTCTGGGTCAAGATGCTCGATACTTGCTACTTCTTTGCCATCGACAAAATACAAAGGTTGATTTTCAGCATTCCCCGACAATTTTGCTTTTACCCAAACGGGTGTGTCGTCTTTCATTTTACCATTGCCTGTAACTCTAACTTTCGTACTGTCTTCGGCTTTAAGTTTTCCATAACCAACTACTATAACCTCGTCTGAGTTGATTCCTGCAATTAGTCTGATATTTACTTCTTCACGTCCGTTAACTTCAATCTGCTGCTCGTTGTACCCATCGGCCCAGGCGGAAAGAGTTATATCACGATTTTTTGTTGCGATTTTAAAATTTCCTTCCGAATCGGTTTTGTCGCCAATGCTTTTGTTCAGAATAGAAACGCTAACTCCTGAAACTGGGTTTCCATCAGTGTCGGTAACTTTTCCGGTAATGTATTTCTTTGCTACAAGCTCTGTTTTTCCCGTATCGAAATTCAATATCCTGTCATATTGGTCGTTTTCAGCTGCTCCTTCTTCCTTAGGAATCACCGCTAATGTAACCTTTCCGATGTCTTGTTTTTCACCTGCTTTTTGTTCATAGTTACCAGATAAATTGGCACGGATATCCGTTTTTGTATCCTTTGCTAAAGTGGCAGATGAAGCGATTGGCTCTCCTTTTTCGTTGGTAACTTTACCGGTAATGGTAATTTCTTTTGCTTCTTTTTCGCTAAGTATTTTTCCGTCAACGGTATAAAGTGTTTTATTTGGTTTCCCCTTTTCTTTAGATACTTTTTCTATGGTGTTCTTTTCTGAAAGGTTCTCTATGGGTACTAAAGAAATATCTAATTCTGAATCGGTTCCATAATACATCACTTTATTATCATAGTAGCCCTCTGCAGAAACTTGAATTACCAAAGGCTCCTTATTTTTGCCAAAGCTCATATTGTAATTACCATTTTTATCAGAACTAACATCAAGCCCTAGAACATCAATTTGTATTGAAGCCCCTTGAATAGGTAAATTGGAATAAATATCTTTAATTTTTCCTATTACTATGTTTGAGTTATTTACCTTTTGTATGGTTTTAAATCTATCATTGGTTGAGCGATATCCATTTACAAAATATTCAAAATTAGGGTTTGCTCCTTCCTTGTAATCAGTAGTTTGAATGTAGTAAGTGCCACTTTCTGAACCATCTTCAAGTGCAAGCGTATTAGCAACTACCTTATTTTTTATTCCTAAGGCTTCTATAACCACCTCGCCGTCGAATTTAGTGGAGAAGTCAACCGATTCTAAAGCAGAATGGTTGGAAGGAAGTTCAACACCATCCACCACAATCTGAATTTCTTTTTCAGCCTGCACAAACTCGGTTTTCACTTCTTTGTTTGATAAGCCCATAACCAAAATGGCCAAAAGCGGAAGTACAACCAGCTGTTTCAGCAGGCTGTACCGATTTTCTGTTTTCTTTTTCATCATAATAATTCTGGTTTTTAGTTGCGAGCCGTTAAGCGCAGTTAAAAAGGGAGCCACTCCTTTTTTATGCGCTAAACCTACCATGGCTAGTTGATAAGTTTCGGCATTGTATTGTTTTGTTATCTGATCGTCGGTAAGGTATTCGAGGTTGCTACGAACGGCATCGCGAATTAACCAGGCAAAGGGGTTAAACCACTGCAGCAAAAATAGCAGCTCGGTAAAAAGAATGTCTAGAGTGTGTTTTTCGCTAACATGAACCAACTCGTGACTAACAATCATATCGAGGTTCGGGTCGTTTAGCGTTTTTTTAGAAAGCACAATACGATTAAAAAATGAGAAGGGATGAACATCGAGAGGGCTTATGTTTACATTAACGCCAAAAATTTCTTTTAAACGGCTAAAGCGTACAATGTTTATGACTTTAAGGTGGCCAAAAATAAGGTTGCCACAAAATGCAATGGCACCCAATAAATAGAGGGCAAACAAATAATGATACCACTGGTAAACAAATTCGGGTTCGGCAACAGGTGTTGCTGCGGGCAAATAGGCAAAGCTGTTTGAAATTTCTGTTTGTACCGGTTGGATGTACCGAATGCTTGTAAAAGTTATTAGTGGAATTAAAAAACTTACAGCTAAGGAAACCGGTAAATAAATTCGGTTAAACAGAAAATGTTTTTGGTGCTGAAAAAGTGCGAGGTAGGCCAGGTAGAAAGCTCCGGCAGCCAGCGCCGATTTGCCAATATAAATGAGGAAGGTTTCCATTACTTTTTGTCTTTAATAAGTTTTACCAGCTCGTCAATTTCTTCGTCCGAGAGGTTTTTCTCCTTTACAAAAAAGGCCACTGCACTTTTGTACGAATTGTCGAAGTAGTCGCTCACAATTTCGCCCATAAACGAACGACGGTACTCTTCTTTCGAAATCAATGGAAAATATTGGTAGGTGTTTCCGTATTGCGTAAAGCCAATTACGCCTTTGTCTTGCAGTAAACGCACCAACGAAGAGATGGTATTGTAATGCGGTTTAGGGTCGGGGTACAATTCCACAATATCTTTAACAAAAGCTTTTTCCAGTTTCCAGAGGATTTTCATCAACTCCTCTTCTTTTCGTGTTAGTTTTTTCATTGCTCCCATCTTGTATTTTTATTTTATTTCGTTCAATATATCTACCACCTTTTTTTCAATGTTTTTTGAATAGCCGTAGTAATGTTTCACAATTCTTCCGGTTTTATCAAGAATAAAAAATGCAGGGTAGTTTCTTACCTCGTATTTTTCCCCAACCTCTTCGGCATCATACAAAACCGTGTTTTTAATTTCAAGTTTTTTTACAAAATTCTCAACCAAATTCTTTTTGTCAACATTACTACTGAAAATACTTAAAAGAACGATGTTTTCATCATTTTTAAGCTTCTCGTGTAATTCGTTCATGGCAAGGGCAGCTTCCCAGCAATGTCCGCACCAGGTGGCCGTAAACTCCATAACCACGGTTTTGCCTGCAAATTGCGAAAGCGATACAAGTGAATCGTTTGCCACTGATTTTAAATGCCAATCAATGGCTTGAGTATTAATAAAAGAGTCGGATGTTTTGCGTTTCGAAACATTTACCACTCGCTGCTTATCTATATACAAGTCTTCGTTAAAAGTAGTTAACGAAACATTGTTTATCAATTCAAAATTTGAGTATTCAATACGAATGTTTTGTTGACCCATTATTGAATTCGCATTTCGAGTGCATAATGCTGGCAGATAGTTGTTTGCGTTAAAATAGTAATCTTGAGTCACTGCTGATGTTTTGTTTCCAGGAATCTCCATTTCTTCCTGATAGTGAAAATGGAAATGCGGTGTTCCATTGATGAGTGTGTCGGGTTTTATTTGAAGCTCATCTTTTAGTTCTTGCAAACTTGCGCAAAGCTGAGGAATTAGATAATTATAAAACGAAGGACTTTTGTGCTTTGCCGGACTTGTCATTTTTCCAAATGGTCCGTCCGTTTCATGGGCTTTAAAGGCTTCCGGTTTATCGGCACGGCTTGTTCTTCTTACTTCTCCATCGTACATCGAAATAACTTCGTTGCCATTGTACAACGAAAAGTCACTTGTTTGGTCTTTGTTTTCCACGGTTGGCAAATAATCGAAAACGTAACAGAAAGCCGAGTCGTTAAATTCTTCGCTGGTTAAGGCAAAGGTGGTTTGTGCTTCGTATACAAGTGGAAAAGGAAAGTCGGATGAGTGGCTGTTTAAGCAGCTGTAACTTTTTATTTCTGAAAGTTTAGCTAGTACTTGCTCGAGTTTTTCGTTTTGCGAGAAAACAGCTAAACAAAAATGAATAAATACAAAGGATATAAATAGTTTGTTCATCATGACAACAAACATACAACTGATTTTTCAGTTTTGCAACTGAAAAATCAGTTACATAACTGAAAAATTCGTTTTTATGCAATGTTGTTATTTCGAACGCAGTGAGAAATCTCCTGTCAATTGTGCTGAAGAAACCGATTTCTCAGTTATTCTTCCTTCGAAATGACAAGCATATTAAAGAAGCTTTTTTAGAATAATTCTATTTTCAGAAATATCCTCTTTTTCTTCGAAACCGATAATTTGATACCCGTTTTTTAAGCCAAACTGAAGCATGGCTTTGTGCTTGTTGCGTGTTTTAAAGGTCATTGAAGTGTAGCCTTTGCCTTTGGCCAGCGTTTCCATTTTGCGATTAAGCATTTGGGCAATGCCTTGTTTTCGGTAGGTAGGAAGCACACCACCTAACCACGAGTACAGCGAGCCATCGGAGAAGCGTTCGTAAGCAATTTTGCAGCCAACAGGCTTATCTTCACTAAAAGCTACCAAAACAATTGCATCAGTTTTTAAACGCTTTTGCAAATACGAAACTGTAAATTCTCCGGTAAACTCGGGAATCTGATTCAGAAGCTTTACGGCAAAATGAATAGTTTGTACCTGAAGAATTTTAATCATTTTGGGAAATACTGTTTTTATAATAGACTAAAATTCTCCAGCATCCATATCCATTCCTCTGCCCCCGCCACCTTCGCTGCTTCGTTCTTCTTTAAAGTTATTTATTTTATAGCTTAAGGTTAGGAAAAGTACGCGTGGTTCCCGCTGCATGCGAAACCAGCTTTTAAAACTGTCGTCGTATGATTTTCGTTCGTATTTGGCTGTTCCAAATGGATCGCGCAGGCTAAGTGTAGCCGATAATTTTTTCTTTAAGAATTCGTGACGATACGACAAATTGGTAAAAAACATGCTTCCGGTTTCTCCCTGGGCCGATGTGGATGGCCCTACAAAAAATGAAGTTACCTGAAGACGGGAGTTTTCTGCTAATTTAAATGTGCTGTTTAGTCGGCCTCCCCAGTTTGTACTTCTCGTGTCGATGGACTCGTTATCAAGCTCGCCGGTTAGTTTATATTTAAAAACATTCATACTGGCATTTAGTATTAGCCACTCTTTGTAGTTAAGGTTTCCGCTTACTTCAATACCGGTGGAATAGTCTTTATCAAAATTGTCGGTGTAGAGATAAAAAACATCATTATCTCCCTGTTTTTCAAGTCGTTGTATCTTGTTATTGGTTACTCTTCTGAATAGATCTGCCGTAATAAATGAGCGGCTTTCTCCAAAACGTTTCATCGCCCCAATTTCGAAAGAGTTGGTATATTCAGGTTCCAAATCGGGATTTCCATAACGAATTGTATATCGGTTATAATAAGTGGGTGTTGGGTCAAGGTCGCGACCACCCGGACGGTTAATTCGTCGGCTGTAACTTGTTGTTAAGTCGGTTGATTTTCCCAGAGGATACGAAAGGTGAGCTGTGGGAAATACATCAAAACGGTCTAGTTTTGAAGCCTGAGCAGCTTGCGAGTTCATAATTTCTCTTTGGGTTAATTCGCCACGTAATCCGCCCATGAATTGTATTCTACCCAATTTATTGCTGTACGTAGCATATGCCGCATGAATGTGTCTTTTGAAATCGGTAGAACTGGTATACTCTTCATTTATAATCCACAAATCGCTTCCCTGTGCATAGTCGCGAAATTCAAGAGCCTCGGTTTCGTCTTCCAGCCGGCCCTGATATCCCGCTTCCAATCGGCCCGTTTTACTGAATGGGTAGGTGTAATCAAGTTTCATACGTATATCTTGTTCTTCTTCGGTTTCAAGTGTCGATATTCTCGAAAGATATTCGCTTCCCGGTACAAAATTCTCGTTGGCGAGCAGTTCGCCTTCTATGTCAGTATCTGTACCGCTCTCATCAGAATAAAATATGGATGCATCGACGTTGTGCCCTTCATCGTTAAATTTGTGTTGGAAATTCATGTTAAGGGTATAAAAATCAGTGTTCCGTTCGGATACTTCCTCGGTTACGGAGTAAATGTGTTCAGATGTAGGTGTGGTGTAATTTTCGTTTGTACCACCTCCTCCGGATTCGCCATTTGAATTACCAAATTCGCCGGAAAGCGTTAATGTACTGCGTTTGCTAAGATGCCAATCAGCCCCTCCTTTTATGCTGTATCCGCCGCGAATTCTGTTTCTATCCCCTTTTATTTTTACGAATTCAGTAGTGTCGTTGTAGTAGGTTTCTCGTTCTAAGGTAATCTCTCCCTTATTGTTTTCATCGCGCCAATCTGCTCCAAAAAACCAATTCACATTTTCAAGTTTATAATTGAGCATAAAATCACTGCGGTATTTATCACCTGTTCCAAGGCTGGTGTTTACTATTCCATTTAAACCGTTCATCGAATTTTTTTTCATTACCAGGTTTATTATTCCCGCCGTTCTATCGGGTTCATATTTGGCAGAAGGATTGGTAATAATTTCAATATTTTCGATAGCAGAAGAGGGGATTTGGCGTAAAGCATCGCTGCCGCTAAGAATGCTTGGTCGCCCATCGATAAGTACGGTAAAATTGCCAGAACCACGTAATGAGACATTCCCTTCAATGTCAACCTGGATTGATGGGGTATTTTCGAGCACATCTACCGCTGTTCCGCCAATTGCACTAAGTACCTGGCTTACGTTTACCACTTTTTTATCAAGTTTGTATTCTACCAAAGCCTTGTCGGCTACCACATTTACCTCGTTTAATTCGATTGAGGAAGGGCTTAATTCTATCATTCCAATGTCTACCGACGAATTTTTTCTATCAAGAGATATATTCGAAATACTTGTTTTATCAAAGCCGATAAATTGTGCTTCCAAATAAAAGTCTCCAAATTTCAGGTTGGAGATTTCAAACCGACCATCATCATTTGTTATTCCACCCGAAATCAGACCTGAATCTTGCAGGGTGTAAATGGCAACGTTTGCATAGGACATTGGTTTTTTTGTAGTTCTGTCTATTATGGCTCCGGTAACTTTGCCTCCTTTATCTCCCGAATCGTCTTCATTATTTAATAAGGTATTGGATTTTGCCAACAAGCTAAGGCAAAGTAGCATTCCTAGTAGGCTTATCGTTTTCATTTTAGTTTTGTTTTCAATTCTGTTGTACTATGACTTGTGTTTGGTGGTAAAACCTCTGCGAAAAAAAAATGAATAATATTTTTATTCTTTGCCTAAACACACATTTAAGACAAATAACTCTTTTACTGGTTTAGCAAAAGGCTGTTAAGAAGATGTTAATGTGTGTATTTGATTTATAAAGAGGTGATATGGAGTGGCTTGTTTGCCGAAGCATTGAAGATTTGAACGATATATTGGTTCAAAATGAATACGAAATGGTTTGAGTAATTGCCTCAGTTTGTTTTAATATTTTTCTTCAGATTCTGAATCGAACGGAGGAAGTTATTACGTGTTTTACAGAATAGTATTGTTTAGTTGCTTGTATACTATTTTTGTATATTTGTTTATGATCTCTTTTTGTTAATTATCAAAAAAAAAACGGCATAAATTATGAATGTACAAGTAACTAAACCAGCGGCACCTCCGCCAAATTACCTTGTTTTTGCAATTTTAGTCACCATTTTTTGCTGTCAGATATTGGGAATTGTTTCAATTGTTTTCGCGGCTCAGGTAAATTCCAAATGGAATGCCGGCGATTACGAAGGAGCGTTAAATGCCAGTAAAAATGCAAAAATGTGGGCCTGGATTGGATTAGCAAGTGGCATTGCTGTTGCAATTATTATTACCATGTTGTCGGTGTTAGGTGTGTTTGCAGGCCTGGCATTTGGTGGTTGTGAATTTTAACTGATGAAGAAATTTCTAACAGGAGGACTGCTACTAGGAATTATAGGTGTAGCAGTTCTTTTTTTTGTACTCGATCCGAATAAAGTTAGCCTGTTTCCCAAATGTCTGTTTCATTCGTTAACGGGAGCATATTGTCCGGGATGTGGCTCGCAAAGAGCTTTACATAGCTTGTTGCATTTCGATATTGCAGGCGTGGTGAGCTACAATTTTCTTTTTCTTCCGGCGTCTTTTTTAATTCTTTACCATTATGCACATCCTGTTTTAAATAAAGCATTTAAATGGAAATTACCCAATTTGCTTTATCACACAAAAACGCCCTGGGTGATTTTTATGGTGGTAATATTGTTTTGGATTGTTAGGAATTTACCCTGGTATCCGTTTTGTGTTTTGGCGCCGCAGTAATAAGCAACTGCAATGGATATTTTTTTGTTATAACTTCAAAATTACCGGCTGGCTCAAACTGCTTTCATTGTTCAAGCGGTCGAGCACCGAAACCCGGACTACGTACTTCTTTTTCTTCTTGTTTTTTCTGTCGAATCGGATTTCCTGCATACGGGTTATGTCTACAATCTGGCCGCTTGTCTGCGTATTGAGTGCTTTCCCTTCTTCGTTTACATAAACCACAAATTGCCAGGCTTTATCCATTTCATTGGAATTATTAATGGTTTTCCATTTTACTTTTTTACCCGATTTTTTGATTTTTGCAAGAGCTTTAGGCGGGGTATTGTCGAGCCAGGGCATTGGCGGAATAATTGCCGGTTTTTTATATAGGTTCAATCGCAGACTATCTTGAAAACCCAGCAGGTTTCCATTAAAGCTTCTACTGCTGAAATAGGCGGAGCCCGTAATTTCGGGGATGCTTCGTAAAACCCTGATTTGTTTTGGCAGCTGATCGGCTTCGGTCCATTGGTGTATCTGCGATTCCGGATTCACGCGGTAAGCGCTGTGACCAATATACATTGCCCGGCCGTAGGCATGGTTTTTCCACCAGTTTGCCAATAGCTCGAAGTCGACCAATGGATGCCCTATTCGCCAGTAAAGCTGAGGTAAACAGTAATCAATCCAACCTGCTTCCTGCCATTTAATAATATTAGCATAAAGGTGGTCGTAATTAGTTGCTCCAGCCTTTGTGTCCGAGCCGCGCGGGTCGTTTTCTTTATTACGCCAAACTCCAAAAGGGCTGATTCCGAACTTTACCCATGGTTTGGTAGCTTTTATCGAATCGTTTAGCATTTTAATGCAGATATCAACATTTTCGCGACGCCAGTCGGCAATATTTTCGGTGGAATATCCTCGGTTAAATTGCCTGAATGAAGCTGTATCAGGAAAGGCCTCTTCGAGCGGGTATGGGTAAAAATAATCGTCGAAATGAATGGCGTCTACATCGTAACGGGCAACAATATCTTTTACCACCTCGGCAACAAATTTTCTGGTTTCGGGTACTCCCGGATCAAAATATAATTTGTTACCATACTTTAAAATCCAATCGGGATGCTGAAAGGCCACGTGTTGCGTAGAAAGCGGCTCATCGAATTTTTGCGACACGCGATAGGGATTCAGCCAGGCATGTAATTCCATGCCGCGTTTGTGGCATTCGTCTATCCAAAATTTCAGCGGATCGTAAAAGGGATTTGGCGCCTGCCCTTGTGTGCCGCTTATGTAACGCGACCAGGGTTCCAGTTTTGAGGGATAAAATGCATCGGCGGTTGGCCTCACCTGCAGGATAATGGCATTCATTCCCAGTTGTTGGTGCTTGTTGAGTATTGCAATGGCTTCGTTTTTCTGCTGGTCGGTGCTTAGCCCTTTTGCCGATGGCCAGTCGATGTTGGCAACTGTAGCCACCCACACAGCCCTAAACTCGTATTTGGGTTGGGCTTGCACAAATGAAAAGAGAAGAAGGAAGCTGCAGGTATAAAAAAGTTTCATCCAGTTTTTTTCAGAATTCATGACGTAAAAGTACGTTATTACTGGATTTGAAAAAATGAAATGCGCAGAAATTAGCCGAACGGTTTTTCAACTAAAAAAAAAGTTTATCTTTGTCGCTACGAAAGGTTAAGAGATACAAAAAAATATTTAAGAAAAACACCAGACCTGCCTTTCTGGTAGGTTTGTGGTTTATTAGGTTTAGTTGGTTTAGGTTAAAAAGGCTGTCAGTAGGGCAGCCTTTTGTTTTTCTATTCGTTTGTATTCTGGCTGGATGCCTGATCCTAAATAAGAATAACAATTTCTTCATAAAACCGGAATAATCAAAACGTTTATTTAACGCCAGATTGACCACAATGTACCAGATGTAATTCATGTTTGTATGTTCACGGAGAGGTGGTTTTTCGTATTCCGGGTTCCCAATGTGTTACAATTTGCAATAACCCATACAATACTGAAAAAAAAAAGGCCGCTACCGGTCGAGTGACAAGTAGCAGCCTAAGTTATCGTTATATTTTTTAATTCAAGCTTATCGCTTCATAATCCCGTAGCATAAAATTTTCAGAATAATATCAACGCTTTGTTCCAGGTTTACATCGCTGTAGTTTCCTGCCGATAGTGGCATTTCCAAACCTTTTATGGCAGTAGTAATACCGATGGCTGCCAGGTTGAAATCGTAAATTTCGAATTCGTTTTTCCGAACACCTTCTATCAGGATTCGTTTAATCATTCGAATTTCATCTTGCTCGTATTTTAGTTTAACGTTATCGATAAAATCCACGGCTGTAATATCGTTTTCTATGGCATGGTAGAAATTCGCCAGATTACGAAAAGTCGCCATTTTTGTAAGAATATAGTCGCGTAATTTATCAACCGGATCGGTGTTGCGGTTAATTACAATTTCCAGTTCGTAACCTAAAATTTCAACTTCTTTCATAATTACAGCCTGAAACAAGTCTTCTTTACTTTTAAAATAGTAGTAAAGCGAACTTTTACCTTTCCGTACGGCATTGGCAATATCGTCGAGAGTTGTTTTTTTGTATCCGTACCTACTGAAAATTTCACGGGCAATTTTCAAAATATTCTCGCGGTTGGCATCTTTCTTATGGCCGTTCTTGCTAATATCTTGCATTGATGAATTGGTTTATTTTTTAAAAACTGTTGACAAATATAGCTATTTATTTTAGCTGAAAAACAACATTTGAACATTTTACCTTTGCAGACGATACGCCTTGAAAAGCGTTTAAATGTCTTTGTTTGGCTGATTTTCTTTGGTTTGATATTCGAAATTCTCTCCATTCTCACCTTTTGCCAGCCTAAAATCAAGTTGTTTTCTTTCCAGGTTAGTACGCCAAACTTTTACGTTTATCTTTTCTCCTAGCTGATAGGTTTTGTGCGAGTGCCTTCCCACCAAAGCATAGTTTTTTTCATCGAAAATATAAAAATCATCATCGAGTTCTGCGATGGGAATCATGCCTTCAATTTTGTTTTCCAGCTCCACATAAATACCCCAGTCGGTTACACCCGAAATGGTTCCGGGATAAATTTTTCCGATGTGGTCTTGCATAAATTCAACCTGTTTGTATTTAATTGAAGCTCGTTCGGCATTGGCCGCCTTTGCTTCCATGTCAGACGAATGCTTGCAGAGCTCTTCGTATTTTTGTTCGTTGGCAGAGCGTCCGCCTGCCAGGTATTTTTCGAGCAAGCGATGAACCATCATATCAGGATAACGACGAATGGGTGAGGTGAAGTGCGAGTAATATTCGAACGACAACCCGTAGTGCCCAATGTTACGTGTTGAATAGGCAGCCTTGGCCATGGTTCGGATAGCCAGCGTTTCAACTACATTTTGTTCGCTTTTCCCTTTTACTTCGTTTAGTAATTTATTTAACGAAGTGGCAATTGCCCCTGGTGTAGATAGCTGTATGCCATGTCCAAAACGTTTTATAAAAGTATTAAACGAAACCAGTTTGTCGGGATCGGGTTTGTCGTGAATCCTGTAAACAAAAGTTTTAGGTGTTTTCTTTTCAGCTACTTTTCCCACGAATTCGGCCACTTTTTTGTTGGCCAGCAACATAAATTCCTCGATAAGTTTATTTGATTCCTTGGCTTCTTTGAAATAAACCGAAAGCGGTTTGCCATTTTCATCAATATTGAATTTAATTTCGATGCGGTCGAAAGCAATGGAACCACTGCCAAACCTTTCATTGCGCAGCTTTATGGCCAGGTCGTTAAGTGTAAGCATTTCTTTTGCATAATCGCCTTCGCCGGTTTCAATAATTTCCTGAGCTTCTTCGTAGGTATAACGCCGGTTCGAATGGATGACCGTTTTCCCGAACCATTGTTTTTTTACAGCGGCATTTTCAGTTAGTTCAAAAATGGCTGAAAAACAAAGTTTGTCTTCGTTGGGGCGCAACGAACATACTCCGTTCGAGAGCCTTTCTGGAAGCATTGGTACAACCCGGTCGACAAGGTATACCGAGGTGGCGCGGTCTTGAGCTTCGCTTTCAATAATTGTGTTTGGCCGCACATAATGCGTTACGTCGGCAATGTGAACGCCCACTTCCCAGTTTCCGTTACTTAGTTTTTTTAGCGACAGTGCATCGTCGAAATCTTTGGCATCCACCGGATCGATGGTAAAGGTGGTGGTTTTGCGCATGTCGCGGCGCTTCTTTATTTCTTCTTCCGGAATCTCCATCGAGATTTTTTCGGCCGCTTTATCTACGTTTTGTGGGAAAATATGCGGCAGCTCAAACTCGGCAAGTATGGCGTGCATCTCAGCATCGTTATTTCCTGTGTCGCCCAATACTTCAATAATTTCGCCAAAAGGGCTGCGGGCTTTGGCAGGCCAGTCGTTAATTTCGGCTATGGCTTTCTGACCATCTTTTGCGCCGTTCAGTTTTTCTTTCGGAATAAAAATATCGAAGCTTACCTTACCGGCCGGGATTAAAAATGCAAAATTGCGCGAAATCTGAACCGTTCCCACAAATATCGATTTGGCACGTTCAATTATTTCGGTGACTTCGCCTTCCAGATCGTGTTTCTTTCTTCGGGCATACACATGAATTCTAACTTTGTCGCCTTCCATGGCGTGTTTCAGGTTGCGCGAAGAGATAACAACAGGCTGTTCCAGTTCATCGCTAACAACGTATGCAAAACCTTGTGGTTGCATTTCCACAGTTCCGGTAGCTGTACCTGTTTTTGCTTTCAGTTTAAATTTCCCTCTCGAAATTTGATCCAGATAACCATCGTCGGCAAGTTCTTGTAAAACAACATTTATTAATTTGCGCGTTTCGGTATCTTTAATTCCCAACACTCCCGATATCTGACGGTAATTTGCCGTTTTCCCGGGGTCTTCGTATAAGCTTGCCAGTATGGCATTTTTCAGCTTTTTTTTGTTGTACGTTCCGCTGCTTTTTTTCGTACGTAGTTTATTTCTTTTCTTTTTGGTCATTGTTTTAATTTTCAAAATCAGAAACAAGTTATAATAATTCTGATATAACCGGAATAATTAAGCAACTAAATTGCAAACAATCACCGGTTGGCAGTCTCTTTTGTTAGGTTTTACTTTTCATTGATTTATTTAACAACACATAACACGCAGTATTATCAGGAATTTGTATGTTTGTACACCATTTTTGAACAATGAAGATTAGAGGTAAATTTCCATTAATAGTTGTTGCAGCCCTGGCGTGGGTTGTAATTATTTCGTCGTGTGCTAATATTGGTATGCCAACCGGTGGCCCAAAAGATTCAATACCACCTTTTTTGGTAAATTCCGATCCGGAGTATGGAGAATTGAATTTCAAGGGAACGAATATGAAACTAACGTTCAGCGAGTACTTGAATACTGATCAAATATCAGAATCACTGGTAATTTCGCCACCCCTCCAAAAGAAACCTACCATCCGAACCAAATCGAAAACCTTAATTGTTCAGTTAAACGAAAAATTAGCGGATAGCACAACGTATTCGATGGATTTTAAAAATTCGGTTATGGATAACAACGAAAAAAATCCGATTAAAAACTTGCGGCTCACATTTAGTACCGGCAATGTTTTGGATTCGCTTCGTGTAGCTGGACGCCTGGTAAATGCTTTTAGCCTGGAGCCCCTTGAGAAAGGTTTGGTTCTGTTGCATAGCAACCTGAACGATACCGCAGTTTATAAGGTGCGCCCCAACTATATTGCAAAAACCGATGCCAATGGCTTGTTTCTGTTTGACAATATTGCTCCCGGGAAATACCACCTTTTTGCGATTAATGATTTAAATAGCGACTTGTTTTATGACGAAGGTTCCGATGAAATTGCTTTCGTTGACAGTGTCGTAATTCCTACGGTAGAATTTCATGAATCGCTCGATACAATGGTAGAAGGAGTTGATTCGATGTTGATTTTAGGGCATTTGCATTTTTCTCCAGACCCGTTTTATATGCGCTATTTTATGGAAGATGTTTTCGAACAGTACATGGAATCGGCTGAAAGGGAGACCCGAAATAAATGTTTGTTTTTGTTTAACGAGTCGGTGCGTGACTCTTTTAGTGTAAAGCTTGTAAATGCAGAATCAGATGATTGGCAGCTTTTTGAATATAACGAGAACGCAGATTCGATAGTGATGTGGATTTCAGATACAACGATTGCCAATCAGGATTCATTGTATATGGAACTTTCCTACTCTATGCTGGATACGGCCAATGAAAAGTATATTAAGAGGGATACCATGTTGATGCGTTATTCCGAACGTAAACTGGATTCGAAAAAAAAGGATCGAAAAAGGGAAAAAGAAGAGGAAATGCCCGAACCTGTTATTCAGTTTGACTGGCAAAATAATATATCGTCGACCGTTGAGCTAAACAGCAATTTAAAACTGGTGGCTCCTGAGCCTGTGACTTCTTTCGATAGCACAAAAATTTTATTGTATTTAACCGAAGATACCTTAAAAACTCCGCTTAACTTTACGTTTAAGAAAAACGAGGCAGCTTACCGTAGTTATAGCATTCAATACAAATGGGAACCGGAGGAAAATTACTCGATAAGCATCGATTCGGCTGCATGTGTGAATATTTTTGGAATTACGAGTAGGAAACTAAATAAGAATTTTAAGGTACGCGAAGCAGATTACTACGGCGCTTTAAATTTTGATTTTAGCAATGTTGAAATGCCAATGCTCGTGCAATTGCTTAAAAATAACGATGAAGAGGATGTGCTGCGTGAAATTAGTTTTGACAAGGACGGCTCTGTTGAATTTAATTTTCTTGCACCGGGGAAATACAAGGTTAAAGTAATTTACGACAAAAATGGCAATGGAGAATGGGACACCGGAAATTATAAGGATAAAATACAGCCCGAACGAGTTGCATATGTGCCAAGTGTTATAAAATTACGATCGAACTGGACTGAAAAGCACAAGTGGGATTTAACACCCGACAATACTTTTGATAAAGATGTTCGGGATGAGGAACTTGAAGAACAGAAAAGAAAAGAAGCAGCTGAAAAAGCGCGCAAGGAAAAACAAAAAGAGCAAAAAACCAGCCCATTCCGCTCGGGCAATAATGAATAACATAAGAGAAGGTAGTTCGCAAATTGTAATTATTTTCTAACTTTAATCAAACAAATATTACGAAATATGGCAAGTGTAAGAGGTATAAAAAAGGATATTGACTTAATTATGTCATTAGCCCTTAGCGACTGTTTTTATGTGTTGGAATATAATTCTAAAGTTGACGAGAAAGCCGTTTATGAGATTGCCGGCAAGATAATTCAATCGCATCGCGAACTGAGATTACGTGCCATGCACCCCGACGGGAAAGATAATCCGAAACTGATAAAGAGATATTACAAAGATTTGGTGAAAGATATGTTGGCTGCTGCCGATGGTGCTCTGGAGAAACTTTCGCAAGAAGTAAAAAAAGTAGCTTAGTAAAGCTATTTCAGGATAAAGCTTTTTTTTGCAATCACTTTTCCATTGTAAAAAGTGGTGAGTTCCCATTTTCCAAGTTTGTCATCAAGAGGTTCCCAAATGCAATCGCCCAAATAAAACTCAAAATCGTTTGTGCGTATAAATTGTTCGCCGGTAAAAGGTGGCCGAATGTTTCCCTGGTCATCTTTAAATGGCGGATGATCGATGCAAAAATCTATTTTTTCTCCTTTCCCGTTTTTAATGTGGAGCACGTAGCCAAATTCAGTGCCAATATGTGCTTTGATTTCGTTCGTAAAGTCTATAATCTTAGGTATTTTACGGCTGTTACGATCCCATTGAGAATATTCTCCGTAACTGTAAATCTTAAATGTAGGTCGTCGTTTACCCATTGTTAATTTTTTTCAAAACTAATAAAATTCTTATTTAGATTGAATAAAGATTGCTAGATTTGCGGCTCTTAATTAGTAAATGGAATTCATTAGGCGACATACCAATTTTCTGTTTGTTTTTGTTCTGCCGGTATACTTGTATATCGTTCATAGTTCAATACAAAATAAACATACGCACGTTTATGCCAATGGTATTGTTGTTACCCACTCGCACCCGGTTGATACCTCGGGCGACATTCCAATAAATCAACACGACCACACAAAAACGGAAATTTGTTTGTTCTGTTCGTTACATCTCGATTTTTACGATGTACCTGAGTTGACAGAATTACATGTCAATCTTTGCGAGCAACACCATAGTTATTTCCAGTATTATAATCACAATTATACTGCTCCGGTATTTCTAAAACCGGTTCCTCGGGGTCCACCCGCTTAACGCTTTCTACATATTTTAGGCCCCTTACTCAAATTAAATGTTTAAAGCATTATTAACAGATTTATGTATTCGTCAGAGACCTGTCTGAATGACGTATGCCAAATTGATTAAAAAATGCCGCATGTAAATTGATTCTTTTTGCCCTTTGCAAACAAGAAAGAATCGGCATATCCAATACGGTGTTTTGTTCTCAAATTGGAAGCAGGATAAGTCTCACAGGATACTTTTAAGTATAATCAAATGAAAGTCGGATGGGAAATTGCGCGCTATAGCGCCTGATTAAAGTGCGACTTCCATATGATCCCTTATAAATTAACAGTCATAATCATATGAAACTGATATTAGCACTTTTTGTACTATTAACCGGCGTAACTTTTGTTGATGCCGAAGAAAACGACGACAAAAAATCAAAAACCGATGCCATGCTTTTTGGCGATGTAAAGTCGGGAGAAGAACACATTCCGTTTGCCACCGTAACCATTAAAGGAACTACAATAGGAACGGCTGCCGATGCAACCGGGCATTTTAAAATGACGAATTTGCCGGTAGGAAAACAAACACTGCTGATTTCTGCCATTGGGTACGAAACGCTGGAAAAGGAAGTTGTTTTAAAAGCTAAAGAAAGTGTAACTCTTTTGCTCGAACTAAACCCCGATGTTATTGGTTTGGAGCAAGTGGTAATTTCTGCCGACCGAAATGCGAAAAGTCGTAAAGAAACTCCTACCATTGTTAACAGTATTAATCCCAAATTATTCGAACGCGTACAAAGTGTAACCCTTAGCGAAGGATTGAATTTCTCTCCGGGATTGCGTATGGAGAATAATTGTCAGAACTGTGGATTTTCGCAAGTTAGAATGAATGGTTTGGAAGGGCCGTATTCTCAAATCTTAATTAATTCACGACCCGTATTTAGTGGCTTGGCCGGGGTTTACGGGCTTGAGTTAATTCCTGCCAATATGATAGAAAGAGTAGAAGTAATTCGTGGTGGCGGTTCTTCGATGTATGGAAGTAATGCCATTGCCGGTACTATAAACTTAATAACAAAAGACCCAATCTCGAATGTGTTTGAGGCTTCGGTGTCGAATAGTTTTGTGGGGCTTGGAAACGATTACGATGCCGCCTACGATTATAATATGAATTTAAACGGCTCATTTGTAAGCGACGACTATAAAACCGGAATGAGCATATTTGGCTTCCATCGTAAACGCGATCCTTTCGATGCCAATGGCGATGGTTATTCAGAACTTTCTACCATTAACAATGCAACTTTGGGTGCTCGCTTTTATCAGCGTATTGCCAGTCGCGGAAAACTAACGCTTGATTATTTCAATATTAATGAATCCCGTAGAGGAGGAAATGATTTCGATTTGCCTGAACATGAGGCAGATATTGCAGAAAGTGTGGAGCACGAAATTAATTCGGGAGCGCTTAATTTTAGCTTATTGCTACGCGAGAGTGACAAATTCTCGGCCTACGCATCTATGCAAGGAGTTAACCGCGACTCGTACTATGGCGCAGAACAGGATTTGTCGGCATACGGAACTACAGAAGACCTTACCTATGTTGTGGGGATGGAATACATCAGAAACAGTGATCTTTTTCTATTTGCTCCGGCAACATTTACCAGTGGGATTGAAACGAACGGAAGCCGGCTAAAAGATGAAAAGCTAGGATATTACGACAGGGCAGAAGATATATATTACGATAATACGCTTGTTGCCGACCAGACTTTATCAATTAGTGGAGCATTTTTGCAGTCGGAGTGGAAAACCCGGAAAATGGTATTTAGTGTTGGTTTACGTTTCGACCATTATAATATTGAAGATGCAGCGGATGATGACGGTGATGTTTCAGGCGATGTACTAAGTCCACGTGTAAGTTTACTTTATAATTTATCTCCTGATTTGCAGTTTAGAACCAGCTATGGCCGTGGATTCCGTGCTCCTCAGATTTTCGATGAGGATTTGCACATTGAAGCATCAGCAGCTCGTACCGTAATTCATGAGAATGATCCCGATCTAACCCAGGAATCGTCAAACAGTTTAACTGCATCGCTCGATTACTCGAACCATTCGGGGACTTGGCAATACCAAATTTTAATGGAAGGGTTTTATACTCAGTTAATCGATCCTTTTGTTAATGAATACGGTGAAGCCGACGAAGATGGAACCGTAGTTTATACTCGCGTTAATGCTGAAGGTGGCGCAACAGTTGCCGGAATTAACCTCGAATTCAACGCTTCTCCATCACAAAAAATACAATTACAGTCGGGATTAACACTTCAGAAAAGTGAATACGAAGATGCCCAGGAATTTGATGAAAGGCGATTCTTTAGAACGCCAAATACTTATGGCTATTTAAGTATGAATTATATTCCTACGCCACGTTTAAATGTATCGTTTACCGGGAATTACACCGGAAGTATGCTGGTGCCTTATTTTGGAAATACGATTGCCAACCCCGATGAAGGCGAATTGCGGGAAAGCGATTCTTTTTTTGATGCAGGAATAAAATTAAGCTACGATTTGCGGATTACCGACAACATGAAATTGCAGCTAAATGGTGGCGTTAAAAATATACTTAACAGCTATCAGGATGATTTCGATTCAGGTGTTGATCGCGACCCTGCTTATGTGTACGGGCCAATTAATCCGCGTACGATTTATTTCGGAATAAAACTGGGTAGCTTGTAATAACGATGGGTTATACCGTAAAGCATTAACGAAAAAGGCCGTTCAAAATTATTTTTGAACGGCCTTTTTTCCTTCTAAGTTTTATTTAGAGCTCTACAGTTTCGGTATGGTCAAACGAAATTGTGTTATCGGTAAGTAACACTTCTTTAAGCTCAACTTTATAAACCTTCATATCCTCAGGGGCAAAAGGTAAGCCACTTAGATAGGGGAATTTAGTCATTATAAGCCCCATGGCTTTTTGCATCTCTTCTGGTGCAGTGATTTCTGTCGCAATTGCAGAGCCTTTTATGTACTTTAATCGCAGCAGTGCCTCCATATTGGCACAATCGTGGTCAATAACAAAGCCAACATTTTGGTTACTGGCAAATTGTTCAACTTTTCGGGTGTGGCGGTTGGTTATAAAATAAAGATTTAAATCTTCATCCGACGCATAGTCTACGCCTCTTACGCAGGGAACACCCGCGCTGTCGAGGCTGGCAATGTGTACTAAATTGTGTTTTTCAATTACTTGTTTAACGGTTTCTTTTGCACTCATAATTAATTGCTTAACAGGTTTTTTATTATGTATTTATTAAAATGTTGTAATGCATTACTGTTTTGCTCCACTTTGGCCATCATAATTACACCTTCGAAAGCTGCAATTACAAACGATGCGAGCGAATGCGCTTCTTCCCTCGAAATTTGTTTTTCTAATTGTAGAATTTCAGCGATTTCGTTTTCGAGATATTCTACCCACTCCAGCAGTTTTAGTCGAACCGGTTCATTTAAATCTGCAAGTTCTGTAATCAGGTTGCCAATGGGGCAGCCATTTAGGTAATTCATCGCTTCTATCCGGCTAAAAAAAACGGAAAAGAATTTCTGAAGTCCTTCAATGCTTTTATGGTCTTTGGTTGATAACTCAAAAATTAACCTGGTTTGCACAATATGCCACTCAACAACCGCTATCGCCAGAGCTTCCTTGCTTTCGAAAAAGTTATAAAACGAGCCTTTGGGAATCTTTAATTCCTTCAGAATCTGATTAATACCCGTATGGTGATATCCCAGATGATGAAAGAGATCGACTGCTTTTTCTATAATAGCTTCTTTGTTATGTTTCTTTTGCATATGGATAATTAGACCGGTCGTCTTGCAAAAGTAGTACTTTAATTGAATATGCAAAAAGAGGAGTGATTATTTGTCGCCGCAAAGGTTTTGTTCATTGCTTAAGCGTTTGCGTAGTGCTGTTATTAACTGAGCTATACAAAAGATGCAACTGGTTACCTGATTTTCCCCGGGGAAATATAAGACACGATTTATTCGTTCATAAACAGTTTATTGTCAATAAAATACGTCTTTATGGAATTTGGTGGCACCACATTTGCTGCTTTAAAACGGCTCTAACAGCTGGTGAACGTTCATTTGTATGTAGCGGTTTTCAGCCTGGCTGAATCCTCCGAAATAGTTGCATTTCAGGTAATCATAAACAAGTCAAAAAAATTCTAAATAGAATTACTTTTCGCGTAGGGGTTATTCGATTGGTTTCGACAATAAATAATCGGATTTGCTGCCGCATAAAAGATTATTAAATTTGTGGCGTTGTTAAAGTAGAGCAAGAGGATTATAGATATGAGCAGTGAATTAAATGCCGGACAAAAAGCGAAAGACCGTAGAAATAATATAATTGTTATTGTATTGTCGGTTGTGTTGGTAGCGGTTGTGGTTATGTTTTTTATGCAGAGGCACGATCATAATATTATTTTAAATGAAATTAAGGCTGAAAAAGATTCCATTCAGTTTGAATTAACAGAAATTGCCAGCAGTTACGACTCGCTGAAAACTGAAAACGATACCATTAATGAGGCATTATATGTAGCACAGGCGAAAGTAAAAGATTTGTTACTGGAGGTTGAGCAAACTAAAAAAATAAGCTATTCGAAAATATCGGGCTATCAGCAGCAGGTAACTACTTTGCGGGGGATTATGCGGGATTTTGTGGTTCAAATCGATTCTCTTAATGCCCGAAACGAGCAACTGATGGCTGAAAACCGTGAGGTGAAAGAGCAATATAAACAATCGGAACAAGAGAAAAAGCAGTTGAGTAAGGAAAAAGAACGATTGCAACAAAACCTGAAACGGGCAGCCATGCTTGAAACTCGCGAATTGATAGCTTCGCCGTTAAACGAGCGGAGCAAGGAAACAAAGTATGCCAGAAGGGCTGCAAAAATTAAGATATATTTTGTGCTTGGGAATAATGCAACGGCCAAGCGTGGCCCAAAAAATATTTATGCCCGCATTATGCGCCCCGACCAGTTGTTGATGGTGAAATCGGAGAATGATGTTTTTCAGTTCGAAGATTTGAAGATTCAATATTCGGCCATGCGTGAAGTGGTTTATGAAGGGAAAGATTTGCCGGTTGCAATTTTTTGGGACAACACAAACGAACCAGAGCTGATGCCTGGAGAATATGTGGTTAATCTGTTTGCCGATGGCAATGAGATTGGTGAAACTACCTTTACAATTAAATAGAAGAATCGTAAAAGATGAAATCGCTCCCGGCGATGCCGTCCCAGGGTGGTAATAGGGCAATTGCCTGGCTTTTTTTTGAAATTCTGCTATGCTTCGGGAAGTAATTTCTTCTTCCAGCGTTCGTAATCAGAAAAAGCCTGTTCTGTTTTAAAGCGTTTTCCGTGTCCGGGATAAATGGTAGATATTCCTTCCTCAAAAAGTTTTTCCCAGGTCTTTACTAATATTTCCGGCTCGTTGGCAAAGGGAGGGAAGATTCTTCCGTTGGGTGTATTAATAAATGTGTCGCCCGAAATAAGAATGTCACCGATTAATATAGATTGCGAACCGCTTGTGTGTCCGGGTGTAGAAATAATTTTCCCATCGATGCCAAATTCATTCAGAAGGAAAACGCCGTGATTTATTAACTGTGCAGAAAAAGGCTTTGGAGATGCATAACGTGGCATTATTTTACGTCCAAGTTTTGAAATTATACCCGAATATTTTCCATTTCCCACCGGAATTGGTGTGAAGCCGCTTTTAAGATTTTCGAATTCATTCTTATGAACAAGCACCGGAGCTCCCGTAAATGCAACCAGCTCGTTTAAGTTTCCGGTGTGATCGTTGTGAGTATGGGTTAAAATAATAAGCTTAATATCTTCCGGTTTCAGCTCCGCTTCGGATATTAACAGCCTCAGCTTTTTAATGCCTCCCCTCACTCCGGTATCCACAAGAATTGAATTTTCGCCATTCTTAATAAGTGTAGCATTTGAATAGCCTATGCGTTTTTGGAGAATTCTAAATTTTGGCATAAACAAAAATTTTTCCTGAAAGTACAATAAATCACAATTCGCTTAGCCCTTTGTGGTACGAAAATCATTTTATCTTTGCACGACATTTAAAATTTATGGCAACATTTTTATTCGATAAAATAATTTTTGGCCCTGTTAAAAGTCGGCGGCTTGGCGTTTCTTTAGGCATAAACTTACTTCCTACCGATGTTAAGGTTTGTTCGTTCGACTGCATATACTGCGAATGTGGTTTTACGCCGAAAGATTACAAAAAGAAGGTGACTTTGCCTTCGCGATCAGAAGTGCGTGAGAAATTGGAAGCTAAACTACAGGAGATGGCAGCTGCCAACGAGTTGCCCGATGTAATTACTTTTGCCGGAAATGGCGAGCCAACACTGCATCCCGAGTTTGGAGGAGTTATTGACGATACCATCGAATTACGGGATAAACTAGCGCCAAATGCCCGGATTGCCGTACTTGCCAATGCTACAATGAATTACAAGAAACCGGTTTTCGAAGCATTGCTAAAAATTAAAGACAATATTCAGAAACTGGATTCGGCCTTTGAAGAAACAGTAAAATTACTTGATGCTCCGAAGGGCAATTTTGAGCTTGCTAAAATTGTAGAAAGGTTAATTGCTTTTGATGGAAAGCTAATTATTCAGACCATGTTTGTGCGGGGAAGTTTTAATGGGCAAACCATTGATAATACTACCGAAAAAGAAATTTCTGCCTGGTTAGATTTGCTTAAAAAAATTAAACCACGTCAGGTAATGATTTATACCATTGCCCGCGATACGCCTGTTCAAACGCTCGAAAAAGTTCCGATTGAAGAATTAAATGTCATTGCAAATCGGGTTCGGGAGCTTGGTTTAGATGTTCAGGTTTCGGGATAAAAGAGTATAAAGTGGGTGGAGTATGTTCTAATCCGAAGTATTGCTTCGGAATCCATGGCTTTTTCAGTCGGAAGTATTACGCAAAAAACGTTACGCGAATAAAGTAGTTTGTAAAGTGATGTATATAAGGTTCTTGTGTTTTGTGGTTGAAGAATTGTTCTTGTGTTATAAATTACGTAATTCTCGTGACGAAAAAATCATAAAATATGAAACCCTTCCTTTTAACAGCTTATAAAAGTCCGGAATATTTCTGCGACAGGGAAGCAGAAACCCAGAGGTTATTAAACGCTGTTACGAATTCGCGTACTATAACGTTGATTTCAGAACGAAAATTGGTAAAACAGCCTTGCTTAATCATCTTTCCGAACAGGTTACTAAAAATATTGTGTTTTTATACATCGATATATATCCAACACAAAAACTGTCTGATTTCATAAAACTACTTGCAAATGCAATTATTCAAAAGTTTGAAACCTTTTCCAAAAGTGTTTTGCGAAGACTTACTCAGTTTTTTTAATCGTTAAATGTGAAATTTTCTATTGACTCGCAAACAGGTCTGCCAGATCTGGAGTTGTCAATTAATTCTCTAACAGAAGCGGAGAGATCGATAAAGTTATCCGGAAAAGAATGTAGAGGCCTTATTTCGTACCGAGATACAAAAAGATAGTGATACTTGTTATATTTTTAGAGGAAGTCATACGCATCTGCTGCTTTCCATTTTTAATAATTATTCGCAGCCATTTTACCAGAGTACTGAAATAATGGAACTAAAACGAATTGATAGAGAAAGATACAGTTCGTTTATAAAAAGGCACTTCGCGGGAAATAATATATTGCTGGAGGAAGAACAGGCAAATTATATTTACGACATCAATAAAGGTATTACATGCATTATTCAGTATTTATGCAACAAGTTATATTCCACCAATTTAAAAAATAAAAATAATGGAGTAATAGATAACTTGTTGAATGAGATTCTGCCTGAGAATGAAATAGCGTATTATAACTACAGGGCTTTATTAACGAAATTAAATTATGATATTTTAAAGGCGGTTGCTTCAGAAGAGCAGGTGGAAAAACCTTTTGCACAGGCTTTTCTTCGTAAATATGAACTCGGTTCTGCAAGCTCAGTTAAGTCGGCAATAAAAAACCTTGAAAGTAAAGGTCTTTTGGTAAATAATAATGGTTGGAGGGTTGCCGATTGGTACTTTTCGTTGTGGCTAAAAAAGCAAATGTAAAGTTGGTTCTTTAAACCAGGAACTACAGCGTAGTTCGATACCACTCCGAACTTTTTCCCATCCAGCGGATTCCGGCAACGAAACCCTTCAGTTTAAGCAGGTTGTCGCTTTCGAGCCAGGCATAACAATCGTAGGTCTTACCCGATTTTGGGTCGTAAATCGAACCATTTTTCCACTCTTTGTCCTTGGTATTATACTCAAAATTAGTTAGAATTTGAATCCCAATAAGCGAACGGCGTTGAAGCGTTTGGTCAGGATTTTTATTGTCTTTTGGTGCTTCTCCATTTTTATATTTCTCAGGAATCATATATACAATGGTGCCAATGTATTTCCCATCCTTTTTTTCAACTTCAATTTTTGTTGTTTTTTCGTCGTTCCACCAAACTCCTACTATTTTATCGGCTTCCTGTGCAAAACCTGCCAGGGCATAAACTCCCAGAAAAAAAAGAATCGTTAACGTTTTCATACTGTAGACTTTTGATTAATTTTAGAGGACTAATATATAAAAAACAACCCATAATTTTCAACCTTTAAGAATCCCGAAATGAAGACTGTAAAACGTATCTTGCTGAGCTTGCTGATATTAATTGGTTTAGTTCTGCTTGTTGGAGCAATTCTATTTCATAATCTGCAAACATCAGCAATTCCTGATTACAATAAAAACTGTGAGCTAAAAGGCCTGTCGGGAGCAGTAACGGTTCTTCGCGATGCGCACGGAATACCTCATGTTTACGCCGAAAATGAGAAGGATTTGTACAGGGCAGTGGGTTATGTGATGGCTCAGGACCGTTTGTGGCAAATGGATTTGCTGCGGAGGGTAACGCAGGGAAGATTGTCGGAAATTCTTGGAAAAGACCAGATGGATACCGATTTGATGATGCGCGCTTTGCGGATTCAGGAAAAATCGGAAAAAATTCTTGCATCTTCATCACCCGAAATTATTTCAGCACTGGAAGCCTACTCCGATGGCGTAAACCAGTTCATTGAAAACAGCACTTTGCCGCCAGAGTTTAAAATTTTGGGGTATAAGCCTGAGCCCTGGCAGCCGGTCAGCTCCATTAACCTTATTGGGTTTATGTCGTGGGACTTGTCGATGGGATGGGGAACCGAATATTTTTTACACAAACTACGCACAGAGGTGTCGGACGAAAAAATTGCCGAGTTAATTCCTGATTTAAAAAATCATACTACTGCCATTTATCCTGAATTTGGAAAGTTTGACTTGGAAGGAGCCGAAATGTTACTTTCATCGACCGAGAATCTGACAAAGCTGGGCGTCGAAATTTTTAACGGCAGTAACAACTGGGCTGTATCCGGAAAGAAAAGCAATACAGGAATGCCGCTTCTTGCCAACGACATGCATTTGGGAATTTCTGCCCCCGGAATCTGGTATCAAATGCACCAACACGTTCCGGGTAAACTTAATGTTACTGGAGTTGTGCTTCCGGGGCAGCCTTTTGCGATTTGCGGACACAACGAAAACATTGCCTGGGGAATGACCAACGTAATGGTGGATGATCTGGATTTCTATGCCGAAACTTTAAATGAAGATTCAACAAAATACCGGTACGAAGGGGAATGGCGTGACCTTAAGATTCAAAAGGAAATTATAAAAACAAAAGAAGGAGACATTTTTGAAGAGGAGCTAAAGTTTACACACCGTGGCCCTTTGGTAAATCGTTTCAAAAAAGAGAAAGAAACGCCCCTTTCCATTCGATGGCTGGGCAACGAAATGAGCAACGAAATAAGAACTGTTTTTTTGTTGAACAGAGCATCAAACTGGAGCGAGTTTAGAGATGCCGTGAGTACGTTTAAGGCTGTGAGCCAGAATATTGTGTACGCCGATGTGGACGGAAATATAGGCTTGCAATGCAGTGCAGGAATTCCTATTCGCGAAGGTTCAGGAATCCAAATCTATCCGGGCGACAGCAGTAAATACGAGTGGAAGGGACTGGTTCCCTTCGATGAATTGCCTTATGAATTTAATCCGGAAAGGGGTTATGTCTCGTCGGCAAACAATAAAACAGTTTCCGAAGACTTTCCATATTATATAACGCATTGGTTTGCCACGCCAAGTCGTATAAATCGTATTCGCGAGATGCTGGAAGAAAAAGAAAAACTGGGCGTTGAAGATTTTAAAGCCATGCACGCCGATTGGAAATCGAAAACTGCGGAACAAATGACCCGGGTTTTTGTGGCGTCGCTGCAAAAAAGAAAAAACTGGAGCGAAACCGAAAAAGCAGCCTTTGATAAACTTCAGAACTGGGATTATAATTTAACCCGGGAAAGCCAGGCTGCGGCTGTATTTGAAGTCCTTTACCGGAAATCAATGGAGAACCTTGTGAAAGATGAACTTTCTTCTGACTTGTTTAAAGATATGCTGGGAGAGAAGATGTTGCTCGAAAATTTAATGATGAATCTTTTGGCCGCAAACAGTTCGGACTGGATTGATGATGTAAGCACGGATGCAAAGGAGACATTTGATGATATTGTTGTTTTGTCGTTTAAAGAAACTGTGAGTGAGTTTGTTGCCGAATTGGGTAACGATGTGGAGCAATGGCAATGGGGAAAAATTCATTCGCTAACCATAAAACATCCTCTGGGTGTGGTCTCGGCGCTGGATAAAGCTTTTAATTTAAACAGGGGACCATTTGAAGTGCCCGGAAGCTACCACACCGTTTGCCCGTACGCTTATTCATTTAAAAATTTGTATAAAGCTAATCATGGGGCATCACATCGTCATATTTATACTGTTGGCAGCTGGAATAATTCAGAAACTATAATCCCTACCGGAACCAGCGGAATTCCGGCAAGCGATTTTTATCTCGACCAAACAAGATTTTACCTGAACAATGAGTATCATGCCGATCCTTTTAGCAAAGCAGAAGTTGAAGCGGCAGCCATGTTTAAAATGACAATTTTACCAAAATAAACAGCACCGGTAAATCTATCTTCGGGCTTAGATTATTAAGCGCTTAACCGCCGGGATGCAAATAAATTCTGTTTACCATGTCGAAACGGTTTCTATATCGTGGTGGACGATTGGAATCTTCAAAACACGAAGTAAAAGAGAATTAATTTAGTTTCAGGCGCAAGGATTTTCTTCCACCCGTGTCTTAAACCTTTAGAAACGCAAAAAATAATGAGATGAAACGGGCATTAGAAGTTTTTCACATATAGGCGATTAATTAAAATCATGCGAGTTACATCCTATACCATAGAAAACAATCAATTTTAATAAAATGAAAAAGAAGTTTAGCTGGCGTGCCTTCATTAGTTTTGGATTGACATATGCAATTGTTATCATCCTGCTTTCGGGAATTATGTTGTATGTTGCCCCTCCTGGGCGATACGCGCACTGGGTAAACTGGACAATCTGGGGGTTTTCAAAAGAAGGCTGGCAGGCTATTCATACTATTTTTTCTTTTGGTTTTGTTATCCTTTCAATCTTCCATTTACTCTCGGTTAACTGGAAAACCTTCGTTTCTTACCTCAAATCGAAAACATCTACCGGATTTAATAAAAAGCGCGAATTTATAGTTTCTACACTGGTGGTATTAATTTTCTTTTTCGGAACCATTTTTTCCATCCCTCCTTTTAAAACGGTGATGAATTTGGGTGAACATTTTACTGATTCGTGGGAGAAAGTTGAAGATAGGGCGCCGGTTCCGCATGCCGAACAGTTAACATTAACAGAACTTTCGGAGCAGATGAATTTGGAATCGGTTGATGAGATTACACGGAAATTGGATAGGCATAAAATTAAGTATGATAATGTTTATTCGCAAAAGTTGCAAGACATTGGGCTAGCCAATAAATTAACACCCGCAGAGATTTACGAAATAATCTCAAAAAAGACAGGAAATCAGCAGCAACAAGGTTCGGGCATTGGAAGAAAAACCATGGAAGACTATGCCGCGGAAACAGACAAAAGCGTCGACGATATTATGGAAATCCTGAAAGCGAATAATATTGATGCGAAACCAACAGAAACCTTAAGGGTTATTGCAGAAAATAACAATATGGTAGCGCGCGATATTTACAAATTGATATCTGAATAGTATTAAATCAGTGGTAATTGAGCTAATTTTTAGTGGTAAATGTCCGATTCTGAAATTATAGAACAACTGAAGCAAGGAAGCGAAGCGGCTTTTAAGAAGCTGGTTGAACGTCATCAAAAACTGGTGGTGAATACTTGTTATGGTTTGGTGCAGAACCGCGAAGATGCCGAGGATGTTGCTCAGGATGTTTTTATTGAAGTTTATCGGAACATTCAAAAATTTCGGGCCGATTCGAAACTTTCTACCTGGCTGTACCGCATTGCAGTAAACCGTTCGTTAAACCATATTCGCGACAATAAAAAGAACAAGTGGTTTCATTCGTTCGAAGATGAAGTGGCTGCCAAAAAGATGCAATTGCAACAACTTCAGTCCTCCAAAACCGAGAATCCTGAATTTGAACTGGAAAATAAACAGCGCGCAATAATTTTACATGAGGCGATTAACAGTTTGCCTAAAAATCAAAAAGTGGCTTTTGCGCTAAGTAAGTACGAAGAGCTGTCGTATCAGGAAATTGCAGAGGTAATGGATCTTTCTGTTTCGTCGGTTGAATCGTTACTTTTTCGTGCAAAAAAAGCCCTTCAAAAAAAATTATACAAGTGCTACAAAAAAAAATGCATGTAAGCGCAAGTTTTTAAAAATGAAAGTGTCATACCTATAACAATACAAAAAATGAAGTGTAAAAAAATACATAGCAAAGTCATTTTCTTTCTTGAAAAAGAGCTCCCCGATTCTGAAATGATTCGGGTAAAAGAGCACTTAAGCAGCTGTTCTGAATGCACGCACTTTGTTGAAGAAATGAAACGTACGCTCAGTATTTTTGACGAAGAAAAATCGGCGGAAGTGAATCCTTTCTTTTATACGCGTGTAAAAGCCAGGTTGCAAAGCCAGGAACAGGAAGTATATGCCGGCCGACCGGTTTTAGCCCGGATTTTGCAGCCGCTCGCTTTTTCAATTCTGCTAATTATAGGAATATACGGCGGAATAAAATTGGGAGAACCCTACAAATCAGCAGTGGCAGTTAATGTTTTAAGCGACCAGCAAATGATTCCGTATTTAAACGAGATGGATGCCGAACCCATCGAAACATTTTTAATGAAGTAAATATGTTAACTAAAAATACATATCGCATATTCATTTGGGTGATTGTTATTTTAGCGGCAACCAACTTGTCAATGGGCATTTCGTTTTGGTACCATAAGCAACAAGATAAAAAGGCTGTTGAGAAACAAGATCAACAAATAGAAATGCCCTCGGAGCAACGCACCCGTTTTTTTAGGGAGCAGTTAAACCTACGGCAGGATCAAATGGACATTTTCAGGGATTTAAACCGCGATTATAACCGGAGTGCACGCCGGATTTCATACAATTTGGAGGAGTTGCGGGTTAATATGATAAACGAAATGGGAACATCTAGTCCAAGTGAGGAGAAACTCAATTCGATTACCGATGACATCGGTAGGCTTCATACTGAACTGAAAAAAATCACCATTCAATATTGCCTCGATATGAAAGAGGTTTGCGATACCGATCAGCAGGAAAAGCTGAATCAGATTTTTATGTCAATGTCGAAATCAAAAGAAGATGTTCCGCTGCCAAAGCGAGGAAAAAACGGCAGAGGGCGACAAGTGGAGTAAATAACAATTAAATTTTTAAAATCATGAAAACTAGCAAGTTAATAAACATTGCCTGGGTGTTCTTTGCCCTGGTGTTAATGACAACAAGCGTTCTTGCACAAGGACGGGGAAATGAAAACAGGTATTATCAGAGCCAAAATAAAGACTGTTTGTCAACTATTTCAGATTTAACTGAAAAGCAGCAGATTCAGATTCAGGAGATGGAAAACAAGCATCATGAAGAGATGGCTGCATTGCGCACTAAACGGCAATCAACTACCAATGCGATTGAAAAAAGTGAAATACGTACCGAGATGCTGAAAAAAGTGGAAGCACACCGCAGTAAGGTAAAGGAAATATTGACTGCAGAGCAGCAAAAACAATACGATCTTTTACATGCATACCACAATTATGGGGGCGAGCGGCCATTTGTGAACGGGCAGAGAGCTCGTAATCTGAAGGGGCAAGGAAATGGGAGTCAGCGTTTTGAGCGTGGAGATGTCTGTGTTTCGAATGTGAATTTTAGGGGAAGGGCTGGAAATTATCAGCGTTACTTTAACTGTGCAAATGGCAAAGGGAATAATGGTAATGGCAGAAATCATTTCCGGGCATCCAATGCGAACTACGGAAGAGGATATGGCAATCAGAATGCTGTATGGGGCAGGGGTGCTCATTTGCAGGATAGTTGTACCGCGCACGGAAGCCGCAATATTGACGACGAAGGCTTTGAGGTAATTGAATAGATTTTAATCAGAAACTATAAAATTTTGAAAACATGAAAACAGTAAAATTAACAGCAATTTTAGCAGTAGCAGGTTTGGCTTTTTTATTGGCAGCCTGTGCAGAAACAGAGAGTATTGACGAATCGTTAACAATAGCAGAAAAAAGCGCGATGCTAGCTTTAGAACCTGGAGACTCGTGTACTTACGATGGAGAATTAACGCAGAGTGAAATTGATGGCCTGCTTCTAATGCGTGAAGAAGAAAAACTGGCGCACGATGTTTATGTGTATTTTGATGGGCTGTATAACCTGGCCGTATTTGGGAACATTGCAGAAAGTGAAGCGGCACATGGAAATGCAGTTTTAAGAATTCTTGAAGGATATGGAATTGACGACCCGGCCCTGGAAGGTGTTGGCGAATTTAGTACCGACGCTTTTAACAACTTGTATGCTTCTTTAATTGAACAGGGAAGCGATAGTTTAACCGCCGCCTTAAAGGTTGGCGCTACTATCGAGGATCTTGACATAAACGATTTAAATGAATTGTTGGAAGAAACGGTTAACGAAGATGTAGTACGTGTTTATACTAATCTTTTAAAGGGTTCTGAAAACCATATGCGGGCTTTTGTCGGGGCCTTGGAAAATCTGGGCATTATTTATTCGCCTCAGTATATTTCAGTAGAGGAATACGAGGCCATTTTAGCTGCAGCAAATACCAATGGTAATGGAAACAAAGGTAAATCCAATGGTAATGGGCAGGGCAATACAAATGCAAATAAAGGAGACAGTGCTACACCGGGTACAGATTGCGATGAAACGCAAAGCACTTCGGTAAACGGCACCCAAAATGGAAATACGAACTCCGGCGGAACAGGTAACGTAAACAAAAATGAAAGTTCGGGCTCGGGCATGGATGCTAATGCCAATGGGAAAAGCTAATCGAAATTAAAAATAACTTTTTGTACAGCTGTCTGGTTTCCGGACAGCTTTTTTTGTTGTAGCCCCATTTTTTTCACGTTTTTATTAAAAAAACTTCGAATTTGAAGTTAACTACCCATTAATTGCTTAGAAAATTTAAATTTGTATCCTCAAATTTTGAAAGATTTAACAGCTACAGGCTGAATTATAGTTTAGATATTAAATTGAACATCATGACACGTTTGAAAATTAAAGACATCCTTGAGAAAGGAAAGGCTGGTAGCGAGGTAGTTGCCAAAGGTTGGGTAAGAACAAAACGAGGAAGTAAAAATGTGAATTTCATTGCACTTAACGACGGTTCAACCATTAATAATCTTCAGGTAGTTGTTGATGTTGAAAGCTTCGACGAAGCAATGATGCGCGAAATAAATACCGGAGCTGCGATTTCGGTAAAAGGGGAACTGGCCGAATCAGCTGGTAGCGGACAAAATATTGAGCTTACGGCTAAAGAACTTGTGTTGCTGGGTGGCGCCGACCCCGAAAAATTCCCGATTCAGCCCAAACGACACTCGCTGGAGTTTTTGCGCGAAAATGCGCACCTGCGTTTTCGTACTAATTTGTTTGGTGCCATTTTCCGTGTTCGCCACGCTATGGCTTTTGCCATTCATAAATATTTTAATGAGAAAGGATTTAATTACCTGCACACGCCAATTGTTACAGCCAGCGATGCAGAAGGAGCCGGACAAATGTTTCACGTTTCGACCTTAGATCCGAAAAATCCGCCATTAACCGAAGATGGCCAAATTGATTACTCGCAGGATTTCTTCGGACGGGCAACCAACCTTACAGTCTCCGGTCAGCTGGAAGGCGAGTTAGGAGCTTTGGCTTTGGGTGAAATTTATACTTTTGGGCCAACGTTTAGGGCCGAAAATTCGAATACAACACGTCACCTTGCCGAATTCTGGATGATTGAACCGGAAATGGCTTTTTACAATTTGAAGGACAACATGGATTTGGCCGAAGATTTTCTGAAATCGTGTATAAAGTATGCTTTGGATAACTGCATGGATGACCTGAAATTTTTGGCTGAACGTTTAAAACAGGAAGAGAAAGGGAAAGCCGAAGACCAGCGTTCGATGGATTTAATTGAAAAGCTGGAGTTTGTGCTGAAAAATGATTTTATAAGAATTACCTATACCGAGGCTATCGATATTCTGAAAAATTCGAAACCTTACAAGAAAAAGAAATTCCAGTTCCCGGTTGACTGGGGCGTTGATTTACAAAGCGAACATGAACGTTACTTAGTGGAGAAACATTTTAAATGTCCGGTTATCTTAACGGATTATCCCAAAGATATTAAGGCGTTCTACATGAAACAAAACGACGACGGCAAAACCGTAGGAGCTATGGACGTTTTGTTTCCAGGAATTGGCGAAATTATTGGCGGTTCGCAGCGTGAAGAAGACCTTGAAAAACTGGAAACCCGCATGGCAGAGATGAATATTCCTGCTGAAGAAATGTGGTGGTATCTCGATACCCGTCGTTTTGGTTCGGTAGAGCACAGTGGTTTTGGCCTTGGTTTTGAGCGTTTTATCCTTTTTGTAACCGGAATGGGCAACATTCGCGACGTTATCGCTTTTCCACGTACTCCGAAGAATGCAGAATTCTAAAATAAGTTAAGGAAGAGTGCTCCGAAAAAAATAGTAAATTTACGGAGATTAACATTTGGGATATGGAGCAAAAACTAACATTACAACAGAAGCTGCTTCAAAAGCTGTCGCCTCAACAAATACAGGTGATTAAGCTTTTGGAAATCCCAACTATGCAACTCGAACAGAGGATAAAAAAAGAGCTGGAAGAAAATCCGGTTCTTGAGTTGGAATCCGATAATCCGCTGCAAGTCGACGAAACGGGCAGCCAGGATGAAGAGGTGGTTAAGGATGTTGACAATGAGGAATTTTCGCTTGATGATTATTACGAGGACGAGGAAATTCCAACGTATAAATTAAACACCAATAATTTTTCGAAGGACGATAAGTATCTGGATATTCCATTCTCGGTAGGCACAACCTTTCACGAATTTCTATACGAACAGTTAGGTCTGCTTAGCCTTTCGGAAGAAGAGCATCAACTGGCGGAGTATATTATTGGTAACATCGACGATGATGGATACCTGCGCCGCGATATGATGGCCATCAGCGATGATTTGGCCTTTAACATGAACATGGATGTTCCCGAGGAAAAGCTGGAGGCTGTTTTAATGGCCATACAGGATTTTGATCCTCCGGGAGTTGGAGCACGCGACCTCCGGGAAAGCCTGATTTTGCAATTGTCGAGAAAAGAAGGTGAAGAGTTTGAGCTCGCAAAAATTATTGTACGCGATTTTTTTACGGAATTCACTAAAAAGCATTACGATAAAATAAGGACTAAACTTGAGATTTCGGAAGAAGAACTCAAGAAAGGAATAGACGAGGTTTTGAAAATGAACCCGAAGCCCGGCAGTTCGTATAGCAACCCCTTAAATAAGTCTAACCAGCATATTGTTCCCGATTTTATTCTCGATAATTTGGATGGTGAGTTAAATCTTACGTTGAACCAACGGAATGTGCCAAACCTTATCATTAACGACTCTTATCAGGACATGTTGCGCAACCTTAGCCATAGCCAAAAAAGCAAGAAAAACGATAAGGAGGCCATGCTTTTTGTAAAACAGAAGATGGATTCTGCCAAGTGGTTTATCGATGCTATCCAGCAGCGGCAAACAACACTGCTGCTTACGATGTCGGAAATTATTAGTTTTCAGAAAGAGTATTTTCAGGAAGGTGATGAAACCAAATTGAAGCCAATGATTCTGAAAGATATTGCAGAGCGAACCAACCTCGATATTTCAACCATTTCGAGGGTTTCGAACAGCAAATACATTCAAACTCATTTTGGTATATATCCGTTAAAGTATTTCTTTTCCGAGGGTATGCAAAAAGATGATGGCGAAGAAGTTTCTACTCGCGAAATTAAAATGATTTTGCAGGAATGTATTGAAAATGAGGATAAGCGCAAGCCGCTTACCGACGAGAAATTGGCGCTGATATTAAAAGAAAAATCATATAATATTGCCCGGCGAACTGTGGCCAAATACCGCGAGCAATTAGATATTCCGGTCGCACGTTTACGAAAGGAACTATAATATGTTGGATAAAATAGCCAGATTTATATCTGTCGTTCTTCATCCGGTGCTAATACCAACACTTGGATTTTTACTGTTGCTGAATTCTGGATTTTATTTTTCGCTCTTAACGCCAGAAGCCAAACGTTTTGTTTTGCTGGTTGTGTTTTTTAGTACCTGTATTTTGCCCTTGCTGGCGGTGGCAGTAATGGCATTAAATAAGAAATTCGACGCTTCTATGCCCCAAAGTAAAGACCGAATACTCCCTTTACTGTCGAGCGCTGTTTTTTATTACTTGGGATTTATGCTGCTTGACAAAGTAAGAGCTGTTCCCGAGTTTAGAATATTTATGTTGGCATCGGTACTGGTAATTATTGGCCTTCTTATAATTTCGTTTAAATGGAAAATTAGCAACCATATGGCGGCCATAGGCGGTTTGGCCGGAGCATTATTCGGCATGTCATTTCGTAACGGAATAAACCCGGTTTACCCCCTGTTAATTGTTATTTTGCTTTCAGGCTTGGTGGGCACTGCCCGTTTGTCGTTAGGCAAACACAATTTAAAGCAAGTAATTGCCGGTTATGTTTTGGGCTTTGCTGTTTTGTATCTTGTTATCTATTTTAGATGAAATAGCTATTCCACAAATTTATACCCAATACCTTTTAAGGTTTTAATGTGTTCGTTGCCAATTTTTTCGCGCAGTTTACGGATGTGTACATCAATTGTCCGGTCGCCAACAACAACATTCTCTCCCCAAACCGATGAGTAAATTTCTTCGCGGGTAAAAACTTTTCCCGGTTTCGATACCAGTAACGAAAGCAGCTCGAATTCTTTTCGAGGAAGGATCATTTCAATTTCACCCATTCGGATGAGGTATCTTTCTTTATCAATTACGAGATTTCCGATTACAACGGTATTGGTGTCGACAACTTCAGCAACAGGCTGAGTAGCTTCTCCTGTCCTTTTTAAAAGGGCTTTAACACGGCTAACCAATACTTTTGGGCGAACCGGTTTGGTAATGTAATCGTCAGCACCAGCTTCAAACCCGGCAATTTGCGAATAGTCTTCGCCACGGGCAGTTAAAAATGCGATAACAGTAGTACTTAACGATGGCATTTTCCGAAGTTCTTCACAAGCTGCAATGCCATCCATTTCAGGCATCATTACATCAAGTATAATAAGGTGAGGAGTATGTTTTTCTGCCAATTTTAGAGCTTCAAGGCCATTTTTGGCAGTATATACTATGTAACCAGCTTTTTGTAGGTTGTAACTCAGGAATTCTAAGATATCCAACTCATCGTCAACCAATAAAACTTTAAATTCATTTTCGTTCATGATACTAATAATATTGTGCTAAAGTTAGGTGCTAATTATTAAAGAACAATTAACTCTTCTTTAAACTTATTATAAACACAAAGTTAGCCGATTATTTCGCTTTTTCAAGTGTAAAATTAAATGTGGTTCCCTGGTCGATTACACTTCGTACGTTAATCGATTGGTTGTGAGCTTCTATAATATGTTTAACAATCGATAAGCCTAGTCCTGTGCCGCCTTGTTCGCGCGAGCGTGACTTGTCGACCCTAAAGAAGCGTTCGAAAATGCGCGGCAGGTCTTTTTTCTCTATTCCAATGCCATTATCCGCAATTTCAACAATTATATTGTCGTCCATATCGTGAAACACAATATTTACGTAGCCTTTCTTTTTCCCATATTTAATTGCATTTACTATTAAATTAGTAAGCACTTCCAGTATTCTTTTCTTGTCGGCCCTTATTAATATTGGTTTCTCGGGTTTATTAATAATCTGAACCTTTATTTTATTCTCGGAAGCTTGCCAATGTTCCATTTCAATTACTTCCTCAACCGTTTTAACGATATCGAATTTATCCATGTTAAGCTTTAATTCTCCCGATTCCAATTTTGTAATAGATTCAAGATCCTCAACAATTGAAATCATTCGGTCGATACTTTTTTCGGTTCGTTTCAGGTAAAGCGTATTTATTTTAGGATCATCGAGTCCTCCTTCGAGAAGGGTTAATACATATCCCTGAATGTTGAATATTGGGGTTTTCAGTTCGTGAGAAACATTTCCTACAAAGTCCTTGCGGTATTTTTCCAGTTCTTTTAATCGTTCAATCTCTTTTAATTGAGTTTTTGCCCATTCTTCCACTTCAAACTTTACGTTAAGCAGTAAACTGTTGGAGGGAAGTTGCTTCTCTTCCATTTTTTTTCCACTCAGAGGCAGGTCGCGAATGGTATTATAAATAGGTTTTATCTTGTCAATAATATATTTTTGAATAACAAAAAGGATGGAGTAATATGCTGCCACAAAAAATAACAGCGTTGAAATAGCTATTGCAAAGAAGTTTTGCCCGAAGTGGTGTGCAATTAAGGTAATTGCAAGGGCTAAAATGGTTAGTGTGGTTGAAACAACTATAGCAAGAAACTTTGATGAGTATGTTTTCATATTTTAAACTATATTTATTAATCGATAAAGAGATGAATTTTCGTCAAAAGAAATAATAACAAAAGTATAAAAATTGTGCTGCTTATTGATTAATAGTAATTTGATGGTTAGTTAATGTTTTAGTAATATTACAAAACAATTAAACTTGTAACATCGCTTATATTTGTCGCCCGTCATAAAATACTAAAAAATGGAAAATTTTTATTTGATTTTAGTGGTCGTTCTGTTTGCATTGGCAGTTTCCGATTTAATTGTAGGTGTTAGCAACGATGCAGTAAATTTCTTGAATTCAGCAATTGGCTCAAAAGCGGCTCCCAAATGGGTAATCTTTTTAATGGCCAGTTTGGGGGTGCTAATTGGTGCCACTTTCTCGAACGGAATGATGGAAGTTGCCCGAAAGGGAATCTTTCATCCCGAGATGTTTTACTTCTCCGAGATTATGATCATATTTTTAGCGGTTATGATTACCGATGTAATCCTGCTGGATATGTTCAATACTTTTGGGATGCCAACATCTACAACGGTTTCAATCGTTTTCGAATTGCTTGGCTCTGCAGTGGCTGTTTCGGTCGTTAAAATTAAATCAGCAGGTGGATCTGTTGCTATGGAATTGGCACAATATATAAATTCGAGTAAGGCTCTGGCAATTATTACTGGAATTTTAATGTCGGTGTTTATCGCGTTTACGGTAGGTGCTATTGTTCAGTATATTACACGTTTGTTGTTTACCTTTAATTACCGTGGACCCATGAAATATTTCGGTTCGCTTTTTGGCGGACTGGCCATAACAGCTATTACCTATTTTATCCTGATTAAAGGGATGAAAGGTTCTTCTTTCGCCGACTTCGAACTCGCGAGTGGAGAAACCTTACAAGCATGGTTTTCTGCAAATTCAGGGCTGGTGTTATTGTACAGTTTTGCCTTCTGGGTTATGTTTATTCAACTGCTGAAATGGATATTCAATATAAAAATACTAAAAGTGGTTGTTTTGGCCGGAACCTTTGCTTTGGCGATGGCTTTCGCGGGGAATGACCTTGTAAACTTTATTGGGGTTCCTCTGGCAGGGTTTAACTCGTTTCAGGCCTGGGTTGCCGCGGGTGCCACAAACCCCGATGGTTTCTCAATGGCGATGCTTGCCGGAAAAGTGGGAACACCAACTTATATGTTGTTGATTGCCGGGTTAATAATGATTATTACACTCATCGTGTCGAAAAAGGCAAAATCGGTAATTGCTACCTCTCTCGACTTATCCCGGCAAAACGAAGGCGAAGAACGTTTTGGTTCGTCGTTAGCTGCCAGGGTTATCGTGCGAGGGGCAACAAATTTTAATAAAAAGCTGGAGCATGTTTTACCTGTTGGTGTTACCAACGGAATTCATTCGAGGTTCGAGAAATTTTCGTACGTAGCCGGCGACGACACAGATGCCCCTTCGTTCGATAAAGTGCGTGCATCGGTAAATTTGGTTGTTGCCAGTATTCTAATTGCCATAGGTACTTCATTAAAATTGCCATTATCTACTACTTACGTAACTTTTATGGTGGCTATGGGAACCTCATTGTCCGATCGGGCTTGGGACCGCGAAAGTGCCGTATATCGTATTTCGGGTGTGTTTGCCGTAATTGGCGGATGGTTTTTAACTGCTTTAATTGCGTTTTCGGTGTCTGGTATAATTGCCTTCCTTATTGCGATTAGTGGTACGTTTATGATTTTTGTATTTGTGGCAATAGCCTTGTTTATGGTTTTGCGTACCCATACAATACTTAAAAAACGTAAAGAAGCAGCTGTAGAAGAAGAAGAAATTAAAGAAGAAGATGCTTTTGAAGAGATAATGAGAAAAAGTTCGAAACAAATGGTTAAAGCAATTGTATCGAGCAATCAAATTATAACAATGGGTATCGAAAGTTTCTTAAAAGAAGACAGAAACGGATTAAAAAAAGCACAGGAAGCTTGTATGGAGTTTTCGAGAAAATCGAAACGTAATAAAGACAAGGTGTATTCAACCGTAACAAAGCTTACCGATGGAACGCTCGAAACGGGGCATTATTATGTGCAAATGACCGAGCATAAGCGCGAAATGGCACATGCCGTTCACTTTTTGATGGAGCCTATGATTGTACATGTCGAGAATAATCATAAACCATTTACACCCGGGCAGGTTGCCGAATTAAACGACCTGGTATCACAAATCGATGCCTTTTTCAATTATGTGTTGCACACGGTGAAAGAAGAGCATTTTGATGAGCTAACTAGTTTGGTTACTCAGCGAGATAAAATTCTGGATGAATTACATAAACTGATGAAAAACCAAATTAAGCGAATTAAAAACAAAGAGGTGAATACACGTAATTCGCAACTTTTCTTCAAAATTATTTCAGAAGTAGAGCATTTGATGCTGCATACTGTTAATTTGGTAAAATCTCAGCGTGATTTTATAACTTTTACACGACAGTCGAAATAATCTTAAATACAAGATATTTCAAGGCCGGGCAATTTGTCCGGCCTTTTTTTGGGCCAATGTGGAAATAATACCAATTTTATTTTGAAATGAGCATTAAATTGTTTTGATGATTTTGGGTTTAGGCAAGTTGAAAAATTAAGGCATAGCAACAGCTACGGTGCAATTTTTCAACGAAGCATAAAGCCAAAAGGGCAAAAGAATAAGGTTCATTTCAATGTAATATTGGTATAACTGCCGTATAAACATTTTTTTAGCGATACAATTTTCTTTCGCAACACAGTTAAAAAGTAAATGAAGTGTTTGTTTGCAGCCTAGTCGGGTTTCATTTTACGCAAACAAGTTTGTACTGATGGAAAATACATTTCTACTAGTCTTAAAAATAATCGAACCCGGTGTGAATTCCTATGAACTTATCGTCGTAATTTCAAAAGAATAAGGCGCGTTTTAGTCTTGTGTTGGCAGTGTACCTTCTTTTTTATCAGTTATATAATGCTTTCTTCGATTAATAATTTAATCGTTTTGTAACATTTTTGTAATTCGCATGTAATAGCATTAACTCACTTTTGTTGCAGTAGAAAAACAAAAATTTACTCTTAAGTTATAATGAATAAAATGTCATTACTGTTGTTCTTGGTTCTAGGAGCCATCACAATGGGTTTTAGTCAGGAATCGTCAGAAGAATTTACGCCAAATGGTAAACCGCTAGCCTTGATTTTCTCAAATTTTCATACTGCTATTAGCAACGGCGAAACAATGCCTGAATTTGAAAATACTCGTGCATACCTGGGTTACGAATACAATTTCAGTAAAGAGTTTTATGCCAAAGTTGTTTTCGACGTTGGAAATCCTAAAGATGATGGAGCCTACGAATTAGCCGCGTTTTTAAAAAATGCCTACTTGCAATATGAAACGGGTAGTTTCAAAACAGTTTTCGGAATGATTTCTACAACCCAGTTTAAAGTTTCCGAAAAACTTTGGGGAAATCGTTACATGATGAAATCCTACCAGGATGAGTATAAATTTAACTCCAGTGCCGACCTTGGACTTAGTGTTGATTATACATTTGCCGACTTTATTAGCGCCGATTTTTCGATTACCAACGGCGAAGGATATAAAAAACTGCAAGGCGATAGTCTTGTCCGATTTGCCCTGGGAACAACCATTACACCGGTTAAAAATGTTCTTGCCCGTGTTTATGTCGATCAAATGGGCGACGATGTGAGGCAAAAATCGCTGGCCACATTGCTGGCCTATACAAACGGCAAATTTACCTTGGCCGGAGAATATAATTACCAGTGGAATAACGATATGGTTGATGGGCAGAATATGTACGGCACATCGATTTATTCCTGGTATAAACCCAAAAGCAATATGAAGTTGTTCGCGCGTTTCGACGATTTAAATTCTAAAAAATTGACTGGCGAAAGCGAAGCCTGGAATATAGATTCAGATGGGCAATTATTGTTGGCTGGATTTGAATATTCTCCTGTTAAAGGAGTAAAAATTACACCAAATATACGGTACTGGAATCCTGATTTAAGTAGTGCCGAAAATACAACTTATCTATACTTAAGTGTGGAATTGAAATTTTAGGAGAATACTTTAGAACTAAGATAAACAAATTTTAAAAACGTATAAATGAAACGAGCATGAGAGAAATATTCACACATCGGGGGTTTCTTAAAATCATGCGAGTTCTATCTTATACCTTAGAAAACTAACATTTTTAATAAGATGAAACAATTAGCAGTAATAATTTTAGCAGTTTTTTTCCTGGGAGCTTGTTCAAATTCTTCGAAAAAAGAAAGTAGCGAAAAGTCTGCAAGTGCCAGAAAAGTGACTTTAACGGCAGCGGGAGCAACTTTTCCGATGCCTTACTACAATATGGTTTTTAAAGCTTACACCTCGCAAAACGGAACCCTCTTAACCTATGGCGGGATAGGCTCGGGCGGGGGTATTCGCAGTTTAACCGATAAGGTAGTCGACTTTGGAGCAACCGATGCGTATTTGAACGACGAAAAATTAGCTGCTATGCCAGCAGAAGTGGTTCATATTCCAACGGTATTAGGCGCAGTAGTAATTGCTTATAACCTTCCCGGTGTTGACGATCTTAAACTATCGAATGCCCTGTTGGAGAAAATCTTTATGGGCGAAATTACCAAATGGAACGATGCTGCAATAAAAGAAAACAATGCGGGAGCAGCTCTTCCTGATCTGGACATAACTTTTGTGCATCGTTCAGATGGCAGTGGTACAACCTATATTTTTAGCGACTACATGACTAAGGTTAGTTCGGTTTGGGCTGAAAAAGTGGGTGTTGGAAAATCCTTGCAGTGGCCGGTGGGTATGGGAGCTAAAGGAAATCCGGGTGTAGCAGGAACGATTAAACAAACCGAAGGTGCCATTGGTTACATAGGCTCGGAATACGCTTTCGCACAGAAAATTCAGACTGCGAAAGTTCAAAACAGTTCGGGTAATTACATTGTGCCATCCATTGCTTCGGTTAGTGCGGCTGCCAAAGGCGAAATTCCTGCTGATACACGAATTATGCTTACCAACTCCACCGATCCGGAAGCCTATCCCATTAGCGGATTTACATGGATTATTCTGTACAAAGAGCAGAACTACAATGGGCGTTCAAAAGAACAGGCTCTGGCAACAGTTTCGTTCCTCGATTGGTTAGTGAGCGCCGATGCACAAGGGCAAGCCGAAAAAGTGCACTATGCTCCACTTCCGGCAGCAGCAGCTGAAAAAGCAACAGCAATTTTGCGCTCGGTTACTTTCGATGGAGCTCCGTTGTTGAAATAAGAATAAAGCCAGAGGATTTAGTGTTTATACTAATTATAATTAGAAAGGTAATGCGACCCCGGCCGGGGTCGAACAAATCCCACACTATTTTTTCTATAAACACAGAATCCCTCTGGTATCAGTTTTTATCTCACAACTCACAATTAAAATTCTATTTGTCTAATCGATGAACAGCGATAAAATAACAAAAGCAGTACTTCTTCTGTTTTCCCTAGTAATACTCTTTGTTGCAGGAGGAATGATTTATTCTTTGGTTGAAGGGGCAATACCGGCATTTAAAACCTTTGGCTTAAAGTTTATTTACTCATCTACCTGGAATCCCACCGATGGCAAAGAGAATTACGGAGCATTGCCTTTTATTACGGGTACTATAATAACAGCTGTGGCAGCTTTATTAATTAGTTTACCTCTTTCGTTTTCGGCGTCGCTTTTTATTGGTGAATATTACCGCGGGACAAGGCTGGCTAAAGTGCTGGGAACAATGGTCGATCTGCTGGCTGGAATTCCATCAATAGTTTATGGACTTTGGGGCTTTTATGTGCTTCGACCGGTTCTAATTGATATGGGTTTACCCAACCAGGGATTCGGCGTTTTTACGGCCAGTATTATTTTGGCAATTATGATTATTCCTTATGCAACGTCTTTGAGTAACGAAATAATTGCAATGGTTCCGAACGAACTAAAAGAAGCAGCTTATTCGCTTGGTGCAACAAAACTGGAAGTTATCTCAAATGTAATTGTGCCGTCGGCGCGGTCGGGAATTGTTGCGGGTTATATATTATCGTTTGGGCGGGCTCTTGGCGAAACCATGGCCGTAACTATGTTAATAGGAAACTCAAATGTAATCCCTGACGGTTTTTTTAGTACAGGAAATACCATGGCATCGGTAATTGCCAATCAGTTTGGCGAAGCCGAAGGGCTAAAACTTAGTGCTTTAATTGCTATTGGGCTGTTGCTGTTTCTAATGACCGGGATTATAAATGCAATTGGGAAATTTATCATTAAAAAAATGGCCTAAATGAGTACTCCTGAAAAAATAATGGTTGATAACCTTGGACGAAGAACGTTTAAAGACAAGTTTGTTAAGGGATTGGTTGCACTGCTCTCGCTGGTTACCATTTCGCCTATTGTATTAATTATTTACGAGCTCATCGCCAAAGGAATAAGGCAGATAAGTTTCGACTTTATACTTAAAACGCCGCCCGATACTTTCGAAGCAATGACAGCCTTAAGTAATGGTGAATTGATTCCGGGAGGTATTGCCAACGGAATAACAGGAACACTTTTAATGGTGGTGCTGGCTTCGGTAATTGCCATTCCGGTGGGTGTTATTACTGGCATTTATTTGTATGAAAACCCCGGGAAATTTCTGGCAAATTTAGTCCGGAATATTTCCGATATTTTACAAGGTGTACCATCAATTGTTTTAGGGCTAATTGCTTACATGTGGATTGTAAAGCCAATAACCAGTGGGTTTTCGGCACTAGCTGGTAGTGTTTCCTTGTCGATAATGATGTTGCCAATGATTGTGCGCTCAACCGAAGAAACGCTGAAAATGATTCCGCAAACGATTAAAGAAGCAGCATTGGCGCTGGGAGTGCCGTATTACAAAGTAATACTTAGGGTGCTAATTCCAACCAGTTTTAGTGGCTTGCTTACTGGTATTTTACTGGGTATTTCGAGGGTTCTGGGTGAAACTGCCCCGCTCATGTTAACAGCTTTGGGCAGTACAATTGTAAACCTCGATATTACAAAACCAACAAGTGCCGTTCCGCTGTTAATTTGGGAATTTTATAACGACCCGAACATGGTGGATTTAATATGGAGTTCGTCGTTATTGCTTATGGCGATGGTATTAACGCTTAATTTAGTTTCGAAACGAATTGCTGCCTCCACCAAATAGAATAAAAGTAAAAATGAACGATAATTCAGTAAAAATAAAAAATCCCGTACTCTCTATTCGCAACTTGTGTGTTTCGTACGATAAAGGGAAAAATGCCGTGGATAATGTTTCGGCGGATGTAAAACGGAATGCCGTAACTGCAATTATGGGGCCGTCGGGTTGTGGAAAAAGTACGATGTTGCGCGCCATAAACCGCATGCACGAATTGTACGAAAACATTGAAACAAAAGGTAATTTGATTTTGAATGGGAAAGACATTACCGATATGCCAACTATTCAGTTAAGAAGAAAAGTGGGTATGGTTTTTCAACGTCCAAACCCGTTTCCAACAATGAGCATTTACGACAATGTTATTGCCGGATATAAATTGAACGGAATTCGTTTAAAGAAAAACGAGCGTGACGACATTGTAGAACGTTCGTTAACCGATGTTACCCTGTGGGATGAGGTGAAAGACACTCTTCATAAAAAGGGAAGTTTCCTTTCCGGAGGACAGCAGCAACGACTATGTATTGCCCGCGCACTGGCTTTCGACCCCGAAGTAATTTTACTTGACGAACCAACTTCTGCGCTCGACCCGGTGGCAACCTCAAAAATAGAAGATTTGTTGGTGAAGTTAAAGGAGAATTATTCGATTTTAATGGTGACACATAACATGTCGCAAGCAGCACGAATCTCCGATTATTCGATGTTTATGTACCTGGGCGAACTAGTGGAATATGGTAAAACCGAAGATATGTTTACTAACCCCAGAGACCGCCGTACCGAAGAATACTTAACAGGAAAATTCGGTTAATTTTTTTATTTCATTTAAATTCGAAAGATTATGATTTCAAAAAAAGATGAAGCAATAAATAATATCCTATCCGATTTCGAAAGTTTTGCCAACCTGGTACTCACTCAACTCGATTTATTGGAGAAAGTGATTTCTTCAGATGAGAAAGAAATTCCGGAGCATTTCTTTACGGAAATTCTGAATAACGAGAAAAAACTGGATAAACTGGAAGTTAAAATCAGCGATAAGATTGTAAATACCATTGCCTTGTATCAGCCGGTTGCTTCCGATATTCGAAAGTTAATGGCTTGTTACCGCATAATTATTAGCCTCGAACGAGTTGGCGATATGGTGGTTGATACTCTGTTTCACATTAAAAAGGTTAGAGGTTCAGCTGTATTTGCTAAATTGCTGGATGTAATTTCGAACATGCTTTTGCAAGGATCTAACATGGTAAATAAAGCCTTATTGGCTTTTACAAACGACGACAGAGAGTTTGCCGTTTGGACAATAAAGAACGATTCGGCAGTGAACGAGATTAACCATAAAATGCTGAAAAAAGCGATTAAAAAAAGTAGCACTTCTGACGAAGACAAGGAAACGCTCACCAATTTTATGAATATGACTGGTATGGTTTCAAATATTGAACGTATTGCCGACCATGCTACAAATATTGCTGAAGCTGCAATTTATTCCATAGAGGGAAAAGACATTAGACACGCAAAAAAAGTAGAATAAAATAAATGGCCTATTCAATTCCGAAAATATTAATTGTTGACGACGAAAAAGACTTATGCGAAATTTTAGAGTTTAATCTTTCAAGCGAAGGATTTGATACCGATACTGCCCACTCGGCCGAACAAGCTTTAAAAAAGTCGCTCGATGAGTTCGACCTGATTTTGTTAGATGTAATGATGGGCGAAATGTCGGGCTACAAAATGGCGTCTAAAATCAGGAGAGAATTGCAGCTTTCGGTTCCCATAATTTTTATGACCGCCAAAACAGCTGAAAACGATATTCTTACTGGTTTTAATGTGGGCGGCGACGACTATATTTCCAAACCTTTTTCGATTAAAGAAGTGGTTGCGCGAATTAAAGCTGTGCTAAAGCGTGGCAAACAGGAAGCTGGTTCTTCGAAAGTATTTAAAATTAACGGATTTGAAGTTGACATAAACAGCAAGTCGGTTGCTGTTGATAACGAGCAGGTTAATCTTACGCGAAAGGAATTTGAGATTATCGCTTTGTTGCTAAAATACAAGGGCCAGTACATTAGTCGCGAAGAAATTATTAATCGTATTTGGAGCGATGATGTAATTGTTACCGAAAGAAATGTGGATGTTAACATTGCTCGCCTTCGGAAGAAAATTGGCGAATATGGAAAATATCTTGTAGGAAAATCGGGCTATGGTTATGCCTTTAAAGAGTAGTTCAATTTTTGTCATTCCGAACGAAGAGCAAAATAGCTAACCTGTTATGGTTAAATTTTTCTCCTATGTTTCTCTTTCGTAATGACAGTGAGGTGAGTAGAAAGAAAATAAACAATTAAAAAAAGAAAAACGTGCCGATACAACAAACATTCAGAAGAAAAATATTTTATTATTTTATAGCTGTATTTTTCGTTTTTACCGTTGCAATTTTATTATTCCAGCTTCAACGCGAAAAGAATTATAAAACCTCTCAGCTGGAAAATACCCTTGAGAATGTTACCGAAACTGCTCATAATTATATTGAGTTTTACAAATTAATGCAGAACAGGGATTTCAGTAAAGCCGATACCCTCAAATATCTTATCCCTCAAAAAAATATTCGGGTAACGGTGGTCGATAAAAAAGGAGTTGTTTTGTTCGACAGTTTTGTGTTCGATTATGCGGGCATGGAAAATCATTTCGAGCGCCCCGAAATTCAAAAAGCACTCTATTCCGACGAAGGTTCTAACATCAGGTATTCGGAAACAACCAACCAGGATTTTTATTATTATGCCCGAAATTATGGCGATTATTTTGTACGTACGGCCATGATTTACGATGTGGACGTGAAACATTTTTTGCAGGCCGAAAAGTTTTTCATATTTTTTATAATTGCCATATTCGTTGTTATATGGTTGGTAATAAATGAATTAACGCGTCGTTTGTCGATTTCTATTACCAAGTTGAAAGACTTTGCTATTAAAGCCGGACGAAATGAGGAGATTGACGAACGCGAAAGCGAGTTTCCGGATAATGAATTGGGCGAAATTGGTGCGCAGATTGTAAAGATCTATAACAAGCTGCGAAAAGCAAAAAATAATGTGGCGCTGGAAAAAGACAGGTTGTCGAACCACATGAATATTCTGCACGAAGGGATTGGTTTTTTTAAACCCAACAAGGAGAAAATGTTGGCAAACAGCCATTTTATTCAGTATGTAAGTATTATCTCCGATACCTCTACTATTTCGGCACAGAATATTTTTACCATTCCTGAATTTAAAAAGATTAATAGTTTTTTGAATAAGAATCTTGCCAAAGATCTGGAGTTTCAAAGTAGCGAATTGCCTCAATTGGAGTTTACAATTAGTAAAAACGACAGTTACTTTAAAGTGCTTTGTATTGTCTTCGCCGATAAGAGTTTCGAGATTCTGATAACCGATATTACCCGGCCCGAAAAAAGGCGCTTGCTAAAACAACAATTAACATCAAACATTGCTCACGAGTTGAAAACGCCATTGGCGTCAATAAAGGGGTATATTGAAACCTTAATGGCTAATCCCGATATCGACGCAGAAAAACGAAAGTATTTTATTGAAAGGGCAAGTGCTCAGACCGATCGTTTAAATCTGCTGCTCAACGATATTTCCTTACTAAATAACATCGAAGATGCTGGTGAGCTTTTCGAATTTAAACAGGTGAATATTAAATACCTGGTGTCTGATGTTATCGAGAATTTGGAAAGCCGCTTAGCATCAAAAAATATTAAATGTAAACTAAATATCGATAACGAAATTTTTGTCAAAGGAAACGATTCCTTGCTTTCGTCGGTATTTCAGAACTTAATTGAAAATACAATAAACTATGCCGGCGAGAATATTAAAATTGAAATAAGGAATTATATGGAAGACAAAAAGTACCATTACTTTAGTTATTCCGATACTGGCGTGGGTATTCCCGAAGAGCATTTGAAACGCATCTTTGAACGCTTTTACCGAATTGACTCGGGGCGCACCCGCGAGATGGGAGGAACCGGACTGGGATTGTCTATTGTAAAAAATGCAATTCAGTTACATAAGGGTGAAATTTCGGCCAGAAACAAACCCCAGGGAGGAATAGAATTTTTATTTACCCTTTCGAAAAAATAAGTTTTAGTTGAAAATAATTCGATAAAAGCCTTTGACCTTTGGTCAGGGGCTTTTGTATTCTTCCGTTTAACCTTATTTCTGTTGCTTATTTATCGTCTAAGTTACTAAGGTTGGGGTGTAATGCTTGTTTCTTTGCTATTAAGGTTGTTACTCATTCAAATGGAATATGTTGAAGTACAAAAGGTTGTTAATGCTATGAAAATCAAATCAACCTTATCTGTTTTCTTCAACCTTAGTAGCCAAATTAGTTAATGTACGACAGAACCTTATTAACCTTATTCTGACTTGATATTTTGTAACAAATACAGGGTAATTCAATATTCTACTTCCCATTATTACAAAACAATTACCCCAACCCCAACTTCATTACAAATCCATTAAAACAATGTAATACAAGTTTAAACACACTGTAATTTACCTGTAATATTTAAGAGCTTGCTTTGTCATCGTAAATCAAATGATTGAAGTTGTTTAATGTTGAATGGGAATTTCGAGAGTGACATATTGATTTTCAGTGGCGAAGCTCCATTTTTCTTGCATAGCCAAAGCTATGAACGAAAAATTAGCTAAAGCCAATGGAATCAAGATTTTGCTCGCAGTTTTTCAATTTAGCTTTAAACAACTTCTTGATAAACACTGCAACTTTTAAGATATATGAAACAGTTATTTATTAGCATTTTTTTGCTAATCCAGGTAATGATGGTTACAGCACAAACAGGGACAATAAAAGGAACTGTAACCGATGCAAAAACAAACGAGTCGCTTATCGGGACTACCGTATTAATTAAAGGAACTACTCAAGGAACAATTACCGATTTTGATGGAAACTATGTCATCTCAAAGGTACAACCAGGAAACTACACGCTGTTGGTTTCATTTATTTCGTACGATACGCAAGAGTCTCAGATTGAAGTAAAGGCTGGCCTGGAAACAGAATTACTTGTAAGGCTTGCTCCTGCAACGCTCGAAATTGAAGGAGTCCAGGTTGTGGCTAAGGCCAGGCGCGAATCGGAAGCCATGTTGTTAATCGACCAGAAAAATGCTTCGGGAATTAAAGAGAGTATTGGGTCGAAACGTATGTCAAGCCTGGGCGTTTCTGATGCTGCTGCGGCCACTTCAAAAATATCGGGGGTTACAAAAAACGAAGGTTCAGGCGATGTATATATCCGAGGCCTTGGCGATAGGTACTTAAGCACTACAATGAATGGTTTGCCCATTCCTTCGGATGATGTGGAGAAGAAGAATATCGATTTAAATCTGTTTGCCTCCGACATAATTGGTAATGTGGGAATTAACAAAACTTTTGCGGTTGAAACTTATGGAGACCAGTCTTCGGGAGCAGTTAATATTGGTTCGAAAACGTATTCTGAAAAGATAGAATTTGAAGCTTCTGTTGGTTCTTCAACAAATGTTTTAAGCACGGGTATTTTTGGCAATTTTAAAGCAAGTCAAAATATTAATGATGTAAGCTTTGGCTTTTATAAGCAACCGTATGCTACTATAAATGCCATTGAATTACAAAGTTGGAATACCGAAGAACAAAGCCTGCCAGTTGATAAGGGCTTATCCTTTTTAGGAGGCAAGAAGTTCAAGCTGCTCGACAGGGATTTTTCGGTTTTTGCTACACTTTCGCACGCACGCGATTACGATTATCATACAGGCGTTTATCAAAAGTACCGAATGAATAGTTTAAGCAGTTATTTTACTGATGCTGAAACCTATTCGACTGAAATAAATACCACCGGCTTGTTAAATCTGGTTTATGATATTGAGAAAGGGCATAGCCTGAATTTTAACAGTATGGTTATCTATAAAACTATTGACCAGCTGTACGAGCAAGGAAGAAATGGCGAAGGTTATGTGCGCGACCAGGATCCTCAGGAAGAAGGAGCTTTTGTGCGCGACCAAAATTTAAAAGAAACCAAAATATATATAAACCAAATGCTGGGCTCGCACAAAATTAACGAGAAAAACCAGCTTAACTGGGCCATTGCTTACAACTGGGTGAGCGCCGATGAACCCAACCGTATACGAAATGAAGTAAATATTTTAGATGAGAATGCGGTACAGTTTGCACACGTTGGCGATTACCAGCAACGTAAGTCGTCGCAGAGTATTGGTGACAACGAAATTAACGGCTACCTGAAAGATGAATTTAAAGTAATTGATGAAAAAAATAAAAAGCTGAAAGTTAATGTTGGAGCAAATTTTCGTAAAAAACAACGCGAATTTTCTTCTCTTGCTGTTGGCGTAAAGGCCAAAGGTGTGCAGGTTGAATCGATTGATAATTTAGATGAGGCCTTGCTCGATGCTACGCTTTATAACGATGGAACTTTGGATATTCGTGAAAAAACAGAGGACTTGTACGATGCTTCTCTGGTTGTTTTTGCCGGTTATGCCAATGCTTTGTTCGAGCGTAATAACTTTTCGGGAAGTGTTGGCTTGCGTTTCGAAAAAGATAATATTGAATCGAACTGGGACGTAGCTAATTATGTTGGTCGCACCGGAAGTCTCTCCAACGATTATTCAAAGATATTACCGGCATTGAACCTGAAATACCAACTGAATGAAAAGAATTCTGTTCGGTTGGCAGCAAGTAAAACTGTAACCTTGCCCGAGTTTAAAGAGTTGGCTCCCTTTGAGTATGTTTCGCAAACTGGCCGTGTTATTAAAGGTAACCCCGACCTGGTAAATTCTGAAAACTACAACTTCGATTTAAAATGGGAAATGTTCCCGGCCCGCAACGAATTAGTTTCGTTAACTGGTTTTTATAAAATGATTAACGATCCCATTAACCTGGCACAAACACGTGGCTCGTCGGGCTACTTTATATACGAAAATACGGGCAACAGAGCCGATGTTTACGGAGTTGAGTTTGAAACCCGCCTGGGATTAATAAAAGCCACGCACGATGGTATGCCAGGTTTAGATATGGTTGTAAACGCTACCAAAATGTGGTTTAACCAGGATTTGCTGGATGAATTCCAATACAATAGTAAAACGGAAACCGAATTGCAAGGTGCGGCGGGCTTTATAGCTAACGCAGCGCTTACTTTCTCGGATAATAAAGAAAAAGCGTTTGTAGCCAGCATTATCGGGAACTACTCTTCGGATAAGATTTATGCCCTGGGTGCTCCGGAGGACTACGACAATAGTGCTACGCTATTCAACAACGAAATAATTGAAAAAGGTTTTACAACGCTCGACCTTATTGTGAGCAAAAAACTTTCGGAACGTGTTTCTGTCAAATTTTCCGGGAAAAACCTATTGAACCCGGAAATAAAACAAACGCAGGTAATTGAGCCTTTGTCAGGTGAAGCTACAACCGAGGTAGTTAACTCTTATAAGAAAGGTATTCGCCTGAAATTAAGTTTAAAAATTAGTCTGAATTAGAAATATCACAACTTATTATTTAAAAATCTACAAAAATGAAACGAGCATTTTTAAAAGTTTTAGGTCTTGCTTTATTGGCAATAACAGTTTTTACTAGTTGCGAGGATGATGATCCTGTTGTTATTGAGCAAGAAGAAGTTATTGAAAACATAGAAGATGGGATCTTGAACGGAACCCTTACCGAGAGTTATACTCTCGATGCGTCAATTAGTTATCAGCTTACAGGTTCTTTTATTGTTCCTGATGGCATTACCTTAACCATTCCGGCCGGTACGAACATTATTGCAGACGATGGTGGTACTGATGTTTACATTGCCGTGCTAATGGGTGGAACAATTAATATTAATGGAACAGCGAGCAGCCCGGTTATTATGTCTTCTAATGCTGCAGAGCCTGGCGATTGGGGCGGATTAACTATTTGTGGTAAGGCTACCACCACAGCCGGTACTGATGCCGAAGCCGAAGTGGGTGGATTTATTTATGGAGGAAGCGATGATACCGACAGTTCGGGGTCTGTTACTTACCTGGTTATTAAAGGAACAGGTGCGCAAATTAATGAAGAATCGCAGTATAACGGTATTTCATTTTATGCAGTTGGTTCGGGTACTACTGTTGAAAACATTGCGGTTATCAACGGTTCTGATGATGGAGTTGAGTTCTTTGGTGGAACAGTTTCTGCAACTAATGTTTTTCTGCAAAATAACGAAGACGATGCAATTGACTGGACTGAGGGTTGGAGCGGAACAATTACCAATGCTTACGTTGAGCATACTATCGAAGACTTTTCAACAGTTGTTGAAGGCGATAAAGTAAACAACAATCCTCAAATTTATAACTTAACTGCAGTTTCTACTACCGGTGGTACTGCTTTGCAATTTAAAGCTGAATCGGGTGCAACCATTACAGGGCTTTCGTTAACAGGCTATACTACCAGTATCGATATGAAAGATGATGGTTCGCTCGATAATGTTATTATTGAAGGTGAATCTGCCGACCCAACTGATAGTTACAATAAATCGGCCACAGTTGACCCCAGCGACTGGACATGGATTGATGTTGAACTGGTAGAAGTTATTTCGTTGAGTGGAAGTGTAACTACGGATGTTACTTTAGATGCCTCAAACTCGTACCGTTTAACCTCTTCGTACATTGTTCAGGATGGTGCTTCTTTAACCATCCCGGCCGGTACAAAAATCCATGCCGATGCAGGTGGTACTGATGTTTATATTGCCGTATTAATGGGAGGTAAAATTTATATTAACGGAACTGCTGATGAGCCCGTTGTAATTGCTTCGGACCTAAGCACTGCAGGCGATTGGGGTGGTTTAACCATTTGTGGTAAAGCAACAACTAGTGCCGGCGAGAATTCGGAAGCCGAAGTTGGTGGATTTATCTACGGAGGATCGGATGACGCTGACAATTCTGGTTCAATCTCTTACCTGGTAATTAAAGGAACAGGAGCTCAAATTAACGAAGAATCGCAGTACAACGGGGTGTCGTTATATGCTGTTGGTTCGGGAACTACTCTTGAGAATATTGCCGTAATTAATGGCTCCGACGATGGTGTTGAGTTTTTTGGTGGAGCGGCAAGTGTTACCAATATTTATCTTGAAAATAACGAAGATGATGCTGTAGACTGGACAGAAGGCTGGAGCGGTGGCATTGTTAATACTTACATCGTTCACAGTATTGAAGATTTTTCAACTGCATTTGAAGGCGACAAAGCCAACAATAACCCACAATTTACAAATGTTACTTGTGTTTCTTCAACAGGCGGTACAGCTCTTCAGTTTAAAGCCGAGTCGGGAGCTACAATTACCGGTTTAAATCTTTCTGGTTACGATGTAGACCTGGATATGAAGGATGGTGGAGCTTTGTCGAATGTAAATATAGCAGGAGCAAGTGCTGATGCAACATTAATTTCAGGCGAAACTTCAAAATATACCTTAAACTCAGGTAAAGATGCTGATGCTATTGACATTTCAACCTGGACTTGGATTGACACTACATTTTAAAAATTAAAATAAACAGTCCATCAGAACGAAAAAGAAACAAAGAGGATATTTTATGCATCTAGCAGAGTCTGTTTTGAGTTTAGTACAAAGGATTAATTTCAAAATAAATTTTTAATGCAGTGTTTATTAAAGCTGGTATTAAAACCAGTTTTAAAAGCTCCGGATTCAATTCCGGGGCTTTCCTCTGAGTTAAATTTAATAACAATATAGAATGCATATGAACATGAATTTTAGTCCGGAATTTATCCTTGGATTTTTTCTGGTGTCTTGGTTCTTGTGTTTTTGATTCTAATCTTTTTTACATGAAAAAATTATTGGTTTTATTCGGATTTTTAGCTTTGGTAATCACTGCAACGAAAGCTCAGGATATTAAAGAAATTGATGGTGTTTTTTACGAAAATGGTAAAAAATACACAGGTACTTATGTGAGCCTTTTTGAAAACAAAACAATAAAAAGCGAAGTGAAAATTAAAAATGGCAAGAAACATGGGAAAGCCGTTATTTACTTTGCTAACGGACGGGTTAACGAAATACGTTCGTACAAAAGCAACCAGATGCATGGCAAGTGGTTGATGTACAACGAATATGGAATAAAAATTTCGATTGCTCGCTATAAAAGTGGCCTGAAAAACGGGAAGTGGATAATCTGGAATGATTACGGAAATTTACTTTACGAGCTGGCTTATAAAAAGGGGCAAAAAACCGGAGTATGGAAAAAATACGACGAAAACGGCAAGCTAATAAGTGAAAGACAGTATTAATCTCTTTTAATTAAACTGTAATAATTCTGTAACTCAGCCGTAATTAACATCGCTTATTTTTGCGGTATAAGTTAGAAACAACAAAAGATTATAGATATGAAAAAGATTTTAATCGCTACAATGTTTATCCTTTCAGTAGTACTTGTAAATGCTAAAGAAACGGATACAAAATCGGGAACTACAACGGATACTGAAAGTGAGGCAACAATGGTTGTTTCGGGAACAGTTGCCGACCAGGTTTCAGGAGAATCGTTGGTGGGTGTTGAAGTTAAAATTGAAGGAACTGACCTCAAAACTTACACCGATTTCGACGGGAACTTCTCATTTTCTAATGTAAAACCGGGCGCATACAAAATGGTTACTACTTACATTTCGTACGAGAAAGGAACGAAAGTGCTGAATGTGAAAGCGAATGAAGATGATATTATGATAAAACTACAATCTTCTATGTAATGACTGGAATTTTGTAGATACTTAAGAGTGAATCCGCCTCTGAAAGCAGGGGCGGTTTTTGTATGTAGAAACACCAGAAACATAATATGGAGTTAATTCTCTCAATGGAAAAACCATCTCAATTAAGGGATGGTTTTTTGTAAGTGAGAATACTTGAAATATTTCGCCATTTTTGCCTTTTTGTAAATCGCATTTTGTAAATTGCATTTTGCGAAAAATAAAAAGTATGAAAACAATTCACCCAGCAACTCCTTTCCCAACAACGGGATATTTTGGGCCTCAATATTTTTGTGATAGAGAAAAGGAAGTTGCAAGCTTGGTTTCAAACATTAAAGGCGGCTTGTCAACAACGCTGGTAGCCATTAGAAGAATTGGGAAAACTGGGCTTATTAAACACATACAATACCAACTAAAAGATGAGTTGATATGCATTTATTCCGATATCTTATCGGCAGAGAATAGTGTTGATTTTTTGAATTGTCTGGCTACTTCTATAGTAAATACAGTACCAGAAAGAACCTCACTTGGGATTAAAATCTGGAATTTTATAAAATCTTTACGCCCCGTAATTTCTTACGATTCACTTTCAGGCGAGCCAAATGTAACTTTTTCAATTCAAGATACTGAAAGCAGACAGCAAATAGAATCGTTGTTTGCATTCCTTGAAAAACAAGATAAACCTGTTTTATTCGCCATTGATGAGTTTCAGCAAATTCTAAACTTTCCGGAGAAGAATACGGAAGCCTGGTTAAGGACGATAATTCAACAGTTAAAAAATGTGGTTTTCATTTTTTCCGGGAGTCAACAACATCTAATGAACGATATCTTTTCCAATCCGGCACGACCATTTTTTAGGAGTACTCAGTTTTTAAAACTGAATAAGATTGAAGCTGAGAAGTATCAACAATTTATTCTGGAAAGATTTTCAAACAAGAAAAAAAGTATAGATTTAGATACAATTGGAGAAATGCTGGAATGGACGAACGTTCATACCTTTTATGTACAACTGCTTTGTAACCGTATATTTAGTAATTCAGGGAAAAAAATAACAAGAGAGACTTGGCGCGAAGAGGCCTTAAGAATTTTAAAAGAACAAGAGTATGTGTTTTTTGCTTATCGCGAAATGCTAACAAAGCAACAATGGAATTTATTAAAAGCAATCGCATTGGAGGGGCAGGTTTATTCCCTAACTTCCAAAGATTTTATTCAAAAACACAAGCTTGGAAGTCCATCAACAGTTAATCGTTCCATAAATTCATTGCTTAAAAAAGAACTAATTTACCGAGAATACAACGAAGAAGGAAAGCTTTACAACGCTGTATATGATGTTCTTTTTCAACGTTGGATTCAAAATCAACATTAATATGATTTGCATTAACCTAAAAAATACCAATCCCTATTTCTGTTTAGCTGCAGAAGAATACCTGTTAAAGAATTTCGAGGACGATATTTTTATGCTCTGGCAAAGCGAGGATACGATTGTGCTGGGCAAGCACCAAAATGCCATGGCCGAAATAAATTATCCTTTTGTGCGCGAAAACAACATTACCGTAGCCCGACGCATTTCTGGTGGTGGCACGGTTTTTCACGATGCGGGGAATGTTAACTTCAGCTTTATAAAAAATGTAAAAAGCCCTGCCGAAATCTCCTTTAAACAATTTACTGAGCCGGTTCGCGAAGCATTGGCAGAGCTGGGAGTTGAAGCCACAACATCGGGTCGAAACGATTTGCTGATTGAAGGGTTTAAAATATCGGGGAACGCCGAGCATGTTTTTAAAAATAGGGTGTTGCACCACGGCACCTTGCTTTTTAATTCCGATTTGGACAATCTTGGGCAAGCTATAAAGGTAGTTCCGGGTAAATACGAAAGTAAGGCGGTTCAATCCAACCGCAGTTCTGTGGCAAACATTTCTTCTTTTCTGAAAAAGAAAATAAATATTGAAAGTTTTGGGGAGTTTCTAATTGATTTTCAGCTTGAAAAAGATGGAAATAGCCTTTATGAAATGACTGATTCTGACACGGAAATCATTCAGAAACTGGCTGCCGAAAAATTTACTACCTGGGATTGGAATTTTGGTTATTCTCCCAAATATTCTTTTTGTAATGAAGTTAAGATTGATGGTAAAGTTTTGTCTGTGAGATTAAACACTAAAAAGGCAGTGGTTGAAGAATGTGTTGTTTCCGGAGATTATTTTTCGGTTGATGAGGCAACAAAAATATCGGCAAAGCTGAAAGGGAAAAGGCATTTTTTTGCAGATGTTAAAGAAGTGCTTGCAACCCATTCGGATGAGCTGATTTATGCCTTTTTTTAGAACACCATGGTTTTAATTTGTATGCAGTAGTTGCATTGGGCTTAAATTGTCTAATGTGTATTTCGGGGTTAACGTAGATTCGTATTGGTTATGCTAACAGATGCTGCTTCTTGGTGCCGTTCTTTTTGCTTTTTATCAAGTAAATGCGGAAATAAACATTATACGTTATCATAAAAACAATGAAAATGAATAGCGATACGAAAATAAAGGCCATTCCGTAGGTAAAAAGAATGGCCAGTAGCCAAATTGCAAGTGTTGTGTACAAGGCACTAATAAGGGCTTTAATTCGAATTTTTTCGTAAAATCGTTCTTCTTTCTTGTCTTTTGAGAACGAAAAAATGGCAATCCCCACGATGCAGAGGATTGCCGCAAGTTCATCTAATATATTTGTTTGTGCGATTACGAAATAGCTGGTATCCATGTATTTCGAAACAATTGCGAATACTTTTATTTTAAATATATCGGGGCGGGCACCCCAGTAATAAAGGTATGTGCATGGAATTGACAGAATTACCAAAAGTATTCCCACAAATTTTGCTTCATATCTAAATAGAGCCAGGCTAAGTTTCATGTTGCAGAAGGCTGTTAATCCGTTTTAATTAAGAATATATGCTTAAGTATTTAATGCTCCCATCTTCAAAAACGATATCGGCTCCTACAAGTCCAAATTTGTGGTTGTAAATCATATAAACCTCCGAAATGCCTGGAACCGTTGATTTGGCTTTTACTTTAATAACCTTAATGTACATGCCGCCCCAGTAAAAATCGTCTTCTGTCGATCGTTCGGTAACTTCATTCTCTAATTTAACGCCATCCACTGTAACCGCGTACGTGTCGCCAACTTTTGCGTCATAATTTACAAGTGTTAACTTACTGCCATCGTTAAAAATAAGTTGTGCTCCTTCGTCGGTAACTTTCATGTTAATATTGGCTTCCACATCGTCTCCCGAAATTTTTACAGTTCCGGGAATTAAGGATGCAGGAACCAACTCTAATAAGTCGATATAAGTAGAATTTGTTGCAGTGGCTGAGCATGAAAAGGAAGAGACTCCGTCTTGTAAACTAGAAACGAAAACATCGATGTTTGTAATGCCTTGAATAGGGCCAAAATCAATTTCATTTCCTACTTCTCCGAATTCCGATTGGCTGCCCCCAATGTCATAATCCGATTCATCTTCGCTGCAAGAAAACAGGCTTAATAGAACAAAAGCCATAACGACTAAAGTTGTTAATTTGGTTTTCATAACTGTTTTATTTGTAGTTAATTAGTACTACAAATGTAAGGCAGGCCGCCAATTTATTCTGGCAAATCGTAAATTTCAGAGGGTCAAATAGTACAAATAATATTTTTTTTACATAAAATTGTGAAGTGATATTTTTGTATCTGATTGAGGCAAAAGTTGATAGATGAAACACCTGCAAGATATATTGTTAATTTCTGCGTTTATTGTTCCCTTAATTTTGTCGGTTACAATATTAATCGATTCGCGAGGTTTTTTACCTAAACGTGTAATGGCTCTGGCATTATTAAATGCATTTTTCGTGTTTTTTGCCAACTATTTTTATTTCAAAAAACTAACATTAATCTATATTCCGTTTCACAGTCTTCATATTGCAACTGTTTTGTGTCTGTTTCCTTCCATTTATTTGTACATAAAATCTATTGTGGGAGACGATAAAACATTTAAAAAAGAGTTGTGGCATCTGTTTCCGGGGCTGATGTTTGGAATCATTTCGGCCATATTGTTTTATGGTTTGCTCAATCAAGACGAGCGTATCTACTATTTAACGACTTACCGCAGCGGAATTAAGTTTATGTCAATAAAGCTAAAAATTATTTACACATTTCGATTGGCAGATGTGGTTTTTATAGTACTCCAGGTTGTTTACTATTCCATAGTTATTCTTCGAATTCCGGCTAAATATCACGAAAGGTTAAAGCACGAATATTCTAATATCGAAAGCTTTTCGTTAAATTGGGTGTGGTGGTTTAACGCTTCTTTTATACTCATTGGCTTATTAAGTATTTTGTTTTATATGTTTAATCCTTTCGATACTAAAAATGACTTGTTTTTGGTTTTCTTTTTATTCTCCATTTCTGTATTTATGTGGATTATTGGAGTTTGGTCGTTTAAGCAGCAGAAGCCTAAAGATTTAGTTACTTTTCATAGATTGGTTATTGAAAATAATAAGAACAGCAATCACTCCTCCGAAAAGGTGATTACAAAACAGTTGCTTGATTATTTTGAAAAAGAACAACCCTATTTAAATCCGGAATTAAACCTGACAACGGTTTGCAAAAACATTGGAACGAATCGTACCTATTTGTCAAATGCAATTAATGATAATTTTGGAATGAATTTTAATGCGTTTGTAAATGCTTATCGGGTTCAGCATGTTCGCGAATATTTAAAGCAATATCCTCATTCATCAAAAGAAGACTTGGCTCTTGCAGGTGGTTTTGGGTCTGTGAGTTCACTGAAAAGGGCAATGATAAAAGTAAATAAGGAAAATAGCGCTAATGGAAAGAACTTCGGTTTTAACCTTAGTTCAACTTAAAATCTTTATTTCGAGTCATTTAATTTTTACTAAAAATGGCTTAATACAGCCCACAATTCTTTTATCATGTTTAATGCAAATCGTGTAATTCCGGTTTTCTGAGAATAATATTTTGGACGGAACTGAGGTTATTACAAAATAAATTTTCTCATTTCAATGATTCGGGCTATTTTTGCAGCCACTTAAAAATCAGATAGGTTATTAATGGAAGACTACCTGTTAATTGGGAAGTAGTCAAATGCCGGTTTTCTTCGGTAATGTGGTCTCAGGTTTTCCAACAAATTTTTTAAACATGAATAAACCGACAGTTGTTAGCGGTATCAGACCGACAGGATATTTGCACCTTGGGAATTATTTTGGAGCAGTGCAGAATTTTTTGAGAATGCAGGACGATTTTAACTGCTACTTTTTTATTGCAGATATTCATTCGTTAACCACGCATCCAACGCCTGAGAATTTGCAATCGGGTGTGCGTCAGGTATTAGCCGAATATTTGGCCTGCGGAATCGACCCCGAAAAATCAACAATTTTTATTCAGAGCGATGTTCCCGAAGTTTCAGAGTTGTATGCATTGTTAAATATGAATGCCTATTTGGGTGAGTTGGAACGTACTACTTCTTTTAAAGATAAAGCACGTCAGAACCCAGATAACGTAAATGCCGGATTGTTAACCTACCCGGTTTTAATGGCATCCGATATTATTATTCATAAAGCGGAGTTTGTGCCGGTTGGGAAAGATCAGGAGCAAAACCTTGAAATGGCGCGTAAGTTTGCCAAACGTTTTAACCGCATGTACAAGTCGGAAGTCTTTCCAATTCCTCGTCCGTTTACATTTGGCGGCGGCGATATGATTAAAGTACCCGGGCTCGATGGTTCCGGTAAAATGGGAAAATCGGAAGGAAATGCTATAAACTTGTATGAAGACCCAAAATCGATTCGCAAAAAGGTAATGCGCGCCGTTACCGATGCGGGCCCAACGGAAATGAACCAGCAAAAACCTGAAGTTATTCAGAACCTGTTTACATTAATGGATATCGTTTCTACTCCTGATACTGTTGCACATTTCGATGAATTATACAATAAATGCGAAATACGTTACGGCGATTTGAAAAAACAACTGGCCGAAGATATTATTGCCTACACATCGCCAATTCGTGAACGTATTATCGAAATTTTAAAGGACGATGCTTACCTGGCAAAAGTGGCAAAAATGGGTGCTGAAAAAGCACGCGAATCAGCCGTTAAAACTTTGCAGGAAGTAAAAGATGTAATCGGGTTTAGAAAATTATTTTAAAGAAAGTCGGTAGTCGGAAGACCGAAGAGAAAAAAGTGGAACGCAGATGATGCTGATTGTGCTGAGAACCACTGATTTGTGTGAACCGAAATAATTCCGAAGGAGTTAAACATGAATAGTCCCGGGTTTTAACCCGGGGAACAAAATATCAATTGAAGAAAAGGCGCATCTGGCACAGTTGATTGAAAAACTGGCATTTCATGCGCCACACAAGCAAAAGGAGATTAGGAGGGGAGCGCTCCTTTTTTCAAAATAAAAGAACATGAGCATAGAAAGAGACCTACAAAAACGCACAACCGTTTGCGAGTTATGCGGAGCAGAAGATAACCTGGGAGTTTACACCGTAGCGCCTGCAACCCAGGAAAGCGAAAAAGACAGCATTTATATTTGCGCAAGCTGTTCGGGGCAAATTGATAATCCGGATACAATGGATGTGAACCACTGGCGCTGCTTGAACGATAGCATGTGGAGCACGGTGCCTGCGGTTCAGGTGGTGGCATGGCGCATGTTAAACCGATTAAAAGCTGAAGGTTGGCCACAGGATTTGCTCGACATGCTTTACCTCGATGAGGAGACTCAGGCCTGGGCTGAGGCTACCGGCGAAGGAATCGACCCCGACGATGTGGTTCGGCATCTGGATAGCAACGGCGTTGTTTTACAAGCCGGCGACACAGTGGTTCTTATTAAAGATTTGAATGTAAAAGGTGGTGGCTTTACTGCCAAACGGGGAACCGCGGTTCGCAATATTTCTTTGGTAAGCGATAACCCCGAACAAATTGAAGGGAAAGTAAGTGGACAGCAGATTGTTATTCTTACTCAGTACGTAAAGAAGAATTAGAATTCATATATAATCCTATAAAAAGATGCCATCTTTATTTACGTTTTGTATAAAGATGGCATTTTTGTTTTATACCTTCCCGAAGTTTATAATCTCGGAAAAGCGATTTGAAAACTCAATAAAACTGTTTGAAGATGAATGTTTTTGTACATCCGGAAATAGCCGATGCCTACGACGATTATTACAAAACCGATGCCTGGAAAAAGGTAAACGAAATTGAAGAAAATTTGATTGAACAAGCATTGCAGCAGGTGCCGGTTGGCGAAATGCTTGAACTGGGCTGTGGAACCGGGCATTGGACCGGGTTCTTTCTGAAAAAAGGTTTTGAGCTTACTGCCACCGATATTTCAGAGGCCATGTTAAAGCATGCCTTCAAAAAGAATATGGGTGCTGAAATTGTGAATGCCGATGCCGAAAACCTGCCATTTGGCAACGAGAGTTTCGGTGTAGTTTCGTCGGTAACCATGATGGAATTTGTAAGCGACAAAACAAAAGTTATCGATGAAGTTTTTCGTGTTCTGAAACCCAAAGGTTGGTTGCTCCTGGGAGCACTAAACAGGGACTCAGAAATGGGAAAAAGTGCTGCCAGCGATTCCACCTTTAAAAATGCGGACTTTTTTACTCCCGAAAGTTTAGCCGGGCTTTTAGCTAAAATAGGAACCCCGGTAATTAAATCAGGGGTGCATTTAACTCCCGATTTTCGTTTAGCCGATGGAACCAAAGAACAAGCAAATTACGAACCTGCCTTTATGGTTGCTCTGGTTCAAAAAAATGTATAAATATGATTGTTGCTGTTGAAATAAGTTTATATCCCTTAAGCGATGATTTTGAAAGACCTGTCGATATTTTTCTGGCTCTTCTTGCTGAAAATAAGCAGGTAAAAATTGAGCCAGGGAAAATGAGCAGTGTTCTTACCGGAGAACTTTCGGAAATTATGGCTGCATTAAGTTATGCAATGGAACAGGTTTTCCAGGAAAATCCGGCCGTTTTTAATCTGAAAATATCGAACTGTTGCCCGGTGTAGTGCTAATAAATAGCATTAAATTTTTTCATCGCTATTTGTTTCACTTCTTCCATCGGAATTTCTCGTCCCAACTCCTGCTGAATAGAAGTAACATCGGAAGATGAAAAACCGCAGGGATTAATGTAATTATAGTAGCGCATGTCGGTGTTTACATTTAATGCAAAACCATGCATGGTAACCGCCCTGCTTACCCGAACGCCAATTGCGCAAATTTTCCGTGCACGCACTTTGTGTTCAGGTTGAAGCCATACACCGGTTGCTCCTTCTTTTCGTCCGCCTTCCAAACCATATTCGGCAATGGTGGCAATTATGGCATCCTCCATCTTTTCAATGTACTGGCGTACTCCAATTTTGTAGTTTTCAAGGTCTATAATCGGGTAACCCACCAATTGTCCCGGACCATGATAAGTGATGTCGCCGCCTCTGTTTATTTTGTAATAAGTTGCTTCAATCTTTTTTAGAAAATTGGTATTGGCCAACATGTTTTTTTCGTCGCCACTTTTCCCTAAGGTGTATACATGTGGGTGTTCAACCAAAATAAAATGGTTAATTTCGGAAGGTTGTTTTGTGCTTCTTTTGTCGTTGCTTACTTCCAGCAGACATGCTTCCTGGTAGTCCCAGCACTCTTTGTAGTCTTTAACTCCTAGGTCGATATAATTGAATTGTGCCATTTTTTAAGTATGAAATGATTCTTAGATCGGAACAGATTGTTACGTCAATATTCTCTGGATATTTATGCATTCACATGTTGTTCTGCCCGATACGAACTACGAACCAGTGGAGAACTTTCCACGTACTTAAAACCTTTTTCCATTCCAATTTTGTGGTATTCCTCAAACTTCTCAGGTGTTATGTATTCTACCACAGGCATGTGTTTGGCTGTTGGCGCCAGGTATTGGCCGATGGTCATTACTTTACAGCCTGCTTCCAATAAATTGTCCATGGTTTGCAAAATACCATCGTGCGTTTCGCCCAGCCCCAGCATAATGCCCGATTTTGCAATTCCAAAGTTTTCGGCAATGTATTTCAGCACATCCAAACTGCGGCGATATTTTGCTGCAAAGCGAATATGTGGCGTAAGTTTTTCCGTGGTTTCCAGGTTGTGCGAAATAACGTCGGGTTTTGCATCAATTACCTGTTGAATAAGCGCTTCATTGCCTCTGAAATCAGGAATCAGCACTTCTATTTTAGTTTCAGGATTTACTCGTTTTACTTCGCGAATGGTTTCGGCCCATATTCCGGCTCCCTGATCCTCCAGGTCGTCGCGATCGACAGAAGTTATTACGCAGTGTTTTACGCCCATAATTTTAACCGATTCGGCCAGTTTTTTAGGTTCTTCCAAATCAGGAGCAAGAGGCTTTCCGTTGGGTACGGCACAAAACTTACAGCGGCGGGTACAAATGTTGCCCAATATCATAAATGTGGCGGTTCCGCGATTCCAGCATTCGCCAATATTTGGACAATTGCCACTGGTGCAAATGGTATGCAAACCGTGTTTGTCGACCAAATTCTTAACTTTCGAATAGCTTTCGCCTTTTGGCATTTTCATTTTCATCCACCTGGGCAGGCGCTGCCTGTCGTTTAGCTCGTGTGCCATAACTCTATATTTTTTTGCAAAAGTAAAAGTTTAAAATAAATCATCGGTGTCTGCTTAGGATATTTGTTCATCCATAAATGTGGCATATCCATCATTTTTGCTCTCCTAACAAGGTTTCATTTCATTTTATTTTCAATCCTCGCTTCAAAATTCCAATGGATAAACCGTGCTGAATGAAAAGCTGCAGTGCCTGCAATACTTGCAGGTATGCTTAGGTTGTAAAAGAAAAGCTGCAGCGCCGCAAAATGTTTTCTAAATAGCTGGTTTTTCCTGACGATTTGAAAAAGTGGCCACTTCGGTAAAATTATTTTCAAAAAAAGAATAGTTTGCATAACTGTGTTATTTTTGTACGAGTTAGAAAAATTATGAGGTACACGCTAATTATACTTCTTCTGATTTTTGCGGCAAACGACGGATTTGCACAACGTAAGCAATCGGATATACAAACCAAGTCGAGTCTTGCCATTAAATATTATAGTGCAAAAGACTATGAAAAAGCCTTGCCTTTGTTGAAGGAGGTGTATAAACTAAACGGCAATAGCACTTATTTTCGCTATTACATCACCTGTTTAACCGAATTAAAACGTTTCGAAGAAGCCGAACAGGATATTCAAAAAGAAATAAAAAAACAAAAAAGTCACCGCCCTGACTATTATGTGCACTGGGGGCACGTTTTAAAGGTTCAAAAGAAAAATGAGGAAGCCGATGATAAATTCAGGGAGGCAATCAAAATTATTCCGCCCAACAAGGGGAGCTATATTACTACAGCCAATGATTTTTTAATGTGGGGTGAATACGAAATGGCAAAGGATACCTATTTGAAAGCGCGGGAAGTTTTGGCTCCTGAGCAATTTAACTACGAATTGGCCCGATCGTATTTATATTTGCGCGACTACAGCAACATGATGGAGGAGTATCTGAATTTGCTGCGGGAGGATGAAAAACATCTGGCGCGTGTTCAGAGTAGCTTGTCCTCGGCCATGCGACTCGATATCGATAACGGTTTACGTAATGAGTTTCGGGGGCAGGTTTTGAAACGTATTCAGGCCGAACCTCAGGTAGTTGGTTATAATCGTTTGCTTATTTGGTTCTTCTTTCAGGAAAAAAAATTCTCGAGTGCACTGCGTCAGGCAATTGCCCTTGATAAACGAACTGGGGCAGAAGATACGCAGATAGCCCAGTTGGGAGACCTTGCCCTGCGAAATAAGGAATATACAGAAGCAAAAAGCGCGTATAAATATTTATTGGATAAAGGGAGGGAGAATTCATTTTATAACAGGGCTTATTCCCGGAATATTCATGCTTCTTATCTCGAATTTATTAATCAGTTTCCTAACGACAAGGAAAAAGCTAAAACCCTGGCCAGCGGGTTTCAGGCAGGCCTTGAATACCTGAATTATGGTCATCCAACCCTGGGTTTGATACAGGAGTACGCCCATTTGCTGGCCTTTTATATTAACGACACTAAAGGAGCAATAGAGGTATTAAACAAGGGACTGAAAATTTTACAGCTTAAACCGGATCAGATTGGAACCTTAAAAGCCGAAAAAGCCGATATTTACATTTATGCAAACGATCCATGGGAGGCCATGTTGATTTATTCGCAGGTAATTGACGACAATAAAAAAAATACCCTGGGAGATGAGGTAAAGTTGAAAAAGGCGAAGTTGGGATATTATATGGGGAATTTTAGCTGGGCAAAAGCGCAGCTTGATGTGCTAAAAGCCAGCACCTCGAAACTCACCGCTAACGATGCCATGGAGTTGTCAATGTTAATTGGAAATAACCTGGATTTAGACACCACAGCTGTTCCGCTGCAAATGTTCTCGAGAGCCGATTTATTATTCTTCCAAAATAAAGACACAGAAGCAATGGCGGTTCTGGATTCCATAATGGAGCTTTATCCCTACCACACTTTGGTTGACGATATTCTTTTCAGAAAAGCAAAAATTGAACTTGGAAAAGGAAATTACGCTGAAGCAGCCGAATTCCTTCAGTCAATTACTGACAACTTTAGCTACGACCTGCTTGGCGATGACGCCCTTTTTTTGTTGGCAGAAATGTTCAATTACAATCTCGATAAAAAAGAAGAGGCGAAAGATTTGTACAAGGAAATGCTAACCGCCTATCCCGGGAGTGTATTTATTGAAGAGTCGCGGGAAAAATACCGGGAACTTCGTGAGCTTTATCCTGATAAAATTAAAGAAGATTTGTTTATGCAAGGGACGAAAGAGAAGTTTGATGGTGCCACGGAAAACAATGAATTTTAGCGATGCCCGGTAAAAAAGCATATTTGTTTGCAGGGCTGGCGGTATTTTTCTGGTCAACAGTGGCAACGGCATTTAAGCTGGCCTTGCGCGAATACGATTTTATACAGCTTATATTTGTCATGTCGCTGGTTTCGGTTGTAATTCTTTTTACTTTTCTGCTTATTCAAAAAAAAGCCTTTCTTATTCATCAGCAAACGAAAAAAGAATGGTTTAATTCAGCCCTCTTAGGTGTGTTTAATCCGCTGGCATATTATCTCATATTATTTAAGGCCTACTCGTTGTTGCCTGCACAGCTGGCACAACCATTAAATATGGTATGGCCTATTGTTTTGGTTCTTATGTCGGTTCCGTTGCTGAAACAGAAGATTCGACGTAGCAGTTTTGTTGCTCTTGCCATTAGTTTTGTGGGTGTTGTTATCATTTCATCGCAGGGAGGAATGGAGGGATTTCGGGATACGAGTCGATTGGGCGTTTTTTTAGCCTTGGCAAGTTCGGTGATGTGGGCGTCGTATTGGATTTTTAGTGTACGCGACAAACGCGATTCAGTGGTGAAGCTGTTTACTAATTTCTTGTTCGGGTTTATCTTTCTTGTGCCTGTGGTCTTCTTTTTTTCCGACTTCCGTTTTACCCCCGGTTTGGGATTATACGCATTAATATATATCGGTTTTTTCGAAGCGGGCGTAACTTATGTTTTTTGGATGAAAGCTATGCAAATGAGTACCAATAATGCAAAAATTGGAAACCTCGTTTTTGTGGCTCCTTTTGTTTCGCTCATATTTATTCATTTTATTTTGAAGGAAACCATTTACATAACTACTTTTATTGGGTTGATTTTTATTGTTGCAGGAATTTTGGTGCAAAAAATGGATAAGGGGAAAGGGTGAACAATTAAGATTATTGTTTAGAAGCAAGGATTAAAATTGCAGTATGCAATAAACTTTAATTTGTTACAAAAGTTACGAAAGTTATTTATGGATAAACCACTCAGAATATTGGGAATCGATCCTGGAACAACAGTTACAGGCTATGGTCTTGTGGAAATTAGGGACAATAAGCCTGTAATATTGCACATGGGTAATATTACTCCCGGAAAATATTCCGACCATTATCAGCGTCTTAAGTGTTTGCACGAAAGGGCACTTCATTTGGTTAGCGAATATAAACCCGATGTAATGGCCATCGAAGCTCCTTTTTATGGGAAGAATGTGCAGTCGATGCTGAAGTTGGGGCGTGGGCAGGGGGTATTAATGGCCGCAGCTTTAATGCACAATGTTCCGATACACGAATATGCCCCGTTGTTGGTAAAGCAGTCGATTACCGGTATGGGGCGTGCTTCAAAAGAGCAAGTGGCCTATTTCCTGCAAAAAGTTTACAATTTAAAGGAACTCGACAAAGTGCTCGACGAAACCGATGCTGTTGCTGTAGCCATTTGTCACTTCATACAAATGAGCAAGCCTCAAAAATCGAAAGAGTATAAAAACTGGTCCGACTTTGTAAAGAAGAATCCGGGGAAAGTAAAATAACTATCCAAAGGCTTTCTCCAGCCTAACGAGCGCTTCCTGCAAAATACTTCGTGGACAACCGGTGTTTATGCGTAACCATCCATCGCCACCAGTACCAAAACGTCCGCCATCGTTTAACGCAACCTTTGCATTCTCAACGGTGAATTTAATCAGCTCATCATTTTTCATCCCATAGTCAGAAAAATCGAGCCAAACCAGGTAGGTAGCTTCCGGTTTCATCACTTTCACGCGGGGAAGTTTCTCTTTTATAAATTCTTCTATCAGCAGGTAGTTGTCCCACAGGTAGTCAATGGTTTGGTTAAGCCATTCGTCTCCATGCGTGTAGGCGGCTTCCAGAGCAACTGAGCCAAAAATATTTCCCATTCCAAAATGTCCAACGCCAATTGCTCGTTCGTAGCTGGTAAATTTGGCCTTGTTTGGAATAATTACCAAAGAGGTTGCAAGCCCTGCCACGTTAAAGGTTTTGCTGGGAGCCATGGAAATCATGCAGTTTTGTGCCACTTTATCCGAAATACTCGCAATAGGAATGTGTTTGTGTTCCTTGTAAACAAGGTCGGAGTGGATCTCGTCAGAAATAATCATAATGTCGTTTTCGATGCAAATGTCTGTTAAAGCGACTAATTCTTCGCGTGTCCAAACCATTCCTCCCGGATTCTGAGGGTTGCACAGCATTAGCAGTTTTGTGTTTTCGTCAATTTTAGCTTTCAGATCTTCCAAATCGAAGGTGTAGCGACCGTTCTCAATTTTTAATGGATTTTCAATCAATTTTCGATTGGTTCCTTTTACACAATCGAAAAATGGGAAATATACAGGAGGCTGAACAATTACTCCATCGCCGGGTTTCGAAAAGGTTTCAACAGCAAAGGTTAATCCGGCAACAACTCCCGGGCTAAACGATATCCATTCTTTCTTTACATCCCAATTGTGGCGGCGTTTCATCCATCCAATTATTGCTTCGTAATACGAGTCGGGTTTAAAGGTATAGCCAAATATCTCGTGTTCTACGCGTTTTTTAATGGCGTCAACAATGAAATCGGGAGTTTTAAAATCCATATCGGCTACCCAAAGCGGTAATGCTTCTTTTGTTTTAAAGAATAAGGGTAGGGCATCGTATTTTAGGCAGTTTGTGCCTTGGCGGGCGACTATTTCGTCGAAATTGTAGTGTTTCATGATTAATAACAATGATTAAGACGCAAGGAGCTAAGCGTCTATTTCTTCTATATAATTATTTGCCGAAGATAATTTAATTCACCTTCTTTCTCAACCTTTAATACAAAATTGAAGCGGTTTAAGCTAAGGCAAAGCTCAAAATCCTGCTGCGGCGACCAGCTTTGTTTTTGAGGATCGAAAAAACGTGCACCATCGCCTTTTTTTATGGTTTCTACCATTTTATCGAAGTTATTTGGTTTGCCTTCCAATTCGTTTTTAATGTATTCGGCGCACGTAGTATCTTCGTCTGTAGGGTATTGGCAGGCGTAACCCATGCATACCAGCGAAACGGTTTCGGGCTGTTTTCGTTGAATGTAGCGGATAATTGCAGCAGCATTTACAAAGCTCCCGGTTAATATTTCATCGGCATTGTTCGCATTGGCAATGCCTTGCGTACCCGAACTGGTGGTGTGTACCATGGTTTTGCCGTTTAAAGTGGCATTTATTAACTGACTAGGTGAATTGCCAAAGTCGAAACCTTCGGGCTTTTGTTCGTTGCGTTCTCCTACCAAAATAAAATCGGGATTTTCTTTTTTTAAGTTAAATGCAAGGTTAATGTTACCCACCGGATAAATTTTTTTAACGCCCTTGTCAATGGCGTAACAGGCCGTTGAGAATGCTCTGAATACATCAATTATTATCGTGAGTCCACTTGCATTCTTCGCTCCTTCAAGTAGTTGGAGTGTTTTTATGATCATGTGTTCTGTTTATTGCGAATGTAAGTAATAATAATTTAATAATACATTCAAATAATTGGCATGAAATTTGTGATACACGGCCAGAAATGGTAAAAGTAACAGATAATCAGCAAGTTATAATTTATATGTGTTTTAAATAGCTAGTTAATGTTAAGTTATCGTTTAATTAACCAAAAGGCAACACATGTTATGCAGCACATATGCTGTAAAACATATATGTTTGTATCGTCATTCATGTTAAACAAAAAATAGAATGGTTATGAAAACAATTAAATTATTATTTACAGTGTTAGCAGTAGCGGTTGTAGCAATCGCATCAGCTGTTGAAAAACCCAAAATGAATGTTGTGCCCTTAACTGCCAACCGGGCTGTTGTTTCGATTCAGAACGAAAATGAGGCTTTGTTTCAGTTGAGTATTTATGCGGAAAATGGTGACTTAGTATATTATAAACAAACTGCTAAGCCTCTAAATAGTTATCAAAAAGTGTTCGATTTTAAACAATTGGACCATGGTAACTATACTATGAATTTGAAAGTTAACGACACTCGTTTGTCGAAAGAGTTTGAAGTAAGTTCAAGGGGTATTGCCATTGGTGAATCAAAACTTCGTTTTGATCCTTATTTCGCTTATAACAACAATGTATTGAAAATGTCGTATTTGAACTTCGATGCAGAAAACCTGAGTTTAAGTATTTACGATGAGAAAGGATTGGTATTCGAATCGAAACTTGGAAAAGACTTTAGTCTTTCAACTGGTTACGATTTGTCAAGTCTGTCTGCAGGTAAATATGATGTTGTATTGAGTTCACATAGCGATGAGTTTACTTATAGTTTGGAAAAATAGTTTAGAAAATTTTATTGGTTTATAAAAGCTGCTAGTCGTTCGATTAGCAGCTTTTTTTTGTCGGCATAGCTTTCTGTGTGTGTTGATTGTCTGCGTGGTGTTGCATTTATTGGTGGTATGATGTAATGGACTTGGTTCGGAATCTGTATGGAATGTAAATCGGTAAATTGATGCGAAGATTCTGAAGTGAATCCAGAGGCGTTCTTATTGTGATTGATAACTGGAATTTAGTCGGCTTGCTTAAATCATGCTCAATATTGGTCTTGGTGTAGCATTGTAAAAAGATGTAATCTTCTTATGAATGGACATTTATCAGGATGTAATTTATGAGAATTTTAAAGTGTGGTGAGGTAACAGGCAGGTATTGTGGATTTTAGAAAGTGGCTCGCGGGTTTGGTGGGCTGTGTTTTGTGGTTTTAAATCAGTTCTATGTTAATTTTTTATTTAAACAACAAGCCTACACGACATGTTGTGCAGCATATGTGTTGTAAAACATATATATTTGCATTGTCATTCATGTTAAACTTAAAGTTGAATGGTTATGAAAACAATTAAATTATTATTTACAGTATTGGCAGTATCGGTTGTAGCAATCGCAACTGCTGTGGAAAAACCCAAAATGAATGTTGTGCCCTTAACTGCTGACAGAGCTGTTGTTTCGATTCAGAACGGAAAAGAAGCTTTGTTTCAGTTGAGTATATACGCAGAGAATGGTGACTTAGTATATTATAAACAAACCGCTAAGCCACTGAGTAGTTACCAAAAAGTATTCGATTTTAAACAATTGGACAATGGTAATTATACTATGAATTTGAAAGTTAACGACACTCGTTTGTCGAAAGAGTTCGAAGTAAGTTCAAGGGGTATTGCCATTGGTGAGTCAAAACTTCGTTTTGATCCTTATTTCGCTTATAACGACAACGTGTTAAAAATGTCGTATTTGAACTTCGATGCAGAAAACCTGAGTTTAAGTATTTACGATGAGAAAGGATTGGTATTCGAATCGAAACTTGGAAAAGACTTCAGTCTTTCAACCGGTTACGATTTGTCAAGTCTGTCTGCAGGTAAATATGATGTTATATTGAGTTCACAAAGCGATGAGTTTACTTATAGTTTGGAAAAATAGTTTAGAAAATTTTATTGGTTTATAAAAGCTGCTAGTCGTTTGATTAGCAGCTTTTTTTTTATTTAAAACACGAGTTTGATTATTAATTTTAAGCTCAGAAATACAGAAATCTGCAAGATCTGGATTGAAAATTTCTGGTAATAGCCAGCTGTTACCAGAATTTTGGGTTTAAAGACTGTTCATTTCTGTGGTTTCCTTTGAGTTTCACTAATTTTTGCTCCTAACATTTCATTTCTTCTCGCATTATCCCGACGTTTCTTGTAGCCGGCAAAAGTGGGTCTTCAAAAAAAATATTTCGACTTTGCTAAAAGTTAATTGAGACCGAGGCAGGATTAATAATCAAACCCTGGTTTATAGGCAGTCGCGACCGGTTGAAAACCAGATATACATTCGAAAATCTATTCTGTATTAAAACTGCTTCAAAACAAGCCTTTCGCAAACTACCCTTTATTTAGCATAATAGAGGGTGTGTCTTTTTCAATAAGTACGTGTTTTAGTGTATTTCCAATAAAAAGATGTTTGGCTTTAATTCGTTTTTGCACATAGATCCCGGGTTTATTGTAAGTTATGGCCCGAACTTGTTGTTTGGCGGAAAAACAGAGAGCCCCTGTTAACATAAAAATCATCTCTTTTTTACGGGTGCGTTGTAATTATATCAAGTTATTTTTACTTGTAAGATTAAACGATTCAACACTTCCAAAGTCCAAGTCATTGTTTTTAATTAATTAGAAATTTGAGCTGTGCATATTAAAATTGAAAATCTCAATAAAATTTACAAAGGTGGCAGCTATGCCATTAACAACCTTAACCTGGAAATTCCCAACGGGATGTTTGGACTTTTAGGGCCTAACGGTGCAGGAAAATCGACGCTAATGCGGATGCTTGTAACCCTCATGAAACCAAGTAGTGGCAAGGTTTATTTTAACGATCTGGAACTATCGAAAAACCGCCGCGAAATACGTTCTATGTTGGGTTATCTTCCTCAGGACTTTAGCTTCTTTTCAAAGTTGAAAACTTACGAATTCCTTGATTATGCTGCCCGGCTGTCGGGTATGAAAAACGGGGCCGCACGACGCACTGCTGTTGAGCAAATGCTCGAAGAGGTAGGTTTGTTTGAGGCTCGCGACCGGAATGCCAATAAACTTTCGGGAGGGATGAAACGCCGCCTTGGAATTGCGCAGGCTCTTATTAACGATCCTCAAATAATTGTGGTTGATGAACCAACAACCGGCCTCGACCCCGAAGAACGTATCCGTTTTCGAAATTTGCTGTCGAATATAAGTACACGCGATGTAATTATTATTCTTTCGACTCATATTGTTGGCGATATTTCGAGTACCTGCGACAATATGGCCTTACTAAACCAAGGGAAACTTGCTTTTTCGGGTTCGCCCGAACAATTGGTTCGCGAAGCTGAAGGAAATGTTTGGCGGATAAAAGCTACCGAAACAGAATACCTGGAAATAAACGAAAAATACCCGGTTATTTCTACTATCCCCATTGATGGAGGTTGGGAGGTTCAGGTTGTGTCGGAAAATATTGATGGATACTACGGTGAGCCAATTGCCCCGAACCTCGAGCATGCTTATGTGCATTTTATGGAGAATAAATTAAACCAATGGTCGAACGCCTAAATAATTTAAAATGATATCGTTACACAATATATTTTCGATAGCTAAATACGAACGTAAAACCCTGTTTCGCAGTTGGTTTTTCCGTATTTTCAGTATCCTGTCGCTTCTTGTTCTTTTTGGAATGAACTTCGGAATGATTATCGAAGGAGGAGGAGATGAAGGTTGGGCTATTCGTGCCATTCCTAGTGCCATTCCCTATTTTAACCTCTTAATTTTAAATGTTGCGCAGGCTATTATTGCTGTTTTTCTGGCATCCGACTTTTTAAAGCGCGACAAAAAACTCGATACCACCGAGGTAATTTATATGCGGGCAATGACCAATGGCGAATATGTAATTGGTAAAACTCTGGGAAACCTGCAGGTGTTTATGATACTAAATATTGCCGTTGTAATAATGTCGCTCATTTTTAATGCGCTGGCAACAGCTACGTCAATTAACTGGGCATCGTATGGTCTTTACTTGCTTTTAATCAGTATTCCAACCCTGGTTTTTATTATGGGTCTTTCGTTTTTGCTGATGAGTGTTATCCGCAATCAGGCCATAACTTTTGTTCTGGTTTTGGGATATATTGCCATAACGCTTTTCTTGCTGCAGGCAAAATTTTATTACATTTTCGACTATATGGCGTTTAACATTCCTATGTTAAGTTCCGATGTGGTTGGTTTTGGTAATCTTAGCGTTATTTTAGCTCATCGTGGCATTTATTTCGGATTGGGAATTGGTTTTATTTTTCTTACTATTTTCCTGCTGAAACGTTTGCCACAGTCCGAAGCAATGACTTATTTCTCACTCATTTTTAGTGTCATTTTTATTGCCGGTTCCGGATATCTTGCTTTTAATCATATTAATCATTTTAAACAGGTCGATAAACTGCGAACCGAAATTGTTGAGCTAAACAATACCTATGTGGGCGAGAAACAGCCTGCACTTTTGTCGAACGATTTGGATGTTGAGCACAAGGGTGATGTTATAAAAGTGAATTCGCTGTTAACCTTAAAAAATGACAAGCAGACTGTAATTAATACATTGGTGTTCAGCTTAAACGCAGGACTGAATGTAAGTGGTATAAAAATTGACGGAAAAGCTACCCCGTTTTTGCGCAAGAAACATCTGGTAATTCTTTCCGATAAAATTGCTTTTGAACCCGGAGATTCAGCGAAAGTTGAGTTTTCGTACGAAGGGAAAATTGATGAGGCCTATTGTTATCCGGATATTGAAGAAGAGACCATTCAGGAAAAATATGGAAAATTTGTGTTGAATGTTGATAAACGCTATGCTTTTATTAGCCCCGAATATGTTCTGCTAACACGTGAGGCAAATTGGTATCCGAAAGTAGGGGTAACTTATAGTTCAAACGATGTCAGCTGGTATCAGCCGCAGTTTGTAAATTACTCGTTACGGGTAAAAACCAGCGAAGACATGCAAGCCATTTCTCAAGGTCAGATAAAGGAGATTTCGGCTGGCAGCTTTGCATTTGAAAACGAAACCCCGTTAACACAAATTTCGCTGGCTATTGGCCACTACAAGCAAAAGAAATTTGAAAAAGACAGTGTTGAATTTGGAATTTGGTATTTTGACGGGCACGATTATTTCTCCGAACTTTTCCCCGAATCGAAAGATACTATTTCGGGAGTAATTGCCGAACGCTTTGATGATTTTAAACGAACCTACAATCTCGACTATAATTCACCGCGTTTTTCGCTGGTTGAAGTACCGGCGCAGTTTAAAACCTACGAGCGTATGTGGACTTCTATACAGGAAGCAGTGCAACCCGAACAGGTTTTTATTCCTGAAAAAGGGTATTTGATACGCGATGCCGATTTCGAAAAACAAAAAGACAGAATAGGGAAATATGGCAGACGGGGTGGCGATTCTGATATGACGCCACAGGATAAAGAAATTCGCGTATTAGGAGAATTCTTGCGAACCTTTACCAACGAAATAGAAACCGACCGCAACTATCAGCGGGGAGGCTCAATGGAGATTGAGCAAACGGGCAACCCCTATTTTATTTTTCCAATGCTCTATAACTTTCAGAATAATATTCAGTCGGACAGGTGGCCAATTACCAACCGTATTTTTGAGGCTTATCTGAAAAATCAAGTCGTAGATATGCGTTCGGTGTTTATGAGCAATATGAGTGGCGAAAGCGATGAAGTTCTTGCAAATATTGCGCTTCAGGACTATACCTTCGAAGAGATTCTTGCCGACCCGGATCAAAAAGATATTGTTGACAATGTTATTAAATTAAAAGGGGATGTATTGTTTTCGATGATACAATGGAAAGCTGGCCCGGAAGAGTTTGAGGACTTCTTGCACAATATGCTAAGTGAAAATAAGTACACCAATATTACATTCGAAGATTTTGACCGTAAAATTTACGATAAATTTGGGATTGAACTGGTTCCGATGATGGACAGCTGGTTTAAAACCAAGAAGCTGCCGGGGTATTTGGTTTCGCCAATTAAAGCGGTTAAAGTAAAATCGGGCGATGCTATGAAAACGATGGTTTCGGTAAAAGTCACCAACTTTTCGGACGTAGAAGGATTGGTGAAACTTTCCTTCCGCATGGGGGGCTCTGGTGGCGGACCTGGTGGTGGCCGTGGAGGCGGCATGGGAGGCAGCGATATGATTGACAACCTGATTTATCTTGAAGCCAACCAAACAAAAGACTTGAGCTACCTGCTCGAAGGAGCGCCACGGATGGTAATCCTGAATACAATGACTTCTCAGAATGTACCGCAAACCATGATGGAGTTTTTCCGCGAAGTTGACGAAGATGCAAAAGCAAAACCAATTGACGGAGAGCGCATCAGTGATACTCCTGTGCAAACCATTTTGCCTAACGAAGTCGTGGTTGATAACGAAGATTCGGGATTTGAAGTAACCGTTACCGAAAATGTAAGCTTACTGGAAAGGCTGATTACGAAAGAGGAAGAAACAAAACGAAAATATGAAGGAATTAATTGGTGGAGACCTCCAGTTAACTGGACTGCAACTACCAATACCGATTTTTACGGTGCATATGTCCGTTCGGCCTACTACATAAGAGGGGGCGAAGGCGATTTAAAGGCCACATGGAATGTACCGGTGAAAAAACCAGGCTATTACGATGTATATTTTCATTTGTATAAAATGCCGCAGCGCGGACGCGACCGCAGTAAGGAGGAAAAGGGGAATTATAACTTTACCATTTATGGCGAAGATGGCCCCGAAGAAGCAACCCTCGAAGCCAATAATGCTGAAGGAGGTTGGAACCATCTGGGATCGTTTTATTTTTCGTCAGAAAAAGCAGTCATCGAGCTGTCGAATAAGTCGGAACTGCGTTTTGTTTTTGCCGATGCAGTTAAGATAGTAGAGCTGTAAACAATTAAAAGAAACATAATGAACAAACCAAAAATTAAAATTTTATTCCAAATTATGCTCTTTGTCTTTGGGGGCACTTTGGGGATTTCGCCACTTTGCGCGCAGGAAGTGCTAACCCTGCAAAAAGCACTAAGTATTGCCGAAACCGGTAGCCCCGATCTTAAACAGTCCTTGCTCAATCTTACTATCTCTCAGAAAAATCTGGAAGCCCAGAAAGCAGGTTTAAAATCGAGTGTATCCCTGGGTTTAGATCCTGTTTCTTACAGTAATGCAAGGAGATTCGACACGTGGGAATCGGAGTGGTATACCAACCGGAATTTCGAATCGAGTTCGTCATTATCGGTCGTGCAGCCCATTGTTTTAACCGACGGAACGTTGTCGCTTACCAATGAGTTTGGCTGGTCGAGCAGTAAATCAACACTTACCTCTTCTGAAACGAAAAGTGATGTGTTTTTTAATGATTTGTATTTAACATTGAGTCAACCTCTTTTTACGTACAACACCACGAAACAGGAATTGAAAGAGCTCGAACTTAGTCTCGAAAATGCAAATATTAGCTATGCCCTTGAGCGTTTAAATGTGGAAAAAACGGTTACCCAGTATTTTTATACCGTTTATATGGCGCAAATGGATTTGGTAATTGCTAAAGAAGAGTTGGCCAATACTCAAAGTAGTTACGATATTATAGTAAATAAAGTGGAGGCTGGTTTGGCCGCGAAAGAAGAACAGTATCAGGCCGAATTAAACCTGGCAACTGCCAAATCGGAAGTTCAGAATTACGATGTGGAATACGAAAATGCAAAAGACCAGTTGAAACTTTATCTGGGAATGGATTTATTCGAAGACATTACTATTCTGGCTAACGTAAATGCCAACCCGGTGCCTGTTAACCTGGATAAAGCAATAGAAAATGGATTGAAATCGAGAATGGAACTACGCCAGCGCGAAATCGACATTGAAACCAGCCAGTTCGATTTGATAGAAACGATGGCAGATAACGAATTTGAAGGCTCCGTAAGCTTACGTGTTGGTATTACCGGCGATGACGAAAAAATACGCAATGTACTTAAGAATCCTACCAGAAGCCCTTCTGTTTCGGTGAGTTTCGATATCCCTATTTTCGACTGGGGCGAAAGAAAAGCGAACATTGCTGCCGCCGAGGCCAACATTCAATCGCAGGAGTTAAGCCTTATTGAAGAAAGAAATGAAATAATTGTGGACATTCGGGAGGTGTATCGAAATATTCAGAACGAGTTATTGCAGATTGAAATTGCCGAGCAAAATCAACGAAATGCCCAATTAACGTACGAAATTAATTTGGAACGCTACGAAAATGGAGATCTCACAGGTATGGATTTAAACCTGTATCAAACACAGCTGTCAGAAAAAAAGATTGCCCTTAGTCAGGCCCTAATTAACTATAAAATAGAATTGTTAAACCTAAAAATTCAATCGCTTTACGATTTCGAAACCGGAGAAGAGATTCTTCCTGAAGAATTGTTTCTGGACGTAAACAATAATAAAACCAGAAAAAAATAGCATCATGAAACATATAAAATTACTTGTTCTTTCTTTTGTTGTTGCTGCAGTAATTTCGTGCAACAACCAAACTACATCCGAATCTTCAGATTTGGCTGTTCCTGTTTCCATTGAAAATTTAAAGCTTAAAAGTATTCAGAAATTTGTTAATACAACGGGTACGGCTAAAGCACGTTCCGAAGCCGAGCTTACTTCTGAAATCGACGGCGATTATTATTTGCAGATAAACCCACGCACCGGAAGAAAATATCAACTGGGCGATAGGGTGAAGGCGGGCGAAATAATTGTAAAACTCGAAGATGAAGAATACCTGAACGGACTTACCCTCGAATCGGAGAGGCTTAGCCTTGAAATAGCAGAGCAAGAGTACGATAAACAAGAGTCGTTGTACAAGAAAGGCGGTGTAACCCTTAGCGAATTACGCAGTGCCGAGGTTTCGAAAGTCGATGCGCGTTATTCATACGAAAATGCACAGATTGCACTGGCAAAGATGCACATTGTGGCTCCATTCAGCGGAATAATTACTGAGTTACCATACTTTACCCAAGGTGTTTGGGTAGAATCGGGTAGCAGCATTGTTAGCCTGATGAGCTACGATAAAATGTATGTTGAAATTAACTTGCCCGAAAAAAATATTTCTGATGTGAGGGTGGGACAGCAAGTGCTTATTACAAGCTACACCCTTTCTGAAGATACCATAACCGGCCATGTTAGCGAACTTTCGCCGGCAATTAGCGACGAAACGCGAACTTTTGCAGGGAAACTTCAAATTGAGAATCCTGAATTAAAACTACGCCCGGGTATGTTTATTAAAGCCGATATTATTACCGCACAAAAAGACAGCGCTATTGTAATCCCGAAAGACGTGATAATGACCGGTTCGCGCGGGAAATATGTTTTTGTAGTAGGCCGTAACAGCGCTGCCGACGATCGCCGCATAACAACAGGTATTTCGAACCAGGACGAAATAGAAGTGCTGGAAGGGCTAAGTGTTAACGATCGCCTGATTATTAAAGGCTTCGAAACCCTGCGCGATAATTCAAAAGTTAAAGTGATATTATAAAGCCGAACCCCGGGCACTTGAAGATTCATCCATCTTCGTGCGCCTGACTTCGTGCACCCAACTTTTTTTAACATGAAACGAGCATGTAAAGATTTTTTTCAAAAGAGGAATTATTATAGGCGAGTTGCATCGAATACCTTAGAAGGTTATAAAAATTAATGAGATGAAAAAATTAACTGAATTTTCTGTCAAATACCCGGTTACCGTGCTCATGGTAGTGCTTGGAGTTGTGCTTCTGGGCTACATCTCGTACGACAAACTGGGCGTTGACCTTTTCCCCGATCTGAATTCGCCACGCATTTTTATTGAGATTGAATCGGGCGAAAAACCACCGGAAGAAATGGAACAGCAATTTGTGGAAAACATTGAAGCTCTTGCTATTCGCCAGTCCGATGTTGTGCAGGTAAGTTCCGTGTCGCGAGTGGGTACTGCCCAAATTACAGTTGAATATTCTTGGGAAAAGGATATGGATGAAGCCTACCTCGATTTACAAAAAGCTCTGAATACATATACCCAAAATTCTGATATCGATGAACTGACAATTACGCAGCTCGATCCGAATACCTCGCCGGTTATGGTTATTGGTTTGAGCCATCCTGATATTGATAATATGAATGAGCTCAGGAAGGTGGCTGAAAACTATGTGCGAAATGAGCTCATTCGGCTCGAGGGTGTTGCCGATGTAGAAATATCGGGACAAGAGGAAAGTGAGGTTATTATCGAAACAGATATGTATCGCCTCGATGCTCAGGAGCTTACAATGGACGAAGTTACCACCCGCATAGAGAACTTTAACAGCAATGTTTCGGGAGGGACTATTACCGATATGGGAATGCAGTACATTGTAAAAGGGGTATCGATACTGGAAACTGCCGAAGATTTTGAAAACCTGATTGTAGGTTACAAGCAAGTAAACAGCTCCGATGATGACAGCGAAAGCGCACCCATTTACCTGAAAGATGTGGCTTCGGTTTCTATTGGAAATAAAGAGCCCGATAACATTGTCCACATTAACGGAAAGCGCTGTTTGGGACTTTCTATCTACAAAGAAACAAAATACAATACCGTTAAATCGGTTGAACAAATTAAGGAGGCTTTAGTAAATGTCGAAAAGGCGCTTCCAGGCTATGAACTTACAGTTGTTACCAATCAGGGAAGCTTTATTAGCAGCGCCATCAGCGAAGTGCAGGAAACTGCTTTACTTGGTATTTTGTTGGCTGTGATTGTTTTGTTCGTGTTCTTACGACGCTTCGGAACAACCATGATTGTTAGTCTTGCCATTCCGATTTCGATTGTTGCCACCTTTAACCTGATGTATTTCAACGGTCTAACTATAAATATTATGACCTTGGGAGGGTTGGCGCTCGGTGCAGGAATGTTGGTCGATAACGCCATTGTGGTGATGGAGAATATTTTTCGGAATCACGAAAATGGGATGAGTGTACGCGACGCTGCTGTTATCGGAACATCGCAGGTGGGCGGTGCCATTACCGCATCTACACTTACAACTATTATTGTGTTTCTGCCCATTGTTTATTTACATGGCGCTTCTGGCGAGTTGTTTAAAGATCAGGCGTGGACAGTGGCTTTTTCGCTTTTGTCGTCGCTGGTGGTGGCTATTTTTCTGATACCAATGATGTATCACCATTTTTACAAGAATAAGAAATCACCATCGAAGGTGAACTCGGTAAAAATGGGTGGCTATGGTCGTTTCCTTGAAAAAGTGCTGAAAATAAAATGGACAGTAATTGTTGTGGCTACCCTTACCATTGGTGCTTCAACGCTGTTGGTTCCGTTTATTGGCACTGAGTTTATGCCAAAAACCGAAACACGTGAATTAAGTATCAGCCTAAAACTACAGGAGGGCACTGATTTGAGCCGCACCGAATCTACGGTTCGGAATATCGAAAATATTTTAATAGACTATTTGGGCGATAACCTCGATAAAATTTATTCTTTAGCAGGCCCGTCAACAGAGTCTTCCAGCGACGAAACTTCGGTTTTTGAAGGCGAGAACACGGCTGAGATAAAGGTAATTCTTACCAAGGAATCAACCATTTCTTCGGAAAGTCTGGTGAAAACCCTCGACAAATTAACCGCAGGCATCGAAGGGCTAGAACTTACTCTTTCGCAAGAAGAAAGTGCCCTTCAGTCGATTTTAGGGACTGACGAGGCTCCGGTAGTGGTTGAAGTAAGGGGAGAAGAGCTCGATGAGATCGAACGCGTGGTAAACGAAGTTAAAGATAAGATGCTGGCCATCGATGGTTTGTTTAATGTGCAAACATCTATCGAAGATGGGGCACCTGAAGTGGAAATTAAGGTGGATCGTATGCGTGCCGGAATGTACAACCTCGACATTAGTACCGTTATTTCTCAAATTGAAGAACAGCTGGAAGGAAAAGATGCCGGAGAGCTGGAGAAAGATGGCGAAATGCAGGACATCACCATAAAAGTTCCTGAAAAAGGTATCGACGAAATAAATTCGTTTATTATCGAATCTGACGATCAGCTATTCCGTTTAGACGAAATCGCTGATATTTCTTTTGGAGTGTCGCCAAAGGAGATATACCGAAGAAACCAGAACCGAATTGGGAAAATTACGGCTCAAATGCCAAAAGATATGGCGCTCGACCAGGTTTCACGCGAAATACGACAGGCTACTGCCGAAATTAATTTGCTGCCCGAATATCGGATTATGGTAACGGGCGAAGAAGAAAAACGTCAGGAGTCGCTGAATAATCTTTCTTTTGCATTGCTGCTTTCCATTATTCTGGTGTACATGGTTTTGGCCTCTCAGTTCGAGTCGCTAATCCATCCTTTTACTATCCTGCTTACTATTCCTCTGGCCGTCGTGGGGAGTATTCTCATCTTTTTTATCATGGGAAAAACTCTCAATATTATGGCCATTATTGGAGTAATTATGCTGGTAGGTATTGCGGTAAACGACTCAATTATTCTGGTCGACCGTATTAACCAGCTCATCAGAAGTGGTATGGAGCGCACAGAGGCCATTTTGCAGGCCGGACAGCAACGGATTCGCCCGATTATAATGACCAGTTTAACAACCATTTTGGCCTTGCTGCCTCTAACAATAGGCTTTGGCGAAAGTGCATCGCTCCGCTCGCCAATGGCTTTGGCGGTGGTGGGAGGTTTGGTTACCTCTACCTTGCTTACCCTTGTGGTTATTCCTTGTGTTTACGATGTTCTCGACAGGATGAGAATGTTGTTTGTTAATGAGAAAAAAGTTTCAGTGGAGGAAGCTAATTAAACAGGATTAAATGGTAGCGAGTTACAAAATGCGGGTTGCGGATTTTAGGTTTCAGGTTAACACGTTTCATGTCGGAATATTTTACCTGCTGAATACGGCCTGTTATTTCAAAATTTCAGATTCGCGCTTATGCTTCCTGACTAAACTTAGAACTTCCGTTTTAAAATAGAAATATGAAATTCATCATAGAAAGAAAAGTTTTTATCAGCATGCTGTTTCTCGGGCTTACCATGCTTGGGTATATCTCGTACAAACGGCTGCCGGTTGAACTCATGCCAAATGCAGAGCTACCAATGCTTTATGTCCAGATTCAATCGCGTGTTGAAGTGGATCCTACCTATATGGAGAATCAGGCAATTATTCCCATCGAAGGAGCTATTAGCACCATGGAGGGGATTGAAAGTATGGAGTCCTTCATTAGTAACCGTTCTACTTCCATTCAGGTAAATTTTAAGCAGAACGTTAATTTTAAATACACTTTTCTGAAACTTCAGGAGAAAATTGAATTGGCCGCTGCCGACCTCGACGATAATTTTACGGTTACAGTAAATAAGGTAGATACCGAACAACTTTCCAACCAGTTTATGGAACTGCAGATTCGCGGTAGCGGTGGTTCCGACAGGGTGCGAAATATTGTTGACCAGGAAATTACTGCCGAAATGGAAAACATCGACGGAGTGGCTTCGGTGACCGTCTTTGGCGGAAAAGAACGATCCATTGAGGTGACCTACGATGCTGCGGCCTGCGAAGCCTACGGAATTACAGCCTCACAAATTTCAAGTGCCATTTCTTCTTACTCCAGCGACCGAACGTTTGTGGGCTATCTTCACGATGCAAAAAAACAGTATTTTGTACATGTTACTGCCGAATACGAAAAGGTTTCTGATATAGAAAATATTGTGGTAGCCGATGGCCCCATTTACCTGCGCGATATTGCCGATGTTTATTTTGGCGTGAAAGAAGAAACGTCGATTAGCCGTATTAACGGGCTCGACGCGGTTTCGGTGTTGCTTGTGAGCGATTCGCAGTCCAACCTAATCGACCTCTCGCATGATGTTCTGGACAAAATTGAGGAGTTAAACAAAAAGCTGGCTGCAAAAGATATAGAAATTGTGGTGCAAACCAACCTGGCCGAGACCATGGAGGATAACATCGACCAAATTATTAATCTTGCTTTAGTGGGAGGTTTGCTGGCGATTTTTGTGCTCTGGATGTTCCTGAAAAATTTGCGCATTGTTTCGTTTATAGCTTTGGCTATTCCCATTTCGGTATTCACAGCATTTAACTTCTTCTATGCATTTGATATTTCGCTGAACAGTTTGACGCTCGTGGGACTTGTGCTTGCCATTGGGATGCTGCTCGACAACAGTGTTGTTGTGCTCGAAAATATTTATCGGCTCTCGGGAAACCGTTTTAATGCCGACATTGCTGTAACTCAGGGGACAAAAGAAGTGTGGCGATCGATTGTGGCGGCAACACTTACCACAATAACGGTATTTTTACCGTTTGTTTTCTCTTCCGATTACATGGTAAAATTACTCGGGAACCACATCGGGGTATCTATTATTTCAACCCTCTTGGTTTCGCTTTTTGTGGCGCTTTTGCTTATTCCAATGGCCGCACATGTGTTGCTGCGTGGCAAACGTCAGCACAATATTTTCTACGAGAAAGTAACTACCAACAACCGGATAATTCAGATTTATATTCTGCTTCTGAAGGCCAGTATGCGTGCTCCTGCCCGAACCATTATTGGTGCAATTGTGCTGTTTTTTGTTACTGTATTTATTGTTTTAGCCGTTAGCGTTAGCAACTTGCAGGAAGTAGACGAAGATCAATTTTCGATTTACGTAACCATGCCCACCGGTTCAACACTCGACGCAACCGACCAGGTAGTTGCCGAAGTGGAAAGCCGCCTTAATGAAATAAAAGAAAAACAGGATTTAATTTCGAAGATTGAAGAAGAAGAGGCTATTCTTACTTTTATCCTGGCCGAGGACTATGAAGATATCGACGACCGAAGCATTGAAGAAATTAAGTCGGATGTTGAGAAGCGTGTAAAAAATATGTCGCAGGCTGAAATTAGCCTCGAGGCACCTACTTCTAGCTCCAGTTTTCGCGGAAGCAGTGGCGGAAGTCGTTCTTCCGGAACACAAGGATTCCAAAAATTTATGGGCATTGGAAGTAACTCGGAAAGTATTGTTATAAAAGGCGAAAATTTCGATGTAATGAAAGGGGTGGCCGAAGATTTGCAGTATTACATCGAAGATCTTGAATCGATTAATAGTGCCCGGGTGAATGTGTCGAGCAACAGCCCCGAGGTTCACCTGTATTTCAATCAGCGCCTGCTAACCGAATATGGCCTTACGCTTGGCAATGTGACCTCCGAACTGAGAACTTTTTCGCGCGAATTTACTTCCGGAGTAAACTTTAATCAGGGAACCGAGGAGTATGAAATTGTAATAAAAGAGCAACTTCCCGAAGGTGTAGAGGAAGACGATGGCGAAAAAGGAATCGATGATTTGCGTACGCTTCAAATAAGCAGCAGCAGTGGCTCAACTTACGATTTACAGGATATTGCCGAATTGGTTTACGATGAGGGAATGTCGAGTATAACCCGCGTGAACCAGGAAAAGCAAATTGAACTTACCTATAGTTTTGTGGATGAAGCCGAAGATTCGAAGGATCTGCTGGAAGCTTATCGTATGGAAATAGATGAGATTATAAGTTCCTATAAATTGCCTTCGGGTGTGGCTGTTGAAGTAATTCATGAAGAAGATCAGTATGCCGAATTTAAATTTCTGATTGCTGCGGCCTTCATCCTAATTTTAATGATTCTGGCTTCAGTATTCGAATCAGTTTCTACACCATTTGTACTGATGTTTTCCATCCCGCTGGCAGCCATTGGTTCGTTTCTGGCTCTTATTTTTACCGGGAACAGTTTGTTTAACGCCAATACTTTAATGGGCTTCATTATCCTTATTGGGGTGGTGGTGAATAATGGTATAATTCTTATTGATTTTACGAATATCCTTAGACAAAGGGGTTACCGAAAGTCGCGCGCTTTAATGGCGGCAGGTCTTTCGCGGGTACGACCAATTTTAATTACTGCCATAACAACCATCGTTGCCCTGTTCCCCCTGGCAATGGGGCAGGCCGAATATGTTGGTGCCATTGGTGCTCCATTTGCCATAACCGTAATTGGAGGATTGTCGCTCAGTACTTTGCTTACACTGATTTTTATTCCAACTCTTTATGCCGGCCTGGAAAGTGCATTGCACTGGATTAGATCTTTGCACTGGGGATTAAAAACCGGAATGTTAATCGTGTTTGTGGTGGGCGCCTTTGTTATTTGGTTTGAGGTTGACGATTTTGTGTGGCAATTGCTCGATTATATGTTGCTGATAATTCTGGTGCCGGGTATTGTAGCGTTTACAATGACCAGCCTGCGCCAGGCTAGCGAAAAGGTTATCGACGAGAATGAGCCAATCCGCATTAAGATTCGTAAGCTGGTGAAAGTATACGATCGCGACTCTCGTTTTTTGCGCGAATGGAAATCGGGAATAAAAATCAGAGAACGAGCCGGTTTAACAAAAGAATACAAGCAACTGCGTGATTTTTACGATTTGGGCTGGCAGATTCCATTGTTTGGATTTCTTGTATATTTTACCTTTTTCTACCTCGAAAGCAATCTCTGGATGTGGGTGTTTTCTCATGTGGTATTTTTCTTTTTGTTTTTGCTTAGAGTTCCTTTAAACCAGGTTCTTATTAATAAGAGCAAAGCGGCCGGAAAAGATCTGTATTTGAAATTAAACACCTTCATTTATAATCTTATTTTTTGGGGGCTGCCGCTTGTCTTCCTCCTTGTATTCTATAAAAACTGGGATAATCTCGGAATGGTTATTTTTATTGCCATTATCTGGTACTTGCTGCTGGTGTTCTATAGTTCTGCAGAATATATTCATAGTAAAAATATGAACATTGCCCGCATTGAAGGTCGTTTGGGGGTTTTAAGACGGGGGTATTTTAATTTGGTGCGCCAGATTCCGATAATCGGTAAACGCAAAAAACCGTTTAGAGCTCTAAATGGAGTTTCGCTTGAAATTAAAACCGGTATGTTCGGTCTACTTGGACCAAACGGTGCCGGAAAATCTACGATGATGCGGATTATAACCGGTATTTTAGAACAGAGCTACGGGAAAATATGGATCAATGGTTTAGACACCCAGAAACATCGTGAAGAATTACAGGGATTAATTGGATATTTACCTCAGGCTTTTGGCACTTACGAAAATATGTCGGCATGGGAATTCCTCGATTACCAGGCCATTTTGAAGGGTGTAAAAGATACCAAAACCCGGAATGAACGTTTGGAATATGTATTGAAAAGTGTACACATGTACGAACGTCGGAACGATAAAATCGGGGCTTTCTCGGGTGGAATGAAACAGCGTATAGGAATTGCCCAAATTTTATTAAACCTGCCTCGTATTTTGGTGGTTGACGAACCAACTGCCGGACTCGATCCTCGCGAGCGGATACGTTTCCGTAATCTTCTGGTGGAACTTAGCCGCGAACGGATTGTGATTTTTTCGACCCATATTATCGAAGATATTTCGAGCTCGTGTAACCAGGTGGCCGTTATAAACCGTGGTGACCTGAAATATTTTGGAACTCCCAGCGCAATGGTAAATATGGGCAACAATTTTGTGTGGCAGTTCTCGGTTCCTGCAAAGGATTTCGATAACATGGCCAATAAACAAATGATTGTTCACCACATGCGCGATGGCGAAAATATTAAAGTACGGTGCCTGGCTAAAGAAAAACCAACACAAGATGCCGTGAATGTTTCGCCTCACCTTGAAGATGCTTATTTGTGCTTACTAAAAGACTTTGTGTAAAATGACTGCTAAATTCGATATAAAAAACAACCTGATTATTTTAATAAAAATGATTAGGTACAACCTGAGAATAATCTTTGCCAACAAGTTCATCTGGTTCCTGATTGCTGCATTTAGCTTTTTCCTGTTTTTTGCGATTCAGGCGGTGCTCGACAGGACTGTTCTTACCGAAGGAACAGTATACAATTTGCTCATTTTTCCCGGAATACTGCTGATTTTTTATCCATCGGTATTTGGAATTCAAAACGATGATGATTCGCGTATGCTCGAAATTCTGTTTGGAATTCCCAATTACAGGTATAAAGTGTGGCTCGTTCGTTTGGTAATGATTTATGTGCTTATTTATTTGATTATCATACTGTTTTCCCTTATCGCTTCGGCTTTGCTGTATAAAGTCGAAATTTTCACCATGTCGTATCAACTAATGTATCCGATTGTTTTTCTTGGTTCAATGTCGTTTATGTTTTCAACTCTAATAAGAAATGGAAACGGAACGGCAGTGGTAATGGTGCTTATTGGTGTTGCCCTGTTAATTTTACAGGATTCTTTGAGCAGCACACAATGGAATATTTTTTTAAATCCGTTTGAAATACCTAACAACCTGAATGAAGTAATTTGGGAGGGAACCATTGACAAGAACCGTATATTTCTCGGCATCAGCATGATTGTATTTATTCTTTACGGCTTGTTTAATTTGCAGAAACGGGAGAAGTTTGTGTAGGTTTGGTTTGAGCAGAAGCAAATGACGAAAGAATATTGAAAACCCCGGATCAAAAGGTCCGGGGTTTTATGCTTTATACCGCCATAAAATGAACATCGATTGCAGTAACTCAACATTTTTGAAGCTTATTGGTATTATTTTAACTTTGCAGTCCAATTTTAATGCTAATGGAAAGACGAGATGTGGAAATTATGGCGCCGGTTGGTTCGTACGAATCGCTTATGGCAGCTATACAGGGGGGAGCCGGTTCGGTGTATTTTGGTGTGGAGCATTTAAATATGCGGTCGCGATCGGCGAATAATTTTAGCCTCGACGACCTGCGTAAGATTGTGAAAATTGCTTCCGAAAATAAGGTTAAAACCTATTTAACCTTAAACGTTGAAATTTTCGACGGCGAAATGGAACAAATGCACGGAGTGCTCGATGCGGCTAAAGAAGCAGGTGTGTCTGCTGTAATTGCTGCCGATATTTCAGTAATTCAGTATGCCCGCTCCATCAATCTCGAGGTGCATGTTTCAACACAGGTAAACATTACCAACATTGAGGCCGTTAAATTCTATTCCAATTTTGCCGATGTGGTTGTTTTGGCTCGAGAAATGAATTTAGGTCGCGTTTGGGAGATTAGCGATAAAATTAAAAGTCAGCAAATTAAAGGCCCTAAAGGCGAATTAATGAAGATTGAAATGTTTTCGCACGGTGCCTTGTGTATGGCAACCAGTGGAAAATGTTACCTGAGTCTGCACGAAATGAATTCGTCGGCAAACCGCGGTGCATGCCTGCAAAGCTGTAGGCGCGCATATACTGTTACCGATAAGGAAACCGGTGCAGAGCTCGATATCGACAACGAATACATTATGTCGCCAAAGGATTTGAAAACCATTCATTTCCTGAATAAAGTACTGGATGCTGGTGTGTCGGTGCTTAAAATTGAAGGGCGTGCCCGTTCTCCCGAATACGTTAAAACAGTGGTTGAATGTTACCGCGAAGCTGTTGATGCCTATTTCGATGAAGATTTTACCGAGGAAAAAATTGAGAACTGGAACGAACGTCTGGCTTCGGTATTTAACCGTGGTTTTTGGGATGGTTACTACCTGGGGCAACGATTGGGAGAGTGGAGTAAAAACTATGGCTCGTTGGCTACAAAACGCAAGCTGTATATTGGTAAATGCACAAACTATTTCAAAAAAATTGGTATTGCCGAGTTTAAATTGGAAACCAGTAACCTAAAAATTGGCGAAGAAATAATTATTACCGGCCCTACAACAGGCGTGTATCAGACAAAAGTTGAAGAAATTCGTTTCGAATTAAATCCTGTTGAAGAAGGTTTTAAAGGACAGCGTATTTCGGTGCCCATCGGCGCCATTACACGCCGTGCCGATAAACTTTTTAAAGTAGTTGAGGCTTCGGAGGTGAAGGACAGACGCAAATAATTAATTGTAAATTTTACGATTTCATCTTATTAAAAATGTTTGTTTTCCAAGGTATAAGTTGAAACTCGCATGATCTTAATAAATCGCCTAAGTGTGAATATTTCTTATGCTCGTTTCATTAAAAGGATTTATCTTCAACGAGGAAATTTAATCGATGTTGCAAAAGTGTATCTTTTTGGTTGTGAGTTTTGTTTTGTCTGTAGTGGTTACAGCAAATGCTCAGGTTGTGGGCTATCGTTTTGCCTTAAATTCGAGTGTCTTTGTAAACGAACTGGGTGATGCCGATGTACTTTCTCCTGCCCTTTATTCGGTCAATCCAACCTTAAGTGCCGAAAAATATACTGCTCAACCCAGCATCGGGCTGGAGGGCGAGCTGCTGATAGAGGTATCGCCTATGTCGCTCTTTGGTGTTGAGCTGGAGTATTCGAAATTGAAAGGCTACAACAATACGCCGCCGGTTTATAACTATTACAGCACATCTTATTACGAAGATTTTCAATCCGGAAAAGACCTGATTGTATCTCCGGTGGCTTATAATACAACCATGTTAAACCTGGCAGTTAACTGGAAATACTTCTTTTTTAAACAAGCGGTACTACAGCCTTTTTTAAAATTGACAGGGGTAGTTTCGTTTGTAGGAACCGATTTTTTTATTAGAAATTCAGCAGATGCAGAAGGTTTAGATTCTAAGATTCTTTATTCACGTGGTACATCCGAATCGGAGCAGCAGAAACTACCGGCCTTCCATTTGGGCGGTGGAATTGGTTTCGATTACAGTTTAAACGACCGCTGGTCGCTGCAAGTAGATGCTACCTTTACAGCTATTAATACCGATTTAATTAACGGCGTCCCAAATTTTACTTATGTGCAGGAAGATGGATACGGAGTGCTCAGCCATAATAAATGCTGGACTCTTACTGCGCAAATGAGTGCCGGATTGGTTTACTACATCGAGGTTGATGGCTCCCGAAAAGGCAGTGGCGGAAAAACCAGTCCTCACCTGCCATTCTATCGCCGTAAACTTTAATTTTTTTTATCTGTATTAAAAAAATAATTCTACATTTGCAAATGTCTGAACATATGAACAAATACTGCAAATGAAACTTGAAATTGACCATAACAGTAAATTACCCCTTCATTATCAGGTAGAAGAGTTGCTGCGAAAACTTATCGACCAGCCTCAATACCGGAAAGGTGAATTTCTTCCGCCTGAGGTTGAAATGGCAAAAGCTCTGGGGGTTAGCCGCAATACCATTCGTCAGGCTACCAATAAGTTGGAATACGAAGGCTTGATTTTAAGGAAAAAAGGTTATGGGACCAAGGTTGTAGAAAATACTTTAACCACACAATTAAATAGCTGGCATTCGTTTACCCAGGAGATGAATGAGAAAGGCATTTCGTTTAAAAACTTTTTAATTAAAGCGGAATGGGTGGAAGCGCAACAAAAGGTAGCTTCATTTTTTAATGTTCCTGAAAAGTCGGCCGTGCTTCGGGTCAACCGGCTGCGTGGCGATGCCAATGGGCCATTTGTGTATTTCGAGAGCTATTTACATCCGCGGATTGGTGTTCATGAAAATGAAGATTTCAGTCAACCTTTGTACGAATTATTGGAAACAAAATACAAAACACCGGTTAGTGTCTCACGCGAAAAAATAAAAGCACGTATCGCATCAAAAATTACAGCCGACCGCCTGCGCATAAATAAAGGTGAGCCCGTTTTAATCCGCGAACGTTTTGTGAGCGACCCCGGAAACCGACCGGTGGAATATAACATCGGATTTTACATTGCTGAGAAATTTACGTATTCAATTGAAATTAGAAGATAATATGGACAAAAAATTAGCCATTGGTGTTGATGTAGGAGGCAGCCACGTTAGTTGTATGGCCTACGATTTAAAAACGAAAGAATTATTACCCAACACTTTTGCCGAGAGCGATTTGGATAATCACGGGCAGCCCGATGAAATTATTGCGGCTTGGGGAAAAGCAATCAAAAAAACACTTGATAGTGCCGGAAAAGAGAACGTTGCCGGTATCGGTTTTGCCATGCCCGGTCCCTTCGATTATGTAAAAGGGATTCCGTTGTTTACAGGCGAAAATGGGAAGTACGAAAATATTAACGGAATTAACGTACCTGAAAAGTTAAGCGCATTTCTGGGGATAACAGACGACTTTAAGATCCGATTTATTAACGACGCCACAGCATTTGCCATCGGCGAAGATCAGGCGGGGAAAGCAAAAGCATCTTCTCATTCTTTATCGGTAACTCTCGGAACAGGATTTGGCTCAGCTTTTATTAAAGAGGGTTTGCCGATTGTTGAAGGTAATCAAGTTCCGGAAAATGGATGTTTGTGGCATTTGCCTTTTGCTGATGGAATTGCGGATGATTATTTTTCAACCCGTGGTTTAATAAATCGTTTCGAAAAAGCTACCGGTGAAAGAATGCCCGGAGTAAAACAAATTGCCGACCTGTCAGCTTCCTCGCCGGAGGCCGTTGAACTGTTCGATGATTTTGGAACAAAGATGGGCATGTTTTTACAACCCTGGATCGAAAAATTCGGTATCGAAATGTTTGTAATGGGCGGCAATATATCGCGTGCTTACCACTTGTTTGGTGCTAGTCTTAACCTTTATCTCGAACAAGTTGGTCTTAATATGGACGTGGCTGTTTCGGAACTTAAAGAAACTGCATCGTTTATTGGTGCTGCAACTTTAGTAGATGATAGGTTTTATGAGAGAGTGTTGCCTGCTTTAGCAAAAATGTAAATAGAAGTTGAACGCAGACGACACAGATTTAGCCAATTTACTCAGCTAAAAAAATCGGTGATTAGCTGCACAATCTGCGTCGTAAGCGTTCAAAACAATAATCATGAAATCTAAACTATCCTATAAAATCATTACTCCCGTTCTGGTTAGCTTTTTTGTAATGAGCTTTTGCGACCTGGTGGGAATTGGCGTGGACAATGCCAAAGCCGATTTTCAACTTAGTAATACTTTGGCCCAATTAATTCCGATGGCAGTGTTTGCCTGGTTCTTTATCTTGTCGGTTCCGGTTGGGATTTTACAAGACCGCATGGGCAAAAAAAATATGCTTAACATCGGGATACTTATAACAGCGCTGGGATTGCTGCTTCCATTTGTAGTTTATTCATTTGCAATGCTATTGCTGGGTTTTGCTTTCCTGGGAATTGGAAATACCATTATCCAGGTATCGGCAAATCCGTTGCTAATCGATGTGGTTCCTTCAAACCGAAGCTCCAGTTTTCTGAGTTTTTCGCAATTTGTAAAAGCAATTGGCTCTATGGTAGCGCCATATCTGGCCACATTTTTTACGCTACAGTTTGGCGAATGGAAAATTATGCTGCTTAGCTTCGGAGCTGTTTCAATACTTTCGGCAATTTGGCTGCATTTTACAAAAATAGAGGAGACAAAGTCCACAGAAAAAAAAGCAACAATTGGCTCTTGTTTAAAACTATTAGGCGTTGGTTACATTGCTTTAATGGTGCTGGGCATTTTCTTTTTAGTTGGAATCGATGTTGGAATTAACTCAACATCGGGGCAATTCTTGATGGAAAAACTGGGAATGGATGCCGAGCCTGCCAAACAAGGCCGAAGCCTTTATTTCTTCGGAAAAATGTTGGGAACATTTCTGGGAGCCTTGCTTTTAACGCGCTTTCCGGCGAAGAAATTTTTGGTACTTTCGGCCATTGTCAACCTGCTTACAATTGCTGTTTTTATAGCATCGCCTACTCCCTTTGTGGCTTTGGCATTAATGTTTGCAATTGGTTTAGGAGCCTCAAATATTTTCCCACTTATATTCTCAATAACCATTGAAAAATATGGCGATCGTGCCAACGAAATTTCCGGGCTAATGATTATGGCAGTTTCAGGGGGAGCCTTTATTCCGCCTGTTATCGGAAAAGTAACCGACTTAATGAATATTACTGCGGGAATGTTTGTACTGATTGCCTGTGCAGTTTATTTGCTGGGCTTATCGTTTTATGCAATTAACAAAAAACATCAATAACCATAAAACTATCACTATGCTTCGAGTAGTAACATTAATTCTGTTTTTAACAACACTATTTACTTCAATTGGACACACTCAGGAAATTATTTTAAATGAAGGGTGGAAAGCAAAATGTACAGTAGAGGAACCGTTTGACGGAACAGTAATATCATCTCCTGACTTTGAATTTTTCGATTGGATGGATGCTGTTGTTCCGGGAACTGTATTAACCACTTTGTTGCATAATAAAAAGGTGCGCGATCCATTTTACGGCCTAAATAATGAATTGATTCCCGATATTTATGACACAGGGGCTGATTACTATACCTACTGGTTTCAGAACTATTTTTCAGTGCCTGATTTAAAAGAAGGCCAGCAGGTTTGGCTGAAGTTTCGCGGAATTAACTATTCCGCTAATACTTTTCTGAACGGAAAACGGGTGAATATTGATACGCATAAAGGAATGTTCCTGAGGGAAAAGTATTTGGTGACACCATTTCTGAATAGAGAGGGTAAGAATAATCTGGCCGTTTTGGTTGAACCTCCGGCACCAGTAGGTTATGCCAACGGAGGACAGGGAGGCGACGGAACAATTGCCCGCTCGGTTACACAACAGTTTACAGCAGGTTGGGATTGGATTTGCCCGATTCGCGACCGAAATACAGGTATATGGGATCAGGTGGCATTGGAGATTACGGGCCCTGTCGATATTCGTAATCCTTTTGTAAAGCCAAAGGTGCCGGGCAAACGCTTCCCGGGGGAAAAACAAAAACCAGCATATATAACGATTTCTGCAGAACTGTTTAATGCCTCCGGAAAAACAGAGGAAGGTACTTTGGTGGCTAAAATTGGAGAAAAAACATGGTCGGTGCCGGCAAGCATAAAAGCCGGTATGAACGTTACGATTGAATTTCCGGAGATTGAGATTAAAAATCCGAAACTGTGGTGGCCCAACGGAATGGGCGAAGCCTATCTTTATAATTTGGAGCTGACTTTCAAACAAAAGGAGATTTTATCGGATGCTGAAACTTTTAACTTTGGTTTGCGTGAAAGCTCAACTTATTTTGATAATGAAGTGGGAGGTCGTGTGTTTTTTGTCAACGGCCAAAAAATTTTCGTAAAAGGCGGAAACTGGATCGCTTCGGATGCCTTGTTGCGTTTATCTCCCGAAAGATATGAAGCGGAGGTAAGAATGCATGCCGAAATGAACATGAATATGATTCGCGTTTGGGGAGGATCGATGCCCGAACGTCCTGAATTTTATGATGCCTGCGATAAATATGGCCTCCTGGTTTGGCAGGATCTGTGGGTTTCGGGCGACTGTAACGGTCGTTGGCTCGATCCACGAAAAAAAGAATCGCAGGCACGTCGCCAGGCTTATCCCGACGAGCATTCTTTGTTTATTGAAATTGCCATCGACCAGATAAAAATGCTGCGCAACCACGCCAGCTTATACTTGTGGTGTGGTGGAAATGAGTTTCCTCCTCCAGCGGATATTAACGAGAAATTGGAAAATGAAATCTTCCCGGAGTATGATGGAACTCGCTATTATGTGAATGAATCTACTTCTGAGAACATTCTTCGAAATACTATTGGAGGCAATGGCGACGGCCCTTATTCAATTCAAGATCCCAAACATTTTTTTGTTACGCAATCTTATCCTTTTAATCCGGAACTCGGTTCGGTTGGTATTCCAAATGTAGAGACCATGCGAAAAATGATGGACGAAAAGGATTTGCAGCCTCCGGTAAACGATAAGGGAAATGACGTTTGGCATTATCATAAATACATTGGTTACGGTAAATATATTGAGCAATTGGGTGAAATAAAGGGGATTGAGGATTTCTGTAAAAAAGCTCAACTGGTGAACTACGAGCAATATCGTGCCTTGCAAGAGGGATTCAATGCCGGAATGTGGGATAAATACACGGGCATGTTGGTGTGGAAAAACCAGAATCCATGGACCGCTTTGCGCGGACAGTTCTACGATGTGTTTCTGGAACAGAACGGTGGCTTTTATGGCTTTCAACACGGTGCCAAACCTTTGCACGTTCAGCTGAACTTGAATGATTCCAGTATTTGTGTCGTTAACCAGACTTATGCTGAGGCTGATAACCTGACGATAGAATCAGAGCTTTTCGATATTCATGGAAATTCGATTGAATTAAAACAGTCGAATGTTGATGTTATGGCCAATACTAAAATAATTGTTCGCAATTTATTTGGTGACAAAAAACCAACTGGATTTTACTTTGCCCGCTTAAAATTGAAAAATACAAACGGAGAATTGCTTGATGAGAATTTTTATTGGCTGACGAATTCAGATGAGGATTGGCTGAACTTGGATAAGTTAAAACCAGCAGAGCTTCATGTTGATTGGCAAAATGAAGATTCCGGCCTGATAAAAATAACCGTTGAAAACAAAGGAAATGAAACAGCTTTCTTTAACCGACTTAAAATTATCGATAAAAATACGGGAGAACTTGTGTTGCCAACTTTTTTCGATGAAAACTATTTCACGCTCTTTCCCGGAGAAAGCCGGAAAGTTGAATTGGATTTGTCGCATTTAAAACGCGATGACAGGGGAAAGGATTTGCTGCTGGAAACTGCACCCTGGAATGGAGAAAACGTTATCATCGAATTATGATTTTAAGCTTGTATCAGCAAAAGGCTTAAGATGAATAACCCTGGGTTTCAACCCGAGAATATTGAGAATGAAATCGGCGCATCCAAAAAAGTAGTGTAAAAAACAGAAGTACCATGCGCCGAAAAAGATAAAAAGCAACATAAAAAAGACAAAAGAAAAGTTTCGTGAACGCGGATAAGAGCGAGTAATTCAGAGAGAATCAGCGTCATCCGCGTTCTAAAAAACAACAAACATGAAACTAACAACACTATTAATTACAATCATCATTTTGGCAAGTTGCTCGAGAAAGCATGACAAAGAACCAAGCCTTGCTGAACAAATTAAATCCAACGAATGCTTCGCTTTCACAAAAACCAAAGCATTGGAAGTTGTAAAAACAGGATTTAACGCTGGCGATGGTTACGGCGAAGTATGGATTCGCGATTACAATACATTTATCGAACTTTCGGCGGAAGTATATCCGCAAGAAACGTTGAAAGAGAACCTACGCGTGTTTTTTCGTTTGCAACGCGATGACGGAAACATTATTGATGGCTACATTCCAAAAGAAAAGGCCAAACAAGTTGAAGGAGGATACGATTATATTTTTACCGATTTGGAACCAAACTACGCCGGGCATAAAAATACCGTGGAAACCGACCACGAAACTTCGTTGGTGCAAGCCGTTTACAAATACGTGACAAAAACAGGCGACACCGAATTTCTAAATGAAAAGATTGGCGAAAAGACAGTTGCCGAGCGTGTGGAATGGAGCATGGAGTTCCTGTTAAAACATCGTTGGAGTGAAGAGTACGGTTTAATTTGGGGAGCAACCACCGCAGACTGGGGCGATGTGCAGCATAGTCATCCGTGGGGTGTGTTTATTACCGACGACAGCAAATTTTGCCTCGATATTTACGACAATGCCATGTTGCTGATTGCGCTCGATAACATGATGGAGATTGTTCCTGCAACAAAAACAAAGTGGCAACCAATCAGAAAAAATATCGCCGAAAACACCATGAAATATTTGTGGGATAACGAGAATGATAAGTTTATTCCGCATGTGTATTTGGATGGTTCGCCTTATCCTGCCGATTTTAACGAAAACGAAATCTTCTACCACGGAGGAACAGCAGTCGCCATAGAGGCAGGTTTGCTTTCAAAAGAACAAATAAAAATATCGCTCGAAAAGATGGTTGCCAATGTTGAGGCCTCGGGCGCGGGTTCCATCGGTTTAACCCTGTATCCACCATATCCCGAGGGTTCGTTCGAAAATAAAGGAATGACTCCATACGGTTACCAAAATGGTGGCGATTGGACATGGTTTGGCGCTCGTATGATTCAGCAACTCATTAAAAATGGTTTTGTTGAAGAAGCCTATGAGCAAATGTACCCCATGGTAAAACGGGTAAAAGATAACGATGGCTTTTTTGAATGGTACACCGTGAACAATGAGCCTGAAGGTTCAGGAACTTTCAGAGGTTCGGCAGGCGTGTTGTACCAGGCAATCCTGATGTTTGAGGACTATGCAAATACAAAATAAATAGTACATGAACTTCCGGTTTATCTTCTCCAGTCTTTTATATGGGCTGTTTGTGTTCTTCCTTTCTTGTTCGTCAAAAAATGAAAAACAACAGCCCAATATCTTGTTTATCATGTCCGACGACCACGCCTACCAGGCAATAAGTGCGTACAATGATAAATTGATTCATACACCAAATATTGATAAGATTGCCGAACAAGGAATAATTTACAATAAAGCATTTGTAACCAACTCAATTTGTGCTCCGAGCCGGGCCGTAATTCTCACAGGAAAATATTCGCATTTAAACGGAGTAAAAGGGAATAGTGAAGTTTTTGATGGAAGCCAGCAGACTGTTCCAAAATTATTGCAAAAGAATGGTTATCAAACTGCAATTGTGGGTAAGTGGCATTTAAAAAGTCATCCAACCGGGGTCGATTACTGGAATGTATTACCCGGACAAGGAGACTATTACAATCCTGATTTTATAAAACAGGGGAAAGACACTGTTTATCAGGGATACGTTACTGAACTCATTACAAAACTCTCTTTAGATTGGTTGAAAAAAAGAAAGAAAGATCAGCCCTTCTTTCTAATGATGCACCACAAAGCACCGCACCGAAGCTGGATGCCGGCCATTAAAAACCTGGCATTGTTTGACGATAAGGATTTTCCACTTCCAGATAATTTCTACGACAGTTACGAAGGACGAGAAGCGCTGAAAACACAAAAACTTACTGTAAAAGATCACATGGATATTCGAATGGATTTTAAAGTTCCATGCAATGATTGTGATACCTCGGATGTAAACTTTTGGGCTCCGGGAGAGTACTGGCGAAGATTGGATCGACTAACTCCCGAAGAACGAAAACAATGGGAAGAATCGTATAAAAAAGAAGAAACTGAATTTTTAGAAGTTAAAGACGACGAAACGAAATACGACCAATGGAAATTCAGAAGATATATGGAAGATTATTTACGTTGTATTGCCTCAGTTGATGAAAGTGTTGGCGAAGTATTACAGTTTCTAAATGAAACCGGACTCGACGAAAATACGGTGGTTATTTACACTTCAGACCAGGGATTTTATTTGGGTGAGCATGGATTATTTGATAAACGATTTATGTACGAAGAAGCTTTGCGAACTCCTCTCATGATCAAATATCCAAAAGAAATTGATAAGGGGGCCAGCTCCGGTCTTTTGGTTCAAAATCTGGATATCGCACCAACTATTCTGGATCTTGCCCAACTTGAAAAACCTGGCGGCATGCAAGGAAAATCATTGCGAGAAACCTGGAAATCCGATTCTGTGAAATGGAGAGATGCTATCTATTATCATTTTTACGAAAAAGGATGGGGTGTTCCAATGCATTACGGAATACGGACAGATCGATATAAATTGATTCATTATTATGGCGAGGTTGACCACTGGGAGCTGTATGATTTACAGAACGACCCTGCCGAAATGAATAATCTGTATGGGAACGTCGATTACAAAGAAATTCAGCAAGAACTGCACATAAGATTAAAGGAATTACAGCAAAAATATAAGGACAGCGTTCCGGATTAAACCCGGGAATAAAATGAATCCTGATTAATAAAACAATTTCTGGTAGAAATGAGCATTAATAAAATACGTATGAAATCAAAGGCAATCATATTCTGTCTGCTAATGCTGGGAATAGCAGATATTTCATTTGCCCAGGAAAATTCCAGACAATCGCAACTCGAAGAAGTAATTGTGGTTTTTAAAACCCATTTCGATATTGGCTATACCGACTGGGCCGCAAATGTAAGTGATAAATATGCATCCGATATGGTT
>JBFHFE010000005.1:0-194366 GCA_041583785.1 Draconibacterium sp. | reverse complement strand
CAAAAAAGCCGATTTAAGCCTGTCGCTTTCCTCTGCCTTTTCTTTCGCTTTTACAAGTTCACGGTTCTGAATTTTTAATCGTCGTTCGCTTTCCCGTAAAGCGGTTATGTCTTCTTTTATTGCCATAAAACGAACAATTTCCGCATCGTCATTTTTAATGGGAGCAATGGTTGCCTGTTCCCAATAAAAATCGCCGTTCTTTTTCTTATTGTGAAACACCCCTTTCCAGGTCTTTCCTGCACTAATCGTCTCCCACAAATCAGCATAATATTCTTTGAGCTGGGTGCCTGCATTTAAGATTCTTGCGTTTTTACCAAGAACCTCCGATGTAGCATAGCCGGTTACAGCATTAAATTTCGGATTCACGTACTCAATAGCTCCATTTACATCGGTAATAACTATACTGTTTGCACTTTGCTCAACAGCGGTTGTGAGTTTTACGATTTCTGCCTGTACTTTTTTACGCCATCTAATATCACGAACCGCAATTACTCTACCCGAATAACTACTTTTGTCATCCATAACAAATTTGCTCTCAATTTCAACGGGAAGTACTGAGCCATCTTTTCTAATCATTTTAATTTCGTATGGAGAAGCATACTTTTTACCGATGTTTTTAGAAACAACAGGATGGTATTTTTCAGGAACTGCAAGTTCTATCACATTTTTTCCTATTAAATCTTTATGACTGTATCCGCTGAGTTTCGAAAACGACTGGTTCATGTCAAGAACAATTCCGTTGTTCATTAGCAGAATTCCTTCAAAGGTAAGGTTCGAGAGTTTTCTGAATTTATTTTCGTTTTTAACTGCATTTTGGTTGGCCCTAATGAGTTCTTTCATTCGATTTGTCCGGGCCAATTCGCCAGAAATCAAATCTGCCAGTGCTCGTAGTATCTTGATATCAATATCGTGCCAGGTTTTTTTTGTCGAAAGGGAGCTAAAACTAATAAAACCTTTGAGTTGCCCTTCATGGATCATTGGTAGAGAAAGAATGGAAGTAACATCACTTTTTTCAAGAAGATTTCGTCCGGAGGCAGCTTCTGCAGGTAAATCTGCAATGTCTTCATAATTTACAATTTCAAACTTCTTCATCTGGGCTGTCCACCAGGGAAAGGCATCAACCGGCAATTGTTGAAGGTTATTGATTTGAGACGTTATTCCTTCATCACACCATTCGTGCGTATTGCTTATAAGGCTTCCATTTTTCTCATACTGCAATACCAGAACCCGATCAACCTGGGTAAACATCCCTATTTTTTTTAGGGAGGCATTAATCAACTTATCGGTTTCCAAGTAGCTGCTGCGGACAAACTGGTACGAAATATCATTGTATAATTCTTCAAGCCGCACACGGTTCTTAAGCTGTAACTCAGTATTTTTGCGATCGGTTATATCGCGCGATACTGACAAAATTCCAACCGGAGATTGATTGTCATCCCTTATAAATGAAGAAACAATTTCTAACCAGGTTTTTGTTCCATTTTTCTTATAAGCCTGTATTTCATGTATCCAGCTACGATTCAGCTCACCCTTGCCATCTTGCGCCTGTTTCAATGCTTCCTTAAAAACAGGAATAATCTTCTCCATCGATCCAGGGGGTATAACCTTGTTAAACCCTGTTGTTAGATATTCATCGGGCGAATACCCCAGAATACTTTCAACCGACGGACTTACATAGTTCACGTTCATGTTCAAATCCAAGACGGTAACCATATTTCCCATATTATCAGCAATCAACCGGTATTTTTTTTCGCTTTCCTTTAGGGCTTGTTCCGAAAGTTTCCGCCGGGTAATGTCTTGAATTTGAGATATTGCATATTGTGAATTATCATCTCTAAGTCTAACAATCGCAACTTTGAGCAGCCCCCAAATAACAGTTTTATCTTTATGAATATACCGTTTTTCAACCTGAAATGTACTTAACTCATTATGTTTTAATTGTTCGGTAAGTTTTAAACTGTTATCCAAATCATCGGGATGAGTAACACTTTGAAATTCAAGCCTCATAAGCTCATCACTTGAATACCCAAGCATATTACAAAGGGCATTATTCACAATTAAGAATGTCCCATCCGCTTTTACAAGTGCCATGCCAATGGGGGAGTTTTGCATTACCTCCCGAAACATCTGCTCACTTTCAACCAGCTTACTTAAATATTGTACGCGATCCGAGACATCATTAGTAAAACATACAATTTGTCCACCATTAATATCCAGGTAGCTGGCACTTATTTCAACATCAAAAATACTTCCGTCTTTTCGCCTATGTTTCGACTCAAAACGAGCACCTCCACCTTCCTTCATTTTTTGTAAATGAGCCATGGTAGCTTCTTCATCTTCCAAAAAATCCAAATCAGAAATGCGCATCCCCAGTAACTCCTGCTGGTTGTAGCCACTTATTTGGCAATATGTCTCATTTACTTCCAGCAAACGGCCTTGCATGTCTGCCCTCCAAAAACCATTTAATGCTGAATGAAGAATAGCCTTTCGTTGCTCCTCTTTCAGTTCCAACGCTTCTATTTTCTGCTTTTGCTCTAAAACGTCCTTTTCGTATTTGTTTTTTAAAGCAGTATTCTCATCTTGTAATTTTTGTAATTCAACAATGAGTTCTTCTTTTGATTGGTGTAAATTGTTCATCCAGGGTTATTTATTGCATCTCTTCCCTTAGTTTATTAGCTCCTTAACATTAGCTACACAGTAATTTAAGGCGCTGAGAAAACTTAAATATACAAATTTATCATAATAACTCAATGCGTGCAAACCTGAAAAATGACCAAAAAGCAAGCCCTACAAGGGGCGAACTAACTCCCCGAAGTGAAAGCGCGTGGCAGCTAGTTTGCACTCAGCGGGAAGTGCAGTAACGAACACCAAACAGAAAGCTCCGGGACTGACGAATAGAAAAGCATACCAGGAAGTTGAACAAAAGCCTTGGCAAATTTATACCAAAAAAAAAACGCCTATAAATTGAAACGAGCATGAGAAATAGTCATACATAGGCGATATATTAAAATCATGCAAGTTCCATCTTATTCCTTAGAAAACATTTTTAAGATTCGACAGGCCGTCCTACTCAGTTATTTCCCGCTACTTGAAAAAATGCCCTCAAAATATGGAAAGCTGCGAAAGGGTTGTAAACTCCTCCAAAAAGCACATTCCTTTATAGGAATTTCCTTTTACGTTTAATCGAGGACTCCAGACTGCAATGGCGTACCGGTGGGGATGAACGGCAATAATTCCGCCACCAACCCCGCTTTTTCCCGGCAAACCAACTTTAAACGAAAATTCTCCTGACTCGTCGTAAAACCCACAGGTTTGCATCAGCGCATTAATTCGTTTCGATTGGCTGGAGGTGAGTATTTGCTGGTTTCCGTGCAAGGTTTTACCGTTGTTGGCCAGAAACAAAAACAACTGCGAAAGCTCTTCACAACTCAACTCAAGTGAGCACAAATCGAAATAAAAATCGAGTACCTCACCTGGTTCGTTTTCAATATTCCCAAACGATTTAATAAAGTTACACAAGGCTACGTTACGGTATCCGACCGACTTTTCGGACGAGGAAATTCGGGGAGAATAATTGACATCGGTATTGGGAGAAAGGCTCCGAATAAATGTCAGCAACTCGTCTTTTGGATTTGCCAAGTGACTGAGAAGAATATCTGCAATTACAATTGCTCCTGCATTTATAAAAGGGTTTCGTGGTATTCCGTTGTCGTTTTCCAGCTGAACAAGCGAATTAAAACCTGTACCCGAAGGTTCAACTCCCAGGCGGGTCCAAATGCTTTCGCCCAACATTTTATAGGCCAAACAAAGCGAAAAAACTTTGGCAATACTCTGTATCGAAAAGCGCTCCTTAAAATCGCCCATTCCGAACTTAAAATCACTTACTGTTGAGATATGAACGCCAAACTTGGTGGTATCAACATTGGCCAGTTCTGGAATATAAGAAGCCGGATTCCCCTTGTTCTCGAGCTGATCTATTTTCCGAAAAACGGTGTTAATTACTTTTTTGTAGTTCATCTGTCTGTTTCTGATTCATTCAACAAAAGCTATTTACAACCACGCTCCCCTTGCCTTCTGTACTGCCCGATTTGCAACCGGCGGACGAAGACTGGATCTACAAAGTTAGCTCAATTCCCTCTGGTCGCGTATGTTTCCAGCGGCGATGCGACCACAGGTAGTAATCGGGTTCTTCGCGAATTACCTCCTCCATTTTTCGGATATAGGTGAGCAAGATCTCTTTCGACTCCACCTTCGAAGGGTCTTTTATAAGCAAAGAAAAATTTGCCTCATATTTTCCACGCCCTTTTTTCTTCAGGTGCAAAAAGAAAATAGGCTGGTTAGTTTTTATGGCAATTTTTTCGGGGCCGGTAAAGAAGGGCGCTTCACGGTTTAAAAAATAAGTCCAAAACTGCGAATTTGCTGGTGGAGTTTGGTCGGCTGCCAGCCAAAGCACCGAAGGTTCACCACGGCGCACATAATCGAATGACATCCGTGCCGACTTGTGAACAGGCACCGACAATCCGCCCCATTTCTCACGCGAGTGTGCAATAAATTTATCGAGAGCCTGGTTTCCTCGCATTGGGTTAACAATCATAAGCAAACGATGTATCGACTTCGACTGAATGTAGCTACACCATTCCCAGTTATTATAATGAAATCCGAGCAGGACAAGGCTTTTCCCTTCTTTTGCGATTGGTTCGGCCAATTCGAGGCCTGTAACACTCAATCGTTTACTCATCTGTTTTTCGCTCATGCTGTGCATTTTAATCGTTTCTAACGAAAAATCGCAGAAATGACGGTAATACCGGCTCATAATTCCTTTAATTTCTTTTTCCGATTTTTCGGGAAAAGCATGGCGCAGATTATCGAGGATAACATTTTTTCGGTATCCCACAACGTAACGCACAATTACATATACAAAGTCGGCAATGCCATAAATCATCCAAAACGGAAGGATGGAGAAAAATTTCAAAAACAGCACCAACAACTGGTTAATACTGCGCTTTAGCGGCCCTTCGTAATAGCGTTTGTCTCTATTTTGTAATTTGTCGTCAATCATTTATACTTATTTTATCAGTGGTATACCTTCGGGGCGCTGGTGTTTCCATCGCCTGTGCGACCAAAGGTAATATTCCGGCGTTTCTTTTATGTGTTCTTCCATTTTTTTGACGTAAGCCCTTACTATTTCGGCTTCATCTACTTTTGCCGGCTCCTCAATCAATAACGAATAATCGACGTGGTATTTCCCTCTTCCCATTTTTTTTATGTGTTGAAAAAAGAGGGGATGATTCGTTTTTTGAGCAATCCGTACAGGCCCTGCAAAAAAAGGAGCTTCGCGGTTTAAAAAAGTTATCCAGTACGGCGAAGAAGCCGACGCTGATTGGTCCGCCCCCAGCCATAGCGCTGCCGGCTTTTTATTTCGCTGATAACGTAGAGTTTTGCGTGCTGCCGAGCCGGTTCGTATCACTACTCCGCCCCATTTCCCGCGCGAGTGTGAAAGAAAATCCTCCATGGGCTTGTTATTGCGCGGGGGGTTATAAACGCACAGTATGGGATATTTAAAGCGGGTTTCAACAAGAGCATTCCACTCCCAGTTGTTGTAGTGATAAGCTAAAACGATTGAGCCATTGTGTTTGCCGGTAATTCGCTCCCAGGCATCAAGTCCCGAAAAACTAATTCGTTTCGCTAATTGCTTTTCGGATAAATTATACAGCTTTACTACCTCAAATGTTAAATCGGAAAAGTGGTGATAAAAATTATCGCAGATTTGAGCAATTTCACCTTTTGATTTTTCGGGAAAAGCAAATTCGAGGTTCTCCAGCACTACCGCATAGCGATATTTAAAGATGTATTTGTTCAGAAGAAAGAAAAAATCGGACAAACCGTATAAAAAGCCAAAGGGCAGTAACGAAATCCCTTTCAATAAAAACACAACCAGGTAATTACCCAGGTTGGCGAAAAATCGGTGAAGCCTATCCTTTTTTGTTTTTGCCATTAATTAATAAAATCAGGAATTAATGCACCTACGGAAGCTGTTAATATTGTTTAAAAATCAGGGGCAAAACTACACTTTTAACTTAAAAGTTGCTAAAATATTTATTTCCTTTTTAAATTAGTCGCGAAACTAAAACTACAATTAAGAAAAAAACGAATATGAGAATTATTTTAGCAATAACCTTTATACTAATGGGATTTAATCTTTCGGCTCAAAATATATTTATTGCACATCGCGGGGCTTCCTCCCTGGCCCCTGAAAATACGGTGGCATCGGTAAAACTAGCCTGGGAGCTGGATGCAGATGCAGTTGAAATTGACGTTCATTTATCGAAAGACAACCGGGTAATGGTTATTCATGACAATAGTACAAAAAGAACTTGCAGCGAAAAGAAAAACCTGGATATACAAAAAACTCCCTCTATTTTATTACGCGATTTAGATGCCGGTTCCTGGAAGGGTGAAGAGTTTAAAGGGGAAAAAATCCCCTTTCTTTCCGAAATAATTAGTACAATTCCTGAAGGCAAAACATTGGTGGTTGAAATAAAATGCGGAGATGAAATATTGCCGGCTTTGAGCCGCTGTATAGAAAAATCAGGAAAGCTGGACCAACTTGTATTCATTAGTTTTAACTGGAATACCATTTTAAAAACGCATAAAAGATTTCCGGAAAACAAATGCTACTGGCTTAGTAGCTTAAAACCCGGGTTAAAAAAGAAAATGCAGCAAGTTGCTACCAAAGGGTTAAGCGGTGTAAGCCTTAAAAGTTCGCTCATCGATGAGGAAATTATGGCACTTGCTCAATCGCTCAATCTGGAAGTCTGTGCCTGGACCGTTGACGATCCGGCCGAAGCGCAACGCCTCACCGACATTGGTGTTACAGGAATAACCACCAACCGCCCCAAATGGTTAAAAGAACAAATGAACAAATAATTGCATCACGAAACCTGGCCTACCCCGGGTTAGGCATTTTGAACAAAATCTTTATTCAAACCAAACTCCCGCTTGAACTGCACAATTTGAGAAGTGCAAAATATATCAGTCCAAGTTACCAATAAGTAAGAACTCTTAAATCGATTTTCTTTTCGACAAACAAAATGACTGCTTAACCAATTTGGCAAACAAAAAGGGGATTCCTGCAGCATGGAATCCCCAATAAAGTCTAACTTTTTCTGAACACTGCTTTGTTTTCTGTTTTCTAAATTATGTTTCAAATATATTTCAGATTTGTGTTAAACCGACTTAAGCAATATAAAATACTGTTAAACAGATTTAGAAAATGTTAAAGAATCGAGATAATGGTTAAATTTCTTTCATTACTGATCGACCAGATGTCAATTTCATAATCAAAGAGGCATTACCCCGAGCAAACGACAAGAGAAAATACGCCGCCTCCAAGGGCCTCCGAAGAATGAACCGATAATCCATTTTTTTCAAGAAGGGGCAGCAATCCACCCAAATGGTAATATTTTCTAAAATTTCGGAAGTGTTCTCTTCCGGCAAGATATTCAATGGTTTTCCCGGTAATTCCTGCAATATTTTTTGGTAAAGGCACCGTGTAATCCACAATAATAATGCGCTGAGAAATCCGCTTCATTTCAGACAATACATTGGGGTATATTTCTGAATCAAACTGGTGCAATGCTAACGACAGAACAGCTACATCAAATTCGTTTTCAGCAAATTGTGATAAATCAGTTACGTCAACCACCACAAAATCGGCATTCGTAACTCCACGTATTTCACCTTCTTTCCGGGCGTAAGCAATCATCGATTCTGATAAATCGGCACCAACAGAGCGTTTCACTTTTTCCGAGAGTTTAAAAACCTGGGCACCTGTTCCGCAGGCAATATCAATTACCGATTCGCCGCAAGAAACATGTGCGGCCACCTTTTCACGCAACGACCTTAAAACAGGATCAATAAAAGTACTGTAAAAGAATCCGGATTCTACCATTTTTCTGGCCTAAGTATAACTAATCAATCAACAATAGAAAGCTCGCCATTACCCTTTGGCTGCCTGCAGACTCAGCATAACGTTTACATCAAATGCCAATTCCCTGTATATAAAAACAAAACTATTTCTTATAGAAATTCATTTCATCCAGATACTGCCAGCATTTTTGCGGCATAAAATGGCGCACATCCCGGCCTTCATGAATGGCCTTGCGGATAAACGACGAAGAGATCTCCATTAGCGGAGCCCCTTCTGCAACGGTAATATTTTTATGCATACCCTCTTCTGATTTTTCAAACCCAGGACGAGGATACACGATTACCCCATAATTTTCGAGGATGGTTTCAAAGTTTTTCCATTTATGAAAATTCTTCAAATTATCGGACCCGATCATAACAACAAATTTATAATCGGGATACATATCTTTTAAGTAAGCCAAAGTATCAACCGTATAGCTTGGTTTTGGAAGTTTAAATTCAATATTGGAAGCCCGAAAACGGTTATCTCCATCAACAGCCCGGTGTACCAGCTCCAGTCGGTGGTAATCGTTTAACAGATTTCCTTTTTTTTTAAATGGATTTAGCGGTGAAACAACAAACCAAAGCTGATCGATATCGGCGTATTCAACCATATAATTGGCAATGGCCATATGCCCAATGTGAATGGGATTGTAAGAGCCAAAATACAATCCTACTTTTAACTGAAGGTTTGTTTTGGGTGCGAGAATGTCGGTTACAATGTTGCTCATCGGATACGTTACAAATTACAAGCACTAAAATACGTATAAGCAATTAAACACAAAAATATAAATTATCACACACTGCTCAACTGTTATCTATTTATAAGCTTTACGTTAAAGAGGCATGTTATATACTGCAACCGAGCCCAACAAAAGACCTGTAAAATAAAGATAAGCGTAACCCTTATTGGAAAACTTCTTTTTATTCTTGTAGTAATAAATAATGCCTGCCCCGGAACTTAAAGCAAGCAGCGCAACATTAATACTTTTTCTGCCTAATTCTCGATTTACTGTCCAAAACAATATCATTACAGGAATAAACATTACCACAAAAACAGTTCGCAGAAGTGGTACTGCATCGTAAATTGTATTCGCTCTAAATCTCTTATTTTCCTTATATAAGGTATCTTTATTGACATAGGTAAAATAGTAATCTTTTGCAATAAAGAATATACTACAAAAAAAAGCAATCGTTAATATAATGTGCCTAACAATTACAGTCCCCATATTATTACTCCCCATTCCGGAAAACGGAAATGCAAATTTTACTATAATCAATTGTATTACTGCAAAGGATAAGCCTACTATTACTGACTTAATCATTTTTTCTATTTTCATTACTGCGTATAAATTTCCGTATAAACACAAAACTAAAAAAACGAGAGAAACTGCAATAATAAAAATAAATAATATGCTAAATAAAATACATTATCATTCCCAATTGAACTATAAAACAACTCGAAAAAGAACATATCGTTTATATATTACACAAATTGAAATGTGGCGTAACACCTGTAAAACATACAACTAACGATTAATTTGAACATGCCCTTTTATGAATTTGAGATGCCGAAGGGTATTGTATTCGAAAGGGTCAACTTACTAAAAAAAAACAGACAAGCCACAGTTACAGAAAGACCTAAGCTAAACGAAGAAAATCATTGTTATTTCAAAAAACCAGAAATAATCTTTTCCGCCTCCTTAAAAGCCACTTCCAGTTTATCGTTGGTAATTACCACATCAAACTGCGGGGCAAAACTTAATTCGTGTTCGGCTTTGGCAACGCGCATAGCAATTGTTTCTTCACTATCGGTTGAGCGGCCAATTAATCGGTTTCGGAGTTCTGCCACCGACGGAGGCTCCACAAACACAGCGAGAGCATCATCGCCGTAATATTTTTTTATATTCAGTCCACCAACAACATCCACATCGAAGATTACATTTTTTCCCAACTCCCGGATTCGTTCCACCTCACTTTTTAGGGTTCCGTAACAAGTGCCTTTATACACTTCTTCCCACTCTAAAAACTCGTTATTTTCAACTTTTGCCCTAAACTCTTCCTCCGACAAAAAGTAATAATCTTTGCCATGAGTTTCGGTGTGGCGTGCCTGGCGGCTGGTTGCTGATATTGAAAATTCGAGGTTGAAACCTTGCTGCAACAGATGTTTCACTATGGTGGTTTTTCCTGCTCCCGATGGAGCGGAGAATACAATTAATTTGCCTTTCATTTTTAAGCTACAAGCTTCAGAATTTTTCTACTCTATTTTTTTTAATATTACCCTACAGCACATTAAGCAACTGTTCTTTCACCCGTTCAAGATGATCTTTCATTTGCACTACTATACGCTGAATGTCGTTATTATTGGCTTTTGAACCGATGGTATTTATCTCGCGGCCTATTTCCTGCGAAATAAAACCGAGCTTTTTCCCTGATGCCCCGTTTTGTTTTGCAGTTTCGAAAAAATATTCGCAGTGGTTAGCCAATCGCACTTTTTCCTCGTTAATGTCTAATTTCTCCAGATAAAAAATCAACTCCTGTTCAAAACGGTTTTCATCAACATTTCCGTTTAATTTAAGGGCTTCGAGATTATCGGTTAAACGCGTCTTAACCGCTTCAATTCGTTGTTTTTCGAAAGGCTCAACATCTTTTAAAAGTTGGTGAATGCTTTCCACATTTCCAATAATATCTACCGCCAGAGCTTCGCCTTCGGTTGCACGAAAGTCGTTAATATCTTCCAGTGCCTTTAAAATATTGGCATAAATGGTTTCCCATTCGCTTTCATCAAGCGTTTCGTATTCGGTTTTAACAACATCGGGCAAACGCATAGCAGCCTGTAAGGTAGAATGGTCAACCTGCAATCCCAGATCCTTACTCATTTTACTCAGGTGATTGAAGTATCCCTTTAAAATGGGCTCGTTAATTTTCGAATTGGTTTCGTCGCCCAGGTTCTCAACGTAAATATTCAAATCAACTTTACCGCGGGTTAATGCTTCCGCAATTGCTTTTCTAATTATAATATCCTTCTCCCTATAAAGAACAGGAGTGCGGGTATTAATATCAATTTGCTTGCTGTTCAGCGATTTTATTTCGATGGTTATTTTTTTATTATTTACCTCGAATTCGGCTTTCCCAAAGCCTGTCATTGATTTTATCATTTCCGAAAAATTTTGCGCTAAGTTAAGATAAAGTCCGAAGACAGAAGTCAGAACAAGCAAGAAAGTTGACAGTAAATGGTGATTCAAACTACTAAAAGATTCTTTTGTGCCATCCTACGTTTTCATAAAAATGACAAAAACCAGTCTTTAAAAGCACTTCGTGTTCACCCTAAGTCTCAATGTCGTTTAGTAAAGAGATTTACCCCTCACCCTTTCAGGAGCTCCCAATATGAGGAACAAGCTCTAAACAAATTTTCGGCCTTACATCAAGGTTTCGTACTTTCCATCCTGCTTTTTTCCCTTCGTAAGGAAAAATGCCGACAGATAAAAGGGGAATAAAAAGCTTTAAAGAAACGACATTGACAAGCCCGGTTACAGGCTGCTATTTGCTTTTACAAAAAACTATATTTAGCATCCTGTTATTATGCAATTACCCCCGAACCGATTAACTCATCATCGAGATACCAGGCTGCAAATTGCCCCGAAGTTATTCCGCGTTGTTCATCATCAAACAAAAACCAGGCACCATCTTCTTTTACATGAATGGTTCCCTTCTCCAGCGGCTGGCGGTAGCGAATGCGAATATCGAAGTCGCGTTTTTCGCCCGGTTTCATTTTTAAGTCGTGCCTAATCCAGTGCATATTTTCACTGGCAACAAATAATCCTTTTCTATACAATCCGGGGTGATTGGTTCCTTCTCCAACGTATATTATATTTCTTTTCACATCCGTTCCGAGCACAAAAAGCGGCTCTTTTCGGCCGCCAATGTTTAACCCTTTGCGTTGCCCAACGGTATAGAAATGGGCGCCCTGATGTTCACCAATTACTTCTCCATTCCACGGTTTATATGGAAACGCGAAACACAGCTTTTTGTATTGTTCTTCTGAAACATCAATCTGCTTTTTCTTTTCCATAAAACTGGCAGCAATTTCAATTACATTACCAACTTTGGGTTTCAGCTGTTGTTGCAGAAAGGTTGGCAAATCCACTTTCCCGACAAAACAAATTCCCTGTGAGTCCTTACGTTCGGCAGTTGGCAGGTTTTGCTCACGAGCTATTTCGCGAACTTTCGGCTTTAACAATTCCCCAATGGGGAACATCGCTTTTGAAAGCTGTTGCTGATTAAGCTGGCACAAAAAGTAACTCTGATCTTTATTGGGATCTTTTCCTGCCAAAAGCTGATGAATGGTTTCCCCTTCCACTTCAATTTCTGTTTTCCGGCAATAATGACCGGTTGCCACAAAATCGGCATCAAATTTCATGGCCTCATCCAAAAAGGTGTCGAATTTAATCTCGCGATTACACAGCACATCCGGATTAGGAGTGCGTCCTGCCTGATACTCGGCAAACATATAATCCACCACCCGCTTTTTATAGTCCTTACTTAAATCGACAATATGAAAGGGAATATCGAGTTTTTTAGCAACCATTTTGGCAATAAAGGCATCGTCTTCCCAGGTACATGCACTTGTAATATTGCCAACACGTTCGTGCCAGTTCACCATAAAAAGTGCAATTAAATCGTGCCCCTGCTCTTTTAGCAAGTAGGCTGCTACACTTGAATCTACTCCTCCTGAAAGTCCAACTACTACCCGACTCATTTTTATAATTTTAAGAGCGCAAAAGTAACAAGGAAAAAGGAGAATGTCAAAGACCAAAGCTGAAGGAGAAGAAAAACCATAATTTCTAACAAACTCAGTACAACTTTAAACATTTACCCGGCTTCATCTTATTTTTAGCAGGAATAGGCACGTACTTCGGAAGTACTTTTGGGTTAATAAAAGAACATACTAACGATACTATTTTTCAGCCAGAATGTTTGTCCGGTTAATTTCATCCACCAAATCGAGGGCAATAATTGCATCATTTTTCCAGTTGTATTGTCCTTTGGCACCGCCGCGCCGGTATGCAGTAATAAGTTCCGACTCAGCAACAATCTCTTTTAAACCATCAGAAATTAGCTGCTGCAATCTATCGCTTCTGAATTCCTCTCCGCGGTTCCATATTCGTTGGGCGTAATAAACCTGGGCATAGGCTTTCCGCAGTTTGGCACTCATTAATGTACGGTTAAAGGTATGGTAAAGCTTATTAAAGTTCTTCGGGTTGCCACAGTGAACCTTTGCCTCATTAATAATTTTCATCGCTTTTTCTGCCTGCTGAACCGCATACTCTTTTTCGGTTAAGATATATTGCAAATAGGTAGAATCCATCAACTCCTCAGGCTGAATCCAATTGTTTTGAAAAGCTAGCGGATAATCTTCAGGATTAACCTTTTCGGACAATTTGTACTTTGCCGGAGCAAGATGATTCACAACATCAGTCCAAAAGCGAAACGATTTATTTACGCCATGGGCAATTTCAATTTGAGGGTTACGAAGACAGCTCTCCGAAACGCACCGGGAATAAACGGAAGCGAAATCAAAATCGAGCCTCGAATGATTTGTAGTGTTTAAGCCGAGTGTAAAAAACGACGCTAGTATAATATCAGGTGCAATTTTAAAAAGAGGCTTTATATAAGGGATAGCTGCAGAATCAAACTGTTCAGCAATAAAACCTTCTGCAATCTCGTCATAACTGACATCAGGGTTTTCTGTCGATTTAGAAATTGCATACAAATTTATCTCTGAAGGATTACCCAGAATAGAAGATTTATTGTATCGGTCGGTACGAATGGAATAGCCAATTACATTGGGAAGCTTTTGATAATATTTCCACCATTTTAAATGAGTTTCAGGAAAAATGCTGGCCACAATTCCCTGGCCTTGAAATTCGTGTGCGCAATCGAATTCAACAATTACCGGCAACGAAATATCTTTTATCCACGAATTATCAGGTTCGGCAGTAAAAAAATCGGACGAACTTTCCCCTGCGACCACAACAATACCGGGCGTTTTAATCAGCTTTAAACTGTTCTCTAGCGTAGCTCGTTCAGAGCTTTTGTAACTGGAGCTTCGAATGTACAGTTTCATGTTTCGCTCCTTCACCACCACCGATGCTAACGAATCGACCAAGGCAGCCAGTTTTTCTTCAGGCGTTTTTAATTGTTCCGAATATTGATTTTCAACCCGAGCGCCGGTTTCAGCAAAATTTAAAACAATACCGTTTATTTCAGGAATGTGGTCGAGCATCTTTCGGTAATCGGCTTTCAACCACTTCCAAAACTTTGGATTATCGAGATTAATTTGTGTGCTGTCGTTTACTTTATACCTATCGGGATAATAATTGAGTTGATACAGGGCATGATCCCAAACCACTACCTCGGGAATACCTGACTCGTGAGCTTTTTTTGTTAACCCATTTACAATATTTCGGTTCCACTGGTTTTTTACGTCTTTTAGATTCTGACAAATTTGATGCGATAATTGCAGCTGATTTATGTTATAAGCAACACCAGCATTAAGTGTTTTATACGCAGTTGGAGTGTGGTCGGTAAGTATGTTCCAACCCCTGATTGTAATCTCTTTTTCGGGCTGCGTTTTTTGGTGGCAACCGTAAAAAAGAAAAAGAATGGTTATAACTATCAAAAATAATTTGTTCATTAAAATCATACTTTATTCGGGAGCAAAGGTAAAGATTATTTGCTTGTAAATGGGATAGTAAAACCTAATGCAGGTATAATCACCAAACCGCCTTCAATTCCCAAAGGGACTCCAAACATAAAATCGAGCGAAGCTTTTTTAATAATCCATCGCCCTCCCATAGCAATTACACCACCACTATCGATAAAATAATTTTCGGTGATAAAATATCCCCGGCTTGAAATCCGAAACAAACCGCTAATGTTAATCAACGGAGAGCTGGCCCAGTCTCCATCGGCAAAACCGTAGGCTAAACCTATAGAAACGTTATTGTCGGGAGAACCAAATGTAGACAACCCATAAAGCAATCCAACGGCTCCGGTTTCTTCTCCAACTATTGTTCCAACCAGTGCACCAACTCCAAGGTTTAGCTTATTGTTTTGAATGGGTATTGAGAATTTTGGGATTACAAATAAAGGAGTTGGCCCCCCCGCGAATAAAAAGAGCGGGATTAAAACACCGCCCACGGAAAAGTTATCAGTAACTCCTACTGAAACCTGATTGTACAATACATAAATATTCTGATAATACCCTTCGCCCCTTTTTAATCCGTAGCCATTTGGAGCCCAAAAATACCTGGTAGCCTGAGGATTTACAAACCACAGCTTCCCTTCCTTTATCTGCTTTTGAGAAATAAGGACCTGCGATTTAATGTCCTTTTTCTGAATCGTAATCTCCCCCAGATTTGTTGTGCTTAACACAACCTGAAGTGCATTTTCTCCAATTATCTTTCCAACAAACTCATTTCCATCGCTCGTTTCAATACGAACCAATGTTGAGTCTGAATTTTGAGCATGAGAGAAAAAAATAATGTTGAGAAAAAAAAGAAACAATAGGAATCTCTTAATTTTCATAATCGTGAATTTTGGTTACATCAATAAGTTACGAATTTCGAATTGACGAACCACAAATTACACTATACTATTTTTTCTTTTTGTAGGTATTTCGGTGCTGATGCTGTGCCGATCCTTTTTTATATTTATGAAAATTCCCCCGGCTGCCTTTACGTTTTTTCGTAGGAGTTTTCCACTCGGGCCCAGCTCCCAAATGTTCGGGAATTGGAATTTTAAACACTTCGCGTTCAATTAATTCTTCAATGAGCGAAAACTTGTACATATCGTCCTCGTTCACCAGGGTTAGAGCCACCCCCGTAGAGTCGGCTCTCGCGGTTCTTCCTACCCTATGCACATAATCTTCGGCATCGTTGGGCACATCGTAGTTAATAACCAGGTTAATGTCTTTAATATCAATCCCGCGGCTCATAACATCGGTAGCCACCAAAATCCGTATTCGTTTCGAACGGAATCCGAGCAACACTTGCTCTCGTTCATTCTGCTCTAAATCCGAAGAAATTGCTTCAGCATCAAATTTCTTTCTTTTTAGCGCTCTTGCCAATTCGGTGGTTGCCCTTTTTGTTGAACAAAAAATAAGGATACTATCGTATTCCGGGTTATCGGAAATAAGATGGGTTACCAAATCGTTTTTTTGTTTGTTATAAATTAAGTAGGCTGCCTGTAGTACCCCCTCGGCAGGTTTCGACATGGCAATATTAATTTCCTTCGGATTATGCAGAATTTGCGAAGCCAGATTTCTAATCTTAGGTGCCATGGTGGCACTAAACATCAGCGTTTGCCTTTCTTTGGGAAGATAGGAGATGATTTTAATGAGATCATCGTAAAACCCAATATCGAGCATCCGATCGGCCTCATCAAGAATAAGAAACTGAATGGTATCAAATTTTACATAACCCAAATTCAGATGAGAAATTAATTTCCCGGGAGTGGCAACTATAATATCGGCACCTTTAGTAAGTGCTGTTTTTTGCTGGCCCCATTCATCGCCATCGCCACCACCATAAAGGGCAATAGACTGAATGCCCATTGTATAACCAATTCCCTGCACCTGCTGATCGATTTGCATAGCCAACTCGCGCGTTGGAACAACAATTAAAGTTGAAGTCTGGCCCCCCGGGAGGTCGGCAATTAAATCGAGTACTGGTAATAAAAAGGCAGCTGTTTTCCCTGTTCCTGTTTGTGCACAGGCTATTAAATCTTGGCCATCCAAAATAATTGGGATTGCCTTTTCCTGAATAGGTGTTGCCTCTTTAAATCCCATGTATTCTATAGCATCCAAAAGGTCGTAATTTATTCCTAGTTCCTCAAACGTCATGAAATATTTTTAAAAAGATGTACAAAGGTAGTTAAATAAAAGCACTTGTATATAAATCTTTACGAAGTACGCAACAAACCGTCCACAATTAAAAATATCATCATAGACAAGTAAAGGATATTCAGCTTGAGAAATGACAAACGTACTTTTCGTTTTTCCTGAACAATTAACTCCCTGGCAAGCGAAAATAAAAAATAAAAGATGTATATCAGAAGCAGAAACACAATAACTTTATTGTTGATAACAAAAAGGATGATTAAAAATGCGGCTACCGCGGTTGTTATTATCCAGGAGTAAGTTACCCGCTTAATTTGTTCTTCGTTAAAAATTTGGGAAAGGCTCGGCAATTTAGCTAGTTTATATTGTTCGCCAAACATCAGCATCAACAACCAGAAGTGTGGAATTTGGCCAATAAAGAAAAAAGCGGCTACCAATAAAATTATTTCCGAATTTACACTCCCGCCAGCCCCTACCCAGCCTATCACCGGTGGCAAAGCTCCTATTATTGAGCCCGGAACAACCGCATATGCAGAAACCTTTTTAAGTGGGGTATAAACGACATTATAAAAAAACAAGGTTACCCAACTTAAAACCATTACGATTATCGGGTTGCTGAGATACATTACCGCAGATCCGGTTAAGGCAATTCCTGCAGCTAAAATCAAAGCGTGAAATGCCTTTATTTTTCCCGATGGAATTGGACGATTTTTAGTGCGTGGCATTTGGGCATCAACATGTCGCTCTTGCCAGTGATTGATAACACTTGCACTGCAAGCCATTAAAAATACACCAAGCATTAGCAGCCAGCCCTTCCTGTCTACATTTCCTGAAAAAAGTACATAGCCAGTTAGCGCCGACAATGCCACCGACATTGAGATCGTTACCTTACCAAGTTCGTATATTATTTTTAATTGTTCCTTCAAACCCCAGGTAATCATGCCAATAACAAATAAAAATGAGCCTTATAATTCCATTTCGCACCATGTACCAGCTACAACAGCTTCCTAAAACTTATTTAATCGTTTTCAGGTACTCAATAATGTTCGAAATATCGTCTTCTGAGAGTTGCCCTTCATAAGACAACATTAAGCCTTTTGAAAAACCATCCACAATGTCGGCATTCGGATCATAAATCGATGTTTTAATGTATTCCTCATCAACCTTGACCACACGGCTTTCTTTTCCCGATGTCACCTTCCGTTCTATTCCCCAAATCCCCTTAAAACTTGGGCCAACAAGCCGGGCGCCATCTTTCGAATGACAGGCAAAGCAGCCAATATTCTGCATTATTCGGTTACCCGTAACAGCCGGCGATTCAAGTTCGGCAGCTGAAGCGGCAAGATGCGTGGTATCTGCTATCCAGTTTTCGAAATCGGCAGCTTCCATCACCTTAACATACGAATACATGTAAGAATGCTGCAAACCACAGTATTCTGCACAATACAACTCGTAGGTTCCCAACTTTTGAGGTTCAAACCACATAAAATTGTTTTCTTTCCCGGGAACCATATCTTGCTTTACCCTAAAAGCAGGGATGTATAAACTATGCAAAACATCCATTGCCACTAAATTAAGCTTAATAGGCTTATCCTTTGGAAGATAAAGCGTATCGGTGCGTTTACCATTGTCGTATTCGAACGTAAAATTCCACATTCGGCCATAAACAGTAATTTCCATGGCGTCTTTTGGAGCTTTTTGCATTGGCTTCCAACCGGCCCATCCGTAGTAGAACATTAGCATGGTTAACAGAAAAGGAACAATGGTCCACACAATTTCCAGCTTAAGGCTTCCTTTAATTTGAGTGGCTTTCGGATTTTTTTTGTTGTTGTATTTAAATATAAAAACCAACATTACCACAGTTAAACCAATCAGGAATAAAAAGGAAATTCCAAGAATGATTAAGAATGCAGTATCAACACCCTGCACAAAATTCGAAGCTTTGCTTATATCTGAACTATACATATTTACATTCTATATAAGTAATCTAAAAAGGTAATTACAATTACAACCACAAAAATAAGAAACACAAAAGCCACCATAATCCGAATATAAAGGTTATCGTATTTCAGGTGCATAAAATAGGTCAATACCAAATACGATTTAGCCATGGCAAAAATCAAGGCACCGGCAACAGTGTAGGTTTCAATACCAATTTGAGTTATACCGATTGATGCAAAGGTTATAAAAACCAATGCCAGCAATACAATTACGTACAATCGATAGGGCACAATATGATGTTTTTCTTCTGACATATTGAAGTTATTTAGTTTATTAAATAGAACAACGGGAAAAGAAAAATCCAGATTAAATCAACCAAATGCCAGTACAAGCCACAATTATCGAGCAGCGAAGGCCTTTTCGCATTTACCTTCCCTGTTCTTATTCCGTGTATGGCAAACCCCATAATTATCAGCCCCACAACAATGTGTACAGCATGTAATCCGGTCATCACAAAGTAAAGCCCAAAAAACAGGATTTCGCCCTGGCTCATCGACTCAAGCATGTGCTCAGAGCCCGGCCAAATACCATGATCTATTTTAATTCCCCATTCGAAATACTTATTTACAAGAAAAACAACACCAATAAAAAGAGTAAATACAACCAACCTTATGGCAACTCGTTTCTGACCTTTTTGCAAGGCAGTTGTTGACATTGCAATAGCCATGCTGCTAACGAGTAAAATAATGGTATTAAATGCACCAATAGCAGTATTCAGTTCCTCGGCAGCCAAATGGAATGCTTCCGCATTTAGGTATCGGTAAACCGAATAAACAATGAAAAGGCCGCCAAACAACAGCAGTTCGGTAAAAATAAACAACCACATACCAACCTTCGACGACTCAGGATCGTACATATCCGGATGTTCAAGATGATGAGCTTGTCCTTCCATATCAGTCAAATTTTATTCATAATTATACGGTCCGTCTTCCTCTCCGAGGACAGGTTCTGTTTCAAAATTTAAAACCGGAGGAGGAGACGGAACTGTCCATTCCAGGGTTTTTCCTCTCCAGGGATTAGCTTCTGCTTTTTCACCTTTTCTTGCTGAACGGATTAAATTAATCAGAATAATAGCAAATCCGAAACCTAGAATCCACGAGCCGAAAGTGCTAAGTACATTTCCCCCATGAAATTCATCGAGATAATCGTAGTAACGACGGGGCATTCCCATCATACCCAAATAAAACATGGGAGAATAAAGAGCAAGAAATCCAATTGAAAAGATGAGCCAGCCAATATTTGCCCATTTCAAATTATACATACGTCCGAATATTTTAGGAAACCAATAATGCATGGCGGCAAAAAAAGCAAAACCTGTTCCGCCAAATACTATGTAATGGAAGTGGGCCACAACAAAAGCCGTATCGTGAACATGAACATCGGTAGCAAGAGCCCCCAAAACGAGCCCACTTAAACCGCCAACCATAAATACAAAAATAAAAGAGATTGCCCAGTAAAAAGGCGTTTGAATATTTATGGAACCTTTGTACATGGTCGATATCCAGTTAAAAACTTTAATAGCGCTCGGTATAGCCACAATAAAAGTGAGTAGCGAGAAATAATATTGTGCGGTGCCACTCATTCCGGCCGTAAACATGTGATGCCCCCACACCAAGTAACCCACAAATGCAATTGCCATGGTTGAAGCTATAATTGCCTTATAACCAAAGATGTGTTTCTGGGAAAAAGTTGGAATAATTTCGGATATGGCTCCCATGGCTGGTAAAATCATAATATAAACTGCCGGATGGGAATAAATCCAAAACAGGTGCTGATAAAGAATGGGGTCGCCGCCCAATGCAGGGTCAAAAACTCCAATATTAAATACTCTTTCGAGAGCAACCAGTAACAAGGTGATTCCTACTACCGGTGTTGCCAACAGCTGAATCCAGGCCGTTCCGTAGAGTGTCCAGACAAAAAGGGGCAGCTTAGTCCATTTCATGCCCGGGCAACGCAGGCGATGGATGGTCACCAGAAAGTTTAATCCTGTTAAGATGGAGGAAAAACCGAGCACAAAAGCACCAAAAACGGCAGGCAATAAATTTGTACCCGACTTAAAACTGTAAGGAGCGTAAAAAGTCCAGCCTGTATCGGGAACACCCGAACCAAAAAGCAGGGAAGAGATTACCAATACCACACCCAAAACATATAACCACCACGATAACAAATTTAGTTTAGGAAATGCAACATCTTTTGCTCCAATCATGATGGGCAGCAACAGGTTGCCAAATACAGCAGGAAGCCCTGGAACTACAACCATAAAAATCATAATTACACCGTGCACCGTAAAAGTTGCATTGTAGGTTTGAGCCTCCATAATGGTTCTTCCGGGTGCCAATAATTCAAGTTTCATAGCCAGCCCCAATAACACACCAATGGAAAACATTGCTCCAATCGAGAATAGATAAAGAAGCCCAATACGCTTGTGGTCGGTCGAAAAAATCCACCCGAGAAAACCTTTGTATTTTCCTTGATACGTTAAGTAATTGGATCCATTAACAGCACTCATTACAGGCATAAATTTCAGTTTATATTAAAAAAATTTAATTCGCTGGCTTAAAAACAATTGTTAACATAAAACACTAACAATAAGCGGCTTAATATCGGCTAATTAATTTTTGATTTTTTGTTACGCCTTGGTTTTAACACCAAAAACAGCAATAAAACCAAAGCAAAAAACAAAATTATGGTTCCGCTAACCTTTGTAATATTTAACACATACGATTGCCCAACCGGATCATAGGTAAAACAATATCGCAGAACCTTATTAAGAGTTGGCCCAGCCTGTCCTTTCGAAGCTTCCACAATGGCCATTTTCCATTCGAATGGCAAAAAATACATTCCATTTAGGTAGCGGGTTATTTTACCGTCGGGGCTGATTACCGTTAGCGAAGCTGCATGCAAAAAATCGTTCCCGGTTTTTTTATATTTAAACCCCGTGGCATTGGTGGCTTTAATAATACTGGCACTATCCGAGACAAAAAATCTCCATCCGATTTTCGCTTCTTCTACTTTGTCATTATTAGTCATCAGGTTGAGGTAGTTTACCTTTTTCCTAATTCCCAAATCGATGGTTTCTCGTGGATCGAAACTAATGGTAAGCACCTGATAATCCACACCTGGCACCAATTCAGACTTATCCATTACTCCGGCAACCGCCTCCATTAGAGGGCTGCAAATACCCGGACAGCGGTAGTAAACAAAATTAATAATGGTTGGTTTATCAATTAAATCGGCTAACCAAACCTGTTCTCCATTTTCATTCACTAAAGCAATACTATCGGGAAGATATTCATTGAGATGCTCAACAACTCCAATTTCAACATCCTCATTTGTGGCTGTTGGGTTTATTACGGATTGACCACAAACTCTGCCTCCAAAAACAAGTAGTATTAAGCCCAATAATCCAAACTTATAAAAATGAGATGTTTTCATTAATCCGATTTTAAAGATACTGGTAGTCATCAATTCACTTGTTTAAGTTATTTCAAATCTTCCACAAACGCAAAATTTCACAACTGTTTGACAACTAAGTTATTTTTCAGTCGAATACAATAAAAAAAGGATGTAAAATATTCTTCGTAAAAATTTTGCGGTAATTTTTGGTAGAATATTTTGAATCGGACTGAGATTAAAAGGAAGGTTGAATTAATTATTAATGGTTCTGTTTTTAGAAAAAACCGCTTACCCACAATCTATTTAAAGTATGCTTTACAACAGTAAACCATAAGCTTATGTTTGCTTTTACACGGTTAAAATTGCCAATGAGACACCCAAAATAAGCTCACAAAAATTAAATATGTTTGTGTTGTTTCGAAATACATTTATCTCTGAATATCTACCCTTATTCATATCTACAAATTATCAATAAAAAAAAGACCCCTTATCTGTCGTTCTCTAACTCGCTCACTCCTACTATTTAAAGGCAATCTCGTCTTTTATTCTTAAGGCACTTAAACAATTTGTGCCTTACCTGTTATTTTGTAAATTAGTAGAGTTGAGAAACAATTTAACGAATACCCATTCGATAAAAATGTCTGTTTATGGAAAAGAATTCACGTAGAAATTTCATGAAAACTTTGGGCGCATCGCTAGGGGCAGCCGGGGTTATTGGAAGCTCCAGCATACTAAATTCATGCTCCAGAGTTGAAACCACCAGTGGCGATAAAATTACCTTATTAACATCGAGCGGCGAACTGGTTGAAGTAGATAAGGCTCAGCTTAAACCGGCCGAAAAACCCAGCCTGAGCAAAAATCAAAAACAAGGCCGTGAAGGTATTTCCGGAAGAAAATGGGTTATGGTTATCGATTTGTCGAAATGCCGAAATGCCCGCGAATGTATGAAGGCTTGTCAGAACCATCATCAGCTGCGCCCGGAACAGCACCATATTAATGTATTGCAAATGCAGGACTCCGAATATACAGCACCCTATTACATGCCCAAGCCTTGCCAGCATTGCGACAATCCTCCCTGCACAAAGGTATGCCCGGTTAACGCAACTTTTAAGCGCGAAGATGGCATTGTACTCATCGACAACGAGCGCTGTATTGGTTGTCGTTTTTGTATTGCTGCCTGTCCCTATTCGGCACGGGTTTTCAACTGGTTCGAGCCACGCGATGCCGAAAAATACGAAGGCGTAACGTATAATATTGAAGCCAATGTTCCGCAAAAAAAAGGAACCATATCGAAATGTTTGTTTAGTGCCGACCGGCTACGCGACGGCAAACTACCGACCTGCGTTTCGGCGTGTCCGAATGGAGTTTACTGGTTTGGCGACCAAAACGAAGATGCGGTTACCAACGGTACCTCAAAAGAAACAGTAAGTTTCAGCAAATTAATAAAAGACAATGCAGCCTATACTTTAATGGCAGAACTGGGAACCAGACCAAGGGTATATTACCTTCCACCCAAAGAGAGGGCTTTCCCGTTTCAGGAAAACACAGAAGAATATCATTCATAACTGACAAAATTCTAAACGATGAAGAAACCAAAATCACCGGAAGAATCCCGGAAGTTATTCGATAAAATGACCAAGGATTTAACGCGCTCCATTGTAGTACGCGATGAACTCACCCATTTCTGGTACTTCTTTTTAATCATGTTTTCAGTAGTAGGTATTTGGGGATGGGCCATACAGATAAAGGATGGGCTTGGAGTTACCGGAATGCGCGACTACGTTTCGTGGGGAATGTACATTGCCAACTTTGTATTTTTTGTGGCAGTAAGCCTTGTTGGTTTTCTAATAAGCTCAACACTACATTTATTGAAAATAGATTGGGCAAAGCCCATTTCGCGGGTAGCCGAGCAGGTAGCCATAGCTGCGGTGGCATTGGCAGGGATTATTATAATTACCGATATGGGGCGCCCCGACAGATTTCTCAATGTTTTTTTACACGGACGATTTGCATCACCCATATTATGGGACGTAACCGTTATCACCACCTACCTGACCCTCTCTGTTCTCTTGTTTTATTTGCCATTAATTCCAGATCTTGCCATTCTGCGCGATTCTAAAAATCCGGCTATTGCAAAGTGGAAAATAAAAATCTACGAAATTCTCTCGTTGGGCTGGCAAGGAAATGCTGAACAGTATAAAACTGTGAGCCATGCCATGCGGGTACTAATGATATTAATTATCCCCGTTGGATTAGCCATTCATACCGTAACATCGTGGCTTTTTGCAGCCAATCCACGAGCAGGATGGGATACGACAATATTTGGCCCCTACTTTGTTGCAGGGGCTTTTGTTGCCGGAAGCGCTGCGGTAATTCTACTCATGTATGCCTACCGCATTCGTTATCATCTTCAGGATTATTTTAACGACAAAGCTTTTAACAATATGGGCAAACTGCTCGTCTTGGTCTGTTTGCTGTATCTGTATTTCAATATTAACGAATTTATGGTGCCGGGGTACAAAATGAAATTGGCAGAAGGTATTCACCTACGCGAATTATTTACCGGAAAATATGCAATACTATTTTGGTTTGCTCAATTAGGAGGTCTTATTATTCCCATTGTGCTATTACTTTTCAAGCCTTTACGAAAACCTTTGCCACTAATGATTATTTCGGTTGTGGTTTTAATTGCCTCGTGGCTAAAACGCTACATCATTGTCATTCCAACCCTGGAGCACCCCTTTCTTCCTGTACAAAATGTCCCCGAGAATTTTCATCATTACTCTCCAACCGGAACCGAAATAATGATAACAGTGCTTCCTTTTACTGCTGCCTTGCTTATTATTACAATTCTTGCCAAGATGTTCCCTGTTATTTCGATTTGGGAATATGCAAAAGAACAAGGTATTGACCACGAAACACTATCAAACCCAAAAAACTAGAGAATGATGAAAGAATTAAATACACTTTTCGTTCTAATCCTATTGATGATAAGCCAAACATATGCGCAGGAATGGATTGTTCCGGAAGACCAGAAGGCTTTGCAAAACACAGTGGAATACAACATTGATAATGTGAAAAAAGGAAAAGACCTTTATATAATAAACTGCAAATCGTGCCACGGCGACGCAGGAAAAAACAATGGACTGGCATTAGTTCCACCTCCTCCCGACGTTACCTCCGATGCCATGCAAGCCAATACCGAAGGCGAGCTGTTTTATAAAATTACGAAAGGCCGCGGAGCAATGCCCCAATTTGAAACCACACTAAGCGAGGACGATCGCTGGCGCCTGGTTAATTACATTATGAACTACAATCCCGGCAGAGAGCCAGTTATGGTTGAGGCTCCTCCTGTTAAAACAAAATTAACAGCAGAGGTAAAAGAACAAACCATAATAATAGATATTTCGGCAGAAATCGAAAATAAAGGAACGTACGAAAAACTAGCTCAGGCACCAATACTAATTGGTGCGAAACGCGCTTTTGGCACTTTACCATTAGGAGAAGCAATTACTGATTCTGAAGGGAAAGCGTCCTTCAACATCCCCAACAATATCATTGGCGACAAAGACGGAAACATTACAATAGTAGTTTCTGCTGCTGATGGTTACGAATCAGAACCGATAACACTGGAACCAACCAAAATAGGAATTCCTTCGAAAGATTTCATCTTAACCCAAAGGGGTGTACTTTGGTCAACAAACCCAAACACACCATTATGGTTAATTGGCATTTACCTTGCCACTGTTGCAGGGGTTTGGTTAACCATAGCCTACGTTGTATTGCAAATCATAAAAATCGTTCGTTTGAATAAAAAATAACATGAATATTTTTTATCTGCTTATCGGAGCTAGTTTGTTCGTTGCCCTCATTTTCCTGGGAGCATTTATTTGGGCAGTTCGCACCGGGCAATACGACGATAACGAAACTCCATCGTTGCGGGTATTATTCGATGATGACGATACAGAAGTTGATTCAGAAGAAGAACCTAAGACTTAATGACTTAATTTATGGAAATTCAAAAATATTATTACGACAATAAGATTGTTAAATTATTTATACTGGCTACACTAACCTGGGGTGTTATTGGCATTTTGGCAGGCCTGCTTGCAGCTCTGCAACTGGCCTTTCCTGTTTTCAACTTTGGTATTGAGTACACCTCATTTGGGCGTGTCAGGCCCGTACATACCAATGCTATTATTTTTGCTTTCGTAGGAAATGCAATCTTTGCAGGAGTATACTATTCCATGCAAAAACTATTAAAAACCCGAATGTATAGCGATGGCTTAAGCAAATTTCATTTCTGGGGATGGCAAACTGTAATTGTTCTTGGAGCTGCCACTCTTTTAGCTGGTTTTACCACAGGAAAAGAGTATGCCGAATTGGAATGGCCAATTGACATTTTAATTACACTGGTATGGGTAGCCTTTGGCTGGAATATGATTGGGACTTTGATTGTTCGTCGTGTTCACCATATTTATGCCGCAATATGGTGGTATCTGGCCACTTTTCTGGGCATTGCCATGCTACACATTGTTAATTCTTTGGAATTACCCATTTCATTATTTAAAAGTTATTCGATTTACGCTGGCGCACAGGATGCTGTGGTACAATGGTGGTATGGGCACAATGCCGTTGCATTCTTCCTTACCACTCCATTTTTAGGATTAATGTATTACTACCTGCCCAAAGCTGCCAACCGCCCGATTTATTCCTATAAACTTTCTATCATTCACTTCTGGTCGCTCATTTTCCTATACATGTGGGCCGGGCCTCACCACTTACTATACCAAGCCTTACCAGAATGGGCGCAGGCACTTGGTGTAACCTTCTCGATTATGCTTATTGCCCCAAGCTGGGGAGGTATGATAAACGGATTGCTCACCCTTCGTGGCGCGTGGGATAGGGTGCGCGACAGTGCTTCGCTTAAATTTCTGGTGGTAGCGGTTACTGCATATGGCATGTCAACCTTTGAAGGACCAATGATGTCGCTAAAATCGGTTAACCAAATAACACATTTTACCGACTGGACAATTGCACACGTACACATTGGCGGAATGGGCTGGAACGGAGGTATTGTTTTTGGAATGCTTTATTGGTTGGTTCCGAAACTTTTTAAAACAAAACTATACTCTGAGAAACTTGCAAATGCCCATTTCTGGCTTTCAACGCTAGCCATATTAATTTACGCCATCCCCCTATACTGGGCTGCTGTTACTCAATGGCTAATGTGGCGCGATTATACCAACGAAGGCTTTCTGGCCTATCCCAATTTCATGGAAACAGTAACACAAGTTGTGCCCATGTACAAAATAAGAATAGTTGCCGGTGTTGTATTCCTTAGTGGATTTATTATTATGCTGACCAACCTTTCAAAAACAATAGCTGCCGGAAATTTTAAAACCAACGAAGCTGCTGAAGCTCCGGCATTAGTTGCTGCAGGCAAGCGCGATCCTCTTTCAGAAACGATTCATCGATGGATGGAGCGGAAAGCTGTTCGCTTCTCAATTTGGGTATTTATAGCCCTTGCAATTGGAGGTGCCGTTGAAATTATTCCGATGATATTTATCAAATCGAATGTACCAACCATCGAATCTGTTAAACCATACACTCCGCTCGAACTGGAAGGTCGCGATATTTATATTGCTGAAGGATGTTATGTTTGCCATTCGCAGATTGTTCGCCCATTCCGTTGGGAAACCGACCGCTATGGCGAATATTCGAAAATCGGTGAGTTTGTGTACGATCATCCTTACCAATGGGGTTCGCGAAGAATTGGCCCCGACCTGGCACGTGCCGGAGTAGTTGGCAGTCCGATGTACAAAAATGCCACCTGGCATTACAACCATTTCTTGAATCCGCAACGAATGAATCAGGAATCAATAATGCCAAACTATGCATGGCTGGCAGTTAACGATATCGACCTACGCAAAACGCCTAAAAAAATATTGGCCATGCAAACCCTAACCGTTCCTTATCCTGAGTTTTATGCCGACCATGCGGTTGACGACTTGTTAACACAGGCACAACAAGTCTCGGACGAATTAAAAGCGTCGGGAATTGAGATTGAACCACAAAAACAAATGATAGCACTAATTGCATACATGCACAAATTGGGAAAAGATATTTCGGGAACTCCGGATACAGAAGAATCTGCACCTCCTTCAGAAACTGCTGAAGCAGAGCCTGCAAAACAAAAAACGGTAACACTCCTGGAAAGCCAGGCCGATTTAGATGCAGGGAAAAAATTGTATGAAACAAATTGCGCGGTTTGTCACAAAGCCGATGGCGCAGGATTTGCAACATTCCCAAGTTTAATTGACGAAGAATGGATAAATGGCAATAACCCGGAGGAAGTATTTCACGCTATTTCAGAAGGGAATGTGGCCAAAGGAATGATTCCATATAAAACCCAATTGTCTGAAAAACAGATTACTCAACTCACCAGTTATGTCCTACTAACACTCCAAAAGAAATAAAATGAAGATAGTAAGCAATTTATTAACGAGTATCGAAGGAATCCAGATTTTTTACATCGTGGGATTACTCATTTTTGTGGTGCTGTTCATCGTTATTTTTATCCGAACCATGCGCATGCCAAATAAGAAAATAGATGAGATAAAAAATTCAATTTTATCAGATAGCAAACCCGAAGATTTCTACACTTCAAAATAAAAACTTAAGCTATGGATGAAAAGGACAGAAACAATAAAGAGCCTAACCATAATCTCATGAACCATGAATACGATGGCATAAAGGAATTGGACAATCCGCCACCTCGCTGGATTATGTTAATGTTTTATGTTACCATTGCCTGGGCAATATTATATGCCGCATATTTTTTCTGGTTAAAACAAGGCGACCACCAGGATGTTGAGTATGACAAAAAATCGATGAAGCACGACCAGAAATTCCAGATTGCCACACTCGACACCGATGCACTTCTTGCTCTTACTGATGAAGAGTCGCTGGCTGAAGGAGAGCAAATATACACCGACATGGCCTGCATGGCTTGTCACGGAATAAATGGAGAAGGAAATGCAATCGGGCCAAACTTAAGCGACAATTATTCGCTTAACGGCTGCGATTTTCAGAGTGTTTTCAACATCATAAAAAACGGTAATCCAACAAAGGGGATGACTGCTTTTAAAGGTCAGATAAGTGACGATAAAATCCAAAAAGTTGCCAGTTATGTAATGAAGCTGGTTGGAACAAATCCGGCAAATGCAAAAGAACCTCAGGGGGAAAAGTGTGAATAAAAACTCCTCCCAACCTCCCCAAAGCAAAGAAAAAGGGGACTTAAATATGCCAAACAAACAATTAACATTTAGAGACAAACCCATAAATCTCGACGAACGAGGAGCAAGAAAATGGGTTTACGCCAAAAAACCTTCGGGAAAATGGTATACCCGCCGGACAATCTTTAGCTGGGCAATGTTATTGTTTTTTGTGGGTGTTCCTTTTGTCCGGGTAAACGGCAATCCACTAATTTTGCTCGATATTGCCAATCAAAAGTTTATCATTTTTGGAGCTATATTTTGGGCACAAGACTCTTTTATTTTGGCATTGCTAATGCTTTCCTTTGTCCTTTTTATAGTCTTGTTCACCGTAACTTTTGGGCGATTGTGGTGTGGATGGGCCTGCCCGCAAACTATCTTTCTGGAAATGGTTTTCAGAAAAATAGAGTACCTGATTGAAGGCGATTACCGCACACCTCACAAATTAGACAATAGTCCGTGGACCGCAATAAAAATATTTAAAAAGACCTTAAAACACAGCATTTTCATCCTCATCTCCATTGCCATGAGCAACACTTTTTTAATGTGGTTTATTGGCAGCGATGCCTGGCTGAATTTAATTACCGCTCCCATTCGAAACCATTTATCAGGTTTTGCAATTATGCTGGTTGTTTCCGCCTTTTTCTATTGGGTATATTCCATTTTTCGTGAGCAGATTTGCACCATGGTTTGCCCTTATGGACGCATGCAGAGTGTTCTGCTCGATTCGAAATCGATTGTGGTTTCGTACGATTATGTAAGAGGCGAACCCCGGGGCGGTCGTGGTGATGGCGATTGTACCGATTGCAAACAATGCATCTCGGTTTGCCCCACAGGAATCGACATTCGCAATGGAACACAGCTGGAATGCATAAACTGCACGGCTTGCATCGACCAGTGCAATAAAATTATGCACATTACCGGCAAGCCTCCGGGTTTAATACGCTATGCTTCCGAAACAAATATCCGTGGCGAACATCCTTCAATCTGGAACACACGCAACCTGGCTTACTCTGCTGTATTGCTAATTATCTTCTCATTTTTTGTTTATCTGCTGGCAACACGTCCGGCAATTGAAACAAGCATATTGCGCACGCCCGGCTTGCTGTACCAGCAACACGAAACATCGATTTCGAATGTGTACAACATAAAAATTGTAAACAAAACTCATAACCCAATGTCCCTGCAAATCAAACTAATTTCGCACAATGGAGAAATTCAAATGGCAGGCAATAGCATGAATGTTAAGGACCAGGATATGTTTGAGTCGACCTTTCTTTTGTTTATTCCGAAAGAGGAAATAAAAAGCAATAACACCCAGGTTAAATTCGGAATTTACTGCAATAATGAATTAATTGAAACATATTCCACAACTTTTGTGGGACCGTAGCTTTTTGTTCAGACAATTACCTTTTGATACGCAATGACAGTAATAAACTAGCAACAAAATAAATAACTATGAAATTCAATTGGGGCACAGGAATATTTCTCTTTTTGGTCATCTTTTTACTGGCATGTGCCGTGTTTATCATTTTCGCATCCAGACAACAGGTAAACCTGGTGCATAAAAACTACTATGAAAAAGGTGTCGATTATTCGGAGCAAATGAAAGTTGATGCACGCTCGAAACAGTATGCACATTCGTTGAAAGTAAGCTCCTCAAGCGATTTCTTTAGTATTAACATTAAAGAGTCGCTTACTGAAAAAATCGATTCAGGAACAATTCTCATGTTTCGCCCTTCTGATAAAACAAAAGACATTTCGGCAGCGGTAAAAGCCGGTACATCAACAATGCAATTCGACAAAAGAGAACTGGTCAGCGGCAGATACATCCTAAAATTTTCCTGGTATATGGATGGCTTAAGATATGAGATTAACAAGCCTGTAAACGTTCAGTAAAAATCGTTAAATTTATAGCATAATCAACTTTTAACTCACTAACTAAAACAACATGACCATCTATTTTTCAGCCTTAGTTCTTGGATTAATGGGAAGTTTTCACTGTGCCGGGATGTGCGGTCCTATTGCCATTGCCTTGCCTTTACACGGAAATACAGTTCCACAAAAAGTATTTGGAGGCGCCCTGTACAACATCGGTCGCACAATTACTTATGGTATTATGGGGGCTATTTTTGGCTTACTCGGGCAAGGGCTTCAACTTATCGGCTTTCAACAAAAAGTTTCTGTAGTAATGGGAGCGCTAATGATCATTTCGGTGCTATTCCCGGCCCTTTTTAAAAACCAGTACCGTATGGATAAAAGCTGGTTTTCGTTTGTAGGGAAACTAAAAAAAACAATTGTACAAATGTTCTCTATCCGTTCGTTTCAGAGCCTGTTTTTTATCGGAATGCTAAATGGCTTACTTCCCTGCGGCTTGGTTTACATGGCCATTGCCGGTGCTATTGGTACAGGCGGAGTTGCCCAGGGTTCGTTGTATATGATTTTGTTTGGACTGGGTACAATTCCCATGCTGCTGGCTATCTCGCTGGCGGGAAATGTTTTAAGCCTGACTATCCGAAATAAAATAAATAAACTTATTCCGGTGCTGGTAGTAATTGTTGGCGTGTTGTTCATTTTACGAGGGTTAAGTTTGGGCATTCCATACCTGAGCCCGCCAAAACAAAAAATTGAGCAGAAATTTGAAAAAAGCCTTGAAAAAGAATCGGCTGAGTTACATATTGAAACAAAGAATGATTGTTGTGCAAGATGATAAGCGAAAACCAATTATAATAATCCTACAGCAACTATGGCTAATTTGATAATGATTTTAGAAAATAATTCGACGTGCTTCCAACATTAGCGTTTAAAAGAAATCGCCAAGAGGCACTACAAAGCAATATTTTCGCAAATGAATACAAGCTGCACAGAACTTTAATATGAGCAAACAGGAAGAAAATACATGCATCCACTGCGGAGCCGATTGCGGAAAAAATCCGGTAATCTGGAACGAGCTGAAATTTTGCTGCAATGGGTGCAAAACAGTGTACCAGCTTCTGAATGAAAATAAGCTATACAAGTATTACAACCTGGAAGAAACTCCTGGCATTAAAGAGGAAACCACTACCGAGTTTGGCAACAAATATGCATTCCTCGATAACAATGAAGTAAAAGAGAAGCTCATTTCGTTTTCGGAAGGCAGTATTTCAAAAGTAAAATTCTACATCCCCGTAATTCATTGTGCATCGTGTATTTGGTTGCTCGAGCACCTTCAGAAACTTCATCCTGGAATAAAATATTCATTCGTAAATTTCACAAAGAAAGAGGTCGATATTACCTTCGATCAATCAAAAATAAGCCTGCGCCAGCTGGTTGAGTTGCTGGCATCTATTCATTATATTCCAGATCTTTCGCAAAGCCTTTCCGATAAAAATGAGGATAAACACTCGTACAAAAAGTTGCTGTATAAAATTGGTGTAGCCGGATTCGTATTTATTAATGTAATGACCTACAGTTTGCCAGCCTACTTTAACGGCGAACCATTAAGCGAAAAGCTGCAATCGCTGTTTAGTATTTTAAGTTACATTTTGGTTATTCCGGTGGCCTTTTACAGCGGCAGCGATTATTACATTTCGGCATTTAAGAATCTACTGAAAAAAAACATCAGTATCGATTTGCCCATTGCCCTGGGAATAATCGTCCTCTTTCTGGTAACCAGTTTCGAAGTTCTGTTTATGGGCAGCCCAGGGTACAGCGACAGCCTTTCGGGCTTGATATTTTTTCTTTTGGTTGGGAAATGGTACCAAAGTAAAACCTACGAAGCACTGTCGTTTGAACGGAATTACAAATCGTATTTCCCTATTGCCGTAACCAAAATAAATAAACAAATAGAGGAAAGCATACTACTAGAAAAAATAGAAGTTGACGATGTATTGATTATCCGCAATAAAGAACTGATTCCGGCCGATTCGGAATTAATTGAAGGTGATGCCCGAATCGACTACAGCTTTGTAACCGGCGAGTCGAACCCGGTGGTGAAAAATGCTGGTGATTTTATTTATGCCGGAGGACGACAAATGGGGGGTATCATAAAAATAAGGGTGAAAAAACAAGTGAACCAAAGCCACCTCACCAAACTCTGGAACCAAGACAAAACCTATGAAAAGCCAAGCGATTCGCTTAAAACTCTTTCCGACCGAATTAGCAAATATTTTACCTTAATAGTAATCGCTATTGCTATAACCGGATTTTTATACTGGACAATAAGAGGAGACACACACACCGCCATTTTTGTTTTTACCGCAGTACTTATAGTGGCCTGCCCTTGTGCATTGGCGCTTTCCATTCCGTTCACCTTTGGAAATACCATGCGTATTTTTGGGAAAAATGGATTGTACATAAAAAATACCGATGTTATTGAAAAACTTTCGCATATTAACACCATTGTTTTCGACAAAACCGGAACACTCACACAGCCGAACGAAAACAAGGTTGTTTATGCTGGCGACACCCTTTCAGTCCTCGAAAGGGAAGCTGTTTTTTCCTTAACAAAACAATCTACACACCCTTTAAGCACAGCAATTTCGCAATTTTTTAACGGAACAAAATATCATAATCCGGAGCATTTTGTGGAAGTTGCAGGGCGTGGTATTTTTGGAAAAGTGAACAACCTGAACATCAGAATCGGTTCGGAGGAATATGTAACCGGTCATCCGGCAAAATTGCAGCAAAAAACATCAGCCGTATTTGTTGCCATCGAAAATAAATTGCGCGGACATTACACCATAAGCAACCAATACCGTTCCGAATTCGATAAGGTTTTAGCTACCCTAAAGTCAACCTTCAGCTTATTTCTAATTTCTGGAGACAACGACGCTGAAGCCAAAAACCTTGCTGCCTTTTTCGATAATCAAAACATGCTTTTCAATCAAAAACCAGGCGATAAAGCCAATTTCATAAAACAATTGCAGCAAAAAGGAAATACCATATTAATGACCGGCGATGGATTAAACGATGCCGGTGCTCTAATGCAAAGCGATGTAGCACTTACCATTGCCGACAAAGTATATCACTTCTCACCGGCCAGCGATGCAGTGCTTGAAGCCAGCCAGTTCAGGCGACTCGCCAGTTTTATTCGCTTCACAAAAACGGCACTAAATATTGTAAAAGTCAGTTTTGCCATTTCGTTCTGCTATAATATTATTGGAATTGCATTTGCAATAAGCGGAAATCTTTCGCCGGTAATCGCCGCCATCTTAATGCCAATCAGTTCGGTTTCGGTGGTGGCCTTTGCAACTTTTATTACACGCGCAGCAGGAAAGTTAAAATTGAAGTAACTCACCCCGTATGTCTGAAAAAAACAAAACATTATCGCCTCCCTTTTCGTTTGGCGATAATGTTTGTCGATTTAAGTATAACTATTATTGTTATTACTTCATTAAAGCAAGTTGTTTCGACGACGCGTTTTCGGCTGCCTTTATCAGCGGATAACCAGCCGGAGAGGCCGTTAACAAGGGATGGCTTCCAATTTGCGCAGTTAACAGCGAATTCAAGGTCATTTTATTCTGAATGATAATTCCAAGGGTATTGGTAAGCTCTCCTGCCGAAAGTCCACCGCAAACTTCACCACCAAGAATTACACCTGATTCTTTAGCCACTATTAATTTAACAAATTGTTTGTGGGTATCGTTCAGCGTTCCCGGATGCCGATCGATGCCCTCGAAACTGCCAATAATATAATCAAAATTTTCGGCCTTAGCCTGGCTTTCGATAATACCTGCAACGCCAAATCCTGTATTCCCGATTGCCGTAGAGAATATCGAAATAGTACCAATAAATGCCTTAATCGCGGAAATTTTAAACAGGTTCATACCGGCTATGCGAGCCTCGGCACATGCCGTTGAAGCCAGCATTACCGGAGTTGATTTACGGGTGAAAAAGTCACGTTTTTCAGCACAATCACCAACTGCAAAAACATCAGGATTCTTTGTACGCATATAATCATCCACTTTAATAAAACCACAGTCGGTAACCTCAAGACCAGCTTCTTTTGCCAATGTTGAATTTGGATGATAGCCCATTGCCAGAATAACAGCATCGGCCTCAATGGTTTCTCCGTTTTCAAGTAAAACCCCCTTAGCTATTCCGTTGCCGGTGATTGCCTTTACTCCGGTTCCGGTAATTACCTTCACCCCTCTTTCTTCAAGCATTACTTCAGCTCGTTTGGCAATATCTTCATCAAAAGCTAGACCCAAAATATGAGGTAATTTTTCAACCATCGTAACCTCCTTATCGGCTTTCTTAAGTTCATCCGAAATTTCAACGCCAATAAATCCTGCACCAATTGTAATAATTTTTTTAAACCCATTCAGTTTTTGGTGCATCTCATCGAGATAGACTTTATTTTTTGGCACAGTAAACACGTTGGGGAAATCAGCACCTGGCAGCCAGGCGGGTTTATTCGGAAGAGAGCCGGTTCCGATTACCAGCTTATCATAGTGAATTTCTTCTCCGGAAATGAAAGAAACTTTTTTCGCTTTTAGATCAATTGACTTAGCTTCGTCAACGTTCATTTCAATGCCGTTTGCAGCAAACATTTTATCAACCGGCATAAGATCGCTTTCGGAATTCCCAAGAGTTCCAAAGATATATGGAATTCCACACGGGACCAACGACTGCGCCATCATCGTACTCACTGTAAAGCTCTTATCATTATAAACTCTTTTCCCGGTTACAGCGGAAACTAAACCTGCTGCACTACTGCCAATAATTAAAACATCTGTCTTTTTCATCTCTTTTCTTTATAATAAGTTAGTCTAAATTATCGTTCCCAGGTATAAATCTATGCATTTATTCTAAACATTTGGTTGACATATTCCCATCTTTTTCGAACACTTGTTTTATAACACAAATTACTATCGCCAAAAAAAACAACGCAAACAATAGCATATTATATAAAATACAAGCAACGAGAATGTTACCTGCAAAGCCATTATCTCAGCACAAAAACGAGGAAAAAATTTTAAACCTTTAATTCAAACTTATGTTATACGAAAGAAAAAATAAATAAAACCATATTCATCAAGCCGAAATTTTGCTAATTTCATTGCCCAATGACTAAACAAAAAACAAACATATTTTTAAGAGTTTTGCATTTTTATTTGAGTGGATTTAAAGACATGAGCAATTGGGGTCGCCAGGTATGGATCATTATCCTGGTGAAGTTATTTATCATGTTTGTTATCCTTAAAATATTCTTCTTCCCAAACTTTCTGAAAACGAATTTCGACACCGATCAGCAACGGAGTGAACATGTATTGGAAATATTAACAAAAACAAAATAAAATTTATGACTGAAATTGAGATTGCTGGTGAAGCATTAGTTGATTGGTCGAGGGCACAATTTGCCTTAACGGCAATGTATCACTGGTTATTTGTACCGCTAACACTGGGAATTACATTTATTATTGCGTTTATGGAAACCCTGTACGTAAAAACCGGCGACGAAGAGTGGAAAAAAATAACCAAATTCTGGATGACCCTTTTCGGCATTAATTTTGCCATTGGAGTGGCTACCGGAATTATTCTTGAATTTGAATTTGGCACCAATTGGTCGAACTATTCGTGGTTTGTAGGCGACATCTTCGGCGCACCACTGGCCATTGAAGGAATTTTGGCCTTTTTTATGGAGTCGACTTTTATTGCCATAATGTTTTTTGGCTGGAACAAAGTGAGTAAAAAAACGCACTTGCTGGCTACCTGGCTTACTGCAATTGGAGCCAATCTTTCGGCACTTTGGATTTTAGTTGCCAACGGATGGATGCAAAAGCCAGTGGGAATGGTTTTTAACCCGGAGACTGCCCGCAACGAAATGAATAATTTCTGGGACGTATTATTCTCGCCCATGGCTGTCGACAAATGGTTACATGTTACCTCATCGGGTTTTCTCTTGGCATCTATCTTTGTTCTGGGAGTTTCAGCCTGGTACCTGCTAAAGAAACGCGAAGTCGTTCTGGCTAAAAAAAGTATCGTAGTAGCCGCTATTTTCGGTTTAATTTCGTCGGTGTATGTAGTCTGGACCGGCGATAATTCGGCGCGTAGTGTGGCTCAATACCAGCCCATGAAATTTGCAGCGCTCGAAGGTTTGTACAATGGGAACGAAGGTGCCGGATTGGTTGCTTTCGGAATGTTCTCCACATCAGAAGCCGACCCGAGCAACGAGAACCTGAAAAACCTAAACCTGAAAATTGAAATTCCAAACGTGCTTTCGTACATGGCATTTCTCGATTGGAATGCATTTGTTCCGGGAGTAAACGACTTAATAAGAGGCAACGAAAAATACAACATTATGCCGGCCACTGAGAAAATTGAACGTGGTAAGGTTGCCATTGCAAAACTGAAAAATTTTAAAGATGCAAAAAAGGCAAATAACGAAGCTTTATCAACAGCATTAAAAGCCGAACTAACAAGTACCGATTTCCAGGAAAATTACTTTAAATATTTTGGCTATGGCTATTTTAAAAACGTTAATGATTTAATACCAAATATTCCTTTAACCTTTTATAGCTTCCATACAATGGTTGGGCTTGGGTTTGCCTTCGTACTTGGCTTTATATTGGCTCTATGGTTTGTTTTAAAAGGGCAAATCGAACAAAAACGATGGTTCTTAAAACTTGCTATTATTGCAGTTCCTTTGGCCTACATTGCCGAGCAGGCCGGATGGATTGTTGCCGAAGTTGGCCGCCAACCCTGGGTAGTACAAGATATGATGCCAACATTAGCGGCTGTTACACGAATTAGTTCGGGAGCGGTACAGGTAACGTTCTGGTTATTTGCGGCGCTGTTTACCGCACTTCTTATTGCCGAACTAAAAATTATGTTCCGTCAAATAAAAATTGGCCCAAAACACTAAACAAGGAGGAAACATTATGTTTGAAAATTTATCACTTTTAGCATTACAACAATACTGGTGGATTATAGTATCCATTCTTGCAGCACTGTTTGTATTCCTCATGTTCGTTCAGGGAGGGCAAACATTAATTTACCAAATCGGAAAAACCGAAGACGAAAAAACCATTTTGCTCAATACTCTTGGCCGCAAATGGGAATTTACATTTACAACATTGGTTACGTTTGGCGGAGCATTTTTTGCCTCGTTTCCATTGTTTTATGCCACAAGTTTTGGTGGTGCTTATTGGGTTTGGATGGCAATACTTTTTGCTTTTATTATTCAAGCGGTATCGTACGAATACCGCAAAAAGCCAGCTAACTTTCTGGGCGCAAAGACCTTCGAGATATTTCTGATTATCAACGGTGTACTGGCAACCATTTTAGTTGGCACAGCCGTTGGAACATTTTTTAATGGAGCTGAATTTTCGTTAAACCACATGAATCAGGTCGATTGGCAAACGCCATACCGTGGACTAGAGGCTGTTTTAACATTCCATAACGTGGCACTTGGTTTAACCCTTTTCTTTTTGGCAAGAGTACTGGGCATGCTATACTTTATTTTTACCATCGACCACGAGGTTATTGTTGAACGCTCGCGGAAAACACTTCGTTTGTGCAGTATTCCCTTTCTGGTGTTTTTTCTATACTTTGTAATTTGGCTAATGCTAAAAGAAGGCTTTTCGGTAAATCCGGAGACGGGCGAGGTTTTTATGGAAAAATACAAATACCTGCATAACGTAATTGCAATGCCGCTGAATACCATTCTTCTTTTACTGGGTGTTGTTGGCGTGCTTTGGGGAATAATTTCCACCATTTTTATGAAAAGCAATAAAGGTTTTTGGTTTACCGGAACCGGAACAGTATTTGTTGTTTTTGCGCTGTTCCTTATTGCCGGGTTTAACAATACTGCATTTTATCCATCATCGTTCGATTTACAGTCGTCGCTAACCATTCAAAATGCCTCGTCAAGTAAATTCACCTTAGTCACAATGAGTTATGTTTCATTAATTATTCCTTTTGTGCTAGCCTATATTATATATTTCTGGCGCGCTATGAACAAAAAGAAAATTACCGACGAAGAGATGAAAAATGAATCGCACGTGTATTAAAAAGAGCGCAAAGATGTGCTTATTGTTACACCTTCGCCAATAAGATTAATAAATACAATATCAAAATTTATGTATACAAGAGAAATAATAGAAATGTTAACCTGGCCACTTTTAATAATCGTTTCGTACCAGGTAATAAAATTTGTTTTAAAAAAATACAAAAACAAACTCGAAGAAGAGTAGAAAGAAGTTGAAGTTTCAGGCAACTTTGTTCACCGGGTAAGTCAAACTTGCCCGGTGTTTTTTTTCAGGATACCAGCACCAACCTTTTGTAACATAATTCTAAAAATCCTTTTTTTTTCTGAATTCTTGTTATTTTTACGGCACAAAACCAAAAACAGAATGATTAACAACAAAAAAGTTGTAGTTGTACTTCCTGCCTACAACGCCGCCAAAACACTCGAAATAACATATAACGAAATAGACTTCAACATTGTTGACGATGTAATATTGGTTGATGACGTAAGCCGCGACGAAACCGTAAAAGTTGGAAAAGAACTGGGAATAAATCACATTGTGGTTCACGAAAAAAACAAGGGTTACGGAGGAAACCAGAAATCGTGTTACAACAAAGCACTCGAAATTGGTGCCGACATTGTAATTATGCTTCACCCCGATTACCAATACACTCCCAAATTAATTCCGGCCATGTCAAATTTATTGGCAAGCGATTTATACCACGTTGTATTAGGCTCCCGCATCCTTGGAAAAGGAGCTCTAAAAGGAGGCATGCCAATGATAAAATACATTTCCAACCGCGGATTAACCTTTATCGAAAATGTTTTACTGGGTGCCAAACTATCGGAATACCACACTGGCTACCGGGCGTTTACCCGTGAAGCTTTGGAAGCGGTTGACTACAATGCCAATTCCGACAACTTTGTGTTCGACAACCAAATGCTGGCACAAATTTGGTATGCCGGCTACGAAATTGCAGAAATTACCTGTCCCACAAAATATTTCGACGATGCCTCAAGCATTAGCATAAAAAACAGTACCATTTATGCCATTGGCGTTTTAAAAACAGCTTGCCAGTATCGTTTGCAAAAATGGGGATTGGTGAAATACAAGATATTTAAATCGTAACCCACTTTGAAAGCAATAATCCGGAAAAAACATACGCCTGCAATTATTCTAACAGTTTTTGGAGCCCTAATGATTTTTATGGGCGTCATGAACCATTATTATTTCCGCTCGTTTGTTTTCGATTATGGCAATTACAATTTTGCGTTTTGGGATTATTCGCATTTCAGGATAAGTGACATACCAACGTACCCCGGAAACTTTTTACAAGACCACTATTCCTTTTTACTCTTTTATTTCGCACCACTTTTCTGGCTATTCAACTGGCTTACCGGCACCTACACTTTAATACTCATCCAAAATGCATTAATTATTGTCGCAGCCTGGTATTCCTATAAGTTGGTAAAGCTAAAATCAGAAAACTTATATCTGGGAGCAGGCGTAGTACTTTATTATTTTCTTCTGTTAGGAAGGTATTCCACCTTTGCCTGCGACACCAACCTGGCAGTTATGTCGGCCTGTTTTATCCCGATTTTTCTGTATTACTTCGAAATAAAAAAATACATCGTTTCCTCTATTATTCTGGTGTTGTCGCTGCTTTCGCGAGAAAATATCCCCATTTGGTTTATTTTCATTTTTATTGTGCTGATTATACAACACCGAAAAGACAAAAAAGCCGTTGCATTTTGTACCGGAGGCATTCTACTTTCAATACTTTATTTCATTTTATTGTTTAAAGTTCTTATTCCATCGGTTGAGTCGGCAGAAAAACAATTCACCCTTTTTAATTATGCCGCCTTGGGTGCCGATCCGGGCGAGGCATTAAAATACGTACTAACTCACCCCATAGAAACTATAAACCTATTTTTCACCAACCATCTCGATAATCCTGCCTTAGATGGAATTAAAACGGAATTTTACCTGGTTTATCTTATTTCGGGAGGTTTTGTGCTTTTTTACAGGCCGCAATACCTCATATGGTTTATCCCCATTGTTGCCCAAAAGGTTTTAAACGATGCACCTATTCGTTGGGGAATCTTAACCTACTATTCAATCGAAGTGGTTACCCTGCTTCCCCTTTCTGTATTTCTAACACTGGCATCAGTAAAACCAAAGAAATGGCAAAATGGCTTAACAATATTGGTATGCCTTGCGGCACTTTCCACTACCATTTATAAAATGGATAGAGGAAATCGTGTTGTTCCCGAAAAATTCAGGCCCGAAAAAGAGAAATTCTTCTACAAAGGGTTCTACAAAACGAATTACAACTTAAAAGAAACACACCGTATTTTAAATCAAATTCCGAAAGATGCAAAAGTTAGTGCTTCGGAGGACTTCTTTACCCATCTGTCGCAACGGTTTCATATTTATTTTTTTCCGAAAGTAAACGATGCCGAATACATTGTATTTTCGGTATTCGACGATTATTTCAACATCCCTCATGCCGAAAATGAGGCCTATAGGAACAAGTACCTTACCAGCAATGAATGGGAAATAATAGCCCAAGAATTTCCGGTGTTTCTGCTAAAAAAACGAGATGAACCATTGCAAGGAGAAAGGGTGAAAAATACAAATAGCATTGCAGCAGATACCTTGTTTTGCAACTTCGAAATAACAGATACAAAAAACGTACTTTTCGCTTCGGGAGAAAAAGCCGATGTGGCAAAAAAAGTATCTGACAGGCAAGCACATAGTGGCAAGCAGAGTTTATTGCTTACCAATGAAATACGCTACGGCGATGCCATAAAATTTGTTGACATTGAACGCATACAACACATTACCGCAACAGTTTGGGCCTATGGCGATGTTAACAGCGCTCACATTGTTGCCAAGTTTGGCGACGGCACACATCATGCCAGCAATACGATTATTGAAGAAGACACGGATTGGAAAAAAATTGAATTGAGCTTTTGGATTCCCAACAGCGAAAAGAATGAAAAATTCTTTATGCATTTATGGAACAGTGGTAAAAAAGAAATCTTTTTTGACGATTTTCAGATTATTAAAAAGAAGTAATAAATGAAAACTGAATACCTGAAGATTTTTTGGAAGAAACCAGTATGGCCTATTATTATACCGCTGTTGCAAACCACTTATTACATATTCTTAACCAACCTGTTAGGACCTGTATCGTATTTTCAGATTGACCCCGAATACCTCTGCCTTCTAAACGGATTAAATATTTCTACACTTCATTTCGGAAATATTGGATATACCGATCTTCCGGGCACTCCTTTCCTTGTTTTAACCGGCATCTTACTTCGCATTGCTCACTTGTTTTTCGGACACGGCCCAATTGTTGAAGACGTTATCGCCCAACCCGACTTTTACATTCAGGTTATTTCAAACCTATTTATTGTGCTAACTTTTATTGTACTTTTTTGGGGCGGCAACACGGTGTATAAAGCCACCAAAAACGTGGTGGCGACTATTGCCCTGCAGAGCTCAATGCTGCTCTCTCCGGTGCTGATTAACCTTAACATTCGATATAGTGCCGACCGCCTGCTTCCTCTGTTAGTATTCCTATTTTCAGTATTCACCATTCAATTTCTTTATAAAAAACTAAGCACAAAAAAATACGCCATCTACGCGGGAATTGTATTGGGAATTGGCACCGTTACCAAGATAAACTTTGCAGTTTTGGCAGTAATCCCCTTTTTCTTGCTTTTCCCTTTTAAATACTGGTTAACATACCTCCTCTCGCTTATCGCTTCATTATGTATATCGTTCTTACCAATTATTAGTAAGTACCGCGACGTTTTCAATTTTATTTCAGGACTAATAAAGTTCGATGGAAAATACGGTGGCGGAGAAGAAAGAATATTCAATTTTGAAACCATATTCTCTAATCTAAAAAGAATACCATCGTTCAATATCGATTTTTTCGTGTTGCTTTTGATTTCAATCACCACTATAATTGTTCTTTTGTTCCGCAAAAAGAAAGAGCTTGAAAAAACAAAAAGAATCGTATTTCTTAGCGCCATTATTCTGGTTACTTTTGTACTGGCCATAATGGTTTCGAAGCATTTTAAAAATTATTACATGACCCCAATTCTAAGTTTTGGAGGCATCATGTTTTTTCTGAGCTACGATAGCCTTTTTCAAAATTGGATAAAATCAAAACGTTACAATCTGGCATTATCGATATTTTTTCTGTTGCTATTTTGTATCCCTTCAGTAACAATTGCCAATTCGCATGTAAACAATCTGCTTGTGCGCATAGAACAAAGAAAAACAACCAAAAAATTTCTCGAAAAACAGATTCAAAAGGATGACTACCTGTATTTTGAACCATCATGGGTTTCTGGGCCCTTTGAACAAAATGCGTTGCTTTGGGGAATTAGTTATGTAGCCGGAAAGAACCATTTTTGGGAAACCTATAACAAACTCTACCCGAACGTACTTTCATGGGAAGGAAAAGAGAAACCAATAAAACATTTCAGAATAAAAAGCATTCAAAACAGTAAATTATTCGCAGACAACACCCGTTTTTTTCTCTTTTCAAATCCGGGCAGGCATACAAACGACATAATTACTGAATTGCAAAACCAGGCGCAAAAAGTAAACTCAGAATTAAGTATCGATACTATCTTTCAGAATACAAAAAACAAAGATTATGTGCTGGTTGCAAATTGTTTCAAACGCAAAGACAGCTGCAAGCTATCGACTGAATACCACAATTTTACTTACAATATAGATAGCCCAAATCCTTATTGGGGAAAAGCAACTGCAGACTCCAGCTTAGCTCATTCGCAACCGTACTCGCTAAAGCTTAACCAAGAAAATAAAACAAGCAGCATTTTTAGTATCAATCCCAGAAATTTCTTACATAACGATATGCGGTCGGTAACCATCAGTTGTAATTATTTTCAAACTAAACCTAATACCAGCGCCAGGATTATTTTATCGACAAAAAGCACTGAATCTTCTGATTTCTGGTATGCTGAATACTGTAATGCTCTGGTGCAGAAAACCAACAGCTGGGAACCTTTACGTTTTGAACTATTTTTCCCAAAGAATGCATTTCTGGCAAACAACCTAAAAATTTACTTTTACAACTCTGCTAAAAGCCCGGTTTACATCGATGACATAAAAATTGAACTTCAAGGTTCCTCTTCAAAATAATTAAATTCATAAATGTTATAGTTTGCTCATTCAAAACAATAAAATGTACCTTACATTAGCATCATAAATCTCGCAATTGGTTTAGTAAAAGGTTATAATAATTCACAACAATTTCTATTATGAAAAAAAACATTGCCTATTTATTTATCACAACAGTACTTACAACAATTATTATACTATTTCTTTTTAAACCGGTTTTTCAACACCCAAATTCAATTTTATATTCGAAAGGAGGCGATGCCCAAAAAAGTTATTTCAACTTTGCCTACTATTTAAAATACGACAAAGGCATTAAACACGATGGAATAAATTATCCGTATGGCGACCATTTGCAATACATTAATTCCCACCCTCTTTATGTTCAGGTGCTAAAATTTGTCGATGCCCATATTTATCCAATTGCCAACCACGCTACGGCATTATTAAACCTTACCATGCTTATTTCGCTGATATTGGCAGTACCGTTCTTATTTCTCATCCTCAGGTATTATTCACTACCACGATGGTACGCTGCGCTACTTTCCCTGATTTTGCTTTTTTTAACCCCACAGTTCGACCGTATTCATGGGCATTTCGAAATGGTTTATGCTTTTTTCTTACCTATGTTTTGGTATCTTTTAATTCGGTGGCGCGAAGGAAAAAAACGAGAACTTTGGAGTGCCCTTTTAATTGTTGCTGCATTAATAGGCGGATTTACCAGTGCCTACTACGCCGCGTTCTTCGCAATTATGCTTCTCGGGGTTTTATTTGTTGACCTCTGGAACAACCGCAAAAACCTGAAAGAGTATCGAAATAACGGTCTTTACCTATTTGCACTGGCCATTATTCCGATTCTACTTGTAAAAGGCCTGGTGTCGGCTACCGATTGGGTTTCCGACCGCCCCAATAATCCCTACGGCTTTTATGTATATCATGCCGATTTCCTGAGCGTATTCCTTCCTTTTTCGTCGCCTTTAAAATCGTTAATTGGCAACTATATTAACATGGACTTTCAGTGGGAAGGCCGGGCTTATGTTGGGCTACCCGCATCCTTACTTGCCGTATCCATATTTCTAACAGGATTTTATAACCTTTTTGCAAAGAAAAAAAGTAGCTGGAAAATCTTTCTCCCCCAAAAAAATATGCAGGTATTCTTTTATGCCGCAATTTTAATCTTGCTGTTTTCCATGTGTATTCCTTTTAAATATGGTTTCGATTGGCTGTTAACACTGCTTCCACCTGTTAAACAGTTTCGTGCACTGGGGCGCTTCACCTGGATTTTCTACTATGTTTTTACCGTGTATGCAGCCAGTTTTTTTTACCGTCTTTACCGTCTGCTGAAAGTAAAAAAAATGCCTTTGGCAGGAACCATCGTGCTGATTTTTGTAATTGGATACTGGACCATTGATGCGGGTACAAACATTAAAAGAAGCACAAGTGGACTATTCAACAAAAACGATAAGTTTGAAGCTACCGATACTGATTATCTAAACAGGTTTAAAGAAGCCAAGGTTAATCCCGATGAATTTCAGGCTATTTTCTTTTTACCTTTTGCAAGCACCTGCGGCGATAAGTTATTGTTTGAACACAGTCTGAATGGTTTTTCCGATGCCATGAAATGTTCGTATCATACCGGAATTCCTCTCATTCAGAGTTTCTCGCCCCGTTTATCATACGCTCAGGCTTTAAGCAGTATCCAAATGCTGGGAAATCCGGCCATTCGAAAAACCCGCCTCGACGACATGAATGAAAAGCCAATCTTGCTGGTTTGCACGAAAGAAAAAATGAATGCCAAAGAACAATGGCTTAAAGAACGGGCTGAAGTATTTTGGGAAGACAAATACATTACCCTGTCGCGCCTGCCTCTTTCTGTTTTTCATGAAAGTTATAACGAGTGGCAAACCATGGTAAAACAAACGCTGCCAAATTTACATTCCGATAAAAACATATCGACAAATACCGATCTTAACTCAATTATTTTTAATGGTTTTGAAGAAGGCGCCGCTAAAACGATATTTTCGGGAAACGGTTCGTTTTACCAGAAAAAAGGAGAAGCGAAACTTCTTGACCAAAAGCTAAGCAAATTTCAGAAAGGCGATTACGAGTTATCATTTTGGCTATATGTCGACAGCCGGATTTATGATATGCCAAAGGCAACAGTTAAAATTTTCAACAACGATGGCGCCCAAACATTTTACAAACAAATGAATTCAAGACAGACTCATGACGTTTACAATGGTTGGGTCAGAATCTCTGAAAAGATTCATCTGGAGCCACATCAAACGCTGCAATTGCTGGTTAAAGGGAAATATGTTTCGGTTGACAATTTGCTGGTTAAACCAACCCAGGCAAACGTTTTAATCGAACAACCCAATATGCAACTGTTCGATAATTTTCCATACGTGAATTAAAATTTAAACAAGCGCAACAAATAACTCCATTGCCAATCTGTGTTCCACCAAAGCCACGGCGAATATTTGTACGAAAACAGGATATTATAAACAATAAACAGGCAAAAAACCGAAATCATTGCCCTCCAGAGCATTTTGTTTTTCTTCAATTCGTTTTGATGAATTACATACCCAAGCGGAAGAGCCATAAAAGGTAAATAGCCTATTAATGCCCTGTAACCGGCAGCTCCCGAAAATGTAGGACACCACCAACTGCTGTTGATGTAAATAATTAGAACCATTATAATAGTTATGGCCAAAGCACTAAATTTTCGTTTATACAATAAATAAACTAAGCCCGAAACCGAAAATAACATCAATGGAGTATAAACAAACCAGCCGTTTCGCGGCCCCAAAAGCACTGTAAATATTTGCGGATTTTTCCAATACGGAAAACCTCCTCCCACATACGAATAAAAAATATATTTACCTGTAATATGATGCCAGTAAAGCATCTGAGGTACAAACACTAACAAACCAACCAGCAACATTATTAAAAGATAATACCAGTGTTTTAGCCAAAACAAAAGCCGCTTTTTAAAAGCTTCCCAGGTGCTAACTTCGTACAAAAAGAAAAAAATTACAATTAACAAGTTGGTTGGGCGTAGCAAGGTTGCCAATCCAAGCGGGAAGGCAACGTAAAGCAAATTTTTCACTCCGGTATTTTCATAAAACCGGGGAGTAAAATACACCAGCGTAGCTACTAAACAAAAGGAATAGGCATGCGCCATCCCCGATGTGAGATTCGTATAATAAAAAAGATTTGTTGCAAAAAATAAAAGTACCACAGACCAAAGTGCCGATTTATGATTGATAAACCTGCGCAAAAACTGATACAATAATAACAAGCCTATTAGCACGTAAAACAACGAAGCAAAAAATATCGACAAATAATAAACCTGAGTATTACCGGTAGTTTCCAAATCGGCAAAGTAGCTTATTACGTGTGCCATTAAGAAAAAAGGCATCTGCATAATTGCCACACCACAGGTATAAACATTTAACATTTTTCCGTTGTAATCAATGGCCCAATGCATTTTATCCATCCTATCCCAATCCTGAATAAAAAAATGAGGCAGGTATTGATAATAGCCTTCCGAATCGGTTCTTAAAACCAATCTGTCTGAGCCAATATGATTTGTTTTCCGGTAAGTTAGATTAGCAACCATTCCTGCTAATGCCACAATAACTACAAATCTTTTAAGCTGCTTTTTTGCAACATCAGCCACTTCCTTTTTACGCATCGAACAAACTATTTTTTTGAAAGAACATTATATTTTACAATACACCAAAGCGCTCTTAATCCATCTCTCCAGCCAATTTTCTTCCCTTCGTCATAGGTTCTTCCATAGTACGAAATTCCAACCTCGTAAATTTTTATCTTTGGTACGCGCGAAATTTTTGCAGTAACTTCTGGCTCAAAGCCGAAGCGATTTTCCTTTAAACTCAACGATTTTATGATGTCCGATCGAAACATTTTATAACAGGTTTCCATATCCGTCAAATTTAAATCGGTAAACATATTCGAGAGACTAGTAAGCATTTTATTTCCAATTGAATGCCAAAAGAACAGGATACGATGTGGATTTCCGCCCATAAAACGCGAGCCATAAACAACATCGGCATTGCCAATGGCAACAGCCTTTAACAAATGGTTGTATTCCTCAGGGTCGTATTCCAAATCGGCATCCTGAATAATAAGGTAATCGCCTTTAGCCTCGGCAATTCCACGGTGCAAAGCAGCTCCTTTCCCCATATTTTGGGGCTGATGAAAAATCGATATTTTCGCCTCAGGGTGCCCGGAAATATATTTTTCAATAGTGGCCGACGAGTTATCAGAGGAACAGTCATTTACTAAAATAATCTCTTTATCGAAACCATATTTTAAGTTAACCTCTAAAATTTTATCTAAAATAAGATGTATTGTTTTTTCTTCGTTGTATACCGGAATAATAACCGAGAGTAGCTTCTTTTCGCCCATTTTTATTTCAAATTTCCCCAAATATAAATTGAATTTGTTCATTTCGATTTATTCAGGAGTTTTTTCTTATGATCAATAAAGTTAAACTTATATCTCAAAGAAAATGAAATGAACGAAAGAATACAAATAAACGAAGCACTGGAAGAAGATCGCCTTTTTAAGATTTTCTGCCGGCATTAACTACAAAAGGGACTAAAAACACTAAAAATTGAAATTAGCGAACAATTTTCTTTCATATCTTTTACTATTCTTGTGGTAAGGTTTATTGCTTTTGTTTAAAAACAATTTCCTTCGGAACCACTAAAATTTATGTGTTTTTTTGAAAATTCAGAATTTAGTATCACCTTTAAATTTACAAACGATACTCTATGGCAAAATCGCTGGTAAACACGAATGCAAAATTTGGCACAATGCCGGTTTTTCTTACGGCACTTTCAACTATATTAGGAGCAATCCTTTTCCTTCGTTTCGGCTGGGCTGTTGGGCAAGTTGGTTTTCTGGGAGTAATCGGAATTATCGTTTTAGGGCACGTAGTAACCATACCCACTGCTTTTGCCGTTGCCGAAATCGCCACCAACCAACGCGTTCAGGGAGGCGGAGCCTACTACATTATCAGCCGCTCGTTTGGCTTAAATATTGGAGGCGCTATTGGCATAGCACTCTACCTTTCGCAGGCCATTAGTGTGGCCTTTTATATTATTGCCTTTGGTGAGGCTTTTGCGCCGTTAACCGACTGGTTGCATAACACCTACGGATTTTTTATTCCCGACAGGCGTTGGATAACCATCCCAACCATGACCTTGCTATCGCTGTTAATTTTAACCAAAGGAGCCAATGTCGGCATGAAAGCACTTTATGTTGTTGTGGCCATTTTAATTACGTCCATTGTCATGTTTTTTATGGGCAGTTCGCCTATAAAACCAGAGGTCGTTGATTTTCACAACACCATTCCTAACCATCTGAATTTTTTCTTTGTATTCACCATTATCTTTCCTGCTTTCACAGGATTAGCTGCAGGGCTTGGTTTATCGGGCGATTTAAAAGACCCCCAAAAATCAATTCCCCGAGGAACACTTTGGGCAACTATTGTGGGTATGATGGTTTACATTGCCGTTGCCTACAAATTCACCATTTCGGCCTCTCCCGAAGATTTGGTTGCCGACCAGCTTATCATGAGCAGAATTGCCATTTGGGGTCCCATCATACCTATTGGGTTGGCGGCAGCCTCGTTAAGTTCGGCTTTGGGCTCGATTATGGTTGCGCCAAGAACCTTACAAGCTATAGGCTTCGACGATATTTTTCCACAGAGAAACGTAAACAGGTGGTTTGCCAAAGGCCGCAAAAACGACAACGAACCCATTAATGGCTCGCTAATCACTATTATTATTGCCTTTGTTTTTGTTTTTTTCGGCGATGTTAATTTTGTGGCACAAATTATATCCATGTTTTTTATGGTAACCTACGGAGCTATTTGTTTAATTTCATTTTTGGAGCATTTTGCTGCCGACCCGGCGTACCGGCCCACATTCCGTTCGAACTGGCAAATTTCGCTGGTTGGAGCTCTGTTTTCGTTCTGGCTGATGTTTAAAATGAATGCCAGCTATGCAGCAGCTTCAGTGGTTATTATGGGTATAATATATTACGTAGTTATGCTGAACAATGAAGAGAACCAGGGATTGAACAAACTTTTTCGTGGTGTAATTTTTCAGCTTAGCCGACAAATGCAAATTATGCTGCAACGTGCCGATAACGAAAAAGACAAAAGCTGGCGACCATTTGGGGTCTGCATTTCGGACGACACCTTTAAGCGCCGCTCGGCCTTCGATATCATGCGCTGGCTCTCGTACAAATACGGTTTCGGAACCTATATTCATTTTATAAAAGGCCTGCTAAACGAAAAAACCACGGAAGAATCGAGAAAGGTACTCAACCGATTAATACAGCTCTCGTCGGGCAGTAAAAACCGCGTTTATCTCGACACCATTATCTCACCATCGTACACCTCGGCAATTGCCCAGGTAGTGCAGTTGTCGGGCATATCGGGCAAAGGTAACAACCTTATTCTTTTTGAATTTTCGAGAACCGACTCCAGCAACCTGAAAGACATTACAAACAACTATAAAATAGTTGAATCGGCAGGTTTCGACATCTGCATTCTAAACACCTCGTATAAAAGCTTTGGTTACAAAAACGAGATTCATATATGGATCAGCCCCGAAGATTATGAGAATGCCAACCTAATGATTTTACTGGGCTATATTATTTTAGGGCACCCCGACTGGAAAAAAGGTAAGATTAAAATTTTTGCCCTATATCCTGCTGCAGAGATTGAAGACAAACGAAAACAATTAATGGAGTTAATAAAAGCCGGCCGTTTGCCCATTAGCCCTTCAAACATCTCGATGGTTCCCTTTGAAACCGGCAACCGCAAGAATGTAATCATGAAATACTCGGCCGATGCAGACTTAACGATTCTCGGATTCAACACCGAAGCATTATCCAAAATTGAAGATTTCAGTGAAGGCTATCAGGATTTGGGAAACATCCTGTTTGTTAGTTCAAACCGGGCAAAAGCAATAAACTAAGCTAGATTTTCGTTTTCAAGACGGGTTTTTTAGCTACTTTTGAAGATTTAAATTGAAATGAATGAAACGAGCATGGGAAATATTCACACATAGGCGATTTATTAAAATCATGCGAGTTCCATCTTATTCCTTAGACAACAAACAATTTTAAGAAGATGAAACAAGCATGAGAGAGTCTTCACTCCTTAGTGATTTATTAAAATCATGCGAGTTCCATCTTATACTTAGAAAACAAACATTTTTGAGAAGATGAAAAAAATCGCAATATTCCCCGGATCTTTCGATCCCTTTACAATCGGTCACCAATCAATTGTTCAACGTGCTATTTCCTTATTCGATAGGATTTATATCATGATAGGCCACAATGCCAATAAAGAATCGTTTTTCCCGGTTGAAAAACGCTTAAAATGGATCAACCAGGTTTTTAAAGATGAGCCCAGTGTTGAAGTCCGCCTGCATGAAGGACTGACTGTTGACTTTTGCAAAGAAGTGGGTGCTGCCTATATCTTGCGAGGCATCCGTACTTCCTCCGACTTTGAATACGAACGAGCCATTGCACAGATAAATAAAAAAATGCACCCCGAAATAGAGTCGGTATTTCTTTTAACCCTGCCCGAGCATACTCCTGTTAATGCAACCATTATTCGCGATATTGTTTCGCATGGTGGCGATGCAAGCATGTTCCTACCCGAAGGACTAGATATGAGTGAGTTTAAAGTTGATGATTAAATCCGAAATACTATTTATGCGCATTCCCATATTTTTCCTGTTGTTTTCACTTCTCCCTTTATTGGGTTTTTCAACAACCATCACTTGCTCCGATGTCGGATATGCGGGAAAACAACTCACTTTTTTAAAACCTTCCGATCCCATTTCGGGTGAAACAGAGTTGTGTTTCAAGCTAAATTTCGACAGCTCGGGAAATGCTGCGGCCGAAATAAATACTCCGCACACCATTTATACTTTCTGCGACTTCAGCGTTTATCGCGGAATGCTTTATCTCGAACCCGGAAAAACCATTCAGCTAAAATTGCCTCCTTTTCGTGAAAAGTCGTTTGCAAACCAAAAAAATCCTTATTTCACGCCAGTACAATTCTGGTTTATTTCTGAAAACCAAAACGAATTAACCGACAAGGTGAGCAGCTTCGAACAAAAGCTAAACTTGTTAACCGACAAACATTTCGACGAGCTGTATTTTAAGCAATCAAAAACAATTTGGGATTCAGTTGTTATGCAACTTAATACTGCGTTCCCGGAAACATTGCACGAAACACTTAACCAGCACAAAAATCTTAAAACAAAGTTTATTGAAGCCGATGTTTTCCGTTTGCGCCCCGAAGATTATTCAATAATTTTTTCTGACATACATCCTGAATTCTGGATGCATCAGGCATTTATTGCTTTATTTGACAAAACCTTCGACCGACAACTAAGTTTTTCAGCAAAAGCAATAAAAGGGAAAGAAATAAACACTGCTGTTAAAAACGAAAACACCAGCGCCTTGTTGAATTTTGTTAAAACAAAATACAAGGTTTCAGGCAAAATGGCAGAACTTGTTTTGCTAAAATTATTACACGATGGATTTTACTCGGGCGAGTTTTCCAGGCAGACCATAAAAAACATGGTAACTTCCGATATATTTCTAAAAAACTCCAACCCGCTCATCAAACGAACCGCACAAAATATTGGAGCAAAATTTACTTTTCTTCAAAAAGGTTCACCCGCGCCGGTAATCTGCCTATCTACTTTAAACGGGCAACAAGAGTGCACCAACAGCCATACCGACAAATTTAAATACATTATTTTTGCCGATGCCGAAACTGCAGTTTGCCGCGAACACCTGAAATATTTAAGCCGGATAAATGAACTTTTTGCTAAAAACCTTGAGATTTATGTCATTCTTCGCAATACCAACAAAAAAGGCACCGAAGATTTTCTTGAAGAAAACAAGGTGCCCGGCGTTAAAATGATCGACATTGACGCGAAATACAGCTCTTTGTACAAAATCAGGTCGTATCCGCAATGTTTTCTTTTCGACGAAAAGCACCAAGTAATATTTGCCGACACAAAACCTCCGCTCGATGGTTTCGAGCAGCAGTTCGGCACCTGGTTGCGAAACGAGTTGTTTATGCGCCAGCGTAATCAATCGCGATAAAGGTTTATTATTTCTTTTAGGTTTTCGTAGGTATTGGCTAAAACCTCGTCCAGTTCATTTTTCTTGAACCAACGCACTTCGGTAATCCCTTCTTCTATTTGCGGAACACCATGCTTTTCCCCGTTGTATTGCATCTCGTACCAAAAGGTTTCCTTAAAAATCCATTTCCCTTTAGTATTTTTATACGGCGATTGGAAAATATGATAAGTTGAAGGCAAGGGCTTTACTATTTCGTGTCCACGAATTCCACACTCCTCTTCCACTTCGCGTACAGCTGCCTGTTTCGGGGTTTCACCTTCATCAATTTTACCCTTGGGTAAATCCCATATCCCATTCCGGTAAATAAATAGAATTTTATTTTTATGAATTATCACTCCTCCGGCAGCTTTAACTACAATAAAAGCTGCCTTAAATTGCTCAAATAAAAGTTTAGGATTGGCATGTTCTAAAACAGTTTCTGACTCTTCTCCGGCCAAAAACGACAACCACCATTTACATATCCCTTTATTTGTACCATTTCCAGTAAAATCAGCGATTGATTTACTTAATGTTATTTTACTACCTACGGAAAAAACTATCCTCTTTTCATTAAAAAAAACTTTATACTTTTGCATCGAATAAAAATTGCACTTATTATGGAATCTACTCAAATTGAAGTAACCAAACGATTACTCGAAATAAACACCATAAAGATACAACCTGATAATCCATTTACATGGGCATCGGGTTGGAAATCGCCAATTTATTGCGACAACCGCAAAACCCTTTCTTATCCCGAAACAAGATCTTATATTCGGGACGCTTTTGTAAAACTGATTAAAGAGAAATATCCGGAAGCAGAAGTTATTGCCGGTGTTGCAACAGGAGCAATTGCCATTGGAGCATTAGTTGCCGACCAATTGGGCTTGCCCTTTATCTATATTCGTTCGAAACCCAAAGGTCATGGTTTGGAAAACCTGATTGAAGGCGATTTAAAACCCTTCCAGAAAGTGGTTGTGGTTGAGGATTTGGTTTCAACAGGAATTAGCAGTTTAAAAGCTGCCGAAGCGGTAAACAATTTTGGTGGCGATGTTGTGGGAATGGTTTCAATCTTTACCTACAATTTCCCGCTCGCTAAGGAAAATTTCCAAAAAGCAGGCATCGAATTAACGTCGTTAAGCCGTTATCAAATATTAATCGACCTATCGCTGGAAATGGGAGAAATCACCCAAAATCAGGTAGAGTCGTTAATGGAATGGCGCGAGGATCCTGCCAACTGGAGAAAATAAACTGAGATTTTACACCAACAATAAATCATCCCGCCCTGTGCGGGATTTTTTTTCTAACTATACATCATGGCAATTAGTAAATACGTTAGTAACGTTAAGGAGATTAATCACAATCAGCAAGTGGTTTTTGACTACCTGGCAAATTTCGAAAACCTTTCGAGTTACCTTAATTCGGGATTAATCGAAAAAATTACGGAAAAAGTTCCTCAGGTGAAAATTACCGATTTTGAATCAAATCGCGATGCATGCAAATTCAACATAACCGGATTAGGAGTTGCCGAAATTAAAATTGTTAACCGCGAACCATTTAAAACCATTAAGGTAGAAAGCTCTGGAGGCTTGCCACTAAGTTTTACCTTTTGGATTCAGCTACTTCCTGCCGATGGATTCCAAACCAAAATGCGTTTAACTTTGCATGCCGAAATGAGCATGATGATAAAAATGATGGCAGGAAGCAAACTGGAAGAAGGAATTAACCAACTGGCCGACACATTGTCCAGATTGCCCTATCAATAGAAAGTTGCTCTGTTATCAGAGTTTGTAATTTGCGCCATAAACCTGGTTAAAATGCTGAATTCTGTTTCAAAAAATCCAGTTCCAGGCATTAAATCACAAACTCCACTTCCTTAAACATAAATTCTAAAATTTCTCCCGATTTATGTTCGAGCTGTAGCTGTCCAAACGAACCAATACCAGCAATTCGGGCTTCCATATTTCTCCCATTACTGCGGTAAATATGCCAACCTTTATTTCTGAAAAGATTCGAAAAATACGCTCTCTCGGTTTGTTCAAAACCACCATTTTGCAACTCAGTCAGTTTGAGTTTCAGTTGGTCAAGAAAATTATTCAATATCAATTGAATGTTAAATTCTTTGCCGGTTAACTGCTTTAGCGAAACCGGATTCGGAGCATTTGATCTAAAAGTTTCCTGGTTTACATTTAAGCCAATGCCAATTATAGAAGAAGCTAGCTGTGTGCCTTTTATTGAATTCTCTATTAATATTCCGCCAATTTTTTTATCGCCAACATAAATATCGTTGGGCCATTTAATTGTAACCGTATCAACCAATGGCTTTAACACCTCTACCATAGCCAGGCTAACGATTTTCGAAATATAAAATTGTCGACCGGCATCCAAAAAATGAGGATACAAAATTAAGCTAAACAATAGATTCTTTTGGGCTTCACTTTCCCAAAAATTTCCTTGCTGCCCCCTTCCGGTTTTCTGATAGTGTGCCAAAACGACAGTACCTTCTTGCACCTTCTCGCTTATCAGGTGCTTGGCATAGTTGTTGGTACTGTCCACCTCTTTTAATACGATAATATTTTTATCCGTTAAAAACATATAAAAATCAAAGGTAAACCATTCTCGCACAAAATGGTTAATGAACAAAAAGATTATCTTTGTGGGGAACATTAGAAATATATGAAGAATAGCAACGAAAAAACAAAAATACTGATAGATGCAATTATAGAAGGCATTCAACGAATTAAAGGATTAGATATTAAAATAGTTGACCTGGAAAGCATACAACATACTGAATGTGGATATTTTATAATTTGCCACGGAAAATCATCAACACAAGTAGATTCTATTGCACACTCGGTTGAAGATACGGTAAAAGAAATTACAGGGGAAGACATTTGGCACAGAGACGGTTACCGCAATGCAGTATGGATTTTACTGGATTATGGCGATGTGATGGTACATGTGTTTCAGGAAGAAGCCCGCGAATTCTACAACCTTGAAGGATTATGGGCCGATGCAAAAATTACAATGATTAAAGAAGAAGATTAAAAACAGACCATGACAGATAACAAAGAGAATAATAACAATAAAAAAGATCAGAATAACCTTAGCAATCCTTTTAGTCGTTTAAACGACAACAAAAAAGGCGACGGCAAACCCAAGTTTAATGCATACTGGATTTACGGTATTATTGCTGTGGTATTTCTGGTTGTACAATTTTATGTAAGCAACAGCCGTGGCCCGGTTGACACAACCTGGAGCAAGGTTAAATCGACGATGCTGACCAGTAACGACATAGAACGTATTGTTGTAGTCAACAACAAAGTGGCCAACATCTACATTAAACAAGACAGGTTAAAAAACTATGAGGCAGAATTTGAAAGTAATTTTTCGAAACCTGCCGATATTGGACCACACTTTTCGTTTAACATTGGTTCTGTTGAAACTTTTGAGAACAACTTAAGCGAAGCTCAACAGGGTTCTGCAGACGAAATTCTGCCCGAATATAAAGAAGAAACCAACTGGATGAGCGATATCGTTTTCTCCATTGGCCCGTTTATCATCATCATTTTGTTGTGGTGGTGGATTTTTAGGCGCATGAGCCGTGGAGGCGCCGGTGGAGGTGCCGGTGGCATTTTTAATGTTGGAAAATCGCAGGCCAAAGTGTTCGATAAAGACCAGAAAGTATCGACAAACTTTAAGGATGTTGCCGGATTAGCAGAAGCGAAACAGGAAGTTGAAGAAATTGTAGAATTCCTGAGAAGCCCTGCAAAATATACCAAACTGGGAGGTAAAATCCCCAAAGGTGCGTTATTGGTTGGCCCTCCGGGAACAGGTAAAACTTTACTTGCAAAAGCCGTTGCAGGCGAGGCTAACGTTCCGTTTTTCAGTATGTCGGGTTCCGATTTTGTTGAAATGTTTGTGGGAGTTGGTGCATCGCGTGTTCGCGATTTGTTTAAACAAGCCAAAGAGAAAGCTCCCTGTATCATTTTTATTGACGAGATAGACGCCATTGGTAGAGCCCGTGGTAAAAATCCAAACATGGGCTCGAACGACGAGCGCGAAAACACACTGAACCAGTTACTTACCGAAATGGATGGTTTCGACACCAACAGTGGGGTAATTATCCTTGCAGCTACCAACCGTGCCGACATCCTCGACCGCGCCTTAATGCGTGCCGGACGTTTCGACAGACAAATTCATGTAGAATTGCCGGATTTAAATGAGCGTGCCGAGATTTTTAATGTTCATTTGCGCCCTTTAAAATTAAGCGAAAACGTAAAAGTAGATTTTCTGGCAAAACAAACGCCTGGATTTTCGGGCGCTGACATTGCCAATGTGTGCAACGAAGCGGCGCTAATAGCGGCAAGAAGAAACCGTGAATCGGTAACAAAACAGGATTTCCTTGATGCAGTTGACCGTATTATTGGCGGATTGGAAAAGAAAAATAAAATCATTTCTCAGAATGAGAAAAAAACCATTGCCTTTCATGAAGCAGGCCATGCAACCATTAGTTGGTTGCTCGAACACGCTCACCCACTGGTAAAAGTTACCATTGTTCCCCGAGGCAAAGCACTGGGAGCAGCCTGGTATTTACCGGAAGAACGTTCCATAACAACCAAAGACCAGTTACTGGATGAAATGGCATCCGCACTGGGAGGCCGTGCTGCCGAACAGATAATATTTAATAAAATATCATCAGGAGCTCAAAATGACCTTGAGAAAGTAACCAAGCAAGCTTTTGCCATGGTCAGCATTTTTGGGATGAGCGAAAAAGTTGGTAACGTAAGCTATTACGATTCATCAGGACAATCAGATTATTCGTTTACAAAACCTTACAGCGAGAAAACTGCCGAGTTGATTGACGAGGAGGTAAAAGCTCTGATCGACTCCCAATACGCGCGGGCCATAAAAATATTAAGCGAGAATGCTGAAGGACATTCAAAATTAGCCAACTTACTTCTTGAACGAGAAGTTATTTTCAGCGAAGACCTGGAAGTAATCTTTGGGAAACGACCTTGGGATAAAAAACACGTAATCCCTGAAAATGGGAATGGCGATAATAAGGTACTTGAGGTTGAGAATAAGGAAGAAGTGAAAGAAGAGGAGAACGTTGAGCCTGAGATTACAAAAAAGGATAGCGAACCAGAAAAAAAATCAGATAAAAATAATGAGTAGCGCACGGGACGAAATACTTGAGAAGCTTAAAAAAGCTACTTATCCCGAACCGGAGAAACCGGATTTCGATGCTCATGTTTATCATCCAATCGATTCGCCTTTGGAAGAGGCATTCAAAAAAAACCTGGAAGCTGTAAACGGGTGTGTTTATTTGTGTAGTTCGGAGAATGAAACTTTTGAAAAACTAAGAGATTTTGTTGCAAAATATCCATCGCAACAAATCTACTGTGCCGAAAAGAAACTTCAGAAGCTACTAAACGAAAACCAGATATTGTTTTCGGAATACCCAAAAGAAGCGGAACAAATGGAAGTTGGCATAACTTCGTGCGAATTTTTAATTGCTCACACAGGCTCGATAATGGTGAGCTCGGCTCTTGAAGGCGGAAGACAGATGTCGATTTATCCGCCGGTGCATGTAGTAATTGCACAGAAAAAACAATTGGTTGATTATTTAGACGCAGCCTATGCCAACATTCAAAAGAAGTATAAAAATGAGCTGCCTTCGCAAATTACGCTCATTACCGGGCCTAGCCGTACCGCGGATATTGAAAAAACCCTGGTAATGGGAGCACATGGGCCACGAGAGCTGCATCTGTTTATGTACTAGCGAATTAAACCATTTAACTTTTCAACTGAACATATTTTTTTAACTTTGCATTATGGAAAAAGGATGGACAGAGGTATACATGACAGCTTCGGAATACAAAGCCGAAATGGCCAAAGATCTGCTTGAAAACGCAGGCTTAAAAGCAGTTGTTCTAAATCAGCACGATACAGCTTATCAGGCATTTGGCGAATACCTGATTTATGTTGCCGATGAGAACGTAACAAAAGCAGTTGAACTACTCAAAGAATTAAAAGGTGAGTAATTTAACGAAACGAGCCCTTTCGGGAGCAGCCTATATTTTGGTTATGTTGGGAGGAACACTTTTTCATCCTTTCGCATTTGTTGCCATTTTTGGCACTCTTTTGTTTTTTACTCAATACGAATTTTATGCACTTGTTGATAAGGCCGGGCACAAAGTTTCACGCCTCCCGGGAACCATTCTGGGCACCCTGTTTTTCCTTCTCAGTTTTGGGGTTACCAGTAATTTACTTCCACAAGCATTTGCATTTGCCTTTATTCCAATTATACTTATCCTTTTTATTACTGAAATATTTAGAAGCAACAAAAAAACACTGGAAAACAGCGGACTAAGCTTGCTGGGGTTTACCTACATTGCTCTTCCTTTTAGTTTAATGAATTTCATTGTACAATATGCTCCTCACGGGGTGATTCTGGCCGGTGTATTTTTTATTCTGTGGATTAACGATTCGGGGGCTTATCTGGTAGGTACAGCTTTGGGGAAACACAAAATGTGCCCAAATATTTCACCTGCAAAATCGTGGGAGGGATTAATTGGAGGAGCAGTATTTGCTGTAATTATGGGAATTGTAAATGCCGTACTTTTCCAGGCCTTAAGCATGACAAGCTGGATTGCAATTGCTATTTTAACGGTAGCCTTTGGAACTTTAGGCGATTTATTCCAATCGAAAATTAAACGTGAAATTGGGATAAAAGATTCGGGCAATATATTACCCGGCCATGGAGGTTTTCTCGACCGTTTAGACAGCCTTTTATTTGCCATTCCCGCTGTATTTATCTGGCTGATTATAATCGGCAACATCTAAACAGAATACTTTTATGAGACGTATTATAAACCAAATCCCCAACTTTATTACAACATTAAACCTACTTTCGGGTGTCTTGGCAACTTTTTTTGCCATTGATGGACACTTAATCTGGGCGGGAATTTTTATTTGTGCTGCCTCTGTTTTCGATTTTTTAGACGGAATGGCAGCAAGGGCGTTAAAGGCTTATTCCGAAGTTGGAAAAGAATTGGATTCATTATCAGATTTAGTTTCGTTTGGGGTAGCACCTGGAGCAATTCTTTTTACGCTCCTGGAATTCTCTCTTTACGGAGTAAACCAGCCTATTCAGGACATTAGCGGACAATGGTACGAATGGCTGATTCTGTTTTCCGCTTTCTTGATTCCAATTTTTGGAGCACTACGCCTGGCACGCTTTAATGTGGTTTCAAGCAAAGAAACGCACTTCATGGGTCTTGCGATTCCTTCTAATGGAATTTTTTGGGCATCGTTAGGACTAATGCTGGAGTTTCCGAAATACCAGGAATACGTTAAGCCCATCTATACCACAAAAACATTGGTGTTACTTGGCATTTTCATGGCCGGAATGATGGTGATTAATTTGCCAATGTTTTCGCTCAAAATGAAAAACCTGAGCTGGAAAGACAACTGGTTTAGATACGTTTTTCTGGCTTTAGCAGCCATTCTTCTTTTGGCTCTAAATGTTTATGGATTGGCACTTTCCATTGTTTTATACATTTTACTGAACGTTATCTTCTATCTGTTAAAGGTAAAAGTATAGTTAAACAGGAATTTCATTATTCTTTGAATAGAATACCGCTTACTCCAACTTATTTTCAATGTGGCACTTTATATACAAATTGGTAGTATAACAAAAAAAGGCCCCTGAAAACGAAAGAAAATATTTTCCCGAGGGAAAGATTAATAATACGCCATGACAAATTCACTTCCGAACCCAGAGGCCATAATAATTTAACACACATAACAAATGCCTTGACAATTGGCACTTGTACATAACTAACAACAAAGGGGGGAAAGATGTTTTTAATTTTTGGAGTTAACGCAAAATAAAATGCTTGCTTTTGTAATTCTGCGAGCCAACAGATGAATGAACCGAGCATGAAAAATATTCATACGTAGGCGATATATTAAAATCATTCGAGTTCCATCGTATCCCAGTTTTATTTTGAATTGAGCTTTAAATTACGTTGAAAATATTGAATTTAGACAAATTGGAAAATTTTGGCATTGCCTAAGCTACTATACAATTTTTTAACGAAGTATAAACTCAAAATATCCAAAGAATAAAGGGTATTTCAATGTAATTTTTATACTAAGCCTATGTTTAGTCTACTTTAAAGGTGCAGCAAATTTCAAAACATCGGCATCGGTTATTACGGCATCGCAAAGAATTATCAGCCTTTCTATCACATTTCGGAACTCACGTATATTACCCGTCCAGTTTATCTTCTGAAGTTCTTTAATCGCCTCGTCAGTGATGTTTTTTTCGGGCATCCCGTATTCGCTGCAAATTTGTTTGATAAAATGATTGGCCAAAAGCGGGACATCGTCGAGACGTTCGTTTAATGAGGGAACATGAATAAGAATTACACTCAAACGATGATATAAATCTTCGCGAAACTTACTGGAATCAATTTCATTAGCCAGATTTTTATTGGTTGCAGCCACCACACGTACATCAACTTTTATCGGTTTGTCGCCTCCAACACGGCTGATAATATTTTCTTGCAGAGCGCGTAAAACTTTTGCCTGTGCCGATAAACTCATGTCTCCAATTTCGTCGAGGAAAAGAGTTCCTCCATTGGCCTGCTCAAACTTTCCCTTACGCTGTTTCACCGCCGATGTAAAAGCGCCTTTCTCATGCCCAAACAATTCGCTTTCAATCAGTTCCGAAGGAATTGCAGCACAATTCACTTCAACAAATGGTCCCGATGAACGGTTGCTATTATTGTGCACTCGGCGCGCAACCAGCTCTTTTCCCGAACCATTGGCTCCTGTAATAAGAATCCGGGCATCGGTATGAGCCACACGATCTGCCATCTGAATAACATTGGTAATGGCCTGAGATTCACCTATTATTTCGTACTTTTTATCGACCTTCTTTTTAAGGATTTTTGTTTCAGTAACCAGAGTCGATTTGTCCATTGCATTACGAATGGTAATCAACAAGCGGTTCAAGTCAAGCGGCTTTTCAATATAATCGAAAGCGCCTTTCTTTATGGAGTCAACTGCCGTATCGATATTTCCGTGGCCCGAAATCATTACTACCGGAGTATCCGGAGCTAAAACAACAAGGCGTTCCAGTACCTCAATCCCATCCAGCCCAGGCATTTTAATATCGCAAAGTACAACATCATATTCTGCCGACCGAATTTTCTCTATGCCTTTGGTTCCGTCTTCCGCTAAATCAACCTCATATTTCTCATACTCCAAAATATCTTTCAGGGTATTCCGAATGCTTCTTTCGTCGTCTATTACCAGTATTTTTGACATAATCTGCGTTTCTGTTTAAAAGATAAAAGTAATTGTTGTTTTGCAGTAAGCAAAAATGGTTCCAAATAAAAAAATCCTGAAGAAATAAATCGTCAGGATTTTTTGGGAATGCGGTATTACAACCATGTTTTGAAGAGTGGTGCAAAATCATCACTCCCCATTAACAGCCACCTTGTACCGATTTTTTCTTTTTCTTCTTGGCAATAATTGGTTTCGTCTTTGCTATCGGAGCAGAGGTTGTTGCTTCCAACGATGCGCCCCCCAGTGCTATACCTGCTCCTTTTCGAAAATTATATTTAGCAATCTCGTCATTCGGGCTCTGTTCGTCGGGAGCTTCAGGATTCATAATGCTTTCTGCCCAGTAGTTTAAACCTCCTTGTAAAACGTAGTTGTTTTTGTAGCCCAACTGACGGGTAATCATCCACGCCTGGTCGGCCGCGGTAGACCCGTTTGAGTAAAACACATTTAACTTAACGTCCTGATTGATATAACCTTCGTAGTTAGCATTTAAAATATCCGACAAAGGAATGTTAATGGCATTTGGCAAACTAAATTTATCAAAATCGTCGGCGTTGCGCACATCAATAATTTGCAACGTAGGATCTTTGGTTACAATCATGTGCGCTACCTCATCGGGACTAATAAATTGTGTGCCATCTTTTACCTCTTCCAGCAACTGTTGAGCAGTTAACTTGTAAGGTTTAGTTGTATTTCCCGGCACAGCTGCAATAATCAGCCCTAAGGGAATAAGAATAGCTGCTAATATTAATCTTGCCTTCATAATTTTTAAAATTTGTCGGAATCCGGTAACCCGAAGACCGAAGTTATCTTTTACTATGTTTTAAATTAATTCACTATTTTGTGAGTCTTATAGTTCTCCAGAGAGCACAGTTCGCTACTATTTACCGCTGGTTTAACTTATAATCATCACGGGCAAAACGTTTTTCAGCCCATTCACCAACCCAAAACATTCCTAACGCAACAAGAATGAGTAATAAGGTAAATACTCCGCGCGATGTTCCTATCAGGTCGGGTAAGATGGGAGAGCCCAGGTTTTCTGCATAATAGAAATCTTCCCAAAAGGGAAAACCTTCGGTAAAAAGAAAAATCCCAAGAAAAATTCCACCGATAAAGGCCAAAGCATCGAGCTTGCCTATTGCGGCTGCACAAAAAGATGTCCCGGGGCAGTACCCGCCCAGAATAAAGCCAATTCCCATAATTACACCTCCGCCTATGGCTGAGTATAAATAAGTTGGATTAATATAGATATAGTTTAAATCTAGTTGTCCGAAAAGACTTAAAAAAAGTAAGCCTAAAGCGCCAACAATTGCGGCGGTAAAAAACACTTTTAAAACGGTTGTGTCGTAGCCGTAAAACATTCCGGCCAAACGGCGGCTCGACGAAAACCCATTAGCCTCAAGAACAAACCCAAATCCGATTCCGATGAGAAATGCCAGAAACATATTGGCATTTTCTGATATTATTTCGTTTACAATTAATGGTCCCATTTTTTTACAATTAAAGGATTAATGATAAAAGACTAATTAAAGCCAAAGTTTACGTGCGAAGTAAGCCAGCATAAAAGCTGTTCCGAAAATGCCTGCCATGGTAACAAAGCCGCCAACTGAAAGCACCGACATGCCGGTAAGTGCCGAACCGCTGGTACAGCCACGGCCGAGTTGCGAACCGAAACCGAAGAAGACACCACCAATTACCGCAAATATAATTCGCGTTTTATTGGTAACATTTGGCCCCTTTTCTACCTTGAACTTTAAACGTCCACTCATAGCCCCCGAAAGGAAGCCTCCAACCAAAACTCCCATCATTTCAAATACCAACCACGAATTTAATGGCTTTGGATGCGAGGTCATATAATCTTTGTAATAGGCGGTATTCTCAACATGCGATGGTGCCACTGCTTTTACTCCTGCAACTATGGCACTTTTTGCAGCACCGCTGGCTCCAAGCCCGCGACCCGACACCCAAAAAGCAACGATCAGCACCAGCCCTAAAAGCGCTCCGCCGAGGTATGGATTCATGTATTTTTTTGCTTGCATTTTATAAAGTATTTATAATTATTTATTCTGTGCTTGCCCTGATTTAACCTTCCTGTTGAGAAAGATTAGCCAACGCTTTGCTTTCACTATCTTCTAATAAAATCTAAGTTGCTATCTATTTCGAAATTTTTCACCAACTATCAATAAAGCCACCTGCTCATTTGTCCGGCATATGCAATAATAAATCGCAGCATTAAACTTCCGAACAAGACCATAACAACGGGAATTAATCGAGGAATATGGTATTTTCTCAGTTCAAGTCCTTCCAGAATTGCAGGAATAATCATTCCTATTATCACCACAAAAATCCAAAATGGTGCGGTATACGGCCCGCCGAGAAACAAGTTTGCGGCTTCAATTTGCACTTCTGTACTTGCCAAAAAGCCCATAAACATATGCACTATCAGAAACAGTTCAATTCCTATGAGCATAATATCAATCTTTGCAAAAGTCTTCTTCTCAAGTTTAGTTCTGGAGAACAAAATAATTACAGCTGCTCCTGCCGAAAGTCCTGAAGTAAGGAACAAAGGCCCCAAAATGGAAGTATTCCAGAGCGGACGTGCATTAAATGCTGAAAACAGAATTCCGGTATAAATCCCAAGTATTACTGAGAGAAATAACATTACCCAGGCGATGTACGGTTTATTCTTGTGCAAAAATTTATTAATCTCATTTAGAATTGGGAATCGCCAATCCCAATTCGGAAAGAATTCCTTAATATGCATGGCCGCCCAAACCATTGACAAAGGCGTGATGGCCATTAACGTCCAGGCGCCCCACGACATTGGCGACTCAATCCGGATGGTTGTATACAACTGCCAGAAATAGAGTTTATGTTTTAAATCGAAAAACAATGCCGCTAAACCAATAACCAATATAAAAGGAACAACAATTGGGGCGCGTTTTACTGCACTGCAATAACGGTCTTCTCTTCCTAACACAACGTATAAACTGGCAAAAAACAGGATACCGGCAGCTAAACCGCCCAGAAACAGATACAGCGGAATATGCCAGTGCCAAATTTCCAAATAAGGATCAATGTGAGGATTCATCCTTCCTGAAGTAATTATTTCTTCTCGCATAATTTTTAAAGTTAGAAACCCGAAGTTCGAAAAGGACATTTTTTTTTGCCACCAGCCTCGTACTTCCAGCCTCGTGCTAATTAGATTAAATAATATACATGAGGTTTCGTTCCGGCCTCAGGAATTAAAGTTTTATATTTTCTCTTTTTCAAAACTTTCGAAACATCGCTGTTTGGATCGTTGAGGTCGCCAAAATACATACACTTGGTTGGGCAAACCGCAACACAAGCCGGTTGCTGACCTTTTTTTACACGATGCAAGCAAAAGGTGCACTTATCGACATAACCGTCGGGGTGCGAATAGCGTGCATCGTAGGGGCAGCTTGTAATACATGCTCCGCAACCAATACATTTATTATGAGTAACGGTTACAATTCCACCCTCTTCGTAGTGGCTGGCTCCGGTTGGACAACAACGCACACAAGGCGAATTCTCGCAGTGGTTACAACGCTCCGAGCGCAATTCTATTTCCAGCTGAGGATAAGTTCCGTCGGTTACCTCCACAATCCAGTCGCGGCAATAACCAATTGGCACATTATTTTCGGTTTGACAGGCTACCACACAATCGGAGCAGCCAACACACTTTTTGGTATCAATTGCCATTGCATATCTCATGATTCCACCTCGCTTTCTTTCTCAAAACGGAAGGTTACAAAATTTCCTCTCATTCCTGTTCCTCCCATAATTGGGTCGATTAAAACCCGGGTTATTAATTGCGAATCGCAAATACCTTTCCCGTGGGCCTGCGTTAATTTTTTATTGAAATGACCAAAACCATGAACGATGTAAACCGAATCGAAACGAGTGCGTTCAGTTACCCGTATTTTTGCAGGAAAGTTCGAAACAACACCGTCCTGGTTTTCAAGATAAACCTTTTGCCCGTTTTTCAATCCCCACTCTTTAGCCACTTTCGGATTCACCCAAATTGCGTTTTCATCCATTAAATCGGTAAGGTTCGGATTGTTTGAAGTGCGGCTAAACGTATGCATGGGCGCACGCCCGTAATTCAGATGATAGTATCCGGCAGGCGGCTCCATATGCGGTTTATATTCAGGGAAAGGAGAAAATCCTTCTTCTTCAAAGGCCGTTGAATACAGCTCAATTTTTCCGGTATTTGTATTGAATTCAACTGCTTCGCCATCTTCGAAATAAAGGCCTCCATATTCCCGGGGAAGGTTCTTAACTCCAATTCGTTGCATTTCCTCCAATGACGAGCCAACCTCTTTTAGTTGCCAATCCAGCATTTCTTCTATCGAATTCCATGCAAAATATTCTTCAAGGCCCATTTTTTTCGACAGCTCTTTTGCCATCCAATAAGCCGGTTTGGTATTGTATTTAGGTTTTGCAGCCGGCATTCTCAATGCAATATTCGGGTTACGTCCCTGAACCACACGAAGCGAATCGTAGCGCTCCAAATAGGTACACTCGGGAAGTACCACATCTGCATAACCGGTAATTTCCATTGGCATGGTGTCAATCACCACCATAAAATCAAGATTATTAATAGCCTCAATCGTTTTTTTCTGGTCGGGCAAGGTCATTACCAGATTTGTCCCATTCACAATCCATCCCCGAATATGACAGTCCATATCGACCTGAGGAATGGTTGCATCGCAAACCCCCGATGCTAAAGCCAAATCCGCCAGATTATATTTTCCGCCCATGGCATCGCGCCAGGTGCGCGTTATTTTTGGATATGGAGGATGCGGATATTCAGGTACGCTGGCCGTTTCAGGAAGGTAAAATCCACCGCGGCGTCCCCACGATCCGAGCAATGCATTTAAAATTGCCACTGCACGCAGGCGCTGGGTATCGTCGCCATACCAGGTAACATGTCGTCCAGGATGGATGATAACAGCAGGAGCCGCATTGGCCATTTCGCGGGCGGTTTCTCGAATTTGATCGGGCTTTATAGTTGTAATGCCATAAGCCCACTCGGGAGTAAATGGCTGTACATAGGCCTCTAACTCCTCGAAACCATAAGCATACTGGTCTAAATACTCTTTATCGTACCACTTATTATTAATGATTTCTCGCATCCAGGTTAACAGCAAAGCAATGTCGGTTGCCGGTTTAATGGGCAGCCAGAATTTCGATTTACTGGCCACCGTTGAAAAACGTGGGTCAACAGTAATTATCGAGGCTCCTTTATCAATAGCATCCGACATTTCCTGTACCTGCCCGTTGTGCATATTTTCGCCCAAATGCGAACCAATTAAAACCAAACACCGGGTATCGCGAATGTCGGTTGGCTCCGGAGAATTTAACCCTTCGCCGAAAGTGGCAATAAATGCGACCTCACGTGGCCCGCGGCATTGAGCATACGACGGTGCTGCGATATTCTGTGTACCAAAAGCTTTCAGTAAAGTTCCAAAATACTTACCCCCCGAACCATGGGTAAACAGAGCAGTACATTCCGGTCCGTGTTCATCCTTAATTTTCTGAAGACCTTTGGCAACTGCGTCGAGTGCTTCGTCCCAGCTGGCTTCGCGGTAGGTATCTTTTGCACCATTTTTCCCTTTCACCCGAATCAAAGGAGTTTTTAAACGATCTTTATCATGGTACATACCAACTCCACCAGTTCCCCGCGGACAAAAACGCCCGTTACAATTGGTATCTTCATCGTTTCCCACAATCTTTTTAATGTCGCCATCATCATTTTTATACACCCAGCCGGCACATTTCCAGAAACAAACCTCGCAGTAGGTTGGAGTACGCAAATCTCTATTCGCATTTCCAATACTCAATTTATTAATTTCAGGAATAGCCGATTGAATATATTTCCCGCCAGTCAATACACCTGCTGCCGTTAACGATGAAATTTTAATAAAATCGCGCCTTGTCTTTGCCATCCTAATTCACTTTAATATCATAAACATACATAAATATCCATATTAAAATATATGCATTTATACATGTGTTTTATTTGGACTATTAAAAATTCTTTTTGAATATCTGAACTTAGCTTTTAAAGTTAGTCAAATCAACAAGTTATAACAATACGAATTACTATTTAGACAGAATTAAAATAATGTTTTGAGCTAAAATTTATAATCATTCTAACTTACAAGACGAAGAAACGTCTTAAATTTTTCATCTGTTTCAATCCAATCCGATAGCTGTTTTGAAAGGAAAGAAAAATAAGCGAAGAGGACGTGGAGTGTCCTTTTATTTTATGCTGAATTGACATTAATTGGTTTTGAATATTTGAGTTTAGGCCAGGTAAAATTACTTGTCGGTCTCTGGTTCTGAAACGAAAGAAACGCCACCCAAAAGCGAATGACGTTATCTCTCCTTCTCAACCTAACTATTAGGTAAAAATTATTTGAGTTCCATCTCCCCCCGACATGGCATACAAATCGCCAACCGTTATAATTGCTTTTACGTGTTCACTTAAATCATTCAATGTTAATTTAAACATATCGGCTGCCATTTTACAGGCGTAAACCTCTCCTCCACCGGCAGTTATCATATCTAAAAATTCATCAACCGGAGGAACATCCAGTGCATCCATTTGCTTTTTCATCATTGCCGACACACCTGCCTCAACCCCTGGGATTACACCGAGAAGAGTTGGGAAAGGTAATCCTCCGGGCATACGCATGCCAGGATTTCCAACAACTGCAGTATGTAACTTATTCATACGATTTTTGGTAATTGCATCTAAGCCAAAAAAGGTAAAAAACAGTTTGGCTTCAATTCCTTCCATTACTGCACCATTTGCCATAATTAATCCGGCATAAACATCTTCTACATTCGCCTTAGCGACAATTATCATTACCTTTTTTAAGGGTGTTTCTTTTATTTCTGCCATAACTTACGAGTTTATATATTATACACAGCTTGCAGGTTTTGAAATCCCCGCAAATTTCGACGATAATTTAAGAGGTCCTCCCGGAAACAACTGATACAGGCCTTTAATATCAACTATTCCGGATTTACCAACCTTACGAATTGTAAGCGATGCTCCGGCTTTATCCTGTTCACGAAGGTATTCCAGAACCTGATAATGTTTTTCGCCAAGTTCAATGCCATGCTCTTTTGCCATTTCGGCTGCAATTTCCTTGCTCCAATCGTTTTTGTTTACCAGGTAACCTTCGTCGGTTACCTCGATGCTTTTTCCTGCAAATGTTTTTAGTCCCATAATAATTGTTTTAATTGTTGTTTTTACTGGTTTCTACTGCCATGTTCTTCATAAAGGTTACAAAGAATCCAAGAGCACGTTTCATTTCCGGTTTATTCATTTCGCGAATCACCTTAAAAATCGAATACTCAGGCACTTTATCCATCTCCATACTGCCATAAACTTTTAGTCCGTTCTTCATTGCCATCATCATTTCGGGTTGAGTGGCCGAACGCACAGCTTCAAGAATGGTAACAATATTATCAGCCAGCCCCTTAACATCTTCGGGTTTATAATGCATAATAATATTGTCGAATATTCTTCCGGCTTCACCGAAGAATTCGAAATAACCTTTCTCATCGAGATAGTGAAGTTTTTTGCTGAAATCGATAATCGTCTCCTTAACAAGAGGTGTAGCATCTTTTACAAAATCATTCATACTTTCAAACAGCTCCAGGAAATTATTCATGTTATCAATATTCCGTAAAACACGAAGTACCAATCCTTTAACATCATCTATCTCAAGGGTTACCATACGTTTATCTAATTCTTCAACGGTAGTATCGTACATATCCTTGCCAACGATAGAAAGGTCGGCCAACAAGTCTTCTAACTGATTGGTTTTAAGGCGCTGCTGATTTACATATTCCAACAACAAATCAACTTTTTTATTTAAATCTGTTATTTGCTCTTGCAGTAGTTTCTCTTCCATTTTGCATTCCTTTCGTTTAGTTCACCTTCTTTTTCCCGGCCATTGTCATCAGAGGTTCTACCGGCAATTCTTTACCTTTAAGGAGAATATGCCAGTAAATCCATCGAAACATTACCTTTCCGTAATGATTAATTTTGGTATTTTTTAACAAACCAAAGGGGCCAATCCCCGGAAGAGGGAAAGTTCCCGGAAGAGGTTCTGTATCGTAATTAAAATCGATTAATGCTCCTTTTCCATACCCGGTTTCAATATAACAATTGGCATGCCCGTCGAATTTTGCCTGCATCGGGTGACCTTCAATCGTGCTGATAAGATTTTCGAATAATATTTCGGCAGCAAAGTGAGCTACCGAACCTGCTTTTGAAGTTGGAATATTAGAAGCGTCGCCAAGTACAAAAATATTTTTGTGCTTTTCGGATTGTAAAGTATGCTTATCGGTTGGCACAAAGTTTAAATCGTCGCCCAAACCACTACGTTCAATCATTTGGTCACCCATATTAACAGGAACGACAGTCAGCACGTCGAAATCAACTTCCCTTTCGTCGTAGGAAATCAGCTTTTTCGCATCGTTATCAACCCGTTCAATATAAAAATCAGGAATTACTTCGATATTTTTTTCGGCTAATAACTCCGACAACATTTTAGTAGCCACAGGTTTTGTAAAAGCTCCCGGCAACGGTGTTACATACGATATAGAAACTTTATCGCGTATACCAATTTCAGTGAAATAGGCATCAGCCAAAAAAACAAACTCGAGCGGAGCAACCGGGCATTTATAGGGTAACTCGGTTATTGCCATAACCAGTTTTCCGCCTTCCCAGCCTTTAAAGAAATTCTGTAATGCCACTGCTCCTTCGATGGTATAAAAATCGAATATCTCTTTGTACCAAAGTTTGTCGTTTAAACCGGGTGTTTCGCCGGGGAACATTTTTGTACCGGTTGCAATAATCAGGTAATCGTAATTTAAAACCTGCCCCCCTTCCAGATACACCTTGTTAGCCTCAGCTTCTACCCGGTCGACCACAGAATAAACCATATTTACTCCCGACGGAATAAAATCAGACTTTGGCTTAATTACATCGTTTTTACTGTAAATACCAAAGGGAATAAAAAGAAATCCGGGTTGGTAATAATGCGTTTTAAACTGGTCGACAATCGTAATTTGCCACTCTTCTTTATCCAAGACATTCCACAATTTATTGGCCATCATTGTACCCGCTGTTCCGGCGCCTAGTATTACAATCTTTCTCATTACGATTAATTCTATTGATTTAAATTTCCTATTAAAAATAGTAAAGTAAAATCTTGATGCAGAATAACTTGATATGATAATTAACAGAGTATAATAAATATCATAAGTTTTTGGTAAATTACATGTTCAAAGTATATCTTTAGTAAATAATATGACTGAACCAAAATGTAGTTGCGAACAATGTCAATTAAGGAGTCTGTTTTTTTCGCACATTAAAACAGACGAATTACACAATATTTGTGACGTAAAGATTGAAAAGAGCTACTCCAAAGGAGAAGTAATAATTGATGAAGGGGAAACAATTAAAGAGTTTCTTTACATGAAGGAAGGGCTGGTAAAACTATCGAAATCCGACATCTACGGAAAGGACCAGATTATTAGCTTTTCAAAACCTTTTGATTTTGTTAGTCTGCTATCTGTTTTCTCGGCAAAGAAACACATCTATTCGGTTACCGCCATACAAGATACAACGGTTTGTGTGCTGGATTTAAAGGTGGTTAAAAAATTTGCACAAGAGAATGCAATGTTCACCATGGATTTGGTATCGGCGATAAGCGAAGCTACCGACAGGATATTATTAGACAACCTGGCTATTAAACGCAAGCACTTAAAAGGACGCATTGCACACGTTCTACTCTATTTCTCCGATTACATTTACAAAAAAGATGAATTCGAATTACCAATCTCCCGGCGCGAAATAGCCGAATATATTGGCATGACCACCGAAAACGTTATTCGAACTTTATCGGAATTCAGGAAAGACAAAATCATTAAAATTTTTGGAAAGGACATTCTTATTGTCGACAAAAACAGACTTAAAAACATTTCAGAATTTGGTTGAAAGAGAGCTGCAGTTCTGAAAATATATACCTACAAATCTTCGGGTCGGTTTAGGTTGTTAAACAGTTTTGGAAACTTCTCCGTCCAGCCATTCGAATCAACAAATTTTGTATTTACTGCCGCTAAAAGATTATGCATTTTAAAATCACCGGCTTTAAGTTTCGCCTCCAATACAGGCAAACATGATTTATTATATACAGCAATTAAGGGTTGCTTACCTTTTTCAGAAAAAGGTACAATCGCATCAACATTTTCGATGTTTGAAAAAAGAAATTGCAGAAACTCCGGTTCTACAAAAGCGGCGTCAACACTAATAACAAAATTCCAATCGGTTTCCGATCTCTTAAGACACGATGAGATACCACCAATTGGCCCACAGTTTTTAGTTTCGTCGGCAACCACCTGACAGCCAAAGTTCCTATGCTCAGCATTATTTGAGCTGACAATAATTTTGGCACAAAATTTTTTACATAAAGCAATCGCTTTGTCAAGCAAAATTTCTCCGTCGAGCTTTAACAAAGCCTTATCGGTTCCCATTCGCTTGCTTTTTCCACCAGCTAGTATTATTGCGGTTATTTGCATTGGGTAAAGGTAAAAAGCTGATTTCGATATAAAAACATCAGCCCCCTTTTATGCCTTAATACTTCGTGATGAGTCTCGAAAATATATTGACCCGGGAAGCAGGCCGCAAAAACAAACTATTCATCTTCCGTTTTCCCCTCAAGAGCTCTTCGCTGTTCCAACTCTTCCTGCATTATAGCACAGGTTTTATGGTCGATATTGTAGAAATACAACAAAATAGCACACGACATATAAAGAATGCCCGGAAACACCGAAATCATTAATTTAATACCTGTAATTGCCGTTTCGGTTTGCTCCATGTTTGGTGCAAATTTAAAGGCAGCCAGTAACCAACCGGCCAAAGCTCCTCCAATTCCCCATCCGGCTTTTTGGGCAAAAGTTGCTGCCGAAAAGGTTAATCCGGTGGCACGCCTTCCGGTTTTCCACTCCGAATAATCGGCTGTATCGCCAAGCATGGTCCACAACAACGGAACAGCTGGAGCATACGACATTTTTGCAAGGATATTAAAAATATAAACCAGGTAAATATCATTGGCGCCGGGCAAATAAATTAAACAAAAGAAAAAGCCCGAAAGCAGTGAACTCGCCAGAAATACATTGCGGTTACCAAAACGTTTTGCCAGCGGTTTAGAAAAAGGGATGGCAACAATTAAGGCCACTGTTCCTATTACATTAAACAACTGCACGCTTTCTTCTTTTCCGATATAATATTTAAAATAATAAGCAACAGAAAGATTCTGCATGGCAAACATGATAAACGAAATAATACCCACAAAAAACAGGATTACCCAGGGACGGTTTTTAAATAAATTTTGAAAATCTTCCTTTAACGATTCCTGTTGCTTTTTTGGTGGCTGCACCCGTTCTCTGGTGGTTTTAAAGGTTATCATAAACAAGATAAAACTAATAACAGAGAATAAGATAAGCGTATATTGATATCCTTTTGCCGAATTCCCTTTCCCGAAATAGTTGGCCAGGTAGAGCGCTGTGCCCGAAACAATAAACTGGCCCACAAAAGCGAAAATAAAGCGGTATGAATTCAGGCCGGCACGTTCGTACGAATCGGAAGTCATTACGGCTCCCAGCGACGAATACGGCAGGTTTATGGCTGTAAACACTGTCATCAGCAAAATATAGGTAACACCTGCATAAACCACTTTGCCTGTTTCTCCAAAATTAGGCGTCGAAAAAGCCATAACCGCCAAAATACTGTATGGCAATGCCATCCACAAAATGTAAGGGCGAAATTTCCCCCAGCGCGTTTTAGTACGGTCGGCAATAACTCCCATAATGGGGTCGCTGGCCATGTCCCAAAAGCGGGCAATAAGCATAATTGTACCTGCGGCGGCGGCCGAAATCCCAAAAGTATCGGTATAAAAAATTAAAATCCAAAAGCCCACCATGTCCCACACAAAGTGCGAGGCAGTATCGCCCAAACTGTATCCTATTTTTTCTTTTAGCGAAAGTTTCGATTCTGAATTACTCATAGTAATAGGTTTGTTTTTTTATTAGTTTCAAAAATATTGTAGGTTCTCGACCATTCTATTTCATGATTTGGCTCCACAAAGACATCGAAAAATAATTCGGGGCTAATAACCTGTTTCCATCCCCATAGATTTACTTTTCGAGTAGAAAAGCTCCCGGTTTCGCTGATGCCAATTTTTCTTTTAGTATTTATCAGCTCCCAGCTAGCTGTCACCTTTTTGCCTCCAGAGAGGTTGCTGTAAAAAAATTGCTCCTTAGGTGTATTGTTGAATGTAATTTCGTTTGCCCCCACTACTACTTTATTTTCAGGGTTTACAATTTCGCCCCTGCCAATTTTAGTTTGAAACGGAAATTTAAGGATGTAATCACTTCCTATTAAATCGTGATTGATAGCTAAAAAATTGTGACAATATTCGTTGGTGGAAATCACTTTTTCACCCGTATTCTCTAATCGATAGTGAATGCAAAAACCACTTTCCAACAATTGAACTTCCTTTGTTAACACATACGAATAGCCATTAATTAACTTTGATTTGCACTGTGTTACAATTTTATTTCCCTGATTGACGAAGTTAAATTCGGCAGGCCTGATTTCATATTTTTTACGAATATCATACAATTCGCCCTCTTTTTTTAGTGCACCTATCCCAATTTTTGGAAACCAATCGCCATCGTTAATTTGCTCATAAGCTATCGGTGCGTCAATACCAAACTCATTATAAAATCCTTTTCCGATAATGTTTTCATCTACATTGTCAGTTCGTTCAATACCCGACACGTACACGCCTTTGTATTTCACAGCCACAATCTTTCCAGTCCAGTCGAAACGGGAATAATTATAATTTGCGAACGGCAGGTCGATGTGAATTTCCAGATTATCATTCTTTAAAACCGAAGTCATTCCCGCATATTTTTCTTTAACCACTTCAAAAGCCTGTTTCTTATTTCTTTTAATGTCAACAATTCCCCAGTATTCTTCATTCGGAGCCCCGTCGTAAGGCACGCCACTGCTATTTGGCGCCCAGCCTCCGGGGTCTTGTGTATCGTTGTTTCCAGCTTTCCATAATTCATCAACAAAAGCAAACAAGGCAACACCAGAACATATTTTCTGGTTTGCGAAAGTTGCATCTAAGATATTTGCAACGGCATGGGCCTGCGCTTCTTCATTCACTCCCTGCTCGTATCCTTCTTTCGAAATAGTCATGTAACTATCAGCTCCAGCTTCGGAAAGATACATGGGTTTATGGCTCACCGCTTCCCATTGGGCAAAAATCGGTTCCGGATCATCCCAACGGTATACGTTCATTCCCCAAACATCGATATTCGGACACATCGAAAGCGCCAGAGAATCGGGCAATTCGCCATGTGCCGTTGCCACAGGATGGGAAGCATCATTCTGGTGAATCAATTCGGCAGCATTGTTAAGAGCCTGGTACCAATTTTTCATATCACCATCGAACCATTCGGGGTGATAATTGTATTCGTTTCCGAGTTCCCAAAACAAGATGGCCTCGTGATTCTTAAATGTGTTAATGTAGTCGATAAAAGTTCCTGAAAGAATATCGTAATTACCATTTTGATTGTAGCCAAAACCAACAATAACCTTTATTTCTGCCGCTGCAAACGCATCAAGAACCGCTACCTCAGTAATTGGTTCGTAAACCCTTATGGTATTAATTCCGGCCTCCTTCATCAACGCCAAATCTTCTGTAAGCGAGTCAAAACTTCGTTTATCACTTCCCTTTTCAACCGGATGGTAACAAATACCTTTAATCGTGTATGGCAAATCGTTTACCAGTACCTGTCGTCCGGAAATACGTACCTGATTTTTTACAACATTAGGTTTACACGAGACAAGAATGAGCAAACAAATAATAAAGGTTCTCATGGTTCATGAATTAAATTACGGGGTAACAACAACCGTTTGAACCGCCTGTGCATTTATTAGCACATTCGTTGTAGCTTCACCAAGGTTCAGTTTTATGTATTTTGCCTCCGAATTCATATTTAAAATTACCACAGCAATTGTTCCATCCGGATTTTGTGCGGCGGTTATCATCAGTTCCTCATCGGGATTTTCGAATCCGATACGTACAGCTCCCGGTCTGATAAACTTACTAAAATGCGCCATTGTATAATAAAGCGGGGTGAAATAAACCTCATCTTTTTCGGGGTCGACAATTACCGGGGCAATACACCAGTTTTTAAACCAGTTTGGACCACCTTGCTTGTCGAGCACCATATTCCAGTCAACCCAGCCATCTACCCAGTTATTCAGGCAACCAATAATATCGCGGGCATAGCGGTACACCGGAGCATATTTAGGATGTAAATGTTTGTCCTTTTCTGGCGCCCAGGTATATCCCCAGTCGGTAGCTTCTTTTTTAAAGTACCACTCATCATCTTGCCATACCGGAACCTGTGCATCTACACAAGCTTCCGATTGAATGAGCAGCTTATTTGGAGCTTTTTGGTGTGCATATTGCAACTCTTCCGGAAATACTTCAAAAGTACTGGCGTACCAATGTATTGCTGTTCCATCAAAATATTTAGAAGTCTCTTCATTTTTAAACTGAGAATCTACCCATTCTTTTAGATGTTCCCGGTTCTGGTCGTATCCTAGTATTTTTAGGTCACCTTTGCCGTCAGCCTCTAATTTTGGTCCTAAATGATTAACTACAAAGTTTGTCATTTCATCGGGAGAATAGTGCATGCTTTCCCAGTTGTTTCCGTTTCCTAATGGCTCGTTTTCTACTGTAAATCCCCAAATATCTATGCCTTCTTGTTTATAGGCATCGGCATATTTCGAGAAAAACAAGGCCCAGGTATCGTAGTATTCCGGAAGTAGTTTTCCTCCAACCCAATGGTTGTTATCTTTCATCCAGGGAACGGCTGTCCATGGCGATGCGAAAATCTTAAATCCATCGGTAGAAGCGGCCATAGCGTCTTTAATAAACGGAATTAAATCATCCTTATCTTCTTCAATTGAAAAGTGCTTTAATTCTTTATCTCCTTCAACCGGGGTATACGAATAGTTGCTAAGCGAAAAATCGCACGAATTCATATGTGTTCTTGTTAAAGAATAATTGGCACCTTCTGAACTAAAATAGGCATCAATAATCTTTTTCCGATTTTCTTTACTCAGTTGATTCAGCAACCAGGCTGATGACTCGGTAAAAGCTCCTCCGAAACCAGTAATGGTTTGAAACCTTTCGCTGGGTAAAAGCTGAATGTTAACAGCATCATCTCCGGCAGCAAATTCGCTTATCTCTGTTAATTGATTTCCACTTGCTGAAGTTTCGAAAACCTGAACAGCTAGTTTCTTTGGCTTTTCACTGCAACTTATTAAAGCAATCATAACCAACAGGCTAAATATGAAATTAAATTTTCTCATTATGGTGAAATATTAAATAATTATTCTCCTTGACGCTGTGCTTTTCCTCGCCGCGCAATTAAAGCTTCCCTTATTTCGTGTGCCTTTTCCTCACTAATGGTATAGTTTTTCATGATAAGTATTGCCAATACGGCAAAAAAGATAGGAATAATAATATCTGCCAGGCGCAGGTTAACCAAGGACTCTGGTGATTGAACATCGGCGTTTTGATTAAAACCAACCATTTTTAATACCACACCACTTACCAACATGGCCAGTGCATTTCCTATTTTTACCATCAACCAATACACCGCACCAAACATTCCTTCTCTACGGCTGCCATTATTTAGTTCGTCTAAATCGCAAACATCTGCAGTCATCGACATCATTAATGTAAACAAGCCGCCAATGCCGAATGAAATGAACGGCAACGGTATAAACATTAACCATGGATTAGCCGGATTGAAACACCACCATTTTAGTATGTAGCCGACAATGGAAAGTAAAGTAGAAATAATGAAGGCATTTTTTTTGCCAAATTTTGTTGCTATTCTGGCTACAATAGGAATAATCAGAAAAGCTGTAGCTGCAGCATTAACCGTACTAAACCAGGGGGGCCATGCACCGGCATCGGTAATACTACCGTTAAACAAATAATAAAGTATAATGAAATAGGAAAACTGGGCTATCGTTTGAAAACCATTAAATATTAGAAATGTAGTACCACATAATTTAACAAAAGGCTTGCAGGTTAACGTTTGTACGATTGCAGCCCAAAACTCTTTTAAATTAGAAGCAATATTCTTTATTGAGAGCTTTGAATCACCTTTCATATCCGGCAGCACAAGTTCTTTACAAAACAACGCCGGCAGAGCACCAATAATTATACTTACTCCACCAACCCATAAGGAAAGCACCCTTACACCTTCGGTAGACTCTTCGAAAAACAGATCAGGATTACCAATTAATATCCAAAACCACGGAGCAATCATCCATGCAAATTGTCCTAATACCTGACCGGCAGCCATCAACCTTGTTCGTTCATTATAATCCGGAGTCATTTCGTACCCCAAACCAATAAAAGGGGTTGAGTAAATGGTGAAGGAAAGGAAAAATATAAATGACAGGCATAAAAAATAGACGAAATTATAGGTTTGTGAATTCTCCGGATACATTTGCCACAAGGCCATAAATGTGATCCCGGTTAAGATGCTACCTATCAAAATATAGGGTTTTCGTCTTCCCCAACGCGAACGGGTATTGTCAGATAAGAATCCCATTATTGGATCAATCAGTGCATCGAAGAACTTAGGTAATGCAGCCACCAATCCTGCCAGTGCGGGATCCATTTTAAATCCGTAAATAAGATAGAACATGAATACCCCAAGAGCAGCTGGATATAAATTTATTGTAAATTGTCCTGCTCCATAGGCAGCTTTCTGTCCCCAGGGAACAACGTCTTCTTTTGCTGTTTTATAATGAGCCATAAGTTTATTGATTAGTTTTTGTTGTTTATTGATTTATTTCAGATTGCTTCAGTCGTTAAAATCATCCTGTATTCATGTTATTGCCAGGGAAAAGTATGACTGAAGCAATCTTTCCTATTTAATTTTTGTCTTGTTTCATCACCAACTTAGGCTTTCTGTCTACCGTGTATAGTCCCCAGTGTTTTTCTGCTCCCCACGGATTTCCGGGATCTCCCTTCCAATCTTCGTCAAAGGCTTCAAAAAAGAGCGTTGTTATGTTCATCTCTTTCGACCATTGCATAAACTCGTTGTAATACTGGGATTGCTTTTCTTCGCTGGCGCGCTCGCCAAACTCCGAAGCAACCGAAGCCCAACCTGCCTCGCTAATTACAATTTTTGCATCGGGTAGTGCATTTCGCACCTTTTGTATATTCTGAATGGAATAAGAAAGGCCTTCATTTATGTCTTTCCCTTCCCAAACGGGGTAAATGTGCACCGAAATAAAATCGAGTACTTCAGTAAGTTCTTGTCCGTGTGCTGCCCACCATTCGTAGTTGTCGGCAACAGTTACCGGCTGCTCTATGGCTGCTTTTACCCGTTCGCAGTAGGCAATTACCGTATCAACATGCATTTTATGGTCGTTCCAATCAACCAGGGCCTCGTTGCCCACATTTACAGCACACACAATTTCAGGATATTCGTTGGCCAGTTTTATACCACGCTCCAATTCTTTCAGGTTTACCACTTTATTGGCATCCAGTTCTTCCTGCGGAATAGGTTCGGTTAGCCATGCACAAGTTTCGTGGGCACTTAATTCAGCATTTAACCACATTCCCAGCATTACTTTTATATCGAGCTTATGTTCTCTAATCAGGCGTAATGTCATTTCAGAATTCACCCCCGAATCGTACAAACGAATAAGCTTAAAACCCATGTCGTTTTGAATAATCTGAAGGTCTTCTAAAACCTCATCAGCCGATGGGTTTTTTGCTCCCTCTCCACGGTCGGGATGTTGCCCGCTGCGGAAACCCGAGTAGCAAACTGCTTCGGACACTCCTGCCAGTAAATCTGCTTTTTTTTGTTGTATTAAATGTTTCTCCTGACTATTCATAGCTGTTGCGTCTTTCTGTTTTTGATTTTTGGCTTGGCAGGCGCTTATTAAAACCAGCATCGCCATCAAAGTCAGCACCTTGTATTTTCGTAAGTTCATTCTATTTTAGCTTGTTAGTTCTTAATGGCACTTTAGCCCTTACCCTGTCGGAAGTTCCCCATAAAAAAGGGAATAAGCACTGAAGTATTTTCTACAGTTACTTCAAGCTCTCGAACCTTTCATCCTACAGTTTTCCCTTTGTAAGGAAAAATGCCGACAGGTTAAAGGGAAAAAATTCTACTCGCCATACCTTAATACTTCAACTCACCATCTTTATCCCAAAGTCCCCAGTAGGCTCCAACATCGCCTTCTGCTCCCACTTTCCAGCTTTCGTCGAAACTCGAGAAATACATTACTTCAATGTTTTCTTCTTTGCTCCATTTTTGGGTGTTGATAAAATAGCGTAAGGCATTTTCGTTGCTTGGCTCCGATGCTTCGAAAGCCGTACCAATATTTGGCCATCCGGTTTCGCTGATAACCACACGTTTACCCTTTGCTGCTCCCAAGGCCTGGTAGTACATATTTTGCATATACACATGCGAGTAGTCGATATGGCAACCTTCCCAGAAAGGGTAACAGTTGGCATAAATCACATCGCAGGCCTCAGCAAGCGCAGGGCGGTCTACAAATTCGTAGTAGGCATCAACATACCCAACTTCTGCTTTGGGAACCGCTTCCTTAACTTGTTTAATGTAACCGAGCAATTCCTCTTCGGTAAGTTCTTCGCGGTATAACACTTCGTTTCCAACGGCAATTAAATCGGCATTTCCGGCTTTAACCACTTGAATCAGGTTTTCTATTTCCTCTTCGTTTTTTTCCTTATCGTCGCTTAGCCAGGCACCCACCATGGTTTTTAAACCATTGGCTTTGGCAATGGCCGGAATTAGTTCGTTGCCTTCGGTACACGAAAAGGTGCGCACCCATTTGGTAAATGGTTTTATAATTTTAATGCGTTCGCTGATTTGCTCAGGAGAAAGAAGAGACCCCGGCTCCTGCCCTTCGAGGTAAGCGCTAAAGCACAAACCATGCAAACCATCTTTTAATAACTTTTTAAACTCATCTCCTAAATCGCTGGCGCTTTTTTGCTGAAAATCTTCGCCTACCAGAGATAATACTTTTTCGCTTCTGAATGACATTTTATTGGTTTGATTAGTTTTAAGTAGTGTATTCAATTTTCACGATCTGCCCACTTCTTGCAAAAACCATCGCGCTGGTTTCTGCATCAAGTTTAGCACCTTCAATTTGTTTAAAAGTACCATTGCGATATGAGATAGTAACCTGTTCTTTTTCGCCCAAAGTATAAACCACAGGCACCTGACAGATGGTAAAAGCCAGCTGGTTGGGCTGCAGTTGAATGCTTTCTTTGTTCCCTTTCAGATTGATAAAGCTGAAGTTCTCCTGTGCTTTCAGCAATTCGTTAGTATTCAGCAAAGATGTTACGAACACGATTTCGCCATTTTGTACATGAACGCCCAGTTCGCCAAAACGAGAAATTACATCTTCTTTCACCTGCCCTGTTAATCCGGGTTGTTTTACCCCTGAATTTGCGGGGGTATGCGAATAGGCATCAGTTGGAAAAGCACCGTACAACTCCGGCGATTTATAAAGGCCAATACCGGCTTTAATTTCGTAATAATGTGCTTTTAAGCGTCCTAAAATCTCATCATTTTTTTGTTCCGAGATACCTTTAAAGTAGCATTCCTGAGTTGCCAGCAACAGCTTGGAAACCATATGCCAGTATATACTACCTAATCCTTCGTAACCATAAAAGGTTCCCGAACGACCGGTAAACGACTGGTGGTCGAACATTTCTTCGTAAACAGCCAATACTTGTTGTTTTTCTTGCTGAACAAGTTTCCCATACTTTTCGGGCTCTAACTTATCCAAAGCTGCGGCTAAAACATCGGCATTTCGGAAGGTGCCATTAAAATGATGGGCTCCCTTGTCATCTTTGGTAAGAATGGAAGAATTGTTTTCGGCAGCCAATTTTTTCAAAAGACGCGATTTCTTAAACTGCTCTGCCGGAATTATATTCTTCGCTTCAAAACGGGGCAACTCCCGGTCGGGATAAAGAATATAGCTGTACTGATCTTCGCGAAACAACTTACTTGCCTTCAAGGCATCCAATACTTCAAGGCTCTCAACTGCCGACAATTCGCCAGAGCTTAAAACGGCAACCTGGCCTTCGAGCATTTCGTAGAGATAACGAATACTAATGCGGTTATTACCAAACGAAACCAGATTGTAAGCATGAAACAAGCCATCTTTTCGTTTATTTTTATGAATCGATTGATTGATGAATTTTAAACTCAACTGAATGAAGTCGCCCAGATTTTCGGCAGAAATACTCTGTTTTTTTCCCGAAAACGATTTCGTATAAATCGCTTCGCGGTATTCGCTACCCGCTTTACCCAGGTAGCTGGTAAAATGATAACGGTCTTGGTCGGAAAAGCCAGAATCAACCAATGCAGTATTCGCTTCGAACAAGGAACATATTTTGTCGAAAAGCACTTTTAATTCTTCTGAAATTTCAAACACTTCGGTATCGATAGTGCTGATTTTGTTTTCCCAAAACTTAAGAAAACGACGAATGTAATACAGGGTTACCATAGAAACTCCATTGCCCACAAGTGCATTGTTTGCGTCGTTCCATTCAGGACGCTGCGTATTAAGCCAGATACCGGCTTCGGGGATAAAATTGCTCAGTTTCGACAACAAGGTTGACAGGATTTTTTCCATTAGGTTAACCTTGTAGATTTCCCCGTTTTTGTCGAAAATCAATTTCCCGTCGGCTCCTTTTTGTTTCGCCAGCTCTTCTATTTTCCGGTTCAGCTCAAAATCAAAAACAATGGTGTCTTTAGGATTTGCCACCAACTCATCGAAAGCTTTTATGCGGTAAGGCACATTGGCGTACACAAACATTTCTTTGCTCAACAGTTCATCCAGTTTTCCCGGGTAATAAGCATCCGATTGTTCCAGAAATTTCTGCAGATAAATAATCTGGTGGTCGCCCCAATAGCCAATGTAAGCCCATGGGTCATCCGGATCGGGGCACTCCCAATCCATTCCCTCGCGTGTAATTCGATACGGGTTGTAACCATCGGCGGTTGATGCATTTACAAACTTGGCAATAATCCCCTCGATGTATTCAGGATTCGATAAACAAAGCGCCTCCCAGTTTTGGAATATATCGCGCCAGTTGCCCTGGTAATTTAATTTGTCGCTGCCATCGTCGTTTTTCGTTTCTATCGAAAACTGGTTCCACGGACGGCTTGGGTCGCCATGACGGCGGCTGAATGTAAGGGGCAGATATTCGAAACAAATGCGTTCCAGTTCTGCGTTGCCAATTTGTTTTGCCCATTCCAGCAAATTATTGTGCTCAATTTCAGGGGGAAGCAGTGCCAGTTCCTTTGCAAATTGTTGGGCAGTATCTTTATTTGTTTGTTGAACATAGAGTTTAAAATCCCCGGCACTGAAGGTGTAACTGTTGGTAAAAATACCTCCACGCATTGCATTAAACAGCGTATTCGAGAAGTGACGGGCAAATCCAAGTTCTTCGTTACCCAATTGCATACCATCGGCGGTGGCAACAATTTTAATCAACTTTTGTGTTCCGGCAGCAATATCTTCTTCAAGCTGCTTAGCAATATTTTTTTCGGTTTTAATGAAATTGTCGAGGTTGGCCACATCGCTTGCATCCTGGTTTACTTCAGCAGCCATGTACCACTGCTGTTTTTCATTACTTGCAAGATTAAAAGCAACATTAACGTAGTAAGCTCCGCGCGAGGCACGAATATCAGCTTCGGTTTTAACGGCCTGCCCTCTTTTAAATGCTTCCAGTTGCTTGTTGGAAACCAGATATTTTACGTTTTTAGCAGGCAACAGCGACCATACACTGGTTGCTTTCAGCGCTTCACTAGGCTCGGCGCGGTCAACCGGAATTGAACTAAGCATAAACAAGCCGAGTTTGCTTTCGGCCAGTAATTCGTTCTTTTTATAGGCATCAAGCAAGTTGCTATATTCGTTTTGAAAAGCATAGTCGACTCCGTAAGGAAGAAGATTCTGAATCCCATCTAAAAGCTCAACCTTAACAGCCGCTTGGCCAATGTTTTTAATCGATGCCTTTTTTATCCAGCCAAACTTTTCGCTGTTGTACCATCCGTATTGAAAACAAAGGCCCTGGTCGAGGTTGCGCTCCTCGAAGATAAGTTTATTGCCGTAAATACTTTTGTACAGGTTACGTTCAATTTTGTACACCTTTTCGGCCTCATCGGAAAAAGGTTCCCACAAAAAAGTTTTGCTGTTTTTTTCAACCAGACAAATGGTTTTACTACCTGTTTTGCCTTTATAATCGTGAATTTTATCTACTGTATAATAAGGAAACAACGAATTGTCGCGATTTTTTCTGCCAGCAGCCAGCGAGCCATTACTCGACAAGTACATCCAGTGGTCGGTGTCGCTAACAATGGTCATAAAAAAATCGGGCATTTTATTGTAGTTGCCAATCTTGTAAAACTTCTCGTTTTCAATTTCTACAAATCCGCCCTGCACTTCACTTTGTGCCGCTTCTATTTTGGTATTTCCAAGGTAAATCTCTTTCATTTTTTCAACCCTTTAAATAAGAATCTTTCCAATTAACTCCTCTGTTTCGGCGCAAACCACTTTTGCTTTTCAATCCATTTTCGTCGTGCGCCAATTTGCTTTATCCTCTATTTATCCCCGGGTTAAAACCCGGGATTATTTATATATTTCATCCCCTTGGGATTTTATTTCTTATATTTCCTATGCCCCTCTCCCGGTCGGTATCTCCCATCACTGAGGGGAGAATGTTTTGGACGACTCCCTACGTTTCTTCAAAGCCTCCTGCTTCACTTTTAACTGTTTCCCCTTCTGACGGAAAATGGACAAGGTAATTCGCAATAATTACTCAATCTCAAAGCTTGCCATTAGCTTGGCATTTGAACTTCCTCCAATCCAAAGGTTGAACTCGCCAGGTTCAACAACTTTTTGCATTTCCTGGTTATAAAAAGCCAAATCGGATGTGTTTATTTTGAAAGTAACTTTTTGTGATTCTCCTGGTTTTAAGCTGATTCGTTGAAAACCCTTCAATTCTTTTACAGGACGGGTAACCGAACCTACCAAATCTCTTATGTAGAGTTGCACTACTTCGGTGGCCTCAAAGTTGCCGGTGTTTTTAAGGGTAACCGATGCTACCACTTCACCATTAACGCTTACTTTGGGTGTTTCAATTGTAAGGTTTTCGTATTCGAAAATGGTGTATGAAAGACCGTAGCCAAACGGATAAAGCGGTGTGTAACCCAAGTCGAGGTAGTGCGATTCGTTACCTAAAGAAGTTTGGTAAGTATTTAACGGAATATCGTCGATGTGTTTCCAGGATGCCGGATTGGCAGGACGACCGGTATTTTTGTGGTTGTAATAAAACGGTATTTGTCCGGCAGCTTTTGGGAACGTAACAGGTAATTTTCCCGACGGAACGGCTTTCCCAACTAGCAAGTCGGCAACAGCAGCTCCACCCATTGTTCCGGGATGGAAGGAATACAACACGGCATCAGCCAATTCGAACTCATCGCCTAAAGCAAGTGGGCGACCAGCCATTACAACCATTACAATTGGTTTACCGGTTTGGGCAACTTCTTCCAACAATTCTTTTTGTGCACCGGGTAAATCAAGGGAAGCACGACAATGCGCCTCCCCCGAAATTATTGCCTCTTCTCCCAGACACATTATCACAATATCTGATTGTTTTGCTGCTTTAACAGCAGCTGCAAACTTCGATTTATCTCTATCGCGGCTGTAAGTGATACCTTCGGCAAACAGCACATTTTTCCCACCTAATTCCTCTGTTAACGCTTCAAGCGGAGTAACTGTTAATTCGCGGTCGCCATCGAAAATCCAGGTGCCCAGTTGTTCGTATTTTTGGTTAGCCATAGGGCCAATAAGTGCTACTTTTTTTCCTTTTGCAGAAAATGGCAAGGTATTGTTTTCGTTTTTCAGCAATACCATACTTTGTGTAGCTGCTTGTTTGGCCGCTTCCAAATATTCGGGCAACCCAAATTTGTACTGGTCTTCATCCGCCACGTATGGATTTTCGAATAAGCCTAAATCAAACTTTATTTTCAGAATGTGGTAAACAGCTTCATCTAAAAGCTTTTCATCAATTTGCCCTTCGTTTATTAATTCTTCCAAATGGTCATGGTACGAAGTGGTTGCCATTTCCATATCAACACCGGCTGTAATTGCTTTTAGAGCAGCATCTTTTTCGTCGGCAGCAAAACCATGGGCAATCATTTCGGTGATAGATGCCCAGTCGCTAACTACAAAGCCATCGAAATTCCATTCGTCGCGTAAAACTTTTCGTAGCAGGAATTTATTACCTGTAGCAGGAACGCCGTTTAAGTCGTTAAAACCCGACATAAAACTACCCACGCCGGCCTTGGTTGCCGCTTCAAACGATGGCAGATATATATTTCGTAATTCGCCTTCAGGAATTAAAGTGGTATTGTAATCGCGACCACCTTCGGCGGCACCGTAGCCGGCAAAGTGTTTGGCACAGGCAATAATCGAACCCTTGTCGCTAAGGTTTTCGCCCTGAAAACCTTCAACCATGGCGGCTCCCATTATTGACGTCAGCAGTGGGTCTTCGCCACAACTTTCCGCAATACGTCCCCAGCGGGCATCGCGGCTAATGTCTATCATAGGAGCAAAAGTCCAGTGCACGCCCGATGATGACGCTTCGAGAGCTGCAATTCTTGCGCCTTGCTTTACAATTTCCGGATTCCAGGTGGCAGCTTGCCCCAATGGAATTGGAAATACTGTTTTAAAACCATGAATTACATCGCGGCCAATAATAATTGGAATACCCAAACGACTTTCTTCCATGGCGATACGCTGAATTTCGTTCAATATTTTTACATCAACCTCGTTTAATATCGAGCCAACTTTACCATCGATAATATCTTGTTTTAAATCATCAGGAATTTGGCCGTTAAAACCGTTTACCTGTCGCATCTGCCCTATTTTTTCGTCCAGGGTCATTTGCGAAATAAGATCCAGTATTTTTGAATCATTCATATTTTCGGAAGTCGTATTTTCAACAGTACATCCACCTAAAACGATGGTGATTGCTATTAAAATTATGCTTGCTAAGTTTTTCATTGCTTTTCTTTTTTGGTATTCCCTTTCAAACAACACTTTTTTTATTTTCGGCGCATGCTGCTTTCGTTTTTCAATCTATTTTCCTCGTGCTCCGATTTTTATTTAACTTATTCTGTCCCCGGGTTAAAACCGGGGTTATTCATTTTGAATCTTCTCAGGATTCTTTTTTACTTTTAATCCTGGGCTTTGAAAGCTCCATCTCCTGATTTTTGGTAAACACGAACGTAATCCACTTCCATGGTTTGAGGAAAGGCTTCGTCGTCAATCCCTTTCATGGCTCCCCATGCTCCCCCAACGGCTACGTTCAAAATCAGGTAAAAGGGTTTATCGTAGGGCCATTTTGTTTCGCCCAAACCCTCGTTTTTGTATTCGAAATAAAGTTGTTCGTCAACGTAAGCTTTAACAACATCTGCCGACCACTCCCAAACATAGGTGTGAAATGCTTCGCAAGCATCTTCTATGCGGATGGTGTCGGTTTGCTGCGTATTTTTTTGCCACTGATAGTCGCGAGAATGTGCCGAGGCGTGAATTACTCCAGAATTGTGTCCCACGTGTTCCATAATGTCGAATTCGCCAATATCGGGCCAGTTGCCATCGTTAAAAGTCCATCCGCCGGGCATCATCCAAATGGCTGCCCATGTTCCAACTCCGGCCGGTAATTTGGCACGGGTTTCAAATCTTCCGTATTGCCAGTCGGGCTTGGTAATTAATCTGGCAGAAGTATATTTCTTGTTTTCAAAATCTTCTTTTAGTGCAGTAATTTTCAGAATGCCATTTTCAACTTCTGCATTTTCAATGCGCTTGGTGGTATAATACTGGGCTTCGTTATTTCCCCAGCCAGCGTCGTTGCCTTCGGTATCGTAGAGCCATTTTGTTGAATCGGGTAAGCCCTGGTATTCGAACTCATCATTCCATACCAGTTGATAATCGTTGGTAGTTTCAGAATTTGCTGAGTCCTGTGGTTTTTTAGTTTTGTTCGCACAGCTTGAAAGAAGTAGTATGGTTGAGAAGAGTAAGACAGCTAATTTTGAGTTCATGACATTTCAATTAAGATTTTACAAATGCAGTTTTAAGGGGCATTTTAGTTTTACCACGGGTTTTACCCTTGGTTATTCTTTTTTAACTCTGACAGGGTTTGAAACCCTGTCAGAGTTTTTTATTGATATACGCGTACGTAGTCTATTTCCATGGTTTGTGGGAATATGGTATTGTCGATTCCCTGAAGACCTCCCCATGTTCCTCCAACAGCAACATTCAGGATAAAAAATTGTGGCTTGTCAAAAGGCCAGTTATCGTCGGTTTTTACAGACGGAGCATAAGTATAAAATGGATTGTCCTGGTCGTTTACATAAAAACTAATGCTGTCTTCTGTCCAGAGCATTCCATAAACATTAAACTCTTCTTCGCAATTTGTAACTGTTAGTGTTGATGTATTAATTGTTGCCCCCGAACTTGAAGTGGTATGCAGCGAACTGTGCACAATATTTGGATTGTAACCCACGTATTCCATAATATCGATTTCGCCACATGCGGGCCAACCTGCCGAACTTAAATTAGCACCCAACATCCAAATTGCCGGCCAAACACCTGTTCCTGCCGGAAGTTTTGCACGTATTTCCATACGTCCGTAGGTAAACTCCTGTTTTCCCCAGCTTATCATTCTACTTGATGTGTACGAACCAGCTTCTTTGTTATCATTCACTTTTCTTGCTGTAATTACAAGTACACCGTCTTCGATGTGCGCATTGTCGCCACTGGTATAATTTTGCAATTCGTTATTTCCCCAACCACCTGAACCGGTTTCGAAGGTCCAGTTATTAGTATTTATGGTAGAACTGTTAAATTCGTCGCTCCAAACCAGTTGTTCCGAGTTATCGTAATCAGGGTCATCGCTTTCGATGGTTATGGTTTGTGTAAGCGTTTTTGTATCGCTAATTGTATTTAATGGCCCCCATATCGTTAGACTAACTTCATAGGTTCCCACCAGCGGATAATATGCACTTCGGGCAGAGTTTATATCGCTTTCTTTACCGGTACTCTCATCGTTGCCAAAATCCCATTGTACGTATAGATAATCACCAGTAGATGTATTGGTGAATGTAACGGTATTTGGATCTGATGAATCAATCTCGTACTCAAATCCCACTTCATAATCATCATCATCGCTACTTTCGGAACATGATGAAAACAATAGAAATATAATTGCGGCAATAAAAATGCCCGTTTGCTGAAATTTATACATACGAATTGGTTTAACTTATTTATATATACTTAGCTTTTGTATAGAGAATACACTGTTTTTTATTTCAAAATATTAATACCGATTTAATTCTACCATACGTTTTATTAACTTTATACATCTGGTCTGTCCACTATTGAACAGACCAGAATTATAATAATCACAAAATAAAATCCTTGTTAATCCAATAAATATTTTTAATAATTTGAATCAACTATATAGAAAACGCTTGGTTGAGACGTGGCTGCAGAAAGTTCTCCAGTATAACTCATTGAAAAATACAAATTGTCGTAAGATCTAATGGTAACTCCCGAATAATAAGAGAATACTCCAAATTTCTGCCAATTATACGCATAAACACTTGTAGCTTCAAACTCACCACTAGAATTAACTTGTAGATAATGTTCCCCATCGTATATCTGAAAGTTATAATAGGGGTCACCACTAGATTGATATGTTGCCTCCATTTGTATAAATGTTTCATCCTCACCTGGTGTTCCATTCATCGTGGAGACTACACCATTGCTTACACTTATATAGTAATCACCACTTTTAATATGAACTCTTTTCCCTTTATATAAATATTGAATTGCCACAATATCTTCACTACTAAATGACCATGTTCTGGTTAAATCTTGATAGTTCATTATCGAATATTCATCTAAATTCGCCCCTGTAAATACAGTTCCAGGTATGGATACTGCTGTAGATTTATATTCAGACCACTCTAATTCAGACCAATCCGTATGGATAAACCCAACACAGTGTCCAATGGCGTGCGAAACATTATAAATCTTTTGGGACAAAGACAAAGAACCAAATGAGCTTTGTTCTACATCAAGATTAATTAAGATCTCATCTCCAGGTTCTCCATTCGCAGGAAAGCTACCTGCCGTGGCAACTGGATAATTAAACGGATAGTCATCTCCAACAACTAGGTCATCGAGTAAAGTTCCATTGGTATCATCTTTGACGACTATGTCAGCACTGCTTTGTGTCGTTATGCTGAAGTTTAATCTACAATCAGATATTGCATTCCAATTGCTTACTGCATCTGAAATCGCATCTCTCCATTCACTTCCTGATGGAATAGAACTGTCTATGTATATAGTAATATCCTCTTGATTATCATTGTTAATAATTCCCCCTGATAGAACTGAAGATTTAAGTAAATCAGGATACTTATTTTTTGAAAAAATGATATCATTATCAACTATATAATAATCTTCTGTTACTTGAACTCTAGATTCATCAATATCATACTTTTCCATTATTCCATAGAAATAACTTGAAGTATCTATCGTAAGACTATCTTCTATATCCACGGTTTCTTCTTTATTGCATGCAAAGAAACTTATGCATATTAAAATAATAAAAATTGTCTTTTTTTTCATCGTTTTTTTTTAGGATTTTAGGATTAACATTTTATGATTCTGGATTAATTACATTATTCATAATTTTTTGAAAGGGGTGGTATCACCCCTTTTTTATAAATAGATTATTTCATTATTCTGCCTCTTCTAACTGAAAATCATCAATGTAGAATATTCCTTCATTACAGTGACCTTCGGCACCCAATTGCACTACTATTTGGTCAAAGTCTGTTCTGTCGCTAACATGACTAAAGTCAAAGGTCAGGTCAACCCATGTTCCAAAATCTTCATCGCTAACAGTATTAGAAACAACTACCTGTGTTTCCCATGCACTTGAACCAAGAGTAGCATCCTGAAGTTTTACATCTACCTGTGGTTTTAGGTTATGATCGGTTAACCACGAAGTATTCTCAGAATCACATTCTGTTTCATAATCATTGAAATTAGGAATAAATACTTTCATTGTAAATATATTCCTGGTAGACAGATCTATTCTGTAATCCAATTCTGTAGAAACACTTTCCCAAACTCCAGTTCCTTTGGTATACATCGCAATATTCTCGCTTGTATTTGTGCCAATTTGTGCAAAGTTACTGATGGTTTCAAAACCAGATACATCAATTGTCCACTCAATGTTGCCATTGCTCTCAAAGTCATCCATAATATCGTTTGACTCCAATGGTTTTTCCTCTACTTCTGCCACATAACCTTTTTGAATTAACCGAATATACCAGCCAAGTCCATCGGCACCCGTACAAGACAATTCCATATTGGTGTCATCTAAATACTGAATTTTATACAATCCGTCAACAGCACCTACATCGAAAATAGGATAAAGTGGATTACCTGCCGAGCTATTAATTTGAAGATAATCGCCATCGATAAACCATGTTCCCGGTGCAGGATCTGCATAGTCTACTCTCCAGTCACCATCAATTTCGGTAGCATTTGAATAGTACGAGTTATCAGTTTGTGATGATTTTACGTAACTCTGGCCATTGTTTTCGTAATCGAAAGCAAAACCATCAAGCGTAAATGTAATTTCATCGTCGTACATGCCAACACCTGATTTACCAAGAGCTGTTGCTCCCCAATAGTTTTCTGCATTGTCGATACTTTCGCCAACAGCAATATGGTAAGCTACAAGGCTGTCCATTACCCAAACTTTACCTTCAGTATTGCTAATACCTCCACTAATGAAAGTATATTTCTCGTCATCGTAAATTGAATAATCTGTTTCAGTAGTTGTGATAGAAGTTGATTTGGAAGCCGAAGTTCCGTCGGCAGCCGTAATTGTTAATGTAACAGTGTATGTGCCGGGCAGCGCATAATATGCAGTTACTTCGTCGCCGGTTCCGGTAGAGCCGTTACCAAAGTCCCATTTTGCCGTGTAAATACCACTAACGTCGGTCAGGTTAGCGAATACAAAATGATAGTCATCATCTCCATCGGTCACCGTAATTACCATTTCATCGCTTGTGGGAGCCGTGTTTACATTTAAATCTCCCTTATCAAATTCGTTCGGATCGCAGGCAAAGAATAAAGTTAGCATTGCCAATACAAATCCAGCTATTATTATTTTTTTCATAATTATTTCGTTTTAACTGATTAATAACCATCGTTTTGCACCAACTGATAATCGCCTGATGTTTTATCAATTTCATCTTGCGGAATAGGGAAGTATTTTCTGGTATCGTCCCATGTTCTTTCTGATGAATATTCAGAAATACTCTCGGTAAGAAGATCGGTATCGCCCCAACGTACCACATCCCAGAAACGCATTCCTTCACCAACAAACTCTCTACGACGCTCTAATTTAATATTAGTTGTAGTTGCATCGATTGACGACAGACCTGCGCGAGTACGAATGGCATCGAGACAAGACTGAGCGGTTAGGGTAGACGATTGACCATGCATAACGATTAACTCTGCTGCATTTAAATACGCTTCTGCAAAACGGAAAATTCGCACATTGTTATCGTAGTTCAAACTGGTATTGTTCGGGTCGTCGTTATATCCTACGCGAGCTGCATATTTAGATAAAAAGTATCCGGTATTTTGGAAACGCACAGAATAGTCACCATCGGCAAATTGGTTAACAGAAGCACCTAAACGCTCATCGCCATCTTCAAAAATGTCTACCAATTCGTTACGTACAGGGCCAAATCCCCAGCCACCTTCATAATCGGTAACATCACTTAATAAATCGTCGCCACTTAATTCGCTAGGAGAAATAAAGGCAGGCAAGTTGGTTCCATAACCCGTCCAGGCAGCACCCCAGTCTTTCCCTTCCGAAAGGTGATTTGCTTCGAAGATTGAACCAGCGCCAAACTCACCATCGCTTAGCCAAATAGAGGCATAGTCATCAACCAATTCGAATTCGCCGCTATTGATAATTTCTTCCATATCTGCTAATACCTCAGCATATTTGCTGTCGTCTTTTTGGTACATTACAACCCTTGCTTTTAACATCATGGCAGCAGCTTGTGTTGCACGACCATCGTTAGCGGCAGTGGTTTGCATGGGTAGTTTATCACCATCAATTGCATAATCACAATCTTCAATAATTTCGGCATAAACTGCATCGGCAGTATACTGAGGTGCCATAAATGGGTCGGTCAATTCTTCTTCGAAATAAGGAATATTACCCCAGAATTTCCATAACCAATGTGTATAATAAGCTCTCAAAAAGTGAGCCTCTGCACTGTATTGGTTCAAGTCTGCTTCGTCAACACCTTCCGAATTTTCGCAGGCTGCAATAGCCTCGTTACAACGGCTTAACCCTGAGTAGTAAATGCTCCACAGACCTGATGCTGTTAAATCGCCATTCAAATCATACTGCGACATATTGTAAAGCACCTGCTGGTCACCGGCAGAACCACCACCTTTAAAAATATCGTCCGATAAAAGATCCGACATAAGTACCACACTGTTGTACTGGTAGTTGGCATAACTGTCGAATAATAAAATCTGATAGCAAGAACCTAAATAAGATAGGATATCATCCTCTGAAGAAACTCCTCCGGCGGTTTGCGACGAGGTAGATTCCACTGTTAAAAAGTCTTCACTACAGGCAAATAAACCTATTAGTGCTACTATAAATATTGTTTTAATATATTTTTTCATAACTGTAACAATTTTTGAATTAGAAAGTAATATTAGCCCCTACTGTAATGGTACGAGATTGTGGATAAATACCTTTATCTACACCAATAGTTGTATAATCTCCTGAAGCAACTTCAGGGTCAAACCCTTCGTAATCAGTAATTGTAAGCAAGTTTTCAGCGGCAACATATACCCTGAATTTTTGAACAATATTTTTACTAATAATTGTTGAAGGAATAGTATAGCCTAACTGGATAGTTTTTAAACGCAGGTAAGAACCATTGTTAATATACAAATCAGAAGAGCGCCAGTTATTATTTGTGTCTTCGGAAGTTACCCGAGGAATTGATGTAGAAGTACCTTCGCCTGTCCAACGTTCCAAAATCCATGAAGGACGGTTCATTTTAGGAATATCTGCCCTTTGTGAATAATCGAAAATATCGTTACCAATAGTACCCTGGAAGAACAGATTCAAATCGAAACTTTTCCAGTCGGCAGCAAGGTTTAAACCATAGGTCCAGTCGGCCATACCTTTACCAATCTTGGTTCTGTCTTCGTCGTCAATAATACCATCTCCGTTGTAATCAACAAATCTTACATCACCAGCAGAAGCACTTTCGCCATAAGTTGAATTATATTCAGCGGCCTCGGCTGCATTTTGCAAAAGACCATCGGTTTTAAATCCGTAGAAGAATGGCCAAACCTCTCCATTTTGCCCTTTTACATAAGCTCCTAATCCGGTAGTACTGTTACTTTGGTAAACAGTCTCGCCCGAATCGTTACCCATATCGATCAACTTATTTTTGATATAAGAAGCCTGAGCACCAATACTATAGTTTACGTCTCCGATTTTATTTTTGAAGGTCAATTCAAATTCGTACCCGTGGTTTTCCATATCGCCGGCATTACCATAAGGAGCCGATTTCCCTACATAAGAAGGGATAGGCAAGGTACTTAACATACCAACAGTTTCCTTTTTAAAGTAATCGAAACCGAAAGCTACTGCATGGTTGAATAAGCGTAAATCGAAACCGATGTCGGTTTGTTTCGACTCTTCCCATTTCACATCGGCATTAGAAATACGACCTGAGCTAAAACCATACTGCATGGTAGAATAATCGCCCGAACCGAAGTAATAGTTCTGACCACCATCGAGGAAACTTGCGTAGGCAAAAGCATCGATATTTTCGTTACCGTTTTTACCCCAGCTGGCACGAATCTTCATGTAATCGAACCACTCAGGACGGTCTTCCATAAATGCCTCGTTGGTAATATTCCAACCTACAGAAAATGATGGGAAGGTTGCCCATTTGTTATTTGAACCGAAGTTTGACGAACCGTCGCGGCGAACAGTAGCCTGAATCATATATTTCTCGTCGTAGTTATAATCAACACGACCAAAGTAAGATGCTAAGGTTTTTGAAGAATACCCTCCTGTTCCTCCTGTTAATATTGAATCGTCTTCATCGGCAGTTGCATAATCAATATTTGCTTTACTTGGATCGTTGTCGGCCAAATCAAAATCGGTTCCAGATAAATACCTGTAGGTATATTCTTTAGCTGATTGACCTAATAAGGCAGAGAAATTATGTTTATCGTTAATTGTTTTGGTATAATGCAAGGTATTTTCAACCTGCCAGTTATAACCACGGTTCATCGACGACCAAACTTTACTTGTTTCGTTTTTACTTTGTGTACCTAAATAGTATTCGTAAGAATATCCATCTTCACCCCAAAATGCCAAATCAACACCATAGCTGGTTTTAAATTTAAGATCTTGAATAATCTCAAGCTCAGCCCAGAATGAAGAAACAAACTTATCGACGTTACTTACTGAATTCTGAGGAGAGTTTAACAAGGCAACAGGGTTAACAATTTCCTGGAAACCTGATGGAGGTAGCGCAAATACGTTTCCATCGTCGTCGGTAACTGCAGTTGGATATGTTGCTAAAACAGCATCCGGGTCGTCGGAATACATCGAAACCGAAGGATCGAATGCGATTGCACTACCCAAAATAGAACCATATTCCGAGTTGGTTTCAATACCAGAAGAAAGAATTCGAGTATATCCAATATTTACCCCAACTTTAAAGCTCTTGAAAAACTCACGTTCTTCTTCGAAAACATTATAGGTATTATTAATACGAACGCTGTAACGCTCAAGGTTCGATTTATCATAGTCACCACCAACAATACCTTCCTGGTTATAATATCCAAACGAAAGGAAGTAGTTATTTTTATCATTAGCACCGCTTATGCTAATCTGATGGTTTTGCACAGGAGCATCGTAGTTAAATACTTCATCCTGCCAATCAGTACCTTCACCGGCAGCAGCGATTTCGGCAGAAGAATAACTTACACTGTTACCATCATTTAATTCCATCTCATTCATAATAACCATGTACTCCTCAGCATTTAATACCGATTTTTTAGTCCATGGATTTTGAACACCATAAGAGAAGTCGTAACTGATAGTCGCTTTCCCTTTAGAGCCTGATTTGGTTGTAACCAGAATAACACCGTTTGCACCCCTGGTACCATAAATAGCAGCCGAGGCAGCATCTTTCAATACCTCCACCGATTGAATATCGGAAGGGTTTAGGTAGTTAATCCCCCCATCAACAGCCATTCCATCTACAATATACAAAGGTTCGCTGTTGTTAATTGTTCCAATACCACGTATTCTTACCTTCGAATCGGAACCTGGCTGACCGGAACTTTGGGTAATTTGCACACCCGAAACCTTACCTTTTAAGGCATCCTCGATACGAGTTGGGCTGGCTTTTTCAAGTTCCTCGGCCGATACGCTACTAATTGCAGCGGTTACCACACTTTTCTTTTGTGTACCATAACCAATAACTACAACCTCATCGAGGCCTAAAGTCTCGGTTGCCAAAGCAACGTTAATTTCAGTACGTCCATTCACAAGTATTTCTTGTGTTTGCATACCAATAAACGAATATTGAATAGTTGCGTCTGCAGGAACGTTAAGTTGATAAACACCATCGAAATTGGTTATTGTACCATTGGTTGTTCCTTTTACCACTACCGTAACACCTGGCAGAGGTTGTCCGTCGTCAACAGAAGTTACTACACCTTTTAGTGTAGTTTCCTGAGCAAATACTCCAAAAGTAAACAGAGTACAGATTAATAGATAAATAGTTTTCATCATACAATTTTAGATTTGACTTTATTACTAATAAAATTGAATTCGCAGACCAAAAATCTGGTAACATCAAGTCAAAACCTAAAAAAAACACCCTGCTAAAACACATCATAGCCATTAATACTATACAACAAAAATACATCACCATAATCTTACACACCTCATTTATAGGTGTTTGTATTTTTATTCTGTTGCAAAAATCACGTCAAAACAAAACATGCTCTACAACAGTTAATAACTGTTAACTAAATTCCGGATAGAAAAGTTGAAAGATTGACCTCTCGGGAGAGCTCCAGTTTTTTACGTAAACGATAGCGACTAATCTCTACGCCACGGAAAGAAATATTAAGTAAAGTGGCAATTTCTTTTGTTGAGATATTCATACGAATATAAGCGCACAACCTTAAATCGTTAGGAGAAAGCTGAGGAAATTTATCTTTCAGCCGATTGAAAAACTCTTGATGAGCCTCATCGAAATAGGTTTCAAAAATACGATTCTGCTGTTTATCGTCTATTTCTTTTTCGATTCGACGCTTCAAAATAGCCATTTTCGATTTTACCACACCATCTTCTGTTGTGCTTTGTATTTTCTGAAGCTCCTGATTAATTTTCATCAAAAGTCTGTTCTTTTGAATGATATTATTGGTTTGGTTGGCCAGTTCTTTGTCGCGGTGAACCATTTCAGAACGCAATTTATCGTTTCGGAGCTTTATTATTTCCTTTTCGGCAATAACTTTTTGGTGCTTAAAATGCTCTTCTTTGTCATGCATTTCCTTCTGATGCTGCAAACGGGCCTTCTCTTCAGAGTGCCTGATGCGATATCGAATTAACACCACCAATGAAAAAATTAATGCCAACGCAAAGATTATGTAAATAGCGTGTGCCAAATGAGTTCGGTACCAGGGAGGTAATACAGAAAAGGCAAATTCGTGTATCCGGCTTTCTACTCCATATCTATTAATGGCTTTTACCTTAAAAATATAATCGCCAAAAGGAAGGTTCGTGTAATCGTTATAAACATCGGTAGACCATGCCGACCAGTCTTCCGAATAATCCTGAAGCAGGTAGCTAAATCTTATTTCTTCGATATTCTCGTACAGCGGAGTGGTATAATGGAAACGGAATGAATTTTTACGAAAAGGAAATTTCATTAAAGAGTTTGCACTACCCATAGGATATATGGTTGTATCTAAATACGACAACTCCACTTCTGTGATATAGGCACTAAAATCGTTCTCGTAGGATTTCGGAAATTTGGAAGAGTAATGAGCAAAGCCAATATCTATACCAAAGAATATTTGCTCCTGGTCATATGGGTAGACAAACTCAAACTCACGCACCAGTTTGCCTTTAATTGATTCAAACGGAGCAGTTATACGGGTATAGGTTAAATCCTCGTTTAATCGTAATACTCCTGATTTTTCTTCTCCTAAAAACCATAAATTACCCTCTCCATCTGTACTCAGGTTTTTTACGCGTCCTACACCAGCTAATAATTCACTAATCTGGACTGATTTTACAAAACGATCACTGTTCTGGTCATACTCATAAATACCATCAACGGTTGAAACATAAGGTTCGTGATTATACAATAAAACAATGTTTTTCTCACTATCGGGCAATCCCTGCGCCTGGTTATAGAATTTCACTACACTTATTTGCTCAAAATCATCGCTTAAAGTAATGCGAAATACACCTTTTGAGCCGTGGCTAATCCACAAGTTGCCATTCTTATCTTCTACAATAAACCGACAAGATTCGTTAAACCCATCAAGTTTTTTGTAAAAGCGCCAGGTATTATTCTCGAATTTAAACAGCGCCATTCCCGAATAAAAACCACCAATAAGAAAATTCTGATTTCTCTTGGGACGAATATAGGTCCATCCCCCAGGCTCAGCGTTCAATTTGGTGGCTATATTGTTATCAATTAAAAATGTTCCAAAATTATGCCCACAAATTACCTTGCCATCAAAAACCTTTAAAGACCAAACTTGCCCTTCGGTATTTTCAATTAATTTAAAAGTTCCTGTGTTTTTAGAAAAATCGTTGTAGGATTTTACGTATAGTCCCTGATTTGTTCCAAGGTAAAAATTACCATTTTCTATTACGCAGCAATAACCTGTACCAATATCTCCGTTTTGCGAAACGTAACTGATAGGAGAATTAATTTGAACAAAGGAAATACCGTTGTCAAGCCCCACCCATAAATTCTTATCCCTATCGGCAAAAAGACTCAGAACTGTGTTGTTTTGCAATCCTTTCGCCCGATTGAGAACATGAACCACATTTCCTTCAAAATCAGATATTATCGCACCATTTAAAATCGAGCCCAAAACAATATAATTTCCTAAAATAGAAGTGGCACTAAACAGTTTGTTAGTCATTACAAAATCATTTGCAGGGCAATCACATTCTGTTAGGGTATTATTTTCGTACTTATAGAGTTTTTCCGAAGTTCCAATGAGTAATTTATCTTCTCCAATATTAAGGATGTTAATAATTTCGTCGTTAACAACAGGTTCAGCCCATGCCAATTTCTTGAAAGAGCCGCTCTGGTATTCATAAAGACCAAGTCCTTGCTCCTGCAATAATAATCGCCCATTAACTTCAAAAGAAAAATGGTACTTCTTTTTGGGGCTGTATACTTTAATGTTTTTTCTATCGTACACAAATAGCTTTTCGAAAGACTGAAATACAATGCCTCCATCAATCTCACGAATATTCCAAACATCGGTAAAGCTCACCGAAGCATCGAACAAATTTCTTAAGCTATGAAACTTATATTTTCCGGAATTATCACTCTTTATTTCGCCAAAATTGTCGATAAGCCCAACAAAAATCCGGTTATCGTCATCAACATAAACCGATCTTACCGGCAAAGGAATGTCGGTATCAAGCATTTGCCAATTGAAGCCATCAAAACGAAGTATTCCATCGTTATTGGCAAAATACATAAAACCATGCTGATCCTGACTTATACCCCAGTTTTGGGTACCTCCGTTGTACTCCGATTTCGGATAATTACGAATACTTGGGCTGCCAACGTTCTTTACCTGGGCAAAAGACAATATGGGAAACAGAAAAAAAAGTATATAGCAAATTCTATTCAAACCGATACAGTTTTAAATGTTATTTTGTATTTACAGTTGGTTAAATTAATCAAAAGTTACCTAAGATAGAAAGAGATCAAGTTTGAGATGTTTGAAAAACAATGATTATTTTAAGGAAATCTATAAAACTAAAAGACCGATATTACTGATTTACAGCTTTTATGTAGACTTTAGTAATTCTTTTGGTTGATTCGCCCCGGCGTACAACTCTATTCTTTAAGTGGTACTGATTATTTATAAAATACATCTTCTCGCTTCTGACTTCTCAATTTTTCTTTTGGTAGCAGCATTTAGCCTGCTTCTTTGAAGTAAAAATACAATAAAAACGATGATTACTTAAAATTATTTTAAACTTCCTGTTTACTATGCATATATCTTGTTTAGGGTAGCTAAAATTTTTGCTTAAAATATCAAACCCCCTAGAAAACAGAATTGAGCAGAATCGGGTCTGTTGGCAAAAAGGCTTCCAGTAAGGCTTGAAAACAATTCTGCGGTGTATGATTAATTCTAAAAATAAAAAAACTGCAAAGATGAAATATTTTTTGCTCCATCAGAATTTACAGGTGAGCTAAGAAAAGCCTCCACCAATGCTCTATATTGACTTTGCTATGCGTTCATTTATCGATAAAAAAAATACATAGCAAAGATGATAATTAATTTTTACTCCACCGGAAATTCCCGGTGAGCCCCTTTTTTCAAATTCAGTGAATTTTATCCAAAAAAAAATCCGAAGTAAACTTCGGATTTTTTGTTTTGGTTGACCCGCCAGGGCTCGAACCTGGACTCTTCTGGACCAAAACCAGACGTGTTGCCAATTACACCACGGGTCATTCCTTATGTGTCTTTTTGTTTAAGACGCTGCAAAAATATAAAAAAAATTAATACCGCAATATGTGTCCGAAAAAAAAATCAAATAAAGATGTTTTTCTCTTCCCTAATTTAACCACTCCATTGGTTGCATTACTATTGAAAACCCTATATTTGCCTTTGTTCAAAAAAAATAATCATGCAACACACCAAATTAATTAATAACACCATAGGCTGGATCGTATTCGTTGTAGCTTCGCTTACTTATTTTTTAACTCTTGAACCAACCGTTAGCTGGTGGGATTGCGGCGAATTTATAACCAGCGCCTTTAAGCTTGAAATTGGACACCCTCCTGGTGCTCCTACTTTTATGATTCTAGGTCGTATCTTCACGCTTTTTGCCCCCGATGCCAGCAAGGCGGCAGTAATGGTAAACGCTTTATCAGCTCTGGCCAGTGCAGCCACAGTAATGGTGTTATATTGGAGTATCGTTCACCTTGCCCACAAACTGTATCCATCCGACAAATTATCGGCAGGAGAACAGATTGCCGTTTGGGGAAGTGGACTCGTTGGTGCCCTGGCATTTTCTTTTACCGACTCGTTTTGGTTTTCGGCCGTTGAAGGAGAAGTGTATGCTTTATCGTCGTTTTTTACGGCTATTGTGTTTTGGGCTATATTAAAATGGGAAAATGTTGCCCACGAAAAAAACGCAAACCGCTGGTTGGTATTAATTGCGTATTTAGTTGGCTTATCAATTGGAGTACACTTACTTAACCTGCTGGCAATTCCTGCCATTGGTCTGGTTTATTATTTCAAAAAATACGAATTCTCGTGGAAAGGCGTTATTTATTCGCTCGCTGCCTCAATGGGCATCTTATTAGGTATTCAATACGGAATTATCCCCGGAGTGCCGCGAATTGCTTTTATCTTCGACCGGATTTTTGTTAACGGTTTTGGCTTACCTTTTAACTCCGGAATCCTGTTTATGGGCGCCTTGTTACTGGCAGGTTCCGTTTGGGGAATTAACTATACACGTAAACACAACAAGGTGTTCTGGAATACAGCCATCACCATGATTACGGTTATTTTAATCGGTTATTCGTCGTTTGCACTTATTGTAATCCGTTCATCGGCCAATCCGCCAATGAACCAGAACCACCCGGACAATGCCTTTGCCTTGTTACGTTACCTAAACCGCGAACAATACGGCGATCGTCCGCTATTGAAGGGGCAATACTATAATGCACCCCGAATAGCGTCAAAAAGTCCAAAAGAACAATACAATAAAGTTGACGGAAAATATAAAATAACCGGAGAGATGCCGGGAGGTTCGGTTTACGAACCCAAACTGGAAACGTTCTTCCCACGAATGTACAGCGATAATTCGAATCACATTCAAGCTTACAAAGAATGGGGCAAAATAAAAGGCACGCCCGTTAGAATTCGTGACAGAGGAGAAGTAAAAACAGTACAAAAACCTACTTTTGGCGAAAACCTGCGTTTCTTTTTTTCTTATCAACTTGGGCATATGTACATGCGTTATTTTATGTGGAATTTTGTGGGCCGACAAAACGATTTGCAGGGCCACGGAGGTTTTGCAAACGGCAACTGGATAAGTGGAATCGATTTTATAGACAATGCCAAAGTTGGTCCGCGCCAAAATATGCCCGATTATATGAAAAACGACGCCAGCAGAAACGCATACTATTTTTTACCGTTATTATTCGGTTTATTAGGGATGTTTTACCAGTATAACCAGGGGAAAAAAGGAAAAGAAACCTTTGCCGTAACCATGATGTTATTTGTTCTTACCGGTATTGCCATTGTAGTTTACCTGAACCAATACCCTTACCAGCCCCGCGAACGCGACTATGCCTTTGCCGGTTCGTTTTATGCCTTTGCCATTTGGATTGGCCTGGCAGTGCCTGCTCTTTTTTCGGCAGTAAGAAAGGTAATAAAGGGCGCCCCGGGAGCTGTAATGGTTACAGTTTTATCGCTTGCTTTGGTGCCCGGTATTCTGGCTGCCGAAAACTGGGACGACCACGACCGCTCGGGGAAATATATGACCCGCGATTATGCTATCGATTACCTCGAATCGTGCGCTCCCAATGCCATACTGTTCACTTATGGCGACAACGATACTTTTCCGCTTTGGTATGTTCAGGAAGTAGAAGGTGTTCGCCCCGACATTAAAATTGTAAACATCAGTTACCTCGGAATGGATTGGTACATCAGTCAGCAACAATACAAAACCAACGAAGCCGACCCTGTCCCGTTCTCCTTTTCAAACGATAAATATTACATGGGCCGAATGGATGCCATCCTGTTTCAGGAAAGGATAAAAGAAGCGGTAGAGCTTAGCGAAGCCATGGAATTTCTGGGAAGCGATGATGTTCGCACAAAAGTAAAAGTAACCAGTGGAGCTATGCTTGATTTTCTCCCCACTCGTCAATTCCAAATTACGGTTGACAAGCAAAAAGCTATCGACAGCGGCACGGTAAAACCGGAAGATAGTACTTTAATTGCTGATAAGGTTACTTTTAAGATCAACAAAAGCATGATTACTAAGAGTGAAATGGCGGTGTTAAATATGCTTGCGGCCAACAACTGGGAACGCCCCATTTATATCGACCACAGCCTTGTTTATACCGGGAACATTCATTTCCTCGACTGGCTGCAGTTTGAGGGCTTAGCATACCGCTTTGTTCCGATAAAGACTCCCAAACGTGGAAATATTGCCGGCCGGATTGATACTGATATTCTCTACGATAATGTGATGAACAAATTTGTTTGGGGCAATGTAAACGACCCCGAAATTCATATTGATGAATACAACCGCAAACAAATAAACATTATGCAGGCACGCTTAATGTTCTCGCGGCTGGCAGAGGCTTTGCTTAACGAAAGCTTAAAGGAAAATGACGACAGCAAAAAACAAAAGGCAATTGCTGTTATTGATAAACTTTTTGAGGTATTTCCCAATGAAACAATACCATTGAGCTACGATTCGTTCCAGGCTGTGGAGCAATATTACCGGGCCGGAGCCACAGAAAAAGCCAACGAAATTATCCGTATTATGGCAAAAAACAGTTTCGACTTGCTGAATTATTACACGTCGTTACCGGCAAATTTTGAAGCCGCAATTTCGGATGAACAAAACAGGCAAATCTCGAATCTAAGAAACCTGGTAATTATTACTAAAAACTTTAAACAGGAGGAGTTAAACAAAGAACTGGATGAAGAAATACAGACATTGATTCAAAAACTATCGGCAAAAACAAATTCGTAAAGAACTATTGTTCCCGAATTTGTTGTCGTAACTTTTTTACGAGCTTTGTCCCCCGCGAACGGATTCCCGCAGTAGGATGATGTTCAATTTCTTGTTCAATAATTTCAACAATTTCGGGCTTTAAATCAGGTTCTGACTCCGAAATATTAAATAATATTTGCATGGCATGTACCCTAACGGCGACTGCCTCTTTGCCCGAAGTAAAAATTCCGATGCAATAGTCGAAAAGAAAGGCAAAATACGGTTTATCAACCCGGTTCATGCTGATTAATTTTAGCCAATGACGTTTTTTGCTGGCATTGTTCTCTGTTTTTAACTTTTCGATAATCACCGGCAAATAAGGAACCAGCAGCTCCGGAGCCAGGTCATGAATTTTATCGGCAAGATAGGCGGCACGCCAGCTTCGCTGTTCAGAATTAGTAAGCGCTACCGCCATTAAAACGCTAAAATCCGCCTCATTCCGACTTAATTGGCGGCTAAGAATTTCAATGTTTTCCCACGAGATGAGCAGGTCGTACAACTCCTTTTCTGTCATTTTTATTGCTTTGCAACAAAGATACAAGAAACCAAAAAATGCCCGATAACTTTTTTATTTTTGAGGAATGATTGAGGTTTCCTGTGCATTGCTAATAAAAGGTGGGAAAGTATTAATTACCCAAAACGGAGAAGACTCCGATCATCCTTATCAATGGGAATTTCCGGGTGGAAAAGTAAAGGCCAGCGAAAGCGATAAAGCCTGCATTGAAAGGGAGATTATGGAAGAACTCGAGCTACATGTAGACATTATAGAGGCATTATTTCCAATAGAACACGATTATGGCTTTAAAAAAATAAGGCTAATACCGTTTGTTTGCCGCATAAAAAGTGGCACCCTAAAACTTAACAACCATATCAATAAAAAATGGATTGAAATTACTGCGCTCAAAAACGAAGATTTGTCGGAAGCAGACAAACGACTCATTGAACTCGAGAGAAACAAAGAGTTCTTAAAGAAATACATCCGGGAATAAATGCATTATACCCGACAAAATTAGCCCCCACCCAATAATCGACAAAATCATATAAAACACAATATTCTTTCTTTTTGAATAATACTTACTGGCCAGAAATGCGCCCAGAGGAATACTTAAAATAACCGGTGTGGCAATAATTACCCCCCAAAGCCCATACTTGTCGCGGGTGCTTACAATTAAACGGTTTTTTTTGCTGAAGACTCTTTTTTTGCGTTTCTTTTTTCGTCTTTCACAAAGCGTACGATAACGATTTTTTATCCAGGAAGGAACTGCGCGACAGAAATGTGGCCAGAGATAATCAATTCCGCGGTTTACGTATTTGCTCAGGTAATAAAAAAAAAGAAATCCCCCAATGCCTCCTGCCAGTACAGTCAAGAGCGCATATTTAAACTCCAGCCCAATGAGCATAGCATAAGGCAAAGTAAAAATATACTTTACCGAAGCCAACAACATAATATGTAATACTTTAAAAAACACAATTATCCTTTACTAAGCTCTGCTTAGAACGGATTGACGCCTCAAATGTTTCAGCCGGAAGAATTGTTTATACATTCTTAACGATTTATAAATCGTACGCTTCTATTCTGAATTTACAATGATAAAGAGAAGCTTAGCGCAACATGTTTTAACGCCCCTCTCTTCCCTTATGCTTAGCGACTTAAAACGAAATTACACTGTCGGTATTAATTCACCACATTTTCAGGTTTACCTTCTAAAAACGCCCGAAGGTTAGCGGCTGCAATTTTCATGAGCCTTTGTCGGGCCTCAATGGTTGCCCAGGCAATATGTGGGGTTATGTAACAATTTCTGGCCCTGGGAAGTGGGTTCTCTGCCAATGCCGGTTCAACAGCCAAAACATCGAGACCAGCACCTGCAATACGCCCCGAGTTTAAAGCATCTGCCAAATCACTTTCGTTAATTAAAGGGCCCCGCCCTGTATTAATGAGGAAGGCCGTTGGTTTCATTTTATTAATTGTACTTTTATTAATAAAGCCTTCATTTTCAGCGGTCAACGGACAATTGATGCTGATGTAATCACTTTCCGCCAGTAAGGTTTCCAAACCGACCTGTTTTGCTGCCAGTTGCGTGTCTTTCCTACTTCTATTGTTAAACAAAACTTTCATCCCAAATGCAAGGCCAATTTGGGCAACAGCCTGGCCTATTTTACCAAAACCGATAACCCCAAGTGTTTTACCGGCAAGTTCTATTTGCGGGGTTAGGCAATACGCCACATCGGGACAGCTAGCCCAATCTCCCGAAGAAACCGAGTGCGCATGCACAGCAACATTCTGAGTAAAGTGCAGCAGGTGCGAAAATACCATTTGCGCCACCGACCGGGTACTGTAATCCGGCACATTACACACAACAATCCCGGCTTCGCTGGCGGCTAGCGTATCAATCACATTAAAACCCGTTGCCAGCACCCCTATAAATTTCAAAGCAGGAAGTTGTTCTAATATTTCGCGGTTTAACACAACTTTATTGGTAAAAACAACTTCGGCTCCGGCCGCTCGTTTAACAGTTAATTCGGGCGAAGTGCGCTCGTAAATATCACATTCCCCTAATTCAGTTATTGCCTCCCAACTTAAATCTCCCGGATTTAATGTATGGCCATCCAGCACAACAATTTTCATTTCAATTTATTTACTTTACCAGTCAAAAGTAAACAAATGCGGCAAATCATTCCAATCAAATACAATTGTGCATGGAAAAAAATTATCTTTAACGGCTACCATTAAATTCTTTTTGAAAAGAAGACGCAGAAGTATGATTTATACAGAAGAAATATGTATACCGAGACAAAAAACCCTGAAGTTTTACAACAAGAGATAGAGAAACTAAAGAGACGGGTTGCCGAGTTGGAACAAAATGAACAGAAGCACATTGAAGCAACCGAAACCCTTAAGAAAAGTAAAAATAGCCTTGAAAATATTTTTTGGGAAGCTCGCTCAGGAATAGGAATTTTACAGAATCGGGTATTCGTAGAAGTAAACCCAATAGTAAGCGAAATAACAGGCTATTCGCGCAATGAACTTGTGGGGAAAAATAGCCGTTTTTTATACCCTAATGATGAGCTATATAATTTTGTTGGCAAAGAAAAATATGCCCAGGTTAAAAAATATGGCACAGGCACGGTTAATGCTGTTTGGCGCAGAAAAGATGGCTCCCTGGTTGATATACGGCTCACGTCGACACCAATCGACAGCATGGATCATACAAAAGGAGTAATTTTTACTGCTCTCGATATTTCAAACCTTAAAATATGGAAAAATGAATTGCAAAATTCGGTAGAACGTTTAAAGATAATTTTCGAAAACGCTCCCGATGCCATCTATCTCAACGACTTCAAAGGAAATTTTATTGACGGCAATGTAGCCGCCGAGAATCTAACCGGGTACAAGCGGCAGGAATTAATTGGGAAGAATTTCCTAAAACTGAACTTATTGCCACCAAAACACCTGCTTAAGGCCGCTAAATTACTGGCAAAAAATGTAATGGGCTTAAAAACCGGCCCCGACAAATTAGAATTACAAACAAAAAACGGAGAATACAAATGGATTGAGGTTTCAACTTACCCGGTAACCATTGAAAACCAAAAAATGATTCTCGGTATTGCACGTGATTTAACCAAACGATTAGAAGATGAAAAGTTTAAGCGCGAAAGCCAACAGCGAATGGCTTTTCATGTAAACCAAACTCCATTGGCTGTAATTGAATGGGATTTAAACTATAAAGTGCGGCAATGGAACCAGGCGGCCGAGAATATCTTTGGTTACTCGGAAGAGGAAGCCATTGGCAAACATGCTTCGTTTATTATCCCGAAAGTAGAATTAAAAAATATTGGCACCTTCCTTCACAACCTTATTCGCAGTAAAAAAGGATCGAAAAGTGTAAATAAAAACGTTTGCAAAAACGGGGATATCGTATTATGCGAATGGCACAATACACCTCTTGTTGACGAAAAAGGAGAAGTAATTGCTATTGCATCACTTGCTCACGATATTACCAAAAGAGTGCATGCCCAAGAAATACAACGAGTGGCTTACAACATATCGAATGCCGCAAATACATCGGTTAGTTTAAACAAGCTTATTAAACATATTCAGAAGGAGCTGTCTACGATAATCGATACTACAAACTTTTTTATTGCCTTATACAACAAAGAATCAGATTCGTTTTCGCTGCCATTTTTTATCGACGAGAAAGATAAATTTTCAAGCTTTCCGACGGGAAAAACATTAACCAGATATGTAATAAAAAACCCAAAGTCATTGTTGGCAACAAAGCCGGTAATAGATAAAATGGAAGAAAAAGGGTTAATAGAAAGCGTGGGAAGCGACTCTGAAATATGGCTGGGTGTACCTCTCCAAATTGAAAAAGAAGTTATTGGCGCATTGGTATTACAAAGCTATTCCGACCCAAACGCCTATAACGAAGAAGACTTAAAGATGCTTGAGTTTGTATCGAACCAGATTAGCTTAACCATACACCGTAAAAACACAGAAGAACAAATGAAGAAAGCACTTCAACGTGCTACCGAAGCCGACCGTTTAAAGTCGGCATTTCTGGCTAACATGAGCCACGAAATAAGAACCCCAATGAACGGAATACTGGGCTTTACCAACTTGCTGAAAAACAATGCATTAAACACATACGATAAAGAAAAGTACTTGTCGATTATTGAAAAAAGCGGGAAACGTATGCTCGGACTTATTAACGACTTAATCGATATTTCAAAAATTGAATCGGGAATGTCGGAGGTTGTTACTAGGGATTTCAGTTTGAATGAAATGATTCTAGACATACATTCATTTTTCAAACCCGAAGCAGAAGCGAAAAATTTAAAGCTTTCGTGCACAACCGGTTTACCCAACGACAGCGATATTATAAAAACGGACCACGAAAAAATATATGCCATACTAATTAATCTGGTAAAAAATGCCATTAAATATACCAATTCGGGGTCAATCAGTTTTGGTTATGAACTTAATAACCACAGCATACATTTTACGGTTAAAGATACGGGAATAGGTATCCCAAAAGAAAAGCTCAATTCTATTTTTAATCGTTTTGTTCAGGCTAATTCATCGTTGTCGCGCAATTTCGAAGGCGTTGGTTTGGGGCTTGCCATTACCAAAGCCTATGTTGAACTGTTGAAAGGTAAGATTTGGGTAGATTCAACTTTTGCTAAAGGCTCGGTCTTTACTATTGAAATACCCTACGTAAAAGGAAAATTTATGAATAATACAGAAGAAATAGAAAAAACAGCCACAGAAGACAAAATTAAAACCAAATTAAAAATTATATTGGCAGAAGATGATGCTATCAACCGGAAACTATTCTCATACATTTTAAAAGAAATTTCGGATGATTTACTAATGGCTACCAACGGTGCAGAAGCTGTTGAAACGTTTAAAAACCATAAGGATGTCGACCTAATCTTAATGGATCTTAAAATGCCCCAAATGGATGGTTACGAAGCAACACAAATAATCCGGGAAAACGATAAAGACATTACGATTTTTGCATTATCGGCTTTTGCATTGGAGACAGAAAAGGAAAGGGCGGCGAAAAATGGGTTTAACGCCTATATTACGAAACCGATTGGCAAGGCAGAACTACTACAAAAGATTGGTGAGCATTTCAAGATATAGGCATTGGCTAAGAACAGATCGCTGTAAATTGATTCTTTTTCGTTTCTACCACGTTGTGAAATGGCACCATAGCAACGGCTATTCTTTCATTTTTCGACTTGTATAAAACGAAAAAGAATCTGTACATCAAATGCAGCATTTATAATCAAATTGGTACAATTTATTACCGGCATTACCACCCGAAATAAATTCGTAACAGACAATTATATTTCCAGAATGTTGCGGAAGGTTAATATTGTTTTAAAGGCACCACCATGTTCCATGTTCGGTCGAATTGCCATGCTTCTGGCCCTGTTCCGGTTGCAGCAAATAAGTGAGTTGGCACCCCGTCTTCTACCAATACAAAAGGTCGTTCAAAATGGTTATGCTGTGCAGTTGTACCATCGTCCCAAACAACTTTGCGGCTGTAAGCTTTCACTTCATCGAACAAATGCCAGCTCACGCCGTCTTTCGACCAGGCATGAACACCACCGCCTTCTTCGCCGCAGATTTCACCCGAACGATCCTTTAAAATGGCTTCGTATTTATCACCGGCCCACCAAATAAACGGGTCTTCCACATCACGATGCTCATGGCCTTCGGTTTCGAACCGGAAAATTGGTTCTTCACTCAACCTCTCATAAGGTCCTTCGGGCGATTTAGCTTTCGAAACACCCAGTAAAAGCGGAGGTTTAGAGCCCTCTGTTGACGACTTATACATTAAAAGGATCTCTCCTGTTTTGTCGTTTACTGCCGGTGCCGGATTGGAGGTAATGGAAGCATCCCAATGGCCGGCGCGCGGTTCAATTACAGGCTTATCTAAACGTTTCCATGGGCCGTAAACGCTATCGCTAATGGCCACCCCAACGCGTTTATTCATCCAGGCTTCTGTCCATTTTTCGCTACTTATTTTATAATTTGTTGCATCGGGTTGATCAAAACTGTAGGTATTTCCGAAATAATACAATAAATACTGATTGCCGTATTTAACAACGCGCGGATTATGCGTACACATTCCATCCCAATATTCGTTACCACGCACGGGAAGTACAACATCATGAAAAGTATAGGGTCCAACAGGCGTGTCGGCAATAGCATGAACAACCTGCGAATTGGTTACCCAGTTTCCGAACCCAACATCTTTCGACCAGCGGCTGGCAAACATGTGGTATTTTCCGTCTTCGCCTTTAATTACCGAAGAACCCCAAATCCAGTAATCAGGATCTTGAAAACCACCATTTTTTGGTGCTGGCAAAATCCTATCGATAAAGGGAATATCTTTCTTTTGCGAAGCATACGAATGTAATGAAGGGATACACGACATCCCCAATGTTCCTGTTGCCGCCAGTGATATAAAATTTCTTCGTTTCATGATGTACTTCTTTACTATCTTCGGTTATACGTTACACAAAGATAGTATTTGTTTTGCGGCTTCAAAAGTTTCAGATTTTTTTAAAAAGCATACCCCATTCTCCTAAAAACCGGCACTATATTCTTCAACTGCCAAAAATCCATACCACACCAATCTTATTGTAAATTTGACGCAGTTCAAGAATTCTTTGCCACTTTCTTGCTTCGCCTTTCAATATATAGCCGAATAAAGAAATACGAAATGGTTATAAACGCGTAGCTCGCAGCTTGCAGATACAACTTTAGCAATTCGGGTTTGACCGATGCAATGCCAACTCCCATTGTTCGCAAACGCAAATAAGCGGGAATAACATTTGTTCCGGGCAGTATTTTCGACAGACCAACCAACCAGTCGGGCATGGCAGAAACCGGCCATGACAGTCCACTTAAAAACAGAGCAATTGGCGACAGAAACATCATAAAAACAATGGCCGATTCGCGATGCATAAAAAGGGTTGACAAACCAATCCCAAAGAAAATAACAGCTAGAAGAAATGGAAAAAGTAACATCAGCACTTCGAGCATGCCAGCTTTGTCGGGGTAGCCAAACCAGTTGTGAACGATAACCAGAGCAAAGCAAACATTAAAAGCTGAGATTAATAAATAAGCACCTACCCGCCCGAATACCAAAGGAACGACTTCGCGCATACGCTTTTTTTCGGGCAGTACAAATGGCGAATTTTTCGATTCGGAAAAAGTTCCTCCAATAATTCCAATTCCAATGAGCAGGGTTTGCTGAATGATAATAATTATTAAACCTGGCATTACAAAGCTTCCATATGCCCCCGAAGGATTATAAAGCATATGGGTTTGCACATCGAGTGGGCTGGCCGATATTTTGGCCTGCTGCAACGATTGCCCTTCGGCCATATATCGTTTTACAGCTACCCCACCACCAAAATACGCATTAACCGTTGCTATAGCCGAGTAAAAAGTTTTATACTTCAGTAAATAACTCCCATCGGCATAAACGGCCACATTTGCTTGTTTGGCAGCATATATATCTTCCTGAAAACCTTTAGGAATAAGTAAAACCCCACTAATTTTATTGGCCATAAACAAATCCTCGGCCTGCAGCAAATCAAGCGGTTTACAGCTTACCTCCACTTCGCTCGAGGCATCAAGCATTCCTGTGTACTTTCGGCTGGTTACACTTTGGTCTAAATCTACAACTCCAACAGGCAAATCGGTTAACACCTCTTTAAAGTAGCCGAAGGAATAAACTATGGGGTAAATAATCAAGGCGCCTACAAGAATAAGTACAGCCCCGCTATCGGTAAAAATCGATTTCAATTCATTTTTAAAATGAATGGCCATCAATTCAAAACTATTTATTTTATTTCTGTTTTTAGTCATAATACGATTTATGATTTTCCCCAATATTTTGAATCACCGAGGCAACGTTTATAGGTTTTAAACGAAGCCATACCAATCAATATAAAAACGAGGATATAACACAGATAGGGCAAAGCTTCGCTAATAGGAGCACCACGTAACGATTGCGAAATCATAAGTTTCTCCCACCAGGTAAATGGGAATACTGCAGTAAAAGTTTTAACCAGCGGAAACATACCTTCCATCGGGAAAGTTAAGCCGGAGAACGTAATGCCCATTATTACATAAGCACTCCCCAGCGATAGAGCCAGGCGCATATTTTTTGTGGCCGCAACAAACATTAAACCTAGCACCTGATAGGCAATAATAGCAATAAACTGGCCGAAGAAAATAAGTAAGAAGTTACCATTCAAAGGCATGCCTTCAACCACATAAAGCAAGTAGGCTATAAACATGGCAAAACCTGAGAAAATAAGGGTATACGGAAACATTTTTCCGGCCACTGCCATGCGCACACTATTATTACCCGCTTCGAGCAAACTAACACCAGTGCCCTTTTTCAATTCATTTCCAAAGGTATACACCGAGCTCATAAAAGAGAATAAAAACAAAGTAAAATACAGCATTGCCGAGCTTAAGAAATAACCATAATTCGAATATGGGTTAAACAAAATGTGCTTTTGAATACGCACCGGCATTACCCTTGCCATGGCTTTCTCGCTGTTGTTTCCGGCAAGTGCAAGTTTTTTAAGCTGAATTCCACCTGATATCGTTCCCAGAGTTGTTAGTATAGAGCGCTGTACAATACTTGCCACCGTTACGTTTGTTCCGTTAATGTAAACCGGAACAGGAGCTTCAATGCCTTGAAAAACCTGCTTCTCCAAATCTTTCGGAAGAAGCACAATGGCATCTACAATACCGAGCTTCATCCATTCCTGAGCTTGAAATATACCATTGGCATCTGCCACAACTTCCACATCGGGAGAGGCATTTAAGGCATTGCTTATTTTTATCGAAAGCGAAGAGTTGTCGCGGTCGACTACAGCAATTGGCATTTTTTTTGCCACCCCCTGGTGAAACATAAAAAACAGCAAAAGAATGCCGGCCAAAGGGCCACCAAACAACAGGAAGCGATAGGCAGGAGTATGCTTAATCCGCTCAGCTTCGCGGTTCATTACGGCAATTAGTGGATGACCTTTTAGTCCTTTCATTTTATTTTTTTTCCGAAAGCGTAACAACTGCAGTCATTCCAGGGCGTAAGCCTTCAATTTTAGTTACCGGCCGAGCCTCAATTTCAAACGATTTTAAATCGAACTGGCCCGAAGTTTTTGTAGCATTCCAGCGCGCGAAACTTCCGGTTGGGCTAATGTATTTTACCTTAAAATCAAACTCTTCTCCGTCGAGACCGGGAATTTTGGCTTTAAAGGTACTTCCCAATTTAAAATCGCTCATGTAATCTTCGCGTATATAAAGGGTTACCCAAATGTCGTTTAAATCTAACAATGTAACCACCGGAAAGCCAGTAGCCACCAACTCGCCTTGTTCCACATTAACACCCGAAACTTCGCCATCGGCAATGGCATTAATACTGGTTTCGGCTAAATAAGCCTCCACTTCCTGAATGGCAGCATCGGCACGCTTAACCATAGCAGCAGCGGCAGCTTTATCCTCTTCGCGAGCTCCTTTTTCAGCCTTTTGCCATATTGCTTTAGCTGCATTTGCCGTTTCTCGGGCAGCTTTCATCCGGGTTTCAGCTTCGTCGCGTTGTTGCGCCGGAACAACTCCTTCGTTAAACAAATTCTGAACGCGGGCAAATGTTTTTTCGCCAAACTGTGCCGCGGCTTCGGCTTTTACATAAGTACTGTATGCAGCAGTAATATCTTCTACCTGCGCTCCGTTTTGCGCCTTGCGACTTTGTGCACTGGCCGCCGAACGAGCAGCATTAGCATTGGCCAGTTTCGCATCAATTTCGGGACTGTCGATTGAAAAAATAAAATCACCCTTTTTTACCTGCTGACCTTTGTCAACTGCTACTTCCAGTATTCGACCGGGAATTTTAGAAGCCACATTGTATTGCTGTGCTTCCACTTCTCCCTGCAGAATTACAGGCTCCGGTTTCATTATTACAATGAATGTGTACACGACAAATGCAACGATTGCTATCAGTACGATTAATGTGCTTAACGTCTTTTTACTCATTATGTTTGTTTTTTATTTTTCTGAAATTTAGTTGGCTACAATGATTCGGTAATAACATTTTCTCCCTTCGAAAACTGAGCATACTGATCGGGCACACCGGCAGTTTGCAGGAACTGCGCCAGGGCAACATCGTAATCATACAGCACCTTCAGCCGCTTGGTTTTTACCTGCATAACTTTTGTATTGGCTTCAACCACATTTGTTGATGTTGCAAAACCTTCGTTAAAAGCTTTTTCGGTACTCGAGCAATATTCATTGGCCAGCTCGAGAGTTGTTTCCAATTCAGTTTTCTGTTCCATTTGCATTTGCAACTCGTTGAACAACTTAACCAGGTAGGCTTTTAAATCGTTGTTGGCTTTTTGCTCTGCAAATTCAACCTGATGATTCATGGTTTCACTGGCTCTGATGTCATTTTTTCGGCTCATCCCGTCGAACAAGGTCCATTGCAATCCAATTCCTACCTCCCAGTTGGGCAAATATTCGGAATAGTCATAGTCAACAAGGTTGTAGTTCCCCAATGCGGCGATAGTTGGCAGGTATTCGCTTTTCTCCACCTTATGATTAATTTCCAGCAATTGTTTTTTACCTTGAATTTGTTTCAGCTGAGGATTTAGCTCGATTGCCCTGTCAATCCACGCAGCCAGTCCGGTTAGTTCTTTATTGATAAACAGATTACTGGCCGGCACTACCTGCCCGAGCGAATCGCTGGCTAAAGTAGCATTCAGTCCGGCACGCAGGATTTCAACATTTCGTTCGGCTTTTTTCACTTCACTTATGGCTTCACTTTTAGCCACCTGTGCGTGAAGCAGCTCCACTTTAGCAATCATTCCGTTGTCGAAAAGTTTTTTTGCATCGGAGTAATGGTTCTCCATACTTTTCAGCATTTCTTTGCGAAGCTCAACCACTTGAACTCCCAATGCCAGTCCGTAATATCGGGTAACCAGTTCGGTTAATAAAATTCCTTCGGCATGGCGCAATTCTTCGCGGCTAATTTCGAAGTTAACTTCGGCAGCTTTGTTGGCACTTCTAATTTTTCCTCCCGCATATATTGGCCAGGAAAAACTTGCTGTAACCAGTGCAAAATATTCTTCCTGAATAGTTTGGTCCCAATTGGCGGCTTCGATGGCTTCGCCAGCTTCCAGGAGTTGAGAGCGAACAGCGGCTGTGCTCACCTCATCGCTATAAGCGCCCACTCCACTAAATTCGCCATAATTTCCGAGAGCTTCGTAAAGCGGAATAATGGCTTCACTCACCTCAGTAAGGTCGAGATGAATAGGATCACTCATGGCCACAGCAGTTGCATTCATCGAAACAGATGGCAATCGCATTCCCTTTTTCGATTTAATTTCATACTCCTTTTGCCGGATTGCTTCTTTTTGGCGAAGTAATGCCGGATTTTGGTCCATCATCAACTGCATGGCCTGGTCGAACGACAATAACTTCTCTTGTTCTTGCCCAAAAACCGAAAGACTTAATGCCGACAACCATAGTAGCAGCATCATCATTGGTATTTGTTGTTTAATTATCTTCATATTTATGTTCTATTTTAAAAACTTGATAAATAGATGTAACAGGTGTTTTATATCCTCTTCGGTAATTACGTCCTGCTCTGAATATTTGTATATCTGATTAATGTATTGCATAGTAGTAATAACCAAAATCAGGTATAAATCGTCAATACTAAGCGACTTATTAAGGAAGCCGCAAGTTAAACCAATTTCGCGAAGCTTTTCAATTAGCTTAAGCGTATTTTCCCGAATCTGACTGTCGATTATGAAGTTGTAGTCGTTGGTTAATACATACAAAAACTTGAATTTTATGGGCTCTGCATTTGCAATTCTTACAAAATGGCGAATAAGTTTTTCAATGGTTTCAGCAAAAGGAGTGTCGTGTTCAATTAGTTCTTCCAATTTCCCAAATACCTCCTGGTAAACTTCCTGCAAAATGGCGTTCACCATTTCGTATTTACCTTTGTAATGCATGTAAAAATAGCCCGAAGCCACCTTTGCATCGCTGGCAATTAATGCAGCAGAGGCACCACCAAAACCTTTCTCTACCACCAATTTCATGGTCGATTGTTTCAGTCGTTCTATTTTATTCTGATCGGTAATACGAGCCATCTTAAATAATTAATAAATGAACGTTCATTCATTAATGCAAATTAAGTTTTTTTAATAGAAACCATGTTCCCTTTTTGTGCCGAAATGACTATTTCTTAACGTGAAGTTTACGACCAGACGCACGAAAAAAATGCCGGACTCTAAAGAATCCGGCATTATACCAAGACAAAGTCCAAATGAACGATATAAATTGAACCTTTTTCTCCTTATTTTTTGCTTCTTAAAAGCAAAAAAATAACTGACTTGAGTCGGAGTTTAATTCAATATTTATCGGTCATTTGGACATGTAACTGGTAGTTCAGTTATAACAGGTAAGACTTAAGCAAATACCTTCGCTTTAATATTATCGATACTGGTTTTAATCCCCTCGAAAGGCTGACCATTCCCTTGGTTATCGTCTTCAACAAAAAGGTATTTCATGCCGGCAGTTTCGCGGGCTTCATAAATCTTCTTAAAATCGATATACCCTGCTCCAACCGAAGTAATGTCGTCTTTTATAACATCGAAATAAGGTTCTGTTTTTTCCGAACCATCTTTAAAGTGAAGCAACTGAAAACGCCCGGGATATTTGTTAAACATCTCAACAGGACTTTGTCCGGCTTTTGTTGCCCAATAACAATCCAATTCCATGGTAATTAAATCGGCATCCATTTCTTTCAGAAAAATATCGTAGTAGGGCACCATTCCATCCACTGCTTTAAACTCGAAGTTATGGTTGTGGTAGGCAAACTGAATACCCACGTTTTTCATTATCTCACCTACTTTGTTCCAGTCGGCAATCATTGTTTTGTATTTTTCCACATTGCGATCTTGTTCGTTAACCCAAGGCTGAACACAAAATTCTGCGCCAATTAATGCATGGTCGTCGGCCATTTTCTGGGCATTTTCGATAGTAATACCTTTGGCTTCTACCATGGTGTGGCTGCTAATAATTTTCATTCCCAGGTCTTCAACCACCTTTTGAAATTCTTTTGGCGCCATACCGTAAAACTTACCATCAGCATAATTAGCCAGTTCAACAAATTTATAGCCCATATCAGCCACCTTATTTAACGAACCAACAGCATCTGTTGTCATTGCATCGCGAATGGAATAAAGCTGTAAGCCAACACCACAATCTACTGGTTTTACGACTTGCCCGGCATCTTGCTGCTCACTTCCCTTTTTAGCTCCGGGTTTGCATGCAAAAGCTCCCAAAGCCATCACTCCAGCTGCTCCGGCTGTGGAAATTTTGAGGAATTCTCTTCTATCCTTCATAATTAAATTTTTAGTTAGTTAAATATTGGTATTTTTCTTATTGTTAATTAAACAATAAAGATAGTGGAAATAGGTAAGTTTTAAATCTTTTATATTGTTTTTTTCAGCATCCCGGCCAATCACCTGAAGGGATAATTTTTACCAATAATTTAATGAACATTATTTAATTAAAAAGGGAAACCAATACTAAGGAGGAATCGGGTTTTGCCGTCCTGGTTATTATCGCCAATAAGCATTTGAACAGGCCCCAACAGTGAGTCATATTTCAAGCCAATGTTGTATCCCCATATATAATCCGTAATATTTTCATCCGCAATATCTTTAAAAATATCCTCGTAAGCATCGGAAGTATTGGCCACATTCAGCGTACCGGTTAGATACAATCCTTTAAATAAATCGATATTTATTGCCGACTTAATTGCCGCGTAATTAAACGCATACAATTCGGCTAAATTAAATCCGGCTAAATTTTTAAAATACATTCGGTTGGCACCCAATTGTGCTCCGCCAAGAAAAAAAGTTTGGTTGGTTTGAGAACCATTGGAGCTTAGTCCGATACTTACTCCAAAATTGTAGGTAAACCTGCGCGACATAGTTTTGTACCAGTTATGCTCAAGCATAAAAATAGCATAAGGCTGGTCATTATCACTTATAAAATATTCAGTTGAAGTACTTGAACCTGTTTCCAGTTCAGAATTTGTTGCTAAGGAGTGCGAAAAATTAATAGCAAATTTAACGCCTTTTTTCGGGAAGAATAAATCATCGGTTGTATTTACTTTATAAAAGAGATGATAGCCCCAGTCATTGGATTTTAAATTATCAAAATCGGCTTCCGAATAAATGGCACGCAAATCGGAACGCGGCGTTATCTTATTGTATTTATAAAAAACATTACCGCCCAACTGATGGTTCAATCCCAACAAATATTGCAAGCCATAACCGCCTTCAAAGTATCCGTTTGTATAATTTCCAAGCCGATCGCCACCTTCATAAAACGGAAGTTTATAATTGTATGCTTTCATGTAGGCAAGGTCGGAGAGTCGCTGCTTTTTCCCAACGGTTTTGCTCAATGATAGTTCAGCTCCCGGATTTTCGGCGATATTCAGAGAAAGTAACATTCGTGTGTCCGGTGCAACAACGTTTCTCAGGGTAAAATTTGTTACGATTCCCACACCCAGGTCATCGTTGTATGATGGAGCAATATTAAACGACGAACGAGGAGTCTCTTTCACCTTAAAAACCAAGACATGTCCTTGTCCCTGGCTGTTTTTCTTTAAAGAGAAAGTTAATTTACTAAAAAGGCGGGTGCCATACATAAATTCAATAGCCTCGTTAATATTGCCGTACGTTAAGGAGTCGCCTTTTTGCAGCCCCGACGTAGAAAGGACGGTACTTTGACTCAGGTACTGCAGCCCTTCAACTTCAAAATCGCTAATCAATAGCCTTTCCGGCTTGTGAATCTTTTTAACAGGTTGGCAAGTAAGGTTATATTTCTTTGCCAGGGCTTCAATTTCGGGGTACTGCTTCCGGGCAGCATCTTCTCCCAGTTGCTGAATAACCGGCCCCTTTGTAAAGTCGGCTGCCCCTAATCCATTCAAATCGGGCTGAATAAGAATATCGCACTTCTTGAATTGCTCCCTCGCATCGACAATCCCTCCCAATACAATTGAGCGCTGCAAAACATCGGTCATCGAGGTTAAATCTTTGGCCTTAATATTTTCGGGGTAACCCACGTAAACTCCAATAATTATATCTGCTCCCATATTGATGGCTTCCTGAACCGGAAAGTTACAGGTTACTCCGCCGTCAACCAGCAACATAGAATCCATTTCTACCGGTGAAAAAACCGTTGGAATTGACATACTGGCACGGATAGATTTTACCAAATCGCCCGATTGATGCTCAACGGTTTTTCCCGAGACCATATCAACCGACATACAATGAAAAGGGATAGGCAGTTTATTAAAGTCCTCTTCTTCGGTTAAAGGCCAAAAAAGTTTTGAAAAATACGCCTCAAGGTGTTGTCCTTCTATAAGTCCGGCAGGCAGGTTTATTTTCTTGTCGTTTATAGGTATTTCGAAAAGATACTTTCGGGTTTCCGGCTTTTCTTCCATGGCAACTTTCCGCAGTTGCACGTCGTCGGTCAATAGCTGGGTCCAATCGGCATTTTTGTTAATGGCAGTCATTTCGTCTACCGTATAACCGGCGGCATACAAACTACCAACAATGCTTCCCATACTTGTGCCGGTAATAATATCGGGGCGGATACCAGCCTCTTCCAAAACTTTAATTACCCCTATATGCGACAAACCTTTGGCACCACCACCACTTAAAACCAAAGCAACTTTGGGCTTCTGTATTGTAGAATCTGCAATTTGCGAAAACCCTAAACTACTACTACTTAACAATACCAGCAATAGAATTATATGCGAAACGACCTTTGACATTCTTTTCATATCAGTTTGATAAATTATGGTAACCTTTCAGCGGTAAGCTGATAGTACTCGGCTGAAAGACTTCAAACACTGGACTCAATCTTCAGCCCCCGGCTTATTCGTATGAGTTTAAAAAATTAACTAATCCCTGCACATCTTTCTTCGATGAGAACGGATATCCGCCACTAACTTTTAGCGAATAAATATTATGGTATAGTATACTTTCTTTTTGGGGAGTTGAAGATTTAATCAATGAAATTGCTTCTTCGTAAAGCTGGTCTCTATTTGTCATAATTTTTACTTTAACGTACTGTTCTTTCAGATGTTTTTATCGGTCATTTGAATTTACCTCTTTGCTTTATTTTTCTTTACTAAATTATTTCAAATCCATTTTTCAGGTATAAATATCCTTTGACTGTTTACGACCCGATTCGTTTATTTGGAAACACTCCGCCAGTTCCAACATTCGTGCAGCTGTGCTTTAAATATATCCGTAACAGGCAATTCCCTATTTCGCCAGGTGCCACTTCTTCAGTCATTTTATTCCCGGCATTACCCGCACCCTTAAACTCAGGAAACAATCCATTGTCAATCCAGCTCCTGATGCTACGAACAGAATATCGCGCATTGTATGCATAATCCTGATTTTCCAAATCTCCTCACGAAGCATACCAACTCCCCCAAAATATTGGAAAACGGCCATTCGGAGCATGAGCATCCAATACCGAATTATTATTCCAAGTTGTTTAAAGTTTACTATTTTATCTGGTGAGATTGCCACTTGTTTCTTGTTATTTACCTACCCACTCTTTAAACTCGGTTGCTTTTAGCCGGCTAATGGTAATTGGTTCGTCGAAAGGATGAATAAGACGTAAAATGAGTTTTCCCCCGAAATGATTTTCAAATTTTCTCACAGAATTTATATGAACAAGGGAACTACGATTGGTACGGAAAAACAATTCAGGGTCGAGTTGCTCTTCCAGCTTTTCGATAGTTAAATCCACAATGTGCGATTTTCCATTGAACGTAAATGCTGTGGTAACACGATTTTCGGTACTAAACCAGGCAATATCTTTTACATCGAGCTTGAAATACGAGCTTGCTCCGCTGATTAAAAACCGGGTACGGTATTTCTTTTCGCCCTGTGTTATTGCTTGTAAAATTTCATGATAATCGGGGCGGTTATCTACCGAATCGGAAGAAACGTGAGATATATTCTCAAACTTTTCGATGGCTATTCGAAGCTTGTCTTGCTTAATGGGTTTCAGTAAATAATCGATGCTGTTTACTTTAAAAGCACGCAAAGCAAATTCGTCGTAGGCTGTAACAAAAATCACCATACTTTCCACTTTCACCTGATCGAAAATAGAAAAGCTGATACCATCGGTTAGCTGAATGTCCATAAAAATAAGATCGGGAGCAGGATTAGTTTCCAACCAGGCCACAGAACTTTTTACGCTTTCGAACCACCCCACTATTTCCCATTCTGGACGTAATTTCTCAACCATCCCTCTTAACAGGCGATAATTATGCAATTCATCTTCAACTATTATTACTTTCATCTCTTTTCGATTTTTAGACTGTGAGATTTTTAAACCCTCTGCTTGTCAGCATCTCCCGTCATGAGCGGAGAACGTTCTAATCGAACCAGCGCCCTAGCTTGTAACTTTCCAAAATTTCCTTGAAACATTTCCCACTTAAAGGGCAAATGGCAACAGCCAAAGGGGTACTATAAATCTAATCTTCTTCTCTCTTTACTCATTTCTTACAACAACGGAACTTTCACTTCAAAACGTTCATCATCATACTGTACTACAACTTCACGGTCGGTAAGCATTTCATAACGTTTCACCAGGTTTTTCAGCCCGGTTTTTGTTGAATATGAAGCCTCGCGCCGGTTTATCGTGTTAGAAATAACGAAACAATCATCTTCAATATATGCCTTAACTTTTAATGGTGTTTCCTTGCTGGTTACATTGTGTTTTATTGCATTCTCCATTAAAAGTTGTGCTGTCAATGGTGCAATTTCTCTATCAAGAGATTCCTCAGGAACATCACTTTCAACTTCAATACCATCGCCCAAACGCTCTTTATGCAGCCCATAATATGCCTTCATAAATTCGTTTTCTTCCGACAATTTTACCAGCCGTTTGTTCTTGCTTTGAAGAACATACCGATATACATCGGTAAAGTTCTCGGTAAAATCAACCGCAGCATCGGGGTCATAAATAATTAACGACTTTAGCACACTTAGGTTATTAAACAAAAAATGAGGATTTAATTGATCCTGCAATGAGTTATAGTCCGAACGTAACTTCTCGCGTTTCATCTCGGCCATCTCTTCCTGAGTATCGATCCATTTTTGAGTAAAACGGGCAACAGTAAGCGAACTGGCTGTAATTTGCACAAACAGCAAACCCGTAAGCAGGCCCATATAAACACCCGGCCGAGAACCTTCGTCCATTAGTTGAGGATCGATATACAGCATTAAAATTTTAACCGAAAATACCAACATTAACAATCCGCAAACCAATTGAATGGCTATGCGTAGTTTTATCTTCTCCGGAACCGGTAAGAATTTCTCCAGAATATTATCCAAAAGAATCTGAAATTCGGCTGTAAAATTAAACCCAATAATGATAACTATATAATAAAAAATTGTGGGTCTGCTAGGCACTCCCATCGGGCCAGTTACAAATTGAATAAGTTGCAAAACTCCGACAGCAATAAGGCTGATAACAATAAACCTAGCCAAAATACTCAACGGCTGATAGCTTGGCAATCTTGCTGCCAGAGGTTTCTTTTTGTCGATATGGAATTTTAAACACTCCATTAAATTATGCTGATTCTATTTTAATTTATAACAACTCTTGTTCTCCATAAAAGGAAGAAACTTCATCCCCATTAAAGGATTTTTTTAAGGCATTCTTCCCATTTATCCAACTTACTCGGGCATACTTAAATTACCCGTCACCCGTTCCCAGGTGGTTTCGAGCACCTTAAACTGCGACACAGCCTGCGACAATTGAGCCTTTGACGCAACCCACTGAGCCTGCGCATTTAGCATGTCGGTTGTGGTATTTAAACCAACCTCGAAACTGGCTTTTGTTTCTTCCATACTTTCTACTGCTACTGCTACACTTCTTTCTGCAATACGAATCGACTCAAAAGCCTCTTCCAGCTGAATGCGCACTTGCATCACCTCAAGATTAATCAAATCATTTGTATTCGACAAATCTGTTTGCGCCTGTTGAATACGCAATTGAGCAGCACGTTGTTTCTTTTTACCCTGTCCCCACTGAAAAATAGGAACAGATACTGATGCCGCCAACAAGGGCTGAGGATCAAAACTTTCACTTAAATCGCTAATATAATAATTGGTGTATTGTGCGCTAACTCCTACCGTTGGTAAATAATCGGCCCGCGTAATCTTAGCATCCAATTCCGAAATTTCTTTTTGTTTCTCCAGAATTTTTAATTCACTACGATTATTTACAGCCTGCGCTGTTCCATTTTCCAGGTCGAATAAATTCACCCGGGCATTGGCATCGTAGCTAATTTCAATTTGAGTATCGAGTGGCTGACCTAAAATCTGGTTCAGGTACATCTTCGAGATTTTTAAGCCGTTTTTAACTTTCAGCAAATTTAATTCTGCCTCATTTTTCTGAACACTTACCCGCAACTTTTCGCTGGCCGGTTGTAATCCCACTTCGTACATGGCAGTCATTTGCTCTTCCAGCTCGCTAAGCATTTTAATGTATTCTTCAGCAGTTTTAATATTATCTTCTACCATGGCTACATTCCAAAAAGCCTTATCGGTATTTTCAATTACTTCCGAATATTTTAAATTTAAAGCATGGCCGGCAATAGCAACGCCGGCATCGGCTTGCTTGTTCGAATTTTTAATTCGTCCACCTGCATATATTGCCTGCTCAACACTCAATCCTCCATAGATAAGCGAAAGGTTATCCATTTCAAAACTAATACCCGGACTCCAAACATCGCTGGTTCCTGAATAAATTCCAGCCAGGGCATCGGCCTCACTGTTAGCTGTTGGCAAAAAATATCCATCAACCGAAATTCCATCATACGATGGAAGGTGCATTGCCGTAATACTTCCACTCACAGATGGCAAATATGCGGTTCGCGCCACTTCCTGATTGGCCAAAGCTTCTTTGTTTTGCAGGGCTGCGTTTTTCAACTCTTTGTTGTACTCAACAGCCTGCTGGCGGCACTCTTCAATGGTCATTACCTTTTGCCCAAAGGCAGTGCCCAGCACAGCCATCACAACAACAACTGTGCTTAATATGTATTTTATTAATCGATTCATTTTTTTCAAATTTTAGCCCCATTGCATTCCTCCATTGAGGGGAAAATCCCTCCTCTCCGGGGAGGTTCGGAGGGGCTGTTTTTATGCTTTCTTCAACTCACTACCATCAACTTTGTAAAGGACAGTATAAAATACCGGTACAACCACCAGTGTAATTACAGAACCCACTGCCAAACCGAACATAATTACAATGGCCGTTGAATTAAACATTCCATCTGTAACCAGCGGAGACATCCCCAGAATTGTGGTTAACGAAGCCATCATTACCGGTCGCATTCTCGACATGGCCGCGGCAATGGTTGCGTCGAGCCTGTTTTGTCCCTCTTTAATATTAAAATTAATTTCATCGAGCAAAACCACGGCATTCTTAATCATCATACCAATTAACCCAAGCGAACCAATAATACCAAGAAAGGTTAAATAGGTACCTGTACTAACCAAGCCTATTACCACTCCAACAAAAGCAAAAGGGAAAACAACACCAATAATAAGTGGCTGTTTAAGGTTATTAAACAAACCAATAATTATAATGGCCATTAAGCCCAGAGCCAAAGGCAGGAACATAAATAAACCGGCATTGGCTTCGCCCGATTGAGCCGTAGCCCCTTCCCAGCGCATTTTATATCCGGCAGGTACATCAATTGCATCAATCTTTTCCTGAACCTGAGCCTGAACCTGAGCTGCAGTATGACCTTTTACCGCATCGCATTGTGCTTTTATCGAACGCTCATTGTTCAGTCGATTAATCTGCTCGTATTCCCAGGTAACTTCCAAATCATCAATAATTTGCGACAAAGGAACGCTCGACATGCTTTGCTGTCCCCAAACCGGTATATTCAGTATCTCTTCGGTATCTTCTGCTACATCATTCGATGTCTTCATCACAATGGGCAACATTTTGTCGCCTTCGTAAATGGCACCAATTGGCATACCGTTGGTCGCTACCAGAATAGAATTCCCCATATCGGAACGCGATAAACCGAGAGGCTGCGCGCGCTCAACAGAATATTGAGGAACCAGTTTTTTGGTCTGGTTCTTCCAGTTATCGGTAATATTGGTAGTCACCGGCACTTCCATAAAAATTTTCTTTGCCTGGGTAGCCAGGTCTTTCAACACCGCCGGGTCTGGCCCTATAAATTCAACTTCAATATCGGCTTCGGCAAATGCTGCCCCATATTCTTTTGCTTTAAAAAATGCATCGGGATAAGTTTTCCTCAGATAGCTTTCCACTTCAGGAATTAAAGATTCAACCCTTTCAGTTTCTTCAGTTTGAATGATTAAATCGCCATAGTTTGAACCTCCAGTTGCCATTCCGCGCATCAACTGATATCGTGCCGGCGGACTTCCAACAGCAGCGGTTACTGAGTAAACCCCTTCCATGGCCAAGATATCTTTCTGAATTTGAACCAAATCAGTTTCAACAGCTTCTATATCCGAACCTTCGGGTAAATAATACTCCACATAAAACTGGTCGTATGCAATTTTGGGCATAAAATCGACTGTTACAAAACGGAATCCCCAAAATGCTGTAATCAATATGGCAAATGAACCCAGTGAAAACATGTATTTATTTCGGATACTCCATTTTAGGAAATTTTCAAAATATCGGTAAAATTTAGAATCGTAATGTTCCCCCTTTTCACCTTTCGGGCGTTCTTTTCGGTAAAAATATTTTGCATTAAACGGGGTTTGAATCATTGCAAACACCCAGCTTAAACTCAAAGAAATAATTAAAACCGTAAACAACGAACTTAAAAATTCACCAGCCATATTTGGAGACATAGCCAGTGGCAAGAATGCCAAAATGGCAACAGCAGTGGCTCCCAATAAAGGCATTGCCGTTTTTTGTGCGGTATTCACAAAAGCTTTGCTGCGGTCCATTCCGTTTTTCAGGTCAACCAGAATACCATCGGCAACCACAATGGCGTTGTCAACCAACATTCCCATAGCCAAAATAATGGCAGCAAGTGTTACGCGGTGCAGCGGCAAGCCAATTGCCATCATTACAATTAATGTGGCCAAAATTGTTAGTACCAATCCGCTGGAAATAAGCAAGCCCGAACGAAGTCCCATGGAAAACATCAGCACAACAATTACAATACCCACCGACATTACCAGGTTCCACATAAAATCTTTTACAGCGGCATCAACACGGTCGGGCTGATAATAAACCTGAGTAACTTCTATTCCCGCAGGAAGTTCCTTTTCCAGCTCCGCCAATTTTTCATCAAGTTTTTCGCCCAGTTTTACCACGTTAATGCCACCTTCGTTTGAAAGCCCCAGCGTTAATCCTTTTTTGGTATTGTAATAAAGAGCTTGTTGCATTGGCTGCATGTACGAACGTTCTACTGTAGCAATATCTCCCAGGCGAAAATTACCGCCGCCAGGAACCTGAATTAACAGATTCTCAATTTCGTCGATAGTAGAAATCTTGTTTCCTACTCCCACGCGAATCGACTCTTTTCCGGTTACAATCGTGCCAGGATTAATAATTGCCGTTTCGTTTTGCATGGCCAGGGCAATCATCATTGGGTTAATGTTTAGTCCTGCCAATTTCTCAGGAGAAAAAACAAGGTCAATGGTCTCCGTCTTTTTACCAAAAATTTGCGAACGGCGAACACCGTCAATTGCCAAAAGCTGGCGTTCAATAAATTCGGTATATTTTATTAACTCTTTGTGCGAATATCCTTCAGCAGTTACGGCATACAAAATCCCGTACACATCGGCAAAATCGTCGTTTACAATGGGTTCGTAGGCTCCCGCAGGCAAACTCCCTTTTATGTCGTTTACCTTACGCCGCAGGTGGTCCCACAGCTGTGGCAACTGTGGTGTTTTTACCACCGGATTAATTTCAATGGTAATTAACGAAACCCCTGGGCGCGAAACCGAAGTAATTTCATCAATATTTTCCAATTTCTGAATTTGTTTCTCCAGTACATCCGTTACTTCCAGCTCAACTTCGTGTGCCGTTGCTCCCGGATAAACCGTTATCACCATTGCCGATTTAATTGGGATTTCGGCATCCTCCAGCTTCCCAATATTTGTATAGGCAATAATTCCGCCAACCAATACTGCAAACAGTATGGTCGATATCATTGCCTTTTGGTTCAATAATTTCTCCAGCATTACAGCAGTCCTCCTATATTAGTTGCCGATGGAGTTTCAACCGGTTTTACTATTTGTCCATCAATTAAATAGTGAACTCCGGCAGTTACAACCTGCTCGCCTTGTTTTAAGCCGGAGGTTATAATTGCATGTCCTTGAGAACCATTTATTGCTATCTCAACCTCGCGCTTATCAACCTTATTTGTTGAAGCATTATAAACCCACACATAATTGTTGTTTTTTTCGTGAAATAAAGCCGAACTGGCAACCAGTAACTGGTCATCCTGAGTATTGCACAATAATGTAATTTCAGCAGTCATTCCCGGAGCAACTTTCATATCATCTGAATTCTGAAACGAAAACTTCACTTCGTAAAGGCCATCTTTTTGTGCCTTTTCGCCAACACTTAACAATTTAACCGGAAGATTTTGCACCCCGGCATTGGCAATTGTTAGAAGACTTTCTCTTTCGCTGTTTACCCGTTGTAAGTGGCTTTCAGAAACTGAAAAAACGGCTTCCAGTTTCGAATTATCGATAATTGAAACAATGGCTTGTCCCGGGCCAACAGTTTGGTGATTTTCGGTAAATTTTTCGAAAACATAGCCCGAAAACGGAGCTCTTAACTCGGTATCGTTTAACTGGTTTTGAGCATTTTCGTAAGCAGTTTTTGCCATTAAATACCCCGATTCAACGCGCTCATATGTATTCTCAGGTATTTTTTCCTGCTCAACCAACGTTTTGTAACGGTTATATTCAGCTTCTGCCTGAACAAATCGCGCCTCGGTACTCTGTAATTGCAACTCGTAATCGCGCTTATCAATTTGTGCAATTACCTGTCCGGCGTGCACAAAGTCGCCCTGTTTTACATTTAGTTTAAACAAAGGCCCTCCCACGCGAAACGACAAAGAAGTAAGACTGTTTTCTTTAATCTTACCATTCAAGGTCATTTTGTTTTGGGTGGTACTTCCATCAACGGTTTCCACCTTAACATACTTAACAGTTTCGGCATGTTGTTCCTCGCCTCCAGAGGTTTTGCAGCCTGTAAATGCAAAAGCAGCTGCAATAATTACTAAAAAAATATTTCTGATCTTCATGTTAATGATTGTTTTTTCTATTTTTTCGACAGCAAAAGTATATTTACTGATTATTAACTAATTACACAAAACTCGTGAACTGTTTAAATTGCTTCATGAAATGAATTTCGAACCGATGCTAATTGGATTTTGTTAACCCGGTCTTTTAACATTTTCATCCGTTTATTTAGTTCAAACTGAACACTTGTAATGGATGACTGCGTATAATTTTGAGTTTTCTGAAGATTGTTTTCAAGGCGTTTTGTAATTAAATCGATGTTGGTAAGTAAGGCATGTGCAATTTCTACATCATCATTTTCTTTTTCACCACCATGGGCTTCAATCTTTTTTAAGCCCTGTTTTACCGATAAACCATTTAGGGCTACGTAACGCACCCTTTTGCCGGCAGTTTGATAAAATAAAGCGATATACGACTCTACTCCAAACCTGATCTCACGAATATCATTCATAATGGGCATCAAATCTTTTTTTAGCATTACTTTTTGCGAAGTCATCGACTGATAGGGGTTAAAACGGTAATCGATTGTAAAATTGTTCGGACACCCCAACACCATATCAGCCTCTTGGTTGTAAATAGGTTCGAGCAATGCATCGAAGTGCTCTTTTCTGACGTCGGCAACGTCGGCATTAAAAAACAAAATTACCTCGCCGGTTGCATATTCTGCTCCGTAAGCCATTGCATAACTTTTCCCATGATTTTCAGGCAGCTTTAAATAATCAAATTCGTAATGCTCCGCAAGAGTTTCCAGGGTTTCCCGGGTAGCGTCGGTTGAACCATCGTCAACCACAATCACTTCGGCATCCGGGTTGTGTTTACAACAAGCAGCCACCACTCCAAATATGGTTTTCTCCTCATTATAAGTACAAATAATAATGCTTGTATTCATTTTTGCCAGCTTTCGTTTTCTGAATTCTGAGGCGAAGATATTAAGCATTTTTAACAGAGGGAGAGAGAAGTTTCGCCAAATGATGAAAACAGGGAGTGAAGTGTAGAGTTGGTTTTCCCCGGCTACGGTTTATCGCTAACAGCGACATTCGGGTAGGCGATTAAGCTTGAAAAAAGCCTGGATATTGGCCCTTAAATTTTGCAAACGGGACTAAAATCCCCAGAAAAGCAGCACATTGTAAATTAAGGGACTTAAAACACTTATTCTACCAATTGCGCGACGAAGTCAGCGGTAAATAATTTTAGCAGATTTTAAGTTTAGGCAAAAACTTAAAATTTAGGCATAGCCAAAGCTCTTTTGCTATTTTGAATGTGGCATAAACTAAAAAAAGCAAAATCACAACGCGAACGTCATGAGTTTGCAGGTGTTCAATTACAAAATAAACGAACAGAAATGAAATACTCTAGCCGGTTGGTGTAAGTTTAGTATCGTTGAACCTACACTTTATTGTGCGATGGTTTCATTCACTTCTATTCTATTTCTCGTATAAATCCCATTTTCTCGGGATGGTCTGACACATAAACGTTATTGTCAAATTTTCGCAACATATAAAGTGCAATTATATCTCCACCAGCTGCCAACGTAAAAGTTATTCCAAAAATAAGAACGAATCCATTTCCAGTTATTAATCCTATTATTGATGGAATCACACCCATAATAATTAATGGCACAGCAGCACCAATTTTATAATGTTTTACTTTTAGAGGTTCTTTACAATGACAGTATGGGGATAGCCATTTAATACCAAATTTTATTGATTTTATTCCATTTGTTGCAAAACTCCCCCAGGTTAATCCATGCAACAGCTCATGTATAACAATTCCTCCTACTATAATTATTAAAAAATTATCTATGAACGCGTCTTTCCCAGTTTTAAACGTTTCATAATCCCAGATAAGCAGAAAGGGGATCAAGATTATTGCTAAAATTGGAAACGCTAAAACAAAAGCTAAAAAGTTAACTTTTCCGAATCCCATGGTACATTCTATTATTTTCTTTTCATTTACTTCCATGTGTTTCTGAAAATTAGTGTTTTATAAAACTATCTCTAAGGTAGGTAATCGATTCTTGTTCTTTTCCAAACTAACATACAACGCTCGCACAACAACTCCAAATTAGAATTTCGCCCGGAACAAGCTCCAGCAACTTCTTTCAGCCCCAAATATCAATATCGTTTTGATAAGGCTTTTTATTACCTTTTTGTTTGTCGGCATGTTTTCTTATAAAGGGTGAACTGCTGGATCGAAAGCAAGAAACCTTGAAGTAAGGCAGAAACTTAGTTCAGGATTTGCACCACTCATAAGTGGCTCCGTTAGGGTGAGGGTAATTTTTCAACCAAACAACATTAAAAAAAGCGGCTTAAACTTTGCATACTGCGCACTAGGCTTTCCATGGCCATTTCACGCATTCCGGAATTTCGGGAAACAGCACGAAGTCGGCCTTTCCTTTCATGGCGCAGGTTTGCACATTTAGTCCCTTCAGTTGTTCCAGTGCCTTATTCATAGTACTGCCACTAACCGACACATCATCAACCAGTAAGATACGTTTACCTTCCAAATCCCAATGGGCTTTTTGCAAAACTTTCGGCTCCTCGTACCTCGGTTTATTTTGTTCGTCACGATAGTTCAGTGTCATTACCAGTAACTCGGCATTTAAATGGTAGGCCACCATGGTTGCCGCCGGAACGCCACCCGACCCAATACCAATAACCACATCAATTTCAGGAAAATCAATCGTTTTTAAGCGTTCTGTTATTTGTTTAAATGTTAGTGTTACCATATTCTAATTTCTATTTTGCAAAAATCTCACGAAACTAGCTATTCTCCAAATCATCTTCTTCATTTGGTTCATAAATCGGAATTTCAAGGAAAAAAGTTGTTCCAGTGCCCAGTTCGGTTTCGAACCATATTTTTCCAGAAAAGTTCTCAACTATATTTTTCACAATAGCCAGGCCAAGGCCCATTCCACGGGTTTTGGTGGTAAAACTCGGACTAAACAATTTACCACGGAGTTCAACCGGAATGCCTGCGCCATTATCTTTTACCGAAATCACAGCCATATGCTCGCGCCGATCGAGTTTTAATGAAATATAGCCCATTTTATCTTCGGGCACCGACTGAATTCCGTTACGAATAAGGTTTATAATAGCCCGCGAAACTTGCTCCCTGTCGGCATTTACCTCTATACATTCGAAGCCATTGGAGTTAAATTCGATTTGAGCCCTGTTATATGTTTCGTATAAATCAATACTTTTTTGCAGTTGTTCGGCTAAACAAAAAACCTGGTTGCGGGCAGTAGGAATTTTGGCAAAGTTCGAAAACTCGGTGGCTATATTCGATAAATTGTCAATCTGCTCAATTAATGTGCGGGTAATCCTTTCGAGAAATGCATTGTATTGCTCATCTTTGCCCTTCGCCCGTTGCAAATACTGTATATTTAATTTCATTGGCGTAAGCGGGTTCTTTATTTCGTGGGCAATTTGTTTGGCCATTTCGCGCCAGGCCGACTCGCGTTCAGAACGTGCTAACAATTCGGCACTTGCAGCCAGCTCATCTACTTTTTTATTGTATTCTTTCACCAGGCTTCCAATTTCATCCTTTCGGTTATAATGAATTGGTTCGCTGCGTTTTCCCAACTGCATTTTTCGCAGATTTTCCTGAATAACCACCAGCGGCCGGGTAATTTGGTTCGCAATAAAAACAGCAGCAATAATACTAGCCAAAAAAAGCAATACGTACAAATTAATAAAAGCAACAATAAACGTTGAAACTTCCTGGCTGTACTTGTCTTGCCTTATAAAATAAGGCAGATTAATTACTCCAAGGTAGTCGCCGTCTTTGTTAATTATGGGGCGGTAAGCTGATAAGTACGACAGTTCTCCGATATTTTCGGGCTGAAAATAGCTGATGGAATAATTCTGATAAACCTCGTAATTGGCCCGGGCATTAATTTTGGTTGAAACCAGACCTCGTTCAAATATTTCGAAACGTGAAGAAGCAATCAACTCACCATTGGTTCCGTAAATGTTAATATCGGTACGAAAAATATTTGAAAGCTTCGCCAATTCGTGATGCAACCAAACCCTCGTTGAATCATTAATTTCTGTTTTGTCTTCCATCCGGTTATCTATTTCTTCCGAAATGGACTTCATCTTTTCATTTAAATCGTTATAGTGCTTAGCTCTGTATTCTTCGAGGTTATAGTATAGCGTTACCGAAGCCACTACCAGTAACGACACAAAAACGATGGAAATAATAGCTGCCTGAATTTTAAATTTCAAATCGAAAGCAAAAGGCCTTCCTCTAATAGATTGATTTCCAAAACCCAGGATTATAAGCAAGCAAATGAAATAGAAAACAAACAGATACGGAAAAGAAATTAAGTAATCGACAACGGTTAAAATCTCGCGCGAAACAACCACATAATTATCTTCGCTGGTATGATAAACCAGGTGTTCCATATTATCTTGCCTCAGAAAAGAAAATTCGTCATCCGATTTTAAATACACATGACCGTTGTAATTATAGTTGTAATCGCCAAATCTATCTTTTAATTCGCCAGCGTAATATTTTGCGTAATTAAACTTCTGATAGATATTCGAACGTGCCATCGTTTTATCTATTAGTAATTCAGGAAAACCGATTCCTTCCGAAAGCAGATCGGAATCGAGGTCGATATAAATATTTACACCTTTCCCCTTGTCGGCCAGCGGATATTCAAAACTACCGGTATACGAAATCCGGCCATTCATGTTATCCATAAAATAAAAATCGGTGCCAGGCACGCGAATTCCCTGGGTTTCCACCAGTTCATCCATAAAGGGGCGACACGGAACCTCCCTGTTATCTGGTTCTATTTGCAAACTACACGAATCGTCGCACACAAAAATATTAAGCAGATATTTTCTAAAATAGGAGTTAAAGTACGATGTACTAATATACTCCTCCACATCATCGTATTTATACTGAAACAACAAGCTTTGAATTACAGGATCGTGTTCAATCCGATACTGCACTTCTGTCATAAATACCTCTGCTGCCGGGTCGCGTTCAGAAACCAGCGTAACGGCCAGTAACTTTTGCTGTTCTCTATCTTTTTTGCTTATCGTTTGATTGATTACAAGTAGTGAATAAAACGAAACTACCATTAAAAAAATAATCAGATAGCTCAAGGTAAAGGTATGCAGGTATTTTTTATTTACCATGGCCGACAACAAAACGCAAATGACAAACAAAACCAATACCGGATAAGCAACAGTGCCCGTTGCCAGGTATTGTACCAGGCCCAAAAAAACAGCAATACCAGGAATAAGTAGCAACAGATGAGCCAGTTTAAAAGTACTCCCCGATTTATCGTTTATCCGTACACTTAAAAATAAAATGCCCAACAAAAGCAAGCCGATTGAAAATAAGCCCAATATACTTTGAGGAGAAATATTGGTTATCTTATTTAATGAAAACGAAATAGTTGAATTTAAAATTAACTCAATTATTAAATAGTTTACCAACAAATACAAGCTTGCATTAAACAGAAATAATAAGGCAATCACAAACTTTCGAGGCAAACGTGATTGCACATGTAGTTCGCGAACATTTAAATCGGCTCCAAAATTATACAGCCAAAACAATAAAAACAGCGCCAACAAAAAATAGTCGCCAAGCGATGGTAACCAATCGTTTATGGCAAAATAATCGGGGCCAAAAAAATGAAGATGAAAGAATACTTTGGGAACTTTGAATATGAAATGAAACCAGTAAACTATAAAAAGTGCTGCGGCCAAAACCATTAATTTGGACACAAATGGGGCTTTTTGCCCGATAAACTCTTTACGAAAATAAAACAACAGAATAATTAACCCGATAAAATAAAGTGCTCCGGGAAAGTATAACTGGTTGGTTGTGCACAGATAATTTCCGTAAGGAACCAGCGTAAACAAAAATTTTCCGTTTGAGTTCGTAATATTATAGCCTCTGTTATAGGCTACTTCCTTAATTATATATTCGTTTGGCAGGCTGTAATACTTAAAAAATTTATTTTGCAGATACTTGTTTTCGTACGAATAATTTCGTTTTATCAGGTGCATCCCAACAATCTCATATTCTCCAACAACTATCGAATTTGCCAGATAATAACCATTGGGAAGCTTAACAAGCCCTTCTGTTTCTGTAAATTCATCAATTGTATTATAAAAGGCAATCCCTCTGTCGGACCAGAAGAACAATGTGCCTGCTTTGTATATCAAAAAACCAAAACCGGTTTCCCCAACGAGCGTTTCTTCTCGCGTGAAGAAATCACTTACATCTTCCTCAATATCCTCATTTTCTAACTTCTCTGAGATATCTTTCAGAAATAAATTTAGTTGCTTTTCATTATTTATCAGTCCCTCCTGAAAATCTTCAATTAAACGGGTTTCGGGATTTCGTTTTAAAAGATCACTTTCAATAATTGCTGCTGCAATCATTATTGTAACGGCCAAAACCAGGTAAGTATATTTGTTTAATTTTAGCAACATTGTTTATTCGTGGTGATAAGGTTCGCCCTTTATTATGGTAAAAGCCCTGTAAATTTGCTCTACACACAAAAGTCGCACCATTTGATGCGAAAAAGTAAATCGCGATACAGAAATTTTTGAGGAAGCTTTTTGATAGACCTCAGGAGAAAAACCGTAAGGCCCGCCAATAACAAACACCAGCTCCTTTGGGCCACTTACCATTTTTTTTTCGATAAACTGCGAAAATCCTACCGAAGAAAACGACTTTCCATTTTCGTCGAACAGATGAAATTCTTTACCCGGACCAAATCTCGACAGGATTAATTCTCCCTCTTTCGATTTCTGTATATCAACACTGGTATTCTTCCCTTTTTTTATATCAGGAATAACTTCTATTTCAAAATTGATGTAATGCTTTAGCCGCTTTAGGTACTCTTTCATTCCATCGTGTAAATAGGATGCATCTGTTTTTCCAACAACCAACAGAGTAATCTTCATCTGAAAAATTTGTTTAACGGTTTTGACTAAAAAAAAGTTGTTTTATAGGTTTCGAATACGGTAAATTACATTTGACAACAACTTCATTCTGTCATTTGATTTTTAATTTTATAAATTTACACTAAAATAAATGTATTAAAGTGTTTTTGCATAGTATTTGATAGTAATTCAATATAAATACCAAAAAGAAAAACGTATGTTTTTATTAAAAAAAATAACACTCTTAGTAATCGTATTCAGTTGTATGCTTACGGCTTCGGCAAACTCGGCAAAAGAAGAAATTCCGAACAATATTATTGTGGCCCTGGAAACCGGAAATGCAAAACTTCTGTCGGGGTATTTTAACCAGAATGTAGAATTGGTGGTATTAGACAACGATAATGTATATAGCAAGGCCCAGGCACAACAGATTGTAAACAACTTTTTCAGCAGTTTTTCACCGATTGAAGATCATGCTTTTTCAATTATTCACGACAGTGGAAAGGCAGATGCCAAATATGTGATTGGAAAGCTAAAAACCGAAAAAGGAGACTTCAGGGTTTATTTTCTGCTAAAAAGAACCGGTGGAAAAGAATATATTCATCAGCTTAGAATAGAAAAACAATAACACCCAGATGGCCAAGGGAATACTCACTTTCAATCGATTAAAAAAATTGGGAGAAAGAGCCGTTAAGAAAGCTCAAAGCATATCGCTTCCATTGTTCGACGGAGTTCCGTTATATGATGTTCTCCTGTTTTTTTGGCGCAGTATCGTCGATGGCTCTATTACTACCCGTGCCTCGGGCATAGCTTTTTCATTCTTCATCGCCCTTTTCCCGGGAATAATATTTTTATTTACCCTTATTCCGATTATTCCGATCGATAATTTTCAGAACGAATTATTTGTTATCATTCAGCAGCTGGTTCCTGATAGCATATGGGACACCATAAAAGACACGATTACTGAAGTGGTTATGCGACCTCGTGGTGATTTGCTATCGTTAAACTTTTTTATGGCTTTGGCTTTCGCCACAAATGGCCTGGTTTCGATGATGAGCGCTTTCGATGCTACGGTGCACAACATTAACCGCCGCAAATGGTGGAGCCAATATATTGCAGCCATATTTATGCTCTTTATTTTTACCATGGCACTTACCCTGGCAATCGCCATTCTCACCGGCGGTCAGGAGTTAATAAATTACCTGAACCGCATCGATATTATCCGCGACAAATTCCTCGTTTTCCTGCTAACCATAAGCAAATGGATTTTAACACTGACCACATTCTTTTTTGCATTTTCGTTTCTATACTACATGGCTCCGGCCCGAAAAACCAAGTGGCGCTTTATTTCGGCAGGAGGAACACTGGCAACCGTGCTTAGTATTATCGGAATTATTGGATTCAAATATTACATTAATAACTTTAGCCAGTACAACAAACTATATGGCTCAATTGGAACCCTTTTGGCCGTTCTTTTTTTAATGTATATTATGTCGCTGATTTTACTGATAGGATTCGAGCTGAATGCCAGTATATATCAGGCACAAACCTATAAGAATGATGAATAGAGTGTTGTTGAGGAATGAATCGATTTAGATGCAGCATTTTTGGGTTACTTGTTTTAAGAATTTCGAGTTTAAACAGGTTTGAAAATTAAGGCATAACCTTAGCTGCGATGGAATTTTTAACAAAGTATAAACTCAGAATAAGAAAGAAACAAGGCGTATTTCAATGTTGGTATAAGTTCTATTACCACTATTTTTTCCCCTGTTTAAAAAGCACTTCTTTTTCATGTTTTGTGAGGCTTTCGTAACCCGATTTGGCAATCTTATCAAGAATACGATTTATCTCATCTTGTTTCACATTCTGTTGACGGTTGTATTCTTTATCGTCGCGGGGCGGCTTTTTATAAGTTACTTTTAAATGGCTTTTGGGTTTTAATAATCCCACCAACATTTCTCCCAACCGATTGATACCACGAACCAAACCGGCCCCCATATCTTTGCCTTTACGAAGCTGGTAAATGTAAAACCATCCCCAGAAAGCACCTCCCAGATGTGCAATATTACCACCGGGATTTGACGATGAAATGCTGATTATGGAAAGCACCACATAAAATGCCGCCACGTACTTCAGTGGGAAACGGCCAATAAAAAAGAGGTGAATCTCGCGGTCGGGATCATAAAATGCAACTGCAACCAAAATTGCAAAAACCGAAGCTGAAGCCCCCAGCAAAAGTCCATATGTAGAGCTGAATATTGGAAAGATATTATAGGCAAGAATATAAAAGCCGGCTCCGACCACACCACCCAACAGGTATACGCTCAGCAGTTTATTTCCTTCGAAATGATACATAAATAACTGCCCAAACCAGTACAAGCCCAGCACATTAAAAAGCAAATGTAAAAATCCTGCATGAAGAAACATGTAAGTAAGCGGCGACCATGGTCTTTGCATCAACACATTAGTTACCGAAGGCACAGAAAGCCATTCGTAAAGAGGAGATGCGTGCCCTGAAAGATAGAAAAATACGCCTAGTACTTTCAGCAACAGAAACACTCCGATATTGATATAAATTAGGCGGGTTAAGGCCGAGCCTTCTTTAAACGTACGTTTTATGTCTTCTGCAATATCCATTTTCGCAAATCCTAAATTTCAAATATTAAATACAAAACGGTTTAACGTTTCACTTAATAAAAACGTTTCGAGTTTTTGTTCCAGTGTCGAATCAGAAAGTATCCAAACAGCATACCACCCAGGTGCGCAAAATGGGCTACACTGCCCTGAATTCCCGAAATTCCAAAGAATAATTCAAGCGCTCCGTAGCCCGCTACAAAGTATTTGGCTTTTATAGGAATTGGGGGAAAAAGTAACATTAACTCGGTATTGGGGAAAAGCATTCCGAAACCCAGTAAAATGCCAAAAACGGCTCCCGACGCTCCAACTGTTGGAGTATTTAAAATGGCATTTAATTTTCCGGCCATAGGATCGCTAAAGTTTTTTCCTTGTTCCCACAACGAAGCACCGGTTTCTTTAATGTATGCAACCTGCTGAGGATCCATTTTCGAAATTAACGAGCCATATTCAATGTAAGTAACACAGGTTTGCAACACAGCAGCTCCAACTCCGGTTACCAAATAAAAAATAAGAAAGCGCTTTGGCCCCCACACACTTTCGAGCACCCTTCCAAACATGTACAAAGCAAACATATTGAAGAAAATATGACCAATTCCATGGGAACTGTGCATAAACATATACGTAAAATATTGGTGCAACATAAAATTATCCGATAGCGGAAAATGAAGCCCCAAGATAGGATACAGGTTTGTTCCCATTTGTTTCAGTACAATTGTAGCGATGTAGAAAACAATATTTGCCAGAATCAGATTCTTAACAACCGGAGGGATATTTAATGCAGGTCTATAATTCATGTAATAAAAAGTTGGAAGCCGGATTTTGGAACTCGGAAAAAATAGTTATCCGTTTCGGGAATCACGAACTTCAATTATTTTTTTTTAAAATACTATTTAGCAGGCATACAATAGCCAGACCAAAATTTATTGGCTTGAAGATAACGACATATTGTCACTTTCAAAAACTTTTTTCGATATCGCCGGTCGAAATAATAGTCAACACCTTTTTCCCATCGGGCGAGAAATTAGGAGTAGAACAGGCAAACAAGTTGTCGATCAAATGGTCGACTTCTTCTTTTTTCAGTTCCGTACCATAATCGAGTGCCGAGGCTTTTGCCAACGAAATAGCTATCTGTTCCTTGGCTTTGGCTTTGGCATCAACGGGCGAATTTTTATATTCTTCGAGAAGTTTCTCCACGATCAATTCCGGAGAAGAAACGTCTAAAACGCCAGGTGTTCCATTTATTATAAAGGTATCTTTCCCAAATTCACGTATGTCAAATCCCAGCGACAACAAATCATTTAAAATCGTTTTCAGCAATGCCGAATCGGCAGGATTTAACTCAATGGTTTGAGGAAAAAGCTGCTGCTGACTGGCCACCGAATCCGATTTCAGCACATCCATAAACTTCTCGAAAAGGATGCGTTCGTGTGCTCGTTTCTGGTCGATCACCATTAATCCCGACTTAACAGGAGTAAGTATATATCGTTGTTTGAGTTGAAGGACTTTCTTCCCGTTAAATTGTTCTGATGAATGCTGGTACAAATCAACTTCGCTTTTAAATGTTTCCTGATACTGTTCTTCCGGCTTTATCTTGAGCTGAGTTCCCTGATACAGATCTTCCCAGTTTTCAAGGTTTTTTTTCTCACTCGGAGCTGAAGACGAAGGATTATAACTTCCGCCTGACATCCGATTGTCGGTATCAAAAGGATTATAGCCCGGATTTATCTGAATTTCGGGGAAACGAATTTCCTCGCCACTTTTTTTCGGCATAGGGATATCTATGCTCCCACTTTGGTCGAAATCGATGGAAGGAACCACACTGTATTTTCCCAGCGATTCGCGTATTGCCGCATGAACAATCGACCAGATATCCCTTTCATTCTCAAATTTTATTTCTGTTTTTGTGGGGTGCACATTTATATCAATCTCTCCGGGGTCTAACTCCAAAAACAAAAAGTACGACGGAAAAGTCTCGGGCGGCAACAATTGCTCGTAAGCCTGCATAATTGCCTTATGAAAATAAGGGTGGCGCATGTATCTCCCGTTCACAAAAAAGAACTGTTCGCCAGTGGTTTTCCGGGCAAATTTTGGCTGGCCAATAAAACCATATATTTTCAAAATACTGGTATCCTGATCAACATTGACAAGGCTCTGATTCAGTGCTTTCCCAAAAACATCAACAATACGTTTCCTGTAGTTCGATTTTGGCAGCTCGTAAATGGCCGAGCCGTTATGCAACAGCGAAATTTTCAGTTCAGGATTTGGAATAGCAACACGCTGAATTTCCCAAATTATTCGTTTTAACTCGGTCGAATTGGCTTTTAAAAACTTACGACGTGCCGGCACATTAAAAAACAGGTTTTTAATCATAAAATTAGTGCCGTTGTTACATCCAGCAGGTTCCTGAGTTTGCACTTCAGAGCCTACAATATGTATCAGCGTTCCGAGTTCATCTTCGGCCCTTTTTGTGCGCAATTCAACATCGGCAATAGCAGCAATAGAAGCCAGTGCCTCGCCACGAAATCCCATAGTACGTATACAAAACAAATCGTTTGCAGAGCGGATTTTCGAAGTGGCATGCCGTTCAAAAGCCATTCGAGCATCGGTGGGCGACATGCCACATCCGTTATCGCTTATTTGAATTAAGGTTTTTCCGGCATCTTTAATGTTTACTGTAATTTCAGTGGCTCCCGCATCCAGGGCATTTTCCACCAATTCTTTTACAACCGAAGCCGGACGTTGAATAACCTCTCCGGCAGCAATCTGGTTAGCGACTGCATCGGGTAATAACTGAATAATATCGCTCAAAATAAGATTATTTGATTATGAGATTTGTGTACTTTGTAATAAGACTATTGACTACCCAAAGAAGTCGGAATAAAAGAACAGGTACAGCACCAGTGCCAATATCAATATAATCCAAATTAATCTTCTATTTTGCGATTTTCTTGCCGACTCGGAAGTTCTTGCCCATCCATCTCCTCCACGAAATTGCCCTTTTATATTCGGACGAAAAGGTTTTCCATTGTCTTTTTTTTCATCAACAATCCCCAATTCTTCTTTAATTCTGCGCTCACGCTCATCCCTTTCATCTTTATCAGGGTCGTAAAACCGTGGTGTAATGTTGAACCTTTTTGCTCCCGGTGTATGAAAAAATTTACCAATCATTGCTCTTGAATTATTTTACAAAGATAATCTTTATTCCACAAAAAATGTTCCGTGTTTAAAATCACAACGATTTCTCCAATATCCTTGTTCATTGGCCATCATTTTATGCTACCATATTTTCTTTCATGTTACAGGGATTTTAGCTCTATATCAGCCCTCTAAAAAAGTGCCAGGGTAATTCAAATCCTGAAGTTCTGATTTATCCTTTTCCAATTATAATTATCTGTTTTTAGCATAAAAGCAAAACTCCGATTTCGAATTATCTTCGTATGTATAAAAACTTCTTTTTACGTTGTTTTATTCAGATACTGCAAAAAGGAAAGCTATCGGGTAGCCATTCCAATCTTTTCAGAACATCTTCATCTTAAAGGCAATCAATTCGTTTTGCTTCTTACTAAAAAAAAATTTAATTTTAATAGCAGCTTGTTTAAACGAGAAGCAATAGCTTCTATAGCCTTTAATTTTTTGTATAAATGCTAAACTGAAACGAACAATAGCATTCAATTATATGTTCAGTATAAAAACAACTTAAACCAAATAGACCAGAAACAATATGTTGGAAAAAATAATTGGTTTCAGTGTAAAAAATAAATTAATCGTAATTCTTTTTACACTTACAATAGCAGCTTTTGGCTTGTACGCGATTTTTAAAATTCCATTGGGGGCAGTACCCGACATTACCAATAATCAGGTGCAGGTAATCACTACTTCCGGAAATCTATCAACCCAGGAAATTGAACAATTTATTACTGCACCGGTGGAAATGGAAATGGCCAACTTACCCGGCGTTAGCGAAATCCGTTCGATTTCAAAATTTGGCATTTCGGTAGTTACCGTTGTTTTCGACGAAAACCTGGGCACCTATTTACCCCGCCAATTAATTGCTGAAAAAATTAAAAGTGCTTCGGCAAATATACCAGAAGCTTACGGTTCTCCTGAAATGGGGCCGATTTCAACCGGACTGGGCGAAATATATCAGTACATAGTAGATGTAAAACCCGGTTATGAAGAGCAGTACTCTGCAATGGATTTACGCACCATTCAGGACTGGATTGTTAAACGGAGATTGTCGGGAATAAAGGGGGTGGTAGAAGTTAACAGCTGGGGCGGTTATTTAAAACAATACGAAGTTGCCATTAATCCTTCGCAATTGAAAAGTTTCGACATAACACTTATGGAAGTTTTTAATGCGCTGGAACAAAACAATAACATTTCGGGAGGTTCGTACATCGAAAAAACAAATCAGAGTTATTTCATTCGTGGCGACGGACAGGTTAAGTCGCTGGAAGACATTGAAAACATTGTAATTAAAACCAATGCAGGCACTTCAATTCTGATAAAGAACATTGCAAAGGTACATTACGGTTTTGCCAACCGATTTGGCGCCATTACTGCCAATGGAAAAGGAGAAACAGTACTGGGGCAAATAATGATGTTGAAAGATGGCAATTCGAAAGAAGTTATTAATGAGGTAAAAACACGTGTTGACGAAATTCAAAGAAACCTGCCCGAAGGCGTTTTTATCAATCCTATTATAGAACGCAGCGAATTAATCGCAAAAACATCGTTTACCATTTCCGAAAACCTTATACTCGGAGCAATTATTGTTATGCTAATTGTAATGCTCTTGTTAGGCAATGTGCGTTCGGCATTGGTTATTGCATCCATGATTCCACTGGCTTTACTGTTTACCATTTCGATGATGTACATTTTCGGAATAGATGCTAACTTAATGAGTTTGGGGGCACTCGATTTTGGGATTATTATTGATGGAGCTGTAATAATTGTAGAATTTATAGCGCTTCGGATTACGGTGCTCAAGGATGACATAATTGCCACAAAAGGCGATGAAAGACAAACCATAATGGACAAAATTTCGTTTGAGGGAGCTTCTAAAATGATGAAGTCGGCGATATTCGGACAAATAATTATTCTCATTGTTTTTATCCCTATTCTTTCGTTAAGTGGCGTTGAAGGGAAAATGTTCCATCCCATGGCCTTATCTTTTTCCTTTGCCATAATCGGCGCCATGATTCTGGGCTTAACCTGGTTGCCGGTAGCTGCATCTCTTTTCCTAAAACCACACCAATCGAATAAACGAAACATCTCCGATTGGATAATGTCAAAAGTTTACAATTCCTATCGCCCGGTAATCGAATGGTCGTGTAATCATAAACGAATTGTGCTCGGCGCTGCCATTGTTTCCTTAATTTTTACAGGAATACTGTTTTCGAAAATGGGGGGCGAATTTGTTCCTACGCTCGACGAAGGTGATTTTGTTATACAGCCGGTATTAAAAACCGGAACATCGTTGTCGAAAACCGTGGAAATGACAACAAAGATGGAAAATATTTTAATCGATAATTTTCCGGATGAAGTGGATCAAATTGTATCGCGAATCGGTGCCGCCGAAGTGCCCACCGACCCCATGTCGATGGAAGAAATTGATATGATTATTAAACTTAAGCCTAAAAAAATGTGGACTGTTGCGGCTAGTAAAGACGAACTGGCGGATAAATTCAAGGAAAAACTTTCCATAATTCCGGGTATAGAGTACGAATTTACCCAACCCATAGAAATGCGTTTTAATGAGCTAATTACCGGTGTACGTTCGGATATTGCCATTAAAATATTTGGCGAAGACCTGAAGTACATCGACAGCAAAGCCACTGAAATTAAAAACCTGATTTCGAATGTTCCGGGTGCCAGCGATATTATTCTGGAAAAAACAACAGGCTTGCCACAAATAAAAGTAAGTTATAACCGCAGTAAAATTGCCTTTTACGGCGTCGATATTAACACATTAAACACCTGTTTATCGGCTGCTTTTGGCGGCGCAATTAGTGGCGTGGTTTTCGAAGGAGAAAAGCGTTTCGACATGGTTATGCGTTATGAGAATAACAACCGCACCGACATTGAAGATATTCGCCAGCTTCAGGTTCCTGTGGCCAATGGTTTGCAAATCCCTTTGTCCGAGCTTGCCGATATTCAATACACCGAAGGACCGGCAAAAATATCGCGCGAAAATACAGGCCGCCGGGTAGTGGTAAGTGTAAACGTTCGTAACCGCGATTTACAATCGGTGGTAAAAGATATTCAACTTTTAATAGATAATAATGTAAAGCTTACTCCCGGAAACTACATCGAATATGGCGGCCAATTTGAGAACCTGCAAAATGCATCAAAACGATTAATGCTCGCGGTTCCCATAGCCTTGCTGCTGATATTTATATTTCTCCACTTTGCATTTAAGTCGTTAAAAGATGCCATTATGATTTTTACGGCAATTCCATTGTCGGCAGTTGGTGGCGTGTTTCTTTTGTGGGTACGCGGAATGCCATTTAGTGTATCGGCAGGCGTAGGTTTTATAGCGCTTTTTGGTATTGCTGTACTTAACGGAATTGTATTAATCGAGCATTTAAAAGAACTACAACACCAGGGTATAACAAACATGCGTGAATTAATTATTACAGGCACAAAAGCCCGTTTGCGACCTGTTATGCTAACCGCCGGAGCTGCCGCCATGGGATTTCTGCCAATGGCGATTTCCACAGGCGCAGGTGCCGAAGTTCAACGACCGCTGGCCACCGTTGTTATTGGCGGCTTGGTTACATCAACCATGCTCACAATGATTGCACTCCCCTTGTTGTTCGAAATATTCTACAATGTGATTGGATTCAAATTATTCCCGCCAAAATTTATCCGTTCGAAATGTGTACCAATTCTGTTATTGCTTCTTATTCCGACAATTTCAGCACAAGCCCAAAATCAGGATTTAAAGTTGCATGATGTTATTGAAATTGCCTTGCAGAACAACAAGGAAATTGCCGCCTACACCTTAAAAATTGAACAAAGCGAGGCATTAACAAAGACCGCTTTTAATGCCGACAAAACACTGATAACTTTCGGGAACGACCAAAACAACATTGCCGAAAATAACCATTCGCTAAATGTTTGGGGCATAGAGCAAGACTTTGCATTCCCTTCGTTGTATTCGGCGCAGAGCAAAGCAAAAAAACTGGAAGTATCGATGGCCGAAACAGAACTAGCCATTCAAAAAAATAAACTTACAAAAGATATTTCGATTGCCTATTTTGAATATCAGGCACTGTTAAATCAGCAAAAAATTAATGAAACACTCGATAGTTTATACAACGAACTGCTTCTGAATTCGGAAAAAAGATTTGAAAAAGGAGAATTAAGCTACTTAGACCTGTTGAATATGAAAGCCAAAAAAAATCAGTATACGCTGGCACTAAGTTCAACCGCTTACGACATTGAAAATTTACACAAAAAACTTAAATCCTTAATGCATTACGAACCTGATTTTACGGTTTCAAATTCAATGGAAATATTGCCCTCTTTTGTTTCTGCAAGTGACTCAATGCCTGTTTTTCAATCGCTTGTACTGCAAAACAAATATGCCGAAGCACAAATACAGATCGAAAAAAGAACCATGCTACCCGATTTTAATTTAAATTATTTTATCGGATCAAACCAATACGCAAATTCGAAAAACTATCACGGGTTTCAGGTTGGAGTTGCGGTGCCGCTGTTTTTTGGAAGTCAGAAAGCAAAAATAAAAGCTGCGCAAATTTCTTTTGAAGCTCAAAATCTTTTGGTGGCCAACGAAACAAACATCATAAACAATCGCATAAACGAGCTCATTAAAGAGCAACTTAAATACAAAAAGTTGCTAAGCAATTACAAAGAGTCGGGAAAACTGTTGTACGATGAAATTTTACGAACGTCGTTAAAAAGTTACAAAGCAGGCGAAATCGACTTTTATGAATTTGTAAACAGCTTTGAAGCAGCGGTTCAGATTCAACTCGAATATTTTCAGAACCTATTTAACTACAATCGTTACACATCAGAAATAAACTATTTTTCAAAATAAACTGCATACACAATGAAACTCAATTTTATACACATCCTACTATCTGTTTTTGTGATTTTAGTATCGTGCAAAAGCAAAACAAACGAAGTTGCTGCAGAGGGAGATAACGACCTGATTGAAATAAGCAAAGCCCAGTTTCAGTCGGAAAACATGGCATTTGGCGAACCAACACGCATGCCCTTTCTCGAGTCGGTACATTTCACCGGAACAATTAGTCCTTCGGCTACTGGTATCGCACAAATAAGTTTACCTGTAGCAGGCCTCATTAATAAAATACATTGCAGCCCCGGGATGATTGCTAACAAAGGACAGACTTTGTTTGAAATTGGTGGAAATGAATTTGTTGATATCCAACGTGATTTTGCTGAATCGTCGGCCAAATTAGCACAATTAGAAAGTAATTTTAAAATCGTAAAAGATCTTTATGCAGATAATATTGGTACAAAAAAAGAGTTTATTCTTGCCGAGAGTTCCTATAAATCGGAGCAGGCCAAAAACACAGCTTTAAAAATAAAACTCGAAAAGATAGGTTTGGACATTTCGAAAATTGAAAATGGCTTTTTCTATTCTTCCTATGCGCTAAAAGCCCCAATAAAAGGCTACATAACCAGCATTAACGCAACCATTGGGCAATACGTAGAGCAACACCTGATTGTTGTTGAAATAATTGACTACCAACAATTGCAGTTGAAGCTATCTATTTTTGAAAACGAAATAAACAAACTGGAAGTTGGTCAGGAGATTGAGTTTTATTTAGCCGGAAATCAAAGTGAAACTCACAAAGCAAAATTAACTGTAGTGGGCAAAAGCATGAATCCAAATTCGAAAGCCGTTGAATGTTATGCTGAAATTGAGGATTTAAAAAATTCCAAGCCGGTAAATAATCAATTTGCCGAAGGAAAAGTAATCGTTCACACCGAATCTACCCTGGCACTTCCCGAAACAGCCTTGATAAAAGCGGAAAATGAAACGTATATTTTAAGCTTAAAAAATGAAAACGACAAGAGCTATTTTTTCGAAAAAATAAAGATAACCACTGGTCGAAGATACAATGGTTTTGTAGAATTATTTGAAACTCCCGAAAGTAAAAAACTGGTGGTTAAAGCGGTCTATAACATTCAAATTGAATAGCAAATTATCCAACCTGGCACAAAGCTATAAATCTCTATTTTAAGCCATTATAAAAGTGAACATGGAATTTGATTGATGAAAAGCCATTTTTTCACTAACTTATTTATTCTTTTATAAATCGGGTTAAGATGAAAGAACAAGGAAATCAAGTTGATAATCACCCCGGCTTAAGGTGCTTTTTAATATCCTTGTTTTTACTTTTTCAACTTTATCTTTTCGGCATCAATACAGATTTAGCCGATACAAGCTCCATCAACTCACTGACCAGCCAGGCATACAATTTAGCCCGAATAAATCCATCACTTTCTATTACCAATGCACACAAAGCATTATCGCTTTCGCAAAACCAAAACTACGAAAAAGGAATTGCTGATGCCAACCTTGCTCTTGGCGCTGCTTTTCTTGCAAAATACAATCCGGGCGATAGTGCTACTTACTATTTCAACCAGGCGTTAAACAAATACGGGATATTAAAAGATTGGAAAGGACTGGGACGAGTCTGTTACGGATTTGCCTTTCTCTACAGCTTTGCAGGTAACCTACAAAAAGCCATGGAATTCGGAGAACGCAGCATTCAATATTTCGAAGAAATTGGGCAAACCAAAGAACTAAATGCAGCTCTTTCTGCACTAATTTATTTAGAACGCCAGGCCGGAAACCACGCAAAAGCACTCTCTTTATCCGAAAAAGCTATTAAAACGGCACAATTGGCTACCGACACAAGTCAATGGGCAAATGCCCTTAACGACCAGGGACAGATTTTTAAAGACATGTTTCTTTTTAACCAGGCAATTGATTCGTATTTCAAAGCATTCCGACTCTGGGAAGAAAAAAACGACTCCGCAGGACTTGCAATTGCTTATGGTTCCATTGCCAATACCTTCTTCTACCAGGAAGATTTTCAAAAATCTTTGGAGTTTAATTTGAAGAAGCTCGAAATTGTATTGAATTCAGCAAACCAATGGGAAACAAATAAAACACTTAACAACATAGCAATGTCGTACAGCAATTTAGGTCAACACGACAAAGCGTTAAGTTACATGCGACAGAGCTTAGAGCTAGCGCTAAAGTCGAATTATTCCGATGGAATAGCCATGAGTTACGATAAAATGGCATCGGCATTTTTAAAAATGGGAGAAGCCGATTCGGCATTTTTATATAGTTCGAAATCGGTTAATATAGCCCGGAAAAATAGCAATAAGGCATTGGCTTCTTATCTCGTAAATTTGGCCGATGCGCAAAAACAACAGAAGCAATTCAATAAAGCGCTACTCATTGCCCAGGAAGCCCATTCTCTGGCAAAACAAAACAACGACCAGCAAACACTACTTTCTTCTTCCTTTCTTTTAAGTGAGATCTACTCTAACTTAAAGCGTAAAGATCTTGCTTACCCGTTTCTTATCGAATACCTTAAGTTAAACGACAGCATAAACAATAAAACCTTTATACGTAAAGTTACCCGGCTCGATTTACAACACGAATACGATAAGAAACAAAGTATAGCTCAGCATAAAATAGACCTTTTAGATAAAGACAACCAGATAAAAACAGAGAGTTTACAAAAAACATGGACGCTGTTTGCAGCTTTGCTTTTGTTAACCATGGCACTAACAACAATTAGTTTGCTAACCATTCGCAACAAAAACCACCGTATTGAACAAATGAACCTTGAAATAAGAAATTACTTGCTGCAGTTAGATAAACTAAAGACTGAACAAAAAGATGAAAATCCGGTAACAATGCTGGTTGAAAATTATGGCTTAACACAACGCGAAGCAGAAATTATGGAGCTAATTGCTACCGGAATTGGTAACGAAGAAATTGCCGAAAAACTTTTTGTATCGAAAAACACCATTAAATTCCATATCAAAAATATTTTCATTAAGCTCGATGTTCGGAACCGGGTACAGGCTTTGCAAAAAATGGCAGGATAAGCGGTACAAAAATCTTCACTTTATAAGCAAAACTACCCTTAGGGGTAGTACATCTAATGTGTGTTTCTGTGTAATTTTATTTACAATTTTAACCAACTGCTATGCAAAATTCGCTACATATTACCGATCGCGAGAAAGGAATTATGCTCATGCTTAAAGCAGGATTTTCGAACCATCGTATCTCGCAGGAAACCGGCATCTCGGTAAACACTGTTAAGTATCACTTAAAACGAATCTACAAAAAATTACAAGCAGAGAACCGCATTGAAGCCATTAACAAATTCGAAACATTATCCTAACAATGAAACGAGCATCAGAAATATTCACACATAGGCGATCTGTCAAAATCATGCGAGTTCCATCTTATACCTTAGAAAACAAAAAAATAATACCATGAAAACAAAATTATCCATTCTAATCACTCTCTTTTTTATTGCGGCAAGCATCTGTGCATCGGCTCAGATTGTTGACCCCAAAGAAGAAACAGAGAAAGAAAGCACCAAACGTGTAAACCAAAAAATAGACAAAGGTGTGGACAAGGGACTTGACAAAATTGAAGAGGGAATTGGAAGTTTGTTTGGCAAAAAAAAGAAAAAAAAGAAAAATGCGGAACAAACTGAAAAGCAACAAGCCAATCAGAACAACCACGAACAACAAAGTGAAGGTGGCGTATATAATGCTGCTCAGGCCGAACCAACACTTAATTGGGCTAAGTACGACTTTGTATCTGGCGACAAAGTCATTTTTGAAGACAACTTGGAGAGAGAAGAAAATGGGGAGTTTCCTTCGCGTTGGGATTTGGTAAAAGGCACTACCGAAAATGCAGAATTAGGTGGCGATAATGTTATCATGTTCCGGGGAGGAAGCCCAATGATTGTTCCGTATTTAAAAGATTCGGACAAGGATTATTTGCCCGATGTATTCACCGTAGAATTCGATTTATACATGAATAACCATAATTATTTCGAAGTCTATTTTTATGACAAAAAAAACCAGCGTATTTCATCACAATACAAGGCACTGGCAATAAATTATCAGGAAATGAATATCTCTCCGGCAAAAAGCCGCATCCCAAATAATGGCAATATCGAAAACCAATGGGCACACATTGCAATTGCATACACAAACGGTAAGTTTAAAGCTTATATAAACGAAACCCGTTTAATCAATATCCCTCGCCTTGATTTCGAGCCAATGGGAATTTCGTTATACGCTTACCACGCATCAGACCACAACCAATTTTACGTTAAAAATTTCAGGATTGCCGAAGGAGGAGTAAAATATTACGAGCGTTTTCTGCAAGACGGGAAAATTGTTGCCACCGGTATCCGCTTCGATGTAAACAAAGCCACGTTAAGGCCCGAGTCGATGGGAATCATCAACGAAATTTTCAATTTAATGAACGACAATCCCGACATAAACTTTAGTATTGAAGGGCACACCGACAGCGATGGCGACGAAACTTCGAACCAACTATTATCGAAAAACCGGGCACAAACAGTAATGAATACACTGGTTTCAATGGGTATTGCAAAAAACCGGCTGTCAGCGAAAGGCTGGGGAGAAAGTATGCCTATCCATAATAATACAACGCCTGAAGGGAAAGCCAATAACCGAAGAGTAGAGTTTATAAAAATGTAAGCTTAAAGATAATTCATCATGAAATACAAAATTAAAAATACAGTCATTCTTCTCGTACTAGCAAGCATCTTTCAACTGCCTGTTTTACTTGCGCAAAATACAACCGAAACACCACTAATCAGCACCGTACTCTACAAAAATATTCCGGAAATTGAAAAAGTACTTGCCGAAGGAACCGACATTAACCAACAAGACGACAAAGGTTACACTGCCCTGATTTGGGCATGCTCCTATAGTTCGCGCGAGCAATACAAAAATGCGGCAAAACTGCTAATAGCCCGGGGAGCCAATATAAATATTCAGGCAAATAACGGGAATGCAGCCATAATAGAAGCCGCCGGAAATTCGCCGGAGATTTTTAACCTGCTGGTTGAAAAAGGAGCCGACATAAATATGAAAAAAACCGACGGCACAGGCGCTTTCTACAACTGCCTGGCTACCACAATAAATTACGGAAGAAAATTCACCGATAAGAACATGGAAATAATTGAACTCCTGCTTGCCAACGGAGCCACGGTTGACGAAGCTCCGGTTTCGGGAGAACTAAAAGGATTTACACCATTAATTTATGCTGCAAGAGATAATTACCTTGAAATAGCAAAATTTTTAATCGAACAAGGGGCAAACGTAAATGCAAAAAATATGTACGACCAAACGCCATTATCTGTAGCCGAAGGAAAAACAGAAATGATTAATCTTTTAAAAAGCCACGGAGCAAAATAACCTTAAAAATTTACCGATATGATTTATGCAATTGTAATCGTTATTCTTTTACTGCTGCTAATTACTGCGCTTTACAATTCGCTTGTCCGCAAAAAAAACGAAGTAGAAAATGCCTTTGCCTCGGTTGACGTAATGCTGAAAAAAAGATACGACCTGATTCCGAACCTGGTTGCAACTGTAAAAAGTTACATGAAGCATGAAAACACATTACTAAGCGAACTTACAGCATTACGCGCCCGCGCTGTTTCGGGGCAATTTGGCGACGACGAACGTATTGCCCTCGAGAATAAAATTACCAAAGGAATTTCGGGAATAATGGTTGCCGTAGAAAATTACCCCGATTTAAAAGCCAGTCAAAATTTTCTTCAACTGCAAGCCGCGTGGAACGAAGCCGAAGAACAAATATCAGCAGCACGACGGAATTTTAATGCTGCAGTTACTACCTTCAATAACAAAGTTGAAACTTTCCCTTCGAATATTATGGCGGGAATTATGGCTTACAAACGGCGCATCCTCTTCGAAATTCCTGATACGGAACGAAAAAACATAAATGCCAAAACATTATTTGAAACATGAATGCAACAACCGACTTTAAAGCATTTTACGATACAAAATTGCTCCCTGACCTTAAAATCCTCGATAAAGAACGAAAACAAATCGAACGAAAGGTACTACTTATCGGTGCAATTGCAGTAGTTGTAATCATCATTATCGGACGTTTTAGAGGAAGCGGAACGGGCTTTTTTCAAATTTTAGCAGGAGTGCTGGCCTTTGTTGCCATTAGCGCAGTTAGTAAAGATTACCGGTCGCATTTTAAGAATAAAATAGTTGAGAAGATCACGGCTTTTGTCGATGACAATCTGGTGTATTCGCCCGAAGCTTACGTTTCGCGGGAAGAATTTACCAACAGCGGCATTTTTCAGCAATATTGCAACCGATATACCGGAGAAGACCATTTTAAGGGAAAACTCGGGAAAACAGCTATCGAATTTTCGGAAATAGTTGGAAAACACGTTTCCTCATCTGGCACAAGTTCAAACCGAAAAGAGCATCAATCATTAGTTTTTAAAGGCGTATTTTTTGTAATCGATTTCAATAAAAATTTTAATGGGCACACCACTGTTTTGCCCGACACTGCCGAACGAATACTTGGCAAATTCGGACAAAACCTGCAGTCAATATCTTCGCGCGGAGAATTGGTAAAATTGGAAGATCCTGAATTTGAAAAAGAATTCTGTGTGCACTCGAGCGATCAGGTAGAAGCGCGGTACATTCTCTCACCCTCATTAATGCAACGAATTGTAGCATTTAAACGAAAATGGAACACGAAAATATACCTCTCATTCCGCAACTCGAAAATGTATATTGCCATAAAAATGAATAAAGACCTGTTTGAAACCAGGCTTTTTAAATCGATTGTCGATTACAACTTTATGGAAGAAAATATTCGTTTTCTGGTTCTGCTTACTGACATAGTTGACGATCTTAACTTAAATACACGGATATGGACAAAAGAGTAAGAACGTCAAACTCGAGGGGAATGGGACTTATTTTCACCCTGGCTGGAGCACTTATATTTTATTTCTTCGCATTTCCGCCCTTAAAATATGCTTACCAATCGAAAAGCTGGCCTACCACAAACGGAACAATCACCCGTTCGGAAGTAGACAGCTGGATGAAAGAAGGAAAGTCGCAGTACGATGCACGTATAAGCTATAGTTACGAGGTAGATGGCAAAAAGTACACCTCCCCAAAAATCTATTCAAGCGGATCATATTCAGGCGGTAACATTTCCAAAGCAAAAGACCTGATAAATGAATTTCCGTCAGGTAAAAGCGTTGATGTTTTTTACGACCCGGATGTTCCCGAATCAGCAGTATTAAAACCCGGCATAAGTGGCAAAGATGTTCTTATGGCTGCTTTACCGCTTATTTTTCTGATTATTGGACTGGCAGTTCTTTCCGGAATTCTTAAACCTCAGCGAAGTTCCAGCTATAACAATACACGCCGAAGAACTGACATAAGAGAAGTCTTTCGAAATATCACAAAACGTTAAACAATTAGGTGAATGAAACGAGCATGGGAAATATTCACACATAGGCGATTTATTAAAATCATGCAAGTTCCATCTTATTCCTTAGAAAACAAACAATTTTAATAAGATGAAAAAAGAGATTCTGTTTTCCCGGGCAATCCTTTTAAGCCTTCCGCTATGCGCGCAGTTTAAGGGGAAAACGGTTTTTAAAACCATGACTAAAATAATAGCAATTTTTATCCTTTCTCTACCACTCGGCAACACAGCTGGTCTGAAAGCCCAAATGGTAACCTACAGCGGCCCCGTTGAGTATCATCTTGAATTAATTAAAACAGCTGGTGGCGGTGGTACCGATGGAGGGTACGACTGGAATGTAAGTGTTAATGAAAGGCAAATTATCGACGGTTCATTTTACGTTACTTTTACAGGAGGAACAGCTGCCGGATTATCGGCATTCCAATTAACCAGCATCGATGAAAACATCAACTATACAAATACGGTTAACAACGAAGGAAACGACCAAAAAACTTCGCAAGCCTGTTACGACGACCGCTTGGTTTTTGTTGAGACTGCTACACCTGGCGATTCGCGTACGCAAAGAACCGGTGTAACTACAACCCGGGTAAACTGCGAAAAACCAGTTATAGAAGGCGGGCAGATGATGTTTCGTGGGAACAAATACACCTTCATGTTAATGGGGAAAATGAAAGTGAATATAAACATGGAAACCTACACTGAAGAAACATTCCCGTGTTGGGATACCATTATTCCGCCAAAAACGATGAACAGTTCTACTACAGTTGATATTCCCATTGTGATTTCAGGGGAAAAATCAATTGACACACATGATGTTTTGGAAGGTGTTTATAGAAAAGAAAATGAAACCAGCAACGACTGCAATAAATGTTTGGGAGGTTTAGGACGATTGGTACACGGCGATGTAAATTGCTCCTACATTTCAAAAATTACAACCAGCTGGACACTCGTAAAAAGATCGACAGATTGTAATGCAAATTTATCCTACTCGCGAGGCGATGTAAAAATTAATGGCGCACCTGCTAAACAAGGTGCAATTAAAGTTGGTGCCGGAGACGTTATTGAAACGGGTCAAAAATCGAGAATGGAACTTCGTGTGGGAAATACAACCTACCGCTTAGGATCTAAATCGAAGTTATTGTTAACCAATCCTTGTGAACTTTATAATGAGGAAAAAAGAAAACCCAACAAAACCATTTCAACTACTTTAATAAAAGGCAAATTATATGAATTTGTACTTAAAACTGTTGGCAATCCCAGAGAATTCGATCCAAAGGCAAGAACTGCCGTTACGGGATTTCGTATGCAAAATTGGCAAACTCACAACACATTTTTTGCCTCTACAGACCCTAATTTCAATCCTTATATTTATCAACAAAATGACCCCGAAAAAGCTGAATTAATCGAAGGACACCAAAACCTTCCCGACAATGTTCCGGCATTCTACATTCATTTTGAGGACGATGAAGTGAAAGATATTACAGCATTGAAAGGGATTTTGAAAATTGAAGATAACTTCCAGCTCAAAAGCAAAATCGTTACAGAAGGAACGACAACCAACAAATGGGACGATGGAGTAGTAATGAGCGATGTGATTATTTCCGTAAAATAAAAAATTCCACCTGCAAAACTGCAAATGGAATTTTTCTAACTTCAGACTTCCGACTCCTGTCTTTCAGCTATAGCCTACTTCTGTCTGAAATAAATCTGAATCGGCACGCCGGTAAAATCAAAATTATCGCGAAGCTGATTTTCGATATATCGTTTATACGGCTCTTTAATGTATTGCGGCAGATTGGCAAACAATGCAAATGCCGGAGTTGGCGATGGCAACTGAGTACAATACTTAATTTTAATGTATTTCCCTTTTACTGAAGGTGGTCCGTAATTTTCAATGGCCTCGAGCAATACTTCGTTAAGCTCAGAAGTTTTTATGCGTTGCTTGCGGTTCGCATTTACTTCCATGGCAACTTCCAAAGCACGGTGAACACGCTGCTTTGTTAAGGCCGAAATAAAAAGAATAGGCACATCTACAAATGGAGCAAAACGCTGCTTAATTTCTTCAGACATTTTCTTGGTGGTCATGGTGTCTTTGTCAATCAAATCCCACTTATTCACCAGAACCACAATCCCTTTTTTGTTTTTAACAGCCAGATTAAAAATAGTAACATCCTGTGCTTCAACACCGCGGGTAGCATCAATTAACAATAAACAAACATCCGAATTTTCAATGGTTCGTACCGAGCGTAAAACCGAATAAAACTCAACATCTTCACTAACCTTTGCCCTTTTTCGCAGACCGGCGGTATCCACAATCATAAAATCGTGACCAAACTTATTGTATCGGGTATGAATTGAGTCGCGTGTAGTTCCTGCAACATTGGTTACAATGTTTCGATCTTCGCCAATTAAGGCATTAATAAAAGATGATTTTCCAACATTTGGCCGACCAACTACCGAAAGGTAAGGCAGTTCGTGTTCTTCCTCCAATGATTCTTTATTGGGAAACTTCTCAACCATAGCATCCAACATATCGCCGGTGCCACTACCGGTCATCGACGAAATGCAATAGATTTCACCCAGGCCAAGTCCGTAAAATTCCTGGGCATAAATAATACGTTCGTTGTTATCCACCTTGTTTACCACCAAAATAACTTCTTTTTGGCTTTTTCGAAGAATGCCTGCAACGGCATCATCAAGGTCGGTAATTCCAGCCATAACGTCAACCACAAAAACGATCACATCGGCCTCATCAATAGCCAGGTGCACTTGTTTGTTAATTTCCGATTCAAAAACATCCTCAGAGTTTACCACGTAACCTCCAGTATCTATTACTGAAAATTCAACGCCGTTCCACGCGCCTTTTCCGTAATTACGGTCGCGGGTAACACCGGCTGTTTCATCAACAATGGCTTTACGCTGTTCAATCAAACGGTTAAACAGGGTCGATTTTCCAACATTTGGTCTTCCTACTATTGCTACTATTCTGCTGTTCATCTTTCTTCTATCTATTGCACCCTACTTCAGTATGGTGGTAAAATTCTAATTTATTCTAAAAAAATTCATTGAAATTCTCAATGAAACATAAGAGACTGGCTACTTCAATCCTGAATTTAGCACCCTGATATACTGTCTGTAGTATCCCGGAATAAAATCAAAACAGACACCTTGTGGCATTATTTATCTTTTCCCGAATCAGGGCTTTCGGCACTAAAATCTATCGTATCCGAATTGTTTTAAAGAGCCATCTTTTTCGCGCCAATCTTTGGCTACTTTCACGTACAGCTCCAAAAATATTTTCTTATCGAAGAATTCCTCTGCATCTTTTCGGGCTTCTGTTCCAACGCGTTTAATCATTTTTCCCTGGTGCCCGATAATAATTCCTTTTTGACTGTCGCGCTCCACATGAATTACTGCGCGGATATTAATAATTCGCTCTTCCTCTTTAAATTCTTCTACTTCAACTTCTACCGAATAAGGAACTTCCTTTTGATAGTGTAGTAAAATTTTCTCCCTGATAATCTCCTGAATAAAGAAACGTTCGTTGCGATCGGTTAATTCATCTTTTGAGAAAAATGCAGGACCTTCGGGCAACAGCTCTAAAATACGGTCGAAAATAGGCTCAATATTAAATTTCTCCAATGCTGAAATCGGGAAAACATCGGCTCCCGGAAATGTGTTACTCCAGTGGTCGAATAGTTTTACAACCTCTTCCTGGTTCGACAAATCGATTTTATTAATCAGTACAATAACCGGCATGTTCGACTTGCGTACTTTTTCGATGTACTCTGGATTCTTATCCACCTTTTCTTTTACATCGGTTACAAACAATATTACATCGGCATCAATTAGTGCCGTATCGACAAATTTCATCATCGACTCCTGAAGTTTGTAACTTGGTTTCAGAATTCCGGGGGTGTCGGAATAAACAATCTGGAAATCGTTGCCACTTACAATGCCTTTTATGCGGTGGCGGGTGGTTTGCATTTTTTTGGTAATGATAGACAGTTTCTCGCCTACCAGTGCATTCATTATTGTTGATTTTCCAACATTCGGATTTCCAACAATATTCACAAATCCTGCTTTATGTGTCATATTTTATTTTTTAGGTGCTCCTTCTCTTCCTTCTTCAAGCAAGAAAATTCTAAATAATTTATAAAAATCTGCGCAAAGATAATCGAATTAACGGAATGCGTTTCTTTCAAGCCTAATATTTTGATATTCAGCTTTAAACTTTAACGAACGCCCACTCTTAAGCTGGATTAGACTTTGAAAAACATTTCATTTTTATTAACTTAAAGAGTTAGTGCCAGCTCATTTAAAATAAAATGCCATGGATTCAATTGCTTTTTGGGATAAGGTAGGTATTACTGCTCATGCACGCAGAATTCTGCAAAAGTTGCTCGATGAAAACCCGATCCTAAAAAAGATAATTCGAAATTCAGGAAATGTGGGCGAGATACATGCTGCCATTCGCAACTGGATTTTACCCGTTTTAAAAAGAAATCCGGCAGCAGAAACCTTTTACAAAAGCAAACAACAACAACCCGGTTTGGCCGACAAATTGAGCTGGCAGGACTTTGCGGCCATACGCATTTTAGATTACATCGACCATGCCGGAGAAGAATTTCCGGACCAGAATATAGGAGGAGAGTTGGCAAAAACCAACCCGTTTAAACTACTTTGGCTGGCAACGCATAAAGGAACAGGTGGTGCAAAGGCAGCCTTTTTTAACGACATGCTGCAATTGTTCCGCCAGCTAAACGGAAAACAGCTTACCCATCCTCCCAATAGTGAAAAAGTAAAACGCTGGATGAATAAATATCCATCGGGGCTCGACCCAAAAGTGCAAAAATTACGGGAAATCAATAAAAAAAGAATTATAAAAATTCTGATAGAAAAAATAGATAGTGGAGAAATTTCAAGCAGCAGATTTTTTTTTAATCCTGACTTGTCGTTTTCCGAAAAAGAAGAACTGATGAACCAATGGTGGCAGGAAAGTAGTTTTCATTTACACTTTGCCATCCGCTCGCCCGAATTACTGAATGAGATGCTCGATTACACCCTCTCCGACGAAACCATGAAGGTGTTGAAGAAAGCACGAAAAAAGGGAATCCCGTTTTTTGTAAATACGTATTACTTGTCGTTGCTAAATGCTTACATCCCCGATTATGTGGTGGGTGCCGACCTGGCCATTCGCTGTTATGTAATTTACAGCAAGCAGTTGGTTGAAGAGTTTGGAACCATTGTAGCCTGGGAAAAAGAAGATCAGGTAAAACCTGGCAAACCCAATGCTGCAGGCTGGATTGTGCCCTCGCACAACATTCACCGGCGATATCCCGAAGTTGCCATTTTTATCCCCGACACTGTTGGCCGGGCCTGTGGCGGACTTTGTGCCAGTTGCCAGCGCATGTACGATTTCCAAAGCGGCCGGTACAACTTTAACCTCGAAAAACTTAAGCCTACCGAATCGTGGAACATACGATTGCCCAAACTGCTCGATTATTTTAAAAACGATGCACAACTACGCGATATCCTCATTACCGGTGGCGATGCTCTTATGAGCAGCAACCAAAGCCTGAAACACATCCTGGATGAAATTTACAAAATGGCAAAGGCAAAACAAGAAGCAAATAAAGAACGCCCGGAAGGCGAAAAGTACGCTGAATTGGTGCGCATAAGAATTGGCACCCGCCTACCTGCTTACCTACCACAACGCATTACTCCTGAGCTAGGTAAGATTCTGTCTAATTTTAAATCAAAAGCATTAAAGATAGGCATCAAACAATTTGTTATTCAAACCCATTTCCAATCATCGATGGAAATAACAAGCGAAACCAAACACGCCATTGAACTCCTATTGCAATCGGGTTGGGCAGTTACCAACCAGCTGGTTTTTACAGCGGCAGCATCGCGGCGCGGACACAGTGCCAAACTCAGAAATGTTTTAAACGAGCTGGGTGTTCTTTCGTACTACACGCTCACGGTGAAAGGCTTCAAAGAAAATGAGAATAATTTTGCGCCTAACTCACGCTCGGTACAAGAGCGGATGGAAGAAAAAATTTTCGGTACTATTCCTGAAAATGACATGGACTTTGCCCAGCACCTGTTGCTCGAACCTAAAAAACTGATTGAAAATGTAAAATCGCTGATTAAAAAAACTGAATTGCCTTTCCTCGCAACCGACCGCAGCATACTAAACCTGCCCGGCGTTGGAAAAAGCCATACATTCAGAACCATTGGCATAACCCGCTACGGGCGGCGAATCCTCGAATTCGACCACGACCCCACACGTGCCCACAGTCCGATAATCCATAAAATGGGGAAGGTGACTGTTATCGAACCAAAATCGATTGATAAATACCTGAAACAACTCGAAGTAATGGGTGAAAACCCAAAAGATTACTTAAGCATTTTTGGCTATTCCATCGGACAAACCGAACCTGGAATGGCCATGTACGAATACCCAGATTACGGCTATGAAGTGACAAAAGAATTTACGAATTTAGAAATATCAAATTTAGAGCTCTAAATCCTGAACCAGCTCGGCACTAAATATTCCCGAGCTAATCTCGCGAACCTCACCGGTCATACGAATTTCCCAGTCTTCGTCAATTTCTATGGCAAGATTTCCACCGGGCATTTTCAGGGTGAGTTTTCGTTCGGTTAATCCACGTTTTACAACGGCACAAGCTACCGCGCACGACGAGCTTCCGGAAGCCAGTGTCCAGCCGGCACCGCGCTCCCAAATCATAACTTCCACTTCGTTTGGTGAAACCACTTTGGCAAATTGCACATTAATCCGGTTCGGAAACATCGGGTGTGTTTCAATCTGCGGACCATACGTTTTTATTTCTGTTTCATCCAGCTCTTTTTTTAAAACCACACAATGCGGATTTCCAACCGAGACACAATTGATCTCATACGTTCGATCTTTTAACTGTAACCTTTCGCCAATACATTCTTTCTTTTCGCAGTTTACCGGAACTCTTTCCGATTCAAAAATAGCTTTGCCCATATCCACTTTAATCCTGAAAGCTTTGCCATTCTTTTCTTCAATAACTGCGGCTTTAACAACACCGCCAAGGGTTTCAATACTAAATACTTTTTCTTTTGCAAAACCATAGTCGTACAAATACTTAGAGAAAATGCGTAGTCCATTACCACTTTTTTCGGCCTCCGATCCATCTGGGTTTAATATGCGTAAACCAAAGTCGGCTTTATCGCTGGGCACTTTTAAAAGAATTCCGTCTGAACCAATTCCGAAATGCACATCGCAAATACGTATAATCGCTTTTTCGCTTAATTCGAAAGAGATTTCGTCTTGATTTAGAGTTATATAATCGTTCCCCAGTCCGTGTGATTTTACAAAAAAGTTTTGCATAGCATGAAATTTTTGGCAAAAGTACCAAACGAAAATTAATTCTGTTAATTTGGATAGTTGTTTTTTAACGACCTCTTTGCGAGGCTTTGTGGCATTCATTATTTCCCCTTAGACAAAAAGCAATCCCAAATATATTCTGAGTTTAGGTAAAAAATAGTGACGCAGCCTAAGTTATGATTCCGTTTTTACAAAAAAACTAAAAAAGCAGAACAACAAAGCGCATTTCAATGTAATCTTATACGCGTACAGTTCCTAATCAACAACATCTTAAAAATAGCTTTGCAATTCATTAAATAAATCTAAATAAGCCTAAGCAATTATCTTTCAAAAAAAGTAAGCCATGTTTAATTTTTTATCTTTACACCACTTATTTTGAAAAGATAAAAAATAGACAAATATGGCACTTATTAACGAAAATTACCTGAAACTTCAAGCAGGATATCTTTTCCCGGAGATTGGGCGAAGAGTGAACGAATTTATTGCAGCGAATCCCGATAAAAAAGTAATTAAAATGGGAATTGGCGATGTTACTCAACCATTGGTTCCGAGCGTTGTAAAAGCGTTTCACGAAGGTGTTGACGAAATGGCCAACGGCGAAACATTTAAAGGTTACGGACCAGAACAGGGGTATGCTTTTTTGCGTGAAGCGATTTCAAAAAATTCGTTCCAGGATAATGGAATTGACATTTCGGCTGACGAAATTTTTGTTTCTGACGGCTCGAAATGCGACACCGGAAACATCCAGGAGATTTTTGGAAACGATAATAAAATTGCCATTTGCGATCCGGTTTACCCGGTTTATGCCGACACTACTGTAATGAGTGGCAAAACCGGCACCTGCCAGGCAAACGGCTACTACGAAGGTATTATTTACATGCCTTGTACCAAAGAAAACAATTTTATCCCGGAGCTTCCAACCGAGACTCCCGACCTAATTTTCTTATGCTACCCCAATAACCCTACCGGAACCGTTGCCACAAAAGAAGAGTTGAAAAAATGGGTAGATTACGCAATTAAGAATAAAGCTATTATTTTATACGATGCGGCCTACGAAGCATTTATTACCGAAGATGGAATTCCGCATTCGATATATGAAATTGAAGGTGCTAAAAAAGTAGCCATCGAATTCCGCAGTTTCTCAAAAACAGCAGGTTTTACTGGAACACGTTGTGCAATTACCGTTATACCTGAAGAACTAGTTGCGTACGACAAAGCCGGAAAAGAATACCCTGTAAAACCATTATGGAACCGCCGTCAATCGACAAAATTTAATGGTGTTTCGTACCCCGTGCAGAAAGCAGCAGCTGCCATTTATACCGACCAAGGTAAAAAGGAAGTTGCCGAAGTAATTGCTTTCTATCTTGAAAATGCCAAAATTATGTGTTCCAGCCTGGCAGAAATAGGCTACGAAGTTTATGGAGGCGTTAATGCTCCTTACGTTTGGGTGAAAACAAAAGACAATATGACTTCGTGGAATTTCTTCGATAAAGTACTAAACGAAGCAAATGTAGTTGGAACTCCCGGCTCGGGTTTTGGTCCTGCCGGTGAAGGTTATTTCCGTTTTTCGGCTTTTGCCGACAGAAAAAGTGTAATTGAAGCGATGCAGCGAATTAAGAACCTGAGCTAAAGCGACAATGAGATAAGAGTATTGAGAATTGAGTACTTAAAAAGAAATCCGGGCTGAATTTCAACCCGGATTTTTTTATTTCTATTTTAGGTACTGTATCACGTACGGAATTTTATACCCAGTTATGCAGATGCTTCATCAACTTTTTGCCGCACCTTGCTACCCGGATAAACTTTTAAGGCTTCCTGCAAAATCTTCAGACAAATAGCCAAATCCTCTTTTTTCAGCACATAAGCAATCCTCACTTCATCCATCCCTCTATTAGGAACTGTGTAAAAACCTGTTGCCGGAGCCAAAAAAATGGTTTGATTTTGGTATTGAAAATCAGAGAGCAGCCACTCACAAAATTTATCAGAATTATCAACAGGAAGACGGGCCACAGTGTAAAATGCACCCATCGGTATTGGCGAATATACGCCGTCGATTCGGTTCAAACCATCGATTAAAAACTTTCGTCGGTTTACATATTCGTTGTAGTTATTTAGCATGTATTCCGGGTCGGCATCCAACGAGGCTTCGGCAGCAATCTGACCAATTAATGGCGGGCTTAAACGAGCCTGGCAAAACTTCATTACATTGGTTTTTACAGCTTTGTTTTTTGTAATTAAAGCACCAATCCGCAAACCACATTCGCTGTATCGTTTCGAAACCGAGTCGATTAAAACCACGTTTTGCTCAATTCCTTCTAAATGAAAAGCTGAAATATAAGGAGCGCCTGTGTAACAAAATTCGCGGTAAACCTCATCCGAAAATAAATACAAATCATATTTTTTCACGAGATCGCGAATGGCATTCATCTCCTGCTGCGTATATAAATAACCGGTCGGATTATTCGGATTACAGATCATAATCCCCTTTGTTTTAGAGGTAATCAGTTTTTCGAACTCTTCCACCGGAGGCAAAGCAAATCCTTCTTCAATATCGGCAACAAGCGGTTTAATTTTTGCACCGGCAACAATAGCAAAAGCCTCATAGTTGGCATAAGCAGGCTCAGGAACAATAATTTCATCGCCCGGATCGAGACAGCTCATAAAAGCAAAAGTAACCGCTTCGCTACCTCCCGATGTTACAATAATATCTTCGGTATTAACATCAATATTAAACTTATGGTAATACTTTGCTAATTTCTGGCGGAATGATAAGATACCCTCACTTGGCGTATATTCCAGAATTTTCTTATCAAACGACCGTATTGCCGCAAGTGCTTCAGGAGGAGTCGCTAAATCGGGTTGCCCGATGTTTAAATGGAATACTTTCGTTCCCTTCTCCTTAGCTTTTTGAGCCAATGGAGCTAATTTCCTGATGGGTGAATCAGGCATTATTCGTCCCCTCTCTGATACTGTCGGCATATTTAATGTATAATAATAAGGCGGCAAATATACAGCTATCAATTTAAAATCAATAATTTATATTTTTTTTCATTTTAAAATCTTATCGAAAAGTTAACTTCTAATCTTTAATTTGCAGTGCATAGCTATGTTATTTTTTAGTAACTTAAGTATGTTTTGCAATTTTTATCATGTTTTTATAATCACTTACTTTTTACTTTTGACAAACAAATATATAATACATAATACCATTTTGATATGATAATTGGAGTTCCAAAGGAGATTAAAAACAACGAGAACCGCATTGCCCTCACTCCGGCAGGCGCTGCAGAGTTGGTAAAGCATGGACACGAAGTTTATGTTCAGGCTGATGGTGGTATGGGAAGTGGATTCCCTGATGAAGATTACGTATCAGCAGGTGCAAAAATACTTCCTACAATTGAGGAAGTATACAGCATTGCTGAAATGATTATGAAAGTAAAAGAGCCTATTGAGCCGGAATACAAGCTGATTAAAAAAGGTCAGATTTTGTATACCTATTTCCACTTTGCTTCAGGAAAGGCATTAACCGATGCAATGCTTGAAAATGGCTCAATCTGTTTAGCCTACGAAACAGTTGAATTACCCGATCATTCACTTCCTTTGCTTGTGCCTATGAGCGAAGTAGCTGGTCGCATGTCGATTCAGGAAGGTGCAAAGTACCTTGAAAAAACGTTTGGTGGCTATGGCGTACTACTTGGAGGTGTTCCCGGAGTACCTCCTGCAAAAGTACTAATAATTGGTGGTGGTATAGTAGGAACTGAAGCTGCTAAAATGGCTGCCGGTTTAGGTGCCGACGTTACGATTATGGATGTTTCGTTGCGTCGTTTACGTTACCTCGACGACATTATGCCGGCGAATGTAAAAACGATGATGAGCAACGAATACAGCATTCGCGAAATGGTACAAACACACGATGTAATTATTGGTGCCGTACTTATTCCGGGTACAAAAGCTCCGCGTTTGGTAACCCGCGATATGCTTAAAACAATGAAACCGGGGACTGTTTTGGTTGACGTTGCAGTTGACCAGGGTGGATGTTTCGAAACTACTGTGGCTACCACACACACCGATCCAACTTTTGTTATCGACGATGTACTGCACTATTGCGTTGCCAATATGCCGGGTGCAGTGCCACGCACTTCTACCATTGCATTAACAAATGCAACACTTCCTTATGCAATCCAAATTGCAGGGAAAGGATGGAAGCAAGCTTGTACCGAAAATGAACCGTTACGCAAAGGTTTAAATATTGTTGATGGAAAAATTGTGTACAAAGGTGTGGCTGAAGCTTTTGACTTACCTTTAGTTGACGTTGCAACTGTTTTATAAAAAATCAATTCAACGCAGGTTATGCAACAGAACTTCGTTATAAAAACTGAAAACAGTATAAAACAAGGACTTTTAAAATACAAACATTACGTTGTTCTGGTGAATTTTAAAAGATAACAAAATGACTTGTTTTTAACAGATTTAGTTTGGAGCCCATTTTCTATTGCATATTGCGGACTCAAATATTTAAAGGCCTTCTCTGCTTTCAGGGAAGGCTTTTTTTATTCACTTTATGGCATAAAAAATCCCGGCGTCCACTCCGGGATTTTTCTCCTCTTCTCTTTTACTGCACTTCTTAATTGGATCTTTAACACAACTTAACTGGTGTATAACAAAACAAAATCAGAATCTTATAATGGGTTTGTACAGTACAAATATAGCTTGCCATTAAAAAAAACATGCATATCAATACCTGAATCACACAAAGTTAAAGCCTTAATTTTATTTAAGTTTTTTCTGAAAACTTTTCAACAACACCTGACACTCCTCAGGCAAGTGCCCAAAAATAAGATTCTACCTGGTAAAATAAATTGTATATTTAAAAACCAAAATCCTGTTTTGCATGAACAAAACAAAACATAAACTCTACGATATAATTTTTGAAGCCGATACGCGGGCCGGAAAAATTTTCGATGTTGCACTGTTAATCATTATTCTTATAAGTGTAGCTCTGGTTATGCTCGAAAGTGTTGAAACAATTCGTTACAAGAATCAACATCTTTTAAGAATACTGGAATGGATAATCACCATCATTTTTAGTTTCGAATATATTCTTCGGATTGCTATCGTAAAAAAGCCGTTTCGGTACATCTTTAGTTTTTACGGCATAATCGATTTACTATCAGTTCTCCCAACATACATCGGTCTCTTAATAGCAGGCTCGCATAGTTTGGTAGTTATTCGCATCCTCCGACTGCTACGAATTTTCCGAATTTTAAAATTAACCCGCTACACACAAGCCAGCCGTTCGCTGGCAAGAGCGCTTTGGGCAAGCAGGGCTAAAATCAGCGTATTTATATTTTTTGTAATAATACTCGTTATTTTAATTGGTACTATCATGTATTTGGTAGAAGGCGACGCACATGGTTTTTCCAGCATTCCTAAAGGAATTTACTGGGCTATTGTTACTCTCACAACTGTTGGCTATGGCGACATCAGCCCCGAAACGCCATTGGGACAATTTCTGGCAAGTGTTGTAATGATTTTGGGGTATGCAATAATTGCCGTCCCAACCGGCATTGTTACAGCCGAAATTATCAATCCATCAAACAAACAAAACACCCAAGTATGCCCACACTGCCTCTACCCCGACCACGACGACAATGCCGTGTTTTGCAAAAAATGCGGGGCAAGGCTAAATCCGGAAGAGTTTACAAACACAAAAGGAAAGGATTCTTAAACGTTTAAACATTTAAATGAAAGAAAAACGACATCAAGCTAAAGCATTTGCTTATTTTTGCACTCAAATTTAACAACATGAAGCAGTATTTAGATTTATTGGAAACCATTTTGGAGAAGGGAACGGTTAAGGAAGACCGCACAGGAACAGGAACAATCAGCCGCTTTGGACACCAAATGCGGTTCGATTTAAGTGAAGGATTTCCGATGATAACCACAAAGAAACTGCATTTAAAATCAATCATTTACGAGTTGCTCTGGTTTCTAAAAGGCGACACCAATGTAAAATATTTACAGGATCACGGTGTTCGGATATGGAACGAATGGGCCGACGACGACGGCAACCTGGGCCATATTTACGGCTACCAGTGGCGCAGCTGGCCAACGCCCGACGGAAAAAATATAGACCAAATTTCGCAAGTCCTTAACGCAATTAAAAATAACCCTAACTCGCGCCGGCATTTGGTAAGTGCCTGGAATGTTGGCGAACTCGACAAGATGAACCTGCCGCCCTGCCACATCCTTTTTCAGTTTTATGTGGCCGATGGGAAGCTTTCGTGCCAATTGTACCAGCGCAGCGCCGATGTATTTCTGGGAGTTCCGTTTAACATTGCATCGTATGCACTTTTAACGATGATGATGGCGCAGGCAACCGGCCTGGAACCTGGAGATTTTGTACATACCTTTGGCGATGTACACATTTATTCGAACCATATTGAGCAAGTAAAACTTCAGCTTACACGCCAACCTTACCCATTGCCAACCATGAAAATCAATCCGGAGGTAAAAAGCATTTTCGATTTTAAATTCGAAGATTTTGAGTTAGTCAATTATCAATCGCATCCACACATTAAAGGAGCTGTTGCCGTTTAAAAAACAAATTATGATTCAAAAAAACATATCTATAATAGTTGCCATTGCCAAAAACTTTGCCATTGGAAAAAACAACGATCTACTGTTTCACCTTCCAAATGATTTGAAACATTTTAAGCAAATTACCAGCGGCCATTCCATTATTATGGGACGAAACACTTTATTATCGTTGCCCAGGTGGCCACTTCCCAACCGCCGTCATATTGTAATTACCGATAAAAAAGATGATGTTTTTCCAGGCTGCGAAACGGTTTTTTCCATCGAAGAAGCCATTGATAAAGTAAAAAATGAAGAAGAAGCATTTGTTATTGGCGGAGGTATGATTTACAAACAATTTTACCCGATTGCCGGAAAATTGTATTTAACCCTGGTACACCAATCTTTCGAAGCCGACACCTTCTTTCCTGAAATTAATTATCCGGAATGGGCCGAAGTCGCGCGCGAAGATTTTCATGATGAAAAGAACAATTTTAACTATTCTTATTTAAATCTGAAACGAAAAGATTAGTCTTTAATTTACAAAAAAATAGCTGCTCTTTTCTTTCTATCCATCCTGAAAAATTTCCAACAACGTTTATGCTCTTTATTAATCGCCTAAGACTCACCACAGTCTTCATTATTTGTGCCGTTTTCTCTTTTGCCCAAAAACCTTTACTGAACTTAAAGTACGAACAAAACTACACTCCCACCTATTACGAAGTGCTTGAAATGTATAAGCTGCTCGATTCGCACTACGAAAATGCAGCTTTAATTGAAAACGGCCTCACCGACAGCGGAAAGCCACTGCACACCTTTATTATTAATAATTCCAGAGAGTTTAACCCCAAAAAAATTAAAAAACAGGGAAAAACAGTTTTGCTCATAAACAATGGAATCCATTCGGGCGAACCTTGCGGAATTGATGCCAGCCTCGAATTTGCCGACAATATTCTGCGAAATAAAGATGGGTTGGCAAAAATCCTCGATAACACCGTTATTGTAATTATTCCTGCTTACAGCATTGGCGGACTTTTAACCCGCAGTGCCTACAACCGCTCGGGGCAAACCACGCCCTACGAAACCGGTTTTCGTGGCAATGCCGGTAATTACGACCTAAACCGCGATTTTGTAAAATGCGACTCTGAAAATGCCAAAAACTTCAATAAAATATTTACAAAATGGGATCCTGATGTTTTTCTGGATACGCATACTACCAACGGCTCCGAGCATCAATACAACATTACTTTAATTGCTCCGTCGCCCGATATGTTTCCGCCAACACAGGAAAATTTTATTCGAAACAAAATGTTGCCCGAATTATACCGCAACATGAAAAAAGGGAAGTACGAACTAACACCCTATGTAAGCTGGATGTATCCCGACCCCAAAATGGGCATTAAAATGACTCAGGAAACCGCGCGCTATTCGTCGGGATATGCAAGCCTTTTTAATTCGTACGGAATGATGACTGAAAACCACGTGTACAAAGCTTACCCCGACCGTGTAAAATCCTGTTACCAGTTTATTGAGGTGCTGGCAAAGTTTACTTCTACTAATGCGAAAGAAATTATTGCTAGCAGAAAACAGGGAATAAAAGAGTCGATGGCAGCTAATACTCACCCCATTAATTTCGAACTCGACACAACAAAGTTCACCATAATTGAATTCAAAGGTTACGAGGTAAATGAGAAGCAGACTAGCCCGGTAACAGGCCTTCCGCGTTTTGGTTACGACCTCCACAAACCATTCACCGCCCAAATTAAACTCTTCGATGTTTATAAACCAACTGAAGAAATTAAAGTACCCAAAACCTACATTTTGCCGCAAGCCTGGAAAGAGGTTGTAGACCGGTTAGAAATGAATGGAATTGAATTTGAAAGGCTAAAAAACGACACAATCTTAGAAGTTGAGATTTATTACATCGATAAGTATTCCAATGCCAAACTTCCATACAATGGTCATTATTTCCACGATGAGGTAAGTACACGCACCGAGGTTCAAAAAATAAACTACTATGCCGGTGACTTAAAAATCCCTGTTCACCAGAAAAAAATAAAGTACCTGCTTGAAATGCTAGAGCCCAAAGCACGCGACTCCTTCTTTAAATGGAATTTTTTTGACAGTATTTTAGACAGACGCGAATATTTCTCATCCTACGGTTTTGAAGAAAATGCCCTAAAATATCTGAACGAACATCCTGAATTCAAGAAAAAATTTGAGGAAAAACGCCAATCAGATCCGGAGTTCGCCAAGAATCACCGGGCACAGCTGGGATACATCTACTACAATTCCGAGTGGTCTGAAAAATCATTCGAAAGATATCCGGTTGGTAGGATATATTAACCCAAGTTTGGCAAAGCTATCCACGCACATTGAGCGACTATTGCGCAAAAATTGATGCAAAATTTTGAGACACTACTTTTTTACCAGCTGCTGGAAAATACGGGAGAACCATAGCAGGCAAAAAATTACTCATATTTCCACATTTTCTGTAGTTATGGCTGTCGTTGAGCAATTAGCGTTTAAATTTTTAACCACCAATTAACACATCTTTTGAGAATTGTGTACTTTTGCGGCACTAAAAAAATGACAATAACACAACTAATAACATTTATAATTCTAGGCATTGGATTAAGTTTCGATTCGTTTGCAGTATCCATTTCTTGCGGACTAATGAAACGCGAAATACGGTTTTTACAGGCCGCCGGGGTTGCCTTTTCGCTGGCATTTTTTCAGGCTGCATTTCCGGTTATCGGATGGTTTATTGGCAGCACCATACAAAACTGGATTGCCTCGGTCGACCATTGGATTGCCTTCGGCTTATTGGCCCTTTTAGGTGGCAAAATGATTTACGAAGGAACCATAAAAAAAGAGGAACCCAAATGCTTCGATCCTTTCAAAATAAGTGTTCTAATAGGGTTGTCGATTGCAACGAGCATCGATGCACTAGTGGTGGGCCTTAGTTTTGGTTTTGTCGAAATAGCCATCCTTTTCCCTGTCCTGATTATTGGCACTGTAACCTTTGTCGCCTCCATGCTTGGTATGCTTTTCGGGAAAAATATTTCGGCAGAAAAAAGCCACCGCTCTCTGCTATTGGGCGGAATTATACTCATTAGCATTGGCTTCAAAATTCTTGTGGAACATCTTTGGTTATAATTTGTTTTTACACTTATATATACGAAGACACTATTTAAAATTTAGCCATGCTTATGCATCTTTTTCGTTTATACTGCGTTTAATTTTTATCTTATTAAAATTGTTTGTTTTCTTAGGTAAAAGATGGAACTCGCATAATTTTAATAATTTGCCTATGTGTGAACATCGCGCATACTCGTTTCATTAAATAGCCCATGCAAGATGTGTCAAGCACAGCTAGTGTAAACAAAAAGCACATCATAATCATTCTGAAAAATAAAATTTAAACAGTTTCTAAAGAAAAACCGTAATTTCACGAGTTCAAAATATTTTAGTCAATGGCAAAAATAAGAGTTACAAAAAAATTTCATTTCGAAATGGCGCATGCCCTGTTGGGTTACGACGGCTTATGCCGCAACATTCATGGACACACTTACAACATGGAAGTGACTTTAATTGGCGAACCACGAAACCAACCCGGTCATCCGCGTGATGGGATGGTGATGGATTTTGGGCGCCTGAAAAAAATTGTAAAATCAAAAATTGTTGAAAAATTCGATCATACACTGGTGTTGAATGCTTCTGCACCGAAAGAATACATTGAAGCCATGCAGCAAGCAACCGAACGCGTAATTGCAGTCGATTTCCAACCTACTTCGGAGAACCTGCTCGAGTATTTTGCCAAACGCCTGCAACCTGAGCTGCCCGAAAATGTTTCGCTTTTCAGTATCCGTCTTTACGAAACCGGTACATCGTATGCCGAATGGTTCGCCTCCGACAATTCTTAATTCATTCAGAAACCAGTATCAATTAACAAAAATACAATGCCAGAGAATACCGCAAAAAAACTTTTCCTTTTAGATGCCTTTGCCCTGATTTACCGAAGCTATTTTGCGTTTATCCGCAATCCACGTTTTAACTCGAAAGGGCTGAATACCTCGGCCATGCTTGGAGTAACAAACGCGATTCTTCAGGTACTTGAAAAAGAAAATCCCGATTACATTGGTGCAGTTTTCGATGTTTCGGCACCTACTTTTCGGCACGAAATGTTTAAAGAATACAAGGCCAACAGGGAGGAAATGCCGGAGGATTTGCGGAAATCAATCCCTTACATCCGAAAACTTATTGAAGCTTTTAATATACCTATAATTGAAAAAGAAGGTTTTGAAGCGGATGATGTAATTGGCACATTAGCCAAGAAGGCCGAACAGGAAGGCTTTACAACCTACATGATGACCCCCGACAAGGATTATGCACAACTGGTATCGGATAACATTTTTATGTTTAAACCCGGGAAAGCAGGTGGCGATGCCGAAGTATGGGGACTGCCCGAAGTACAGGAAAGTTTTGGTATTGAAACCGCTGACCAGGTGATTGACATATTAGGCTTAATGGGAGATTCGGCCGATAATATTCCGGGATGCCCGGGAGTTGGCCCAAAGTCGGCACAAAAACTAATTGCCCAATTTGGCAGCATCGACGGCATTTATAAAAATACCGATAAACTAAAAGGCAAACAAAAAGAACGGCTCATAGAAAAACAAGAGCAAGTGCGTTTATCGAAAGTGCTGGCAACCATTATCACCGATGTGCCCATTGAGTTTGAAAAAGAAAAACTTATACGTGAAGAGTTTCATAAAGAGGACCTAAAAAAACTACTTGAAGAGCTTGAGTTCAGAACAATAATAAGCAGGTTAAAATTAAACGAAGCCTCTCCTGAACTCAACTTTCAGGGGACACTTTTTGGAACTGCCGAAGTGGCTGTTTCGGAAACAAAATCGGCCGAAAATATCGATTCGGTTCCACACCAGTATTACCTGGTTGAAAACGAAATGCAGCGTGCCAGTTTACGTGCCGAACTGTCGGTGCAAAAAGAATTCTGTTTCGACACGGAAACCACCAGCCTCAATACTCATCTGGCAGAAATTGTTTGCATGTCGTTTGCATTCAGAGAGCACGAGGCGTATTGCGTTACCCTTCCAAATAACCGGGAAGAGGCGCAAAAGATTATGGATGAGTTTCGTGAAATATTTGCCGATGAAAACACCACTAAAATAGGGCAAAACATAAAGTACGATATCCTTATTCTAAGTAATTACGGCATTAAAGTAAAAGGCAAACTTTACGATACGATGCTGGCACACTACCTGATTCAACCCGACATGAAACATGGGCTGGATTTATTGTGCCTTCAATACTTAAACTACGAAAAAGTACCCACCGAAAAACTGATTGGTAAAAAAGGTAAAAACCAATTAACCATGCGTTCGGTAACTGTTGATAACCTGCGCGACTACGCCTGCGAAGATGCCGACCTCACTCTTCAATTAAAGAATGCTCTCGATCCCGAGCTGGATAAAGCAGGGGTGCGCGAACTTTTTGAAACAATGGAAATGCCATTGGTTCCGGTGTTGGCCAAAATGGAAAAAGCGGGCGTAAAACTCAATTCAGATGAATTAAATAAGTATGCACATGTTTTACGCGAGCAAATTATTCAACTTGAAAAAGAAATTATTGAACTGGCCGGAGTAGAATTTAATGTATCGTCGCCAAAACAGCTGGGTCCCATCCTGTTTGAAAAGTTAGAGATTGACAGCAACGCAAAAAAAACAAAAACCAAACAATATTCCACTTCCGAAGAGGTGTTGATTCGCTTGGTAGACCGCCACCCTATTATTCGTAAAATTTTAGATTTTAGAGGATTAAAAAAACTGTTATCGACGTATGTTGAAGCTCTTCCTTTGCTGGTAAACCCGAAAACAGGCAAAATACATACATCGTACAACCAGGCTGTTGCAGCTACCGGTCGTTTAAGTTCGGGAAATCCAAACCTGCAGAATATTCCAATTCGCGATGCAGCCGGACGCGAAATCCGCAAAGCATTTATCCCTTCGGATGATGAGCACACTTTCTTTTCGGCTGACTACTCGCAAATTGAATTGCGCATTATGGCCGCCCTGAGTGGTGACGAAGAAATGCAACTTGCTTTTAACGAAGGCAAAGACATACATGCCATTACCGCAGCCAAAATTTATAAGATTAACGAAAAAGATGTAAGCAGCGATATGCGCCGAAAAGCCAAAACTGCCAACTTTGGAATTATCTACGGAATTTCAGTTTTTGGGCTTTCGCAACGTTTAAATATTCCACGCAGCGAAGCAAAAGAACTGATCGACGGCTATTTCGAAAATTTTCCAAAAATTAAGGAATTTATGGACAAACAAATTAAGCTGGCGCAAGAGCAAGGTTTTGTGGAAACCATAAAAGGCAGAAGAAGATACCTGAAAGATATCAACTCGGCCAATGCTGTAGTTCGTGGAATGGCCGAACGCAATGCTATAAATGCACCTATTCAGGGTTCGGCTGCCGATATTATCAAAATAGCCATGATTAATATCCACCAGAGGATTGAAGAGCAAAATCTTAAATCAAAAATGATTTTGCAGGTACACGATGAATTGAATTTCGACGTCTACAAACCGGAGTTGGAGAAGATTAGTGAAATGGTTAAAACGGAAATGGAAAATGCAGTAAACATTGGCGTGCAATTAACTGTTGAAAGTAATGCAGCAGATAATTGGCTGGATGCACATTAAGCTTTATGAATTACAAGATTGAAACAGAAAACGAATACAGAGAAGCATTAAAAAGATTTCTTGAAATTTGTCCGGTTCCCAAAAATATGGAGGAGATAAAAGAAATATCCCTCCTTATTTCGGTAATGGAAAAATACGAACGCGAAAATTGTTCGTGCAATTAAGAACTTCCCAGCAACGCAAAACAACGTTCAGCTTCTGCCTTGAACTTCAGTATGTTGTTTGCTTTTTTCATATTTTTTAGAACTTTATGCGGGTTCGGGAAATTGTAACAAAAGTAAATCCAAAACTGCTTCATTTTATTCAGGGCGTTACCCTCGTTGTCCATAGCTTTGGAGTATCCATCAAGCATTAAACGGTGAAAATCCCTCAGCTTATTTTTCTTTTCATTCTCCGGTATTTCCGTACCATTAATTTCCATTGGCAAAAACGGATTCATTAGAATTCCGCGCCCCAGCATCCAGTGTTTTAACGAAGAAAACTGTGCCTGTCGTTTTTTAAAATCGGAAACCGAAAATATATCGCCGTTATAAACAAGGCTGTGCTGCAGGTTTTCCACAGCCAATTGAAAAGCCTCATCAATAATTTCGCCCGAATAGAGTTGTTTGGCAATCCGCGGATGCAGGATAACCTCTTTTATTCTAAACTTATTTAATACTTCAATAACCGGCATAAGTTCTTCGCTAGAATTCAATCCTGCGCGTAATTTTACCGATAACTCCGGATGCTCACCGGAGAAATAGGAATGCAGGATTTCTTCCAGTTTTTCGGGATGAGGAAGCAAGGCCGAACCTCTTCCTCGCTTGTTAACCATTGGATACGGACAACCCAAATTCAGGTTAATTTCAGTATAACCGAGTTCGCTAAGCACATCAACCAGATAATGCATTTCGTCGGCATCTTTGGCCAAGACCTGTGGAATTGCCCGAAGCTGCCTGTTATTTTCAGGCAAAACCTCTTTCCGGTACTTCGGCAAAACAGTACCATTTTTCATCGCAATATATGGGATAAAAAAAGCATCGACCTCATTAAACACTTTTGAATAGGCCTGGCGATAAATAAAATCGGTAAATCCCTGCAAGGGAGCCAAATAAATCATACAATTAAAATAAACGCCAAAATACAACATCCAAATCACATTTTAAGGGAAAGGAAATTATTATCTTTGGAGCTATCGAAAAAATGGATGCATTCATAACATATCAGCAAGACACGACGGGAGTAAAAAGTCTTATTCATGCGATTCCTAAAAGCATGGAATTAAATGACATATTTAAACAAAAGCCTGTCTCTATCCTTGAAATTCCGGAAAGGAAGGAGGCTGCTGAGGTTTTGACAAAGAAAAAATACACTGCCAATCAGATTCGAAACTGGCAGATGCAACAAGAAAAAAAATTATTGGTTAATGACTCCAGGTATATTGTTCCGCGCACAAACCTTGTTGTTAGCCACATTACTCCTAAGAATACGGGACTAATTTTACCGACCCACCAGCGACAAAATGCGAATACCGACTGGCTAACTGCAATTTTGTTTTTGGCTCTTTTTATTTTTGCCACCATACGTTATGCGTCAAAAAAATACATGAACCATTTGTTTTTGTCGCTATTCAATTATGCCACCTCTACACGCATGCTAAAAGAAAGAAATTACCCACTGTCTCATGCTGCGTTCCGTTTAAATATTATCTTCTATATTACGTTTTCTATATTCATCTTTCAACTGCTAAACGTTCTAAAATTTAAAAATGCACTAACCAGCCCCACCTATTATTTAAAAGTTTTGGGTTTTGTGCTACTTTATTTTTTAGGAAAGAAATTAATCTATTTGGCGCTTGGATTGCTGTTCGAAGCCACCTACGAAACACGCGAATTCTTGTTTAATCACGATAATTTTAACCGATCCTTAGGATTAATTTTACTTCCGGTTATAATCTTAATTTCTTTTTCACCTGTCAGAACACCAGTATTCATAGTATTTATAGGATTAGCAATACTACTAATACTATACTTATTGTTACTTCAACGAGGTATTTTCATTTTATTAAAAAAACAATTTCCTTTATGTTATCTCTTTTTGTACCTTTGTACACTTGAATTTTTACCCTTGCTTTTAATTTATAAAGTAGTAGTTGAATAAGAAGGGGAATGTTTCATTAAAAGCAGAAAATTTTGAAAGTCAAGAGCATTTTAGTATCACAGCCAGAACCGAGCACAGCCAAATCGCCATATTTCGAATTGGCCGAGAAAAACGGACTTAAAATTGATTTCAGGCCTTTCATACAAGTTGAAGGTGTGCCTGCAAAGGAATTTCGTCAAACACGAATTCATATCCTGGATCATACGGCGGTTATATTTACCAGCCGTACAGCCATTGATCATTTCTTCAGGATAAGCCAGGAGTTGCGCCTAACAGTGCCAGATTCAATGAAATATTTTTGCATCTCAGAAGCGACAGCCTTCTACCTACAGAAATATATTGTTTACCGAAAAAGAAAAATATTTTATGCCGATGGAAGATTTGCCGACCTGGTAAATACGATGAAAAAGCATAAAGATGAAAAATTCTTGGTCCCGCTTTCCGATATTCATAAGCAGGAAATTCCGATGTTGTTAGACAAAGAAGGCTACAACTATACCAAAGCAATTCTGTACCGCACGGTAAGTGCCGACTTATCAGACTTAGCCGACATAAAATACGATGTTTTGGTATTTTTCAGTCCTTCAGGAATTAAATCGCTCTATCAGAACTTTCCTGATTTTGAACAAAACTCCACACGCATTGCCTGTTTCGGCCCTTCAACAGCTAAAGCAGTTCGCGATGCCGGCCTTCGCCTCGACATTGAAGCACCAACATCACAAGCACCTTCGATGACAATGGCACTGGAGCAATATATTAAGAAAAACAAATAGAAGAAAGAAATAATATATACTTTTAAAGGCTATCTGTCGGACGATGGATGGCCTTTTTTAATTTACAATGAATACTGGTTCAGAAAATAAAACCAACAAGAAAAACTTCTCGCTAAAAAAAGCAGAAAGACTTTGTAGTATAAAAGTAATTGAGAGGCTTTTTGCTGAAGGCGAATCATTTTTACAATACCCGCTTAAAATCGTTTATGCAAAAAGCCAAATTCCTTCTGACTACCCTGCACAGGCAGCATTTACAGTGAGTAAAAAGAATTTTAAGCGAGCAGTAGCCCGCAACCGTATTAAGCGTTTGCTACGCGAAACTTACCGCTTGAATAAGCATATCATTTACGATGATATTAAAAACTACCAACTTGCAGTTTTTATTATTTTTATTGGCAAGAAACTCCCGAAACACAAAGAGATAGAAGTGGCCATGCAAAAAGGCTTATGCAAAATGATTTCCCGGCTATCAGAACAAAGCAGTACTGAAAACGGGCAACAAAATTAAGGTGGCACCTTACAAAGTAAAACCTTATATAAAAATGGGTTAAATTCAATAAATGAATTTAACCCATTTTTGTTTGAAAAGAACTCACTTCTAAAAACAGAACACCTTCTTTCGCTCGCAGGAGTGAGGTATTTCGTGAATCTTCCCTAACCCTTTGGCAGCAGGGCAACAGCATATGTGTCTACACAACACCAAACGCAGTGCCGATGCCTTTTCGCAAAGGAATTCGGAGAAAAACTCCTCCAGGAAATAGATTCACAACCCCGGGGTTCACAAAAATCACAACCCAGTTTACACCATCTCTTATACAAATTTTGCATAATTCAGGATTTCTGAGCGCCATATTTTAATCGGAACCCGGGAGATCAACGATGCATAACTTATAAGAACGGAAAAATAAGGCTCATTCCAATATTGGTATAAGCTTATTCTTCATCCATAATTTCGGTTTGCATACGCACCGAATCTTCGTGAATTAACTGGAACAGAATTTTTACAAACGTTTCGTTTAAATTTACATTCTTTCCTAAAGCTACGCGGTTTTCCATCAACTGTGTCCAACGGTTAATTTGAAGTGCGGTAACGTTGTGATCCTTTTTATACTTCCCAATTTGTTTCACAATTTCAACACGCGATGCAAGCAATTCCAGCATTTCCGAGTCTATGGCATCGATACGGTTACGCAACACATCCAGTTGATTTTCAAAATCGGGATTATTAGCGTTTTCGTGGCGAATAACCAATTTATCGAGCATTTTACCCAAATCAGCCGGAGTCAGTTGTTGAGCGGCGTCGCTCATCGCACAAGACGGATCTCTGTGCGATTCGATCATTAAACCTTCCAGCCCCATATCGAATGCCTTTTGAGAAATTTCAAGCAAAAATTCGCGCGAACCAGCAATATGGCTGGGATCGCAGATAATAGGCAAATTAGGCAGAGTACGTTTCAGCTCAATTACTGTTTTCCAGTTGGGGTAATTACGGTATTTGGTATCGCGAAATGGAGTAAAACCACGATGAATGGCTACAATATTTTTAATCCCGGCCTGGTTAATACGCTCAATGGCTCCCATCCACAACTGCACATCGGGATTTACAGGATTTTTAACCATTACTACTGCATTGCTACCTTTAACTACATCCGCAATTTCCTGCACAACAAACGGACTGGCAGTAGAACGAGCTCCAATCCACAATACATCGAGGCCAGCTTTTAACGCCTCCTCGGTATGTTGTGCATTTGCCACTTCGGTTCCCACAGGAAGCCCGGTTTCTTCTTTAACTTTTTTCAGCCATTGCAAGCCAATGGAACCAACACCTTCGAACGAACCAGGGCGGGTACGTGGTTTCCAAACCCCTCCCCGAAATACAAAAACGCGTTTGTCCTTGGCCAGCAAACGAGCAGTTTCCAATGTTTGTTCTTCTGTTTCGAGACTACATGGCCCCGAAATTAACAAGGGATTGTCGATGTGAGGCAACCATGCTTTTATTGGATTAATGTCGAGTTTTAATGTCATGATTATTTTGTATAAAATTTTGTTACTATTTCTTCATTCTTTACTAGATTCGGATTTTGTCCTTCTAAAATTCCGCGTATATTATTTGCATTCTTAATTAAGGTCAACATTTTTTCATCGTCTTCGTTTTTCATACAATCGCGAAATTCAACGAGGTGCTTAATATACACATCCAGCGATTCAACAACATAGCTACGGTTTTGTTGAAAAATAGGATGCCACATGGTAGCCGAACTTTTTGCCAAACGAACCGTTGAGCGAAAACCACCACTTGCCAAATCGAAAATAATATTCCTATCTTCCTTAGCCTGAACTGCATTTGCCAATGCATAAGCTGCGGCATGCGGCAGGTGCGACACAAAGGCTGTACTGTGGTCTTGTTCATCGGAAGTCATATAGGCTATGTCCATTTTAAGGCTTTGAAACATCTTTTCAACCAGGGCAACATGCTGTGGGCCAGAATCCTCCTGATCGCACAAAATGGCAATTTTACCTTTAAAAAGACCTTCGATTGCTGCTGTAGGGCCTGAGTTTTCAGTTCCCGACATTGGGTGAGCCGGTACAAAATTCTTTCGGCGTTTGTGCCCTGCGACCGAATCGACAAGGGCTTTTTTTGTTGAGCCCATATCTGTAACAGTGGTTCCGCTATTAATACAATCGAGCACCTGAGGCAATACTGCTTTTGCTTTGTCAACAGGGATTGCAATAACTACCAAATCGGTATCGCAAACTGCTCCCTCGAGGGTTTCCACCTTATCAACCAAACCAATTTCCAGAGCCTTTGCGGCATGCTTTTCGTTGGTTTCAACACCAATTAACTCAGTGGCAAAACCCGATTTTCGCAGGTCTTTTGCAATTGAACCGCCGATTAACCCAAGTCCTATAATTGTTGTCTTCATTTTAATTTTTTTATAAAAAAAAGGTCCCGAATTTTTTCGAGACCTTTTTGTAAAATATTTTCAGTTTTAACAATATTCTACTTTCTGATCCCGTTTTCAGAACCGTAATAAAAATAAAAGTAGAAATAGTTATTGTTAAAAATTGACTTCATTATTTACTTATTGTGTGCACAAATATAGAGATATATTTTAAAAATGAAACAAATGCCATGGTTTTACCTTGGAAATTAAAAGCCAAACACCCAAATTTAGTTTTTAATTAACTTTTTCGACAATACCTGTTTCCCATTCTCGCTAACTCTAACCAGAAAAAGTCCGCCTCCCAAACGGGCAAGGTTTATTTCAGTGTTTAACAAACCTCGAACATCTTGCACGGTTGTCGAATAAACCTTGGTCCCAACCACATTAAATACTTCAATAGTAAGCTCATCCAGATTTCCTGAAGAACTTACTGCAACCGTTACCGAATTCTCAAACGGATTCGGATATACCCGAATATTTTCAACAGACAAATTTGTTATAGTTGCAGCCAGAGGTTGCTGAATCCGCAGATTATCGATGGCCCATCCCCAGCCATTTGCATACGCATCGGAGTAAAGCCGGAAGCGAATTAGCACAGTATCACCAGCTTGAAAGTTTCCATTTTCAGGCAATGAAATTTCGCGGTTAAAGAATAAGTCGGAACTCCCATCGGTTTCAGAGTCCTGCCCAACAATTCCCAGGTTATAACTTTGCAGCCATTCCTCCTTGTCTCCCGAGTCGTACCCATCGGTCATTGCCATCCAGGTTTCTCCATAATCCTTACTTCCTTCAATAATTGCATAATCCCAATACTCAGCATCTCCATAAGCCGATTCGGTTTCACCGGGCTCAACCAATACTACTTCATCAAATGTCATACTTCCTTCTTCTTTTATAATAATGGGATATTTCAGAAAGGTGAAAAAATTAAATTCTTCATTATCGACATTCGGACTTGCATAGGGATGAGGGCTGTGCAGCGCACCATTTGTAAAATTACTGGCGGTGTATACGTCGAAGTCGTAAGTCAAAAAGTCAGCCGTTGAATTGTTAAAATCGTTGACATAAGAACTTACTGGATCAAAGATCTCTTCCACCTTAAAAACCATTGCCTCATCTTCAGGAAATACGGTTGTATTGGCTGCCAGCGACGAATCTTTTGCCACGATGTTATAGCTTACAATATCGCCATCTTTTAATTCTTCCATGTTAAAATTAAAATAGCCAGAATAGGTAGTACCCTGTTTTTTCGATAAGCCAAAAAACATTGTTTGCCCATCATTTAGTGCATAACGCACAAATACAGTATCAATTCCAAAATTATCATCGGCCTGTGCTTCAACCAATAACGGCTCATCCGTCATCAAAAAATAAGGTATAGGAGTATGAGTAATAACCGGTTTTTCGCTGTCGGGGCCAAACTTAATCACATAATATTCGCGCGGAGCATAACACGGCAAAGTCCGAACCCTGTTCATCGTATCTTTTACCTGCAAATAGTAGGAAATGCTATCAACTTCGGCATCAGGAATTAACGTAGCGCTAATGGTATTTTCTTTATTTGAAGCAGAAAGCAAGAGGGTATCCGAATGCAACTGAAATCCATCGATTGAATAAATAACATAAAGAGCCGAAGAATCAATTTTGTAGTCGCTTTCAACCATTACGTTGAAGGTTAGAGGGCCAATCTCATATTTGTCCTTAAGAGGTTCGAAACGAATAAAAAGATTACTCCAGCCCATATCCTCAAGTATTCCCAGAGAAAGTTCGCCGGGATTGTGGATAGCTTCGCCTTTCCCAAGCATCGGGGTCATCAGCGAATTCAGATTGCCGGTGGTATAAGAAGCCTCATTTAAATGATAAATACTTGACCCAGCATCAAAAGATGTTGGCACATACAATCTTGGTTTAACACCACCATTAGCGGCTTTAGCAATTGGACTGTTGGCATACAAATCCCCCGACTCAAGAGCAGCTCCCAGTTCTGAAGACAAATTGTTGTAGTAAGAGGTATCCACCAACTGATTCTCATAATTATTTACAACCAGCAGATCAAAAGTGGAAGCATCTCCAAATTCGTAAAAGCCATAGCTTCCAATATCTCCGTTACTATCGAAAAAACCAGTGTAGCCCAGGCCATGAGCGATTTCGTGCATAACAACGGTTACAAAATCGTATTGCGAATAGGGCGTAGCACCATCCGTACCTAAGTACCAGTCAATAGTGCTATTAAACGAAGCAATAATATCGAATCTTGAACTGCCGTTTAATTCTTCTCCTGCAATCTTCTCGGCCACGGCCACCGGGTAATAAACTCCTCGAAAAGGAGAATCGGTGAAATCGGCGTAAAAAGCTTCGGGACCACAACTTCCCAGAGTAGATGATGCCATTTCGTCGTCCCACGTTACTTCAATACGTATGGGTCTGTCTGATTCGATTAACTTTTCCCATTGCTCAACAGCATATTCGAAGGCACTTTCAGCATCTTCAGGAAAGTCGATATACGTCACCACAATATCGCAAAGGGGATCAATTGATTTTAATACCGCAGGAGGTGAAATAAAAGACTTTTCCACTTTCCCTGATGCATAACAGGAAAAGCGTGGAACTCTGTCCCCCTGGATAACCTTGAGATTTTGTGCACTTACCATAAAACCCAGGAAAAAAAACACACCTGTCACAAATAGCTTTGCAATCATCTGATAATATTGTTTAAAATCTAACGATAAAGTGGATACAGTTGTTTAAAACTTACAACTTATTATCAAAGATACTACAAATATTCCCGCTAAACCATTACAAAAAATGTCGGAATAAAATCCCGACATTTTCCAGTTTAAAACAATTTTATCTAATATTTAATCCTGTTGGCTTTGTTTCCTGTAACCAACTTATACAATACGACTAAAGAAATAATTAATCCGACAAGTGCAGCAACAAATGCTATCATTAGTAAAGTTTCCATAATTCTATTTTTTAATAATCCTTTGAGTTATTTTATTCGACTGATTATCAGTAACCGACGCCAGATAAATTCCCGGAGCGATATTGGGCAAGTCGACTTTAAATTTCTGCGAATAGGAAGCGTCATATCTTGTTTCGCGATATACTGTTTTGCCGTACAAATCGGTTACAATAACCTCTACATCCGACGCATTTCCGGAGTCGAAACCTTCAATATAAATACTCTCGCTAAACGGGTTTGGATAGATAACCACCTCATCCTGCGCTAAAATATCATCGGTAGCGGTTGTTACCTCCTGAATACTTAGATTATCGATTGCCCAGCCCCAGCCGGTGACTTCGGTGTCGGATGCGAGACGGAAACGAAATAGCACGGTATCGCCTGCTTCGAAAGCAGTATTTTCGGTTAAATTAATAGTCTGGGTCAAGAACATATCCTCTTCCCCCTCGGCTTCAGAAACTGTACTTTTCAGTGAATTGGTAAAAGAAAAGTTCCAAAGCTCATCTAATCCCGAGTCGTAACCGTCGGTAACCGCCAACCAGTTTTTACCACAATCTTTACTGCCTTCAACAATTACGAAGTCCCAGAATGTTTCTTCTGTATAAACAGCACCATCGTCGCCCGGCTCAACCAAAACGACTTCATCAAAGCTCATCGTTCCATTTTCTTCAATAATTATGGGGTATTTTAACTGTGCAACCAGGCTGTATTTTTGATTTTCGATACTCGACTCGGGATAGGGGCTAACAGTATGTAAATTTACGTCAGAAAACCCGTCAGGAGCAGTCATCTCAAAATTTGAGAAATTGAAATCAGTATTTGCATTATTAAAATCGGTATAATAACCTCTTACTGGTGTTTCCGATTCGCAAACGTCAACGGTATAATATCCCGAGGATGGCAAATATCGTGTATTTCCCCTGCAAGAGATATCAATAGCAATAACGCGATATTGCACAAGATCATCATCGGTAAGACCTTCGGGTAACTCAAGTTCTCCTTGGTAGGTATCAGAACCCTTGTCTTCGAGAACTAAATACTCCTGAACTTCTCCATTAATCAGGTATTCAATTTTAATCGTCTCAACACCAACATTATCGGTTGCCTCAGCAATCATATCGAGGCTGGGGTTTGTTGCAACCACTAATTGCTCGGGGTTGTGATACAATTCCGGAGGATAATAGTCGGTTCCAATGTAAAAATAGTATATATCATCGGGAGCCATCGACGGGCTAGTAAAGTCGATATTATTTTCCGAAGTTGCTTTGTAATAATATTGAACTGTTCCCTTATAGTTATCCAGGGAAATTTCTCCTTCAAATTTCTTCGTGTCTAAATTATATTCAAGGCTAACATTTTTTGAACTAACAAACTTATCGACTGAATAAATTATTTGCACCGACGAGCTGTCAATTTCAAGTTCGCTGCTTAACTGGATAGCAACCGGCAAGTTCTCAACAGCTGTCTCAATGTCGCAAATTTCGGCATCTTCGAAACTTAAGGATTCCCATCCGAACTCTGCCAGCAACTCCATAGTTTTGTCACCCGGGTAATGAATGGCTTCTCCTTTGTAAATATAAGGACTCATTAATGCGTTGGCATCATCACTTTCAAAACCAGTTTCAGCATAGTGATAAACACTGCTTCCCCGAATCCAGGAAGAAGGTGCGTAAACATCCTCTTTATCAACACCATCGCTCCCTTTCAAAACCAGACTATTGGATGTTAAAACATCTCCAAGTGTTGTCGACGGGATTTCGTAAATACTTTCATCAGTAATTTGCTGATTAATGCTATTGTAAATGTAAACATCGTAGATACTTGGAACTCCATTAGAATTATCGAGATTTCCAATTCCGTCATCCACATCGAAGAAACCAACAAATCCGAAGCCATGCACCATTTCGTGAATTGCAACACTAACGAAATCATATTTGTCCGATGGACAATCACCATCGATTCCCAGATACCAGCTAATATCGCTGCTAAATGTGCAAACAATATCAGCATCCGAATCATTGTATTCTTTTTCGGCGAGTTTTTCAACCAATGCCACAGGATAATAAACATCACTCAAACGTGCTCCGTCGAAATTCTTATAAAAACAAGAAGGTTTGCTTTGAGCTAAAGTATTACTTCCAAGGTCATCCCAAACTGCCTGAACCCGAATAGGAACAGTTGATGATATAAGGTCTTCGCATATTGAAATGGCATACAAGAATGCAGACTCAGCTTCTTCAGGGAAGTCGACAAATTCCACTTCATAATCAGATTGTGCTACACTTCCGCTTTTTAAACCATATTCGGCAGGTGGGGTAAACGATTTCTTAATTTCTTCGGAAGCAATATTAATCGGAGCATTAACTAAGGTTAATTTCTCCGGATGTTGCTTCTGTGCCCAAACATTGCAAGCGACAGCAAATGTAAGGACGATTAATAGTAAACGTCTCATTACAACTTAAATTAGGTTTGCCTCACCCAGTACTTGTAGTTTTTCGAAAAAGCAAGAAATAATAAGATTAGCAAGAAGAGTGAGTTACTCTGCTTTCTGACAACCTGACTGATTTATAGGGTTTGCGGTGTAAATCAGTGGATTTATTACAGCCAGAATTCAGAAAAAAAAACAAACTTATGCTTCAATCTTTATTTGATAACGAAAATTATAAAATGTTAAATCTACTTAGAACAGATCTTCGAATGATTAAATGGTTTTGCTTCATCTCAACTTAAATTAGGGTTTGTTATGCCAGCAAATTTCGAACATCTTTGGCTAACTCTAAAATTTCCATTGCTGAAACCTCTGATGCAATATGCTTAAAAGAAGTAAGCATTTACCTGATGCAAAACTCCGCATTGCCGACTTAAAACCGGTGATTAGCAAAACAGCCAATTACTTATGCCGAACAAAATTACCGAACAAGACAATAAAACCAGAATGCATACGATATAATATTTATAACAATGATGATTTGATTTGAAAACAGAAAGAGCCGGTAAAATAACATTTCTACACTCATGTATTTATAATTATAAAGTAGCAATAAATTTTACAAAACCGATTTTTTTTTCATAGTTTAGCCAAGCTAAAAAAAAACAGAATCCTTATTTTTATGAATTTTTTATCAACAGTATTACTCGCTATCATTCTACTCGTTACATCTTTTTACCCTAAGTCAGAAAAGAAATATTACGAAACGAAATATTATCCACAATTCCATTTTACGCCGGAAAGGAATTGGCAAAGCAATCCGAATGGTTTAATTTATTTTGACGGGCAGTACAAAATGTATTACCCATATAACACTATCGGAACGGATTGTGATTCTATTCACTGGGGACATACCACCAGCACCGACTTGCTACACTGGGAACACCAGGCAGTAGCACTGTCCTCAAAAGAAAACACCAGAGATTCGCTACAATTCGATGCCTTATCAGGCTCGGTAATAGTTGACAAAACAAACCTTCTCGGAAAACAAACGGGCAAAACCCAAACGCTAATTGCTTTCTACGCCAACAAACACTGCGGGCAGCAAATTGCCTACAGTACCGATAAGGGAAAAACCTGGGAAAAATACGAAAGCAATCCCGTAATAGAACAGAATGAAAAAGGCGATGCACGCGACCCGAAAGTAATCTGGCACAATCCATCTCAAAAATATGCAATGGTGCTGTACCGGAAGCTAACCGAAAGCGACAATTCAAAAGGAGTATCGATTTACACTTCCGATAATTTGATTGACTGGAAGTGGGAAAGCCACATCCCTGGATTTTCTGAGTGCCCCGATTTGATAGAATTTAACGTTACCAATCGACCTGACGAAACCAAATGGGTACTTTTTGATGGCGATGGCAGTTATCTGATTGGAGATTTCGACGGAAAGAAATTTAGTCCAGAATCGGGAAAAATGAAAAGCGACTGGGGCAAAAATTATTCGGCTACTAAAACCTGGAGCAACATCCCTGCCGAAGATGGACGTATTATTCAGATTGCACAGTTGCAAGGAGAAGAACAGTCAGGAATGCCATTCAACAGACAAATGTCGTTTCCCTGCGAGCTTTCGGTAACAAAATCTCCTACCGGATATAAACTGATAAGAAAACCAATAGAAGAGATAAACCTGTTACACGGGAAAAATTATTCATGGGAAAACAAAAACGTAATCCCGGGGCTACCGCAAAACAAACTAAAAAAGGTTTCGGGCGATTGCTTACATATCATTGCCGAATTTGATGTGAAGACCTCGAATAACTTTGGATTCATGCTAAGACACAGTATTAAAAGCACGGGCACCGAAATATTATACAATGTACAACGTGGTACTCTTTCAGTTCTGGGATGTACAGTACCGCTAGCCACAATTGGGGATAAACTTAAGCTTGAAATTCTGCTCGACCGCACATCCATCGAAGTTTTTGCCAACGATGGAGAATTAGTTATTTCAAATTATTTTACGCCCAACGAAAAGGCACTTGATTTGCTACTTTTTACCAACGGTGGTGAATTAGGAATAGACAATCTCGATGTTTACAAAATGGAGTCAATATGGGCCGAAGAGAAATAATTGACACCATCAAGCTTTCTTTCAATTTAGCAAGGTAAAAAGCATAAAAAAAGTAGCACCTTTCAAAAAGGCGCTACTTTTTTTTTGTTTTAACACCTTCTGCTTTTGTTATCCCAACAAAAATTGAAAGTCGTCGCCCGAAGATAATTCGATGGGCTCCTGTCCTTTTTTGAAAATGCGACACGTGCGATTACCAATTAGCTCAAGCTTTTCATTTTCAAGCTTAAACATAGTACCTTCGCGCAAACCGGCAACGTAACAGTCCTGGTTAATTTCCACAAATTCTTCAATACGCTTCTGGCGGGTTTCTCCGCCATGACCTTCTGGATTGGCATCAAGATAATGCGGATTAATCTGGAAAGGAATCAGACCAATGGTATCGAAACCTTTCGGATCGATAATAGGCATATCGTTGGTGGTACGAAGTGTTGGACAAGCCACATTCGAGCCGGCACTCCACCCCATATATGGCACTCCGCTAAATACCTTTTTACGAATAGGGTCCATTAATTTTTGATCGCGCATCATCCGTACAAGCTGCCAGGAATTTCCTCCACCAATAACAATAGCTTCGGCTTGCTCAATGGCTTTTATCGGATCGTCGAAAGTATGAATTCCAACGATATGATGTCCTACTTCGGCAAAACGTTCTTCTACTTTTTCGCAATAGGTATCAAACGAGAAAGTAACGGCGGCGTAAGGAATAAAAACAGCGGTAACCGGTTTTTCTCCCAAGAATTTTTTTATTTCATTTTTGGGGTAATCTAAATAAGGCTCACCCGGCATGGTTGAGTTACTCATCAATAATAATTTCATATTTGTTCTTTTAAAGGAAGCCGGAAACCCGAATTCCACGGTAAAAATTAACGATTAAAATAATTTGCAATTATATCTTTTTAAAGCTCATAAGAAATGATAATTGTTCGAATTACTGCTAAAACCTCAACAAGGTAACTCCAAAAGAAAAAGGAGTGAGCTCTGGCCCCTTGTCATTTTTAAAAAGGGGCACCAAATCGCAGCTTGCAAAAATATTCAGCCAGCGGTATCCAACTCGAACCATCGCCGAGTATTTAAAATCATGAATGGAAAAATCATCCACCACTTTCAATTTCTCCTTTTGCTCAGATTTATATTTAATTTTTGTATGACTCCCCAAACGTAACCCGCCCAATACACCGGCCGAAAAATAAACTCGGTTCTCGTAATGATTTACGGGGATTTGAACCTCGGCAAGCAAAGGTATGGTTAACCAAACAATAGAAAATTTCGATTTCTGGTTATCAGCAAAATACAATTCTTCCGGATAAATCACCCCGCTTTCATCTTTATAAATCGTGGTATTTTCATCCAGCCGGAAACTTTGCAATTGAAGCCCCATCCCGGTAACCAGTCCAATTGTATTCCTGGTTCTATGCAGCCCAACACTTTGCTGAATAAAATTAATAAAGGCTGCATTCGAACGAAAAACGTCATTGTTCATAAAATGCGAATCATAACCCGAATAATCTTCATTCAGAAACATGTTAAATCCAAAATCGAATCCTGCCCAATGCCCCGAAAACTCGTCCTGCCAAAAATTCAAACCATTACGAACCACATCGCGGATATCAATTTTCCGCAAAATTTTCTCAGGTTCTTTAACGAATGGAACAATAGTATCTGCCTCTTGCGCACAAACCTCTGACACACATAAAAGTAGCGATAGAAAAAGGATTAAATTTTGCAGGAAATATTTTATTTTCTGAAGCTCTTTTCGAATCATCTATTAACTTTTAAAGTAAATAAGAATATAACAAAAGTAAGAGAAACCGCTTAAAATCGACTTGAAATAGTAATCAAAAAAGAAGAAATACATGAATCATTTGACAAAACAAAAATGCCTTCAATATTTTTTGCATGTTTAGATACGGGTAACATTTATTCATAAATGCCTGAAATTCATTTTAAAAGAATACCTTTGCACCCAAATTTTATAAGATTAGAATGACATTATTTAAAGAAATGGGGCTTAGTACCGAAATTCAATCGGCGATTGAAGAACTTGGTTTTGAGCAACCTACTCCAGTACAGGAAAAAACAATTCCTTTTTTATTGGAAAGCACGCAAGACGTGGTAGCATTAGCTCAAACCGGAACCGGGAAAACAGCTGCATTTGGGCTGCCTATCATTCAACAGATTGATACGGCAAAAAAATCGATTCAGGCTTTAATTTTAAGCCCGACTCGAGAACTGGCAATGCAAATTGCCAACGACTTAAAAAAATATTCGAAAAACACACCAAAATTCAAAAGCGCGGTGGTTTATGGGGGATCGGATATTAGGGCACAAATAAAAGACCTTGAAAAAGGTCCGCAAATTGTTGTCGGAACACCAGGACGGACACTGGATTTGATAAAACGTAAAAAGCTAAAAGTTGAAGAAATTCGTTGGGTAGTTCTGGACGAAGCAGACGAAATGCTTTCGATGGGATTTAAAGACGATTTGGATGCGATTCTGGAAAACTCTCCTGACGAAAAGCAAACACTTCTGTTTTCGGCAACCATGCCGAAAGAAATTGTTGCTATCTCTAAAAAGTACATGACCGATATTCAGGAAATCTCGGTTGGAAAACGCAACATGGGTGCCGACACGGTTGAGCACAATTACTATTTGGTTCATGCCAAAGACCGCTATCTGGCACTTAAGCGTATCGCTGACGTTAATCCAAACATTTATGGAATTATTTTCTGCAGAACACGTGCAGAGACTAAAGATGTTGCCGATAAATTAATGCAGGACGGTTACAATGCCGATGCTTTGCATGGCGATTTATCGCAAGCGCAACGCGACCATGTTATGGCTCGTTTCCGTGGAAAACATTTGCAGATGCTGGTAGCAACCGACGTAGCTGCCCGTGGATTAGACGTTAACGATTTAACCCATGTAATTAACTATAACTTACCCGATGACCCTGAAGTTTATGTACACCGAAGCGGACGTACAGGACGTGCAGGTAAAACAGGAGTTTCGGTTACCTTAATTCACATGCGGGAGAAAGGCAAGCTAAGACAAGTTGAACACTCTATTAACAAACCTTTTACTAAAAAGGATGTGCCTTCGGGAAAATCCATTTGCGAAAAACAACTTTTTAGCCTTATCGACAGGGTTGAGAAAGTTGAAGTAAACGACGATAATATTGGTGAATTTATGCCGGTTATCTACAAAAAACTGGCATGGCTTGAACGCGAAGAACTGATTAAACATTTTGTTTCGGTTGAGTTTAATCGCTTTCTAAGTTATTACCAAAATGCTCCTGACATTAATGTTGACGAAGCACGAGAAAAAGAATTTGGACGTAACAGTCGTGACGGACGTCGCAAAGGACGTGAAGAACGAGGTGGCAGAGACCGCGACAGAGGAGCTCGTGGACGCGAACGCGGCGATCGTGGAGAACGCGGAAACAGAAGCGGATACGAATTCTCACGTTTTTTCTTTAACATGGGGAAAAAGAGCGGAGTTAGCAAACGCACCATCATAGACTTGATTAACCAAAATATGCCCGGCAAAAGTGTTGAGATTGGAAGCATTGAGGTATTAAAAGGTTTCTCATTTTTCGAAATAGACAAACGTTACGAAAGAGAAATTGTGAAAAATTTCAAAAACGCAACTTACAAAGGTCAGCGTGTTGGAATTGAAATTGCCGGAAAGAAGAAATAAATTTCTATTCAGTAAATAGTAATACTATTGATATAAAAGCTGCTAATTTAAATTAGCAGCTTTTTTTGGCTTAAAAAATAGCAGTCGAAAAAGAATATTCCAATTTTAAATTCAATCATTAGGAAATACAACTGAGCAAAATTCACCTTAAACATTAAACCTGCATTGTACCCAAATGGTAATTAAATTAAGTTTTTGATGTTTTATTTTGCGGCACAATCCATGCACACCTTTTTATCGCCTTTTACCCGGCCATATTCCATGACAGTCATTTCGCCACACTCTTCGCACACAAAACTGTTAAATGAGTGAACCGGCTGATCCATTGTTATTCGAAGACCTCCGAGATTTTCATAATCATATTCTCAGTTGCATTCATTACTTTAACGACCAAAGCTTTTACCACCGCATCAGGAACTTGTGTGGGAGGCACGCCTTTTTTCCCGGTAATCTTTAAAAAACTCGTTTTTTTTATTCAACAATATGACTTCTGCTGTTGGGGTAACACGCACTGCCCGGTTCGTTTTCTTATCGATCAAGGTAAGTGCCCATTTCCTTTTATAAGCTTTTTCAAGATTACCATTACCGAAAGTAGAACCAGCAATTACCTGTATTCCCTAGCCCAAGCAGGTGGCACAGTGATTTTAGCTCAAATTGACGATGGCGTGCAAGGTGCTGTCGCCTGTACAAACAACACCCAGTTCGTTCATTGCTGTAGCAACAACGCGCAAACCATTAGGCAAAGCAGAGCATTTGCTCCGTGAAAATTCCCCGAATTTGAGCACTTATTATAAACCCTCAATGATGTAAACTGTTAATGTATAATTTGTTTATTATCGCTCACCGAAAACTCAGGTTGAATAGTAACATGGCCGATTTTATGCCTGGCAAGCAGGTCTTTAATTTTTAATAAGACTGTTTCAAACTCTGTTATTTTAACATCCCTGATTAAATCTACAT